>CAVIIX010000004.1:0-126822 GCA_963643225.1 Lachnospiraceae bacterium
ATACCTGTAATACCATTCAGACAATTATGGACGCAATCATGGTGTAAACGAAAGGCGGCTTCTTTATTGGTTGGCAGTAACGATTGATACAAACATATTTGACGCAGCAAAATTTGACTTGTGCGATACCGGTACTCTCCAAACGTACGAAAACTATGTTAAAAGTGGGAAAATCAAGGTTGTTTTAAGTGATATTGTTGTAAGTGGATCAAAAAGATATATATCAGATCAGGTCAAAAAGTATGTGGAGTTATGCGAAAAGCAAGAGCTGACGCTCTGGCGGGGTCTACTGAACATCTCGTAAGCACTATTGGACTGGGCGAGATATTGAGAATCGTAACAAACAAAGACGAACTCATATCAAAAAGTGAGTAAATGTCTGATGATTTCCTATGAACAAATAATTTTCTAACAGAGGTGGTCTGGCGGAAGCTAATCGCGCTGCTTTGCCTGAGAATTTTTAGATTTCTTTGTAAGATTTCTTCGCCTGCGGAGTCTTAATTACAAAAGGAGGTGGTAGCGTAGTGGAGTTTGAACAGATATACCGTACCTATTTCAAGCTAATATATCACTATGTATGGCAGCTTTCGGGCAACGAGCATATTGCAGAGGAGATCACAAGCGAAACCTTTTTCAAAGCCATCAATTCCATAGAAAGTTTTCGTGGTGACTGTGATATGCGTGTCTGGCTTTGTCAGATTGCAAAAAACACCTATTACTCATACTTGAAAAAGGACAAAAGAGTATCAAGTATTGACGAACCGGATTTACAGAGTATTGCCGCTGCGGACGAGCTTATTGATACACAAATTGGTGAGCAAGAGGAAGCCCGCCAAATACGAAAAATCCTGCATGATATATCCGAGCCATATAAGGAAGTTTTTATGTGGCGTGTATTCGGTGAACTGTCATTCAAAGAAATAGGCGATCTCTACGGGAAAAGCGATAATTGGGCTTGCGTTACCTACCACCGAGCCAGAAAAATGATACAACGCAGATTGGAGGAAAATGAACATGAAAAATGAGTGCAGTATCGTGCGGGATATTCTGCCTCTGTACCTTGAAAACATGGTCAGCGATGAGACGGTGGCATTTGTCAAAGAACACCTCAAAGGCTGCCCGGAATGTACTGCGGAGCTTGAAGCATTGAAAGCTTTGACAAAGGTTGAAAAAGTCGGTAGTGAAATGCGGGACAGCTTAGAGGCGGAAGTGATGAAGTCCATGAAAGCTACCCATAAGAAATTCCGCAAAAAAGCATACCGTGTTGCGGCTATTATTGCTGGCATCTTTATCATCGTATGCGTACTGCTTCACTTTTTCCCCGTTTATCGCATTGTGGATATTGGGTCTATGACGACCGGCAGCTATTATAGCGGTGAACAGATTGCCAAAGCACTCTCCATCGGCTCTGCATCTGACCGCAGAGAAGCGCAAGCGGTTTTGCGTCTGGCGGATCAGGCGTTCAATGATGTGCAGCATACAAGCGTTGAAAACGAAGAAAAATACGGCCTGCTCGCTCGGTATGCAACCGATACGGATAGCTATGGTGACACGGCGTTCAATGAACATTCGTTAGAGTTGTGGTCTGCTCATCTTGGGAAAGACGAGGGCTATATCTGGGTCTATTACTCATCCGAAACATTCAATCACGACGGAAGTATCGCTCACGGAAGTCGGAACATTCCCTCTCTCTGGAAAGTAGAAAAAAATGACAGCGGAGAATGGGTCGTCGTTCAAATCCGTGAACACCCATAAGCGAGCAGGAGGTCAAGTCAATGATATTCGCAATTCGCTTCGCTGCGGCTCTACTAAAAGCGGCACTACGTGCCTTACTAGGTACTGGGCTTGTAACAAAACACCTTGCGGGGAGCACCCACTGCCTAAAGGCAGTGGGTTTTCTTTAGCTTTTATAAATTCCTAAATGCTGATACTTCATACATTTTTAATTTCCGTTAAAAACAAACCTGCATACTCACACAAGCCTCTCTATACATGCGGCTATAGAGGATAGAGAATATGCAAAAGCAGCAATTAAGGCGTGAATACTCTAGAAGCCTGGTGCGATAGAGGGTGCTGACTGAGCTTTCTGTCATTTTTGTGGTCATACTTTACAGAGCATAATCATCCTAACTTTATATCCAATATCATCATAAGTACAAAGCCTGTCATAAAGGAGATGGTTCCTATGTTGGAATGCTTTCCCTTAGCCATCTCTGGAATGAGCTCTTCAACAACTACATAGAGCATGGCGCCTGCTGCAAAGCTTAAAAGATATGGAAGAGAGGAAATTATATAGGCGGATAAAAATACCGTTATAAGACCTGCTGCAGGTTCTACGGCTCCTGATAAAAGTCCATAGAGAAAGGCTCTTGGCTTACTTATTCCGTTAGCCTTAAGCGGCATGGAAATAATAGCGCCCTCAGGGAAGTTTTGTATTGCGATACCGATTGCAAGGGCAAGAGCAGCCGTGTTTGTGATGCCATTGTCGCAAGAAAGCCAGCCGGCATAGACGATGCCTACAGCCATGCCTTCCGGTATGTTGTGAAGAATGACAGCAAAAACCATCATTGTAGTTTTTTTCAAACTGCTTTTGTGGCCTTCAACACTTTGATCTATATGCATGTGAGGAATTACAGAATCCAAGACAAGCAAAAACAGCATGCCGATACAGAAACCTATAGCTGCCGGAAAGCAGGAGGTATGTCCATCAACTGTGCTAAGGTTAATAGACGGAATCAAAAGACTCCACACAGATGCTGCCACCATTACTCCGGCTGCAAAGCCGGTTAGTGTTTTCTGCAGTCCGTGATGTAATTGTTCTTTCATCAAAAATACGCAGGCAGCGCCGAGCGTTGTTCCAAGAAATGGTATAAAAAGTCCACGAATTACTATATATATCAAGATAAACCTCCTTAGATAATTAATGTAGTTAGTTTTGACTAACTACATATTATCACTTAAGATTGTTGTAAGCAATCTCTCTTTTTCCTATATAAAGGAATATAAAAGTGGCACGGCGCGTTCCTTAGCTTTTATAAATATTACTTCACAGACCTTGTGCCATAGATAATGATGAAATAATTTTGCTAATTTATGCGTGCGTTTCCCATTGACAACACTTAATCTTAAAAGTAAAATAACAAATGCATGCAGGAATGGCGGAATGGCAGACGCGCTGGCTTCAGGTGCCAGTGGTAGCAATATCGTGTGGGTTCAAGTCCCATTTCCTGCACTGTACTTTGAGGCGGCTTTTTAATTAGAATTAAAAGCCGCTTTTTACAATATAGGAAACTTTCCTATATTGTAAAAAGGGCACTACGTGCCAAGGATGCGCACTCGCGCGAAAGGAATAAGTCGCTAAAGCGACCGCGCCAGGCGCTATAGTTTCGCAAGCGAAACTATTTTTTACCTTTTTCACCTTTTGCCTTTACCCGGAGTTTAAAATGAAATATTTAAAGCAACTGACAATTATCATTTTAATAAGTTTTATTTCAGAAATAATGGGCTATTACATTCCACTGCCTGTGCCTGCAAGCGTGTACGGGCTTGTGCTAATGTTTATTTTGCTGTGCACTAAAATCATTAAGCTTTCAGATGTTGAAAACGTGGCAGATTTCTTTTTGCAGATAATGCCCTTTATGTTTGTGGCGCCTACCGTCAGCCTGATTACAAGCTTTGATGCAATTAAAGGCTCTGTTTTGTGGCTTTTAATTATCTGCTTTGTATCGGCAGTGTGCACTATTGCAATAACCGGTCTTGTGGCGCAGCTTGTGATACGTATAAAGGGGGCAAAGAAAAATGACTGATTTTTTAACTTCTTCCTCCTTCTTTGGTTTAGGCCTTTCCTTAATTGTGTTTATGGCCTTTGAGCTGACACGCACCCATTTTAAGATTAAAAATCCATTTTTTAATCCGCTTTTGTTGTCTTCATTATTTATAATTATATTTTTACTTTTAACAAAGATTGATTTTGAGGTTTATAACGAAAGTGCATCTGTTGCAACTTATTTTTTGACCCCCATGACCATATGCCTTGCAATTCCTTTGTATAGAAGAGTAAAGGAATTAAAGGAAAACCTTACGGCAATTTTAATTTCTATAACCGCAGGCTGTGTAGGTCATGTGCTGATTGTGGTGGTACTTTCTTTGGCTGTAAAATTAAATGAAAGTTTAATGTATTCAATAACGGCAAAGTCGGTTACGACGGCAATTGCTTTGGCGCTTTGTGAAAAGCTTGGCGGCCTACAGTCGGTAACGGTAGTGGGAGTTACGATTTCAGGCCTTACGGGAGCTGTTCTGGGCCCTTTAATTCTTAAACTTGTGCGTGTAAAGGAACCGGTAGCTATGGGACTTGCAATTGGCTGCGCTTCCCATGCGGCAGGCACTTCAAAGGCTGTGGAGCTTGGAGAAATCCAGGGAGCCATGAGCTCTCTTGCCATAGTTGTAACGGGCATTTTGACAGTTATCATTGTACCTATTGTAGTGGGAGTACTGGGATAATGGAAGAAGAAAAGACAGTAGGAAATTTGGAAACTGAAGGTTTAGAATCTGAAAATCTGGAAACTGAAGGTTTAAAACCTGAAATTTCGGAAATGGATATTGAGGCAAAAGAAAAACCTGTAATCAAGAAGAATTATGTTAACCTCCTAAAGGTATGGTGGTTTGATTTGTTATTTGCAATTGTTATTGCGTTAATCGTTCTTTCTGTGATTTTAATAATTCCATCAAACCGCTACAGGTTGAATTTTAATAGAGCAGAAAAATATTATGTAAACGAAAAGTACGAAAGAGCTGCGGCAAAATACGCCAAGGCAGTTGACATAATGCCAGATTCTATTGATGCATATATTGGCGAAATCCTTTCGCTAATGAACTTTGAAAAGGATGAAGAAGTTTACATAAATATATTTTTAAAGAGCTTTGAATATGAATTTGATTTAGAAAATAAACAAAGCTACATAGATTTTTATCTGCTTGCACCGGAAACGGTTGTAAAGGATAAGGAAGCTTTATTAAACATTCTGGAAAAAGCCTATGAGCGGCTTGATAATACTAATTCCTTAAATGCCGCACTTGCCGATGCATATTTTGGTGCCGGCTTAAATTCAGAAGATAAGGCTTTTGATAAGGCTTTGAAGCTTTTTGATAAATGTCTTGAATTCAGCAATAACGCAACGGAATATTCACAGCACATAAGTGAAACGGCAACGGAATATATTGATTTATTAATAACAAAAGAGGATTTTGAATCTGCCTTTTCTTTTGCAGAAAAATACAAGGAATTATCCGGCTTTGAATATGAAAGTATTACTGAAAAAATCACTGCCGCCAAGGCCTTGTACGATACTAAAACAGAAGTACTCTCTGCTGTATGCGATATTTTAAGACCCTACGTTTTGGAAAATAAAGAAAATTTAACGGAAGAATATTTTAACGCTCTTACGACTCCGGTTGCAGGGCTTTTAACATTTGATTTATCGGCAATGCTGATGCTTGATGGAAGCGAACGCTCAGACATGCTGGCGCATTCCTTGACTTCCGGCTTTTATTCTTACGAGGATAAAGAAAACGAAGGCTTCTTTTCGGCACTTTACCCTTACGGCGAGGTTGTGAAGGATGAATGGGAAAATGCTTCTGTCTCCTATTATTTTTATTACGGTGAAATGAAGGAGGAGAAGCGTTCAGGATACGGCATCACCTTTGCCCGTACCGATACTTCTTCCTATACGGCCTTTGAAGGCACCTGGATAAACGATAGTCCTAAGGGCTTTGGCGTAAGCTATCAAAGCAACAATTATGCCCATACATCCCTGGCTGAATACAGACAGATCACTTTTGGAAATTTTTCAGACGGCTATGAAGACGGTGAAATGGTGTCCATGGCGATTTTAAACGAGCATCCGGATACCTATTTTACCGGCACCTACACTGCCGACATGGGAGCTGTTAAAGCCCTTGAAGGCTCCCCCGAGGACTACGGCATTTTATCACCAACCAAAGAAGGTACTTCTTTGGTGGCAATACTTCAAAGCGTTACAGATGGCTACGACTATTTTATGCCGGTTTATTTAAATAACGGAGCCGTTTTTTCAGCCCTTTACTATAAAAATTGAACCTGATATAAGATATGAAGCTTCGATTTGTGACACAATATCTGACATGAAATTGCTTTTTTTTAAAAAAAGAAAAAGGAATTCTTTATTACCTCTGGAATATTAACTCTAGAGGTAATTTTTTGGCACAAAAATCCGGAGGGAAAAATGCTAATAAGAGAAAGTCTTGAAAAATGGGAAGAAACCTACCTTAGCCCCTATGCCATGAGAAGTGCAGATTCAAAGGGGAGATTAAGAGACGAGGCACCCTGTGATATACGTCCCTGCTTTCAAAGAGACAGAGACAGAATCATACACAGTAAATCCTTCAGACGCTTAAAGGATAAGACACAGGTTTTTTTGACACCTGACGGCGACCATTACAGGACAAGACTTACACACACTCTTGAAGTATCCCAGAATGCCCGCACCATTGCAAAGGCTTTAAGACTAAACGAAGACCTGGTTGAGGCAATTGCGTTAGGACATGATTTAGGGCACACCCCTTTTGGACACGCAGGGGAGAGAGCACTTGACCGTGTGTGCCCGGTGGGCTTTGAGCATGCGGTTCAGTCAGTCAGAACCGTTGACGTGCTGGAAAAGGACGGACAGGGATTAAACCTCACTCATGAAGTAAGGGATGGAATTTTAAATCATCAGACAAAGGGAATGCCTGAAACCTTAGAAGGAAAGGTTGTAAGATATTCCGATAAAATTGCCTACATACACCACGACATGGATGATGCCATAAGAGCAGGCATTTTAAAGGAAAGCGATGTTCCAAAAGACATTCAGGAGACGATAGGCTCAACTACCGGCGAGCGTTTAGACACCTTCATTCACGATATAGTAATGACAAGTCTTGATACGGACGATATACGTATGAGCGATGCAGTGGCGAAGGCCATGAAGGATTTAAGAGGCTTCATGTTTGAAAATGTTTATCAGAACCCAAGAGCTAAAGGAGAAGAGGGTAAGGCGGAGGCCCTGATTGAAACATTATTTACCTATTATTTAACTAACTTTGATTTATTACCGGCTGAATATAAACAGCTTTTTGAAAACGGCGACACAAAGGAACAGATTGTGTGTGATTATGTAGGCGCCATGACAGACAGATATGCAATAAACACCTACGAGGAAATCTTTATTCCTAAGTGCTGGCATTATTAAAATTGGAGGGGCAATGAGGTATCCGGAGGAACTGGTTGAAGAGGTCAGACTTCGTAATGATATAGTGGACGTTGTGGGCAGCTACGTAAAGCTTCAGCGTAAGGGCTCGTCTTATTTCGGACTTTGCCCTTTTCATTCTGAAAAATCCCCTTCCTTTTCCGTGTCTAAAGGGAAGCAGATGTATTACTGCTTTGGCTGCGGAGCAGGTGGAAATGTAATTTCCTTTGTCATGAATTATGAAAATTTCACCTTCCAGGAGGCAGTTAAATTCCTTGCGGACAGGGCAGGGGTGAAGCTTCCGGAAATTGAATATTCTAAAGAGGCAAAGGAAAAGGAAGCTAAAAGAGTCAGGCTTTTAGAAGCAAACAGAGAAGCGGCGGCTTATTTTTATTATCAGCTACGGCATAAAAACGGAGAAGCAGGGTATAAATATTTAACAGGCAGAGGCTTAAGTGAAGAGACGATAAATAAATTTGGTCTTGGCTTTTCCTGTATGACAAGCAATGACTTAGTTAAATATTTAGAGTCAAAGGGGTATAAAGATGACCTCATAAAGGAAGCGGGACTTGCTTCTTTTGACGAAAAATACGGAATGCAGGATAAATTCTGGAACAGGGTAATGTACCCAATCCAGGATGTCAATCATCGTGTAATAGGCTTCGGCGGCCGAGTTATGAGTGATGCAAAGCCTAAATACCTAAACTCCCCAGAAACTCCGATTTTTGATAAGAGCAGAAATCTTTACGGATTAAATTTTGCAAGAACCTCCCGTAAAAATCATTTTATTCTGTGCGAAGGCTACATGGACGTTATTGCCATGCATCAGGCAGGCTTTACGGAAGCGGTGGCAAGCCTGGGTACGGCCTTTACTTTAGGACAGGCTAATATTTTAAGAAGGTATACGGATTCTGTGTATCTTGCCTACGACTCTGACGGAGCAGGCACAAGCGCTGCCCTGCGAGCAATCGGGATATTAAGAGACGCAGGCATGAGGGGAAAGGTAATAAATTTAAAGCCCTATAAGGATCCGGATGAATTCATTAAAAACCTTGGAGCCAAGGCTTTTGAAGAACGTATTCAGAATGCCGAAAACAGCTTCTTTTTCGAAATAAGAATTTTAGAGCAGGACTTTAATCTAAAGGACCCTGACGAACGCACGAAATTCATAAAGGAAATAAGCAACAGGCTTATGAATTTCCCAGATGAAATAGAGCGTGAAAATTATATGAGCGCCATCTGTGAAAAATATCTAATTAATTTAGAGGCACTTAAAAAACTGGTGGCAGGAAATGCCGCAAGAAACGGTGGCGAATTTAAGCCGATTGAAAGACCGAAGCCTACAATCGCACGTAAAGAGGTCGATGCAGGCATCAAGAAAACTCAGAGACTGTTATTGACACTGCTTTCTGAAGAACCGGGCATTTACAAAAAAATAAAAGAGTATATAAGTCCTTCGGACTTTACAGATGAGCTTTACAATAAAGTAGCAACAGTACTTTTTAAAGACCTTGAGGAAGGCTCCCTAGACCCGGCCAAAATCGTGACACTGTTTTCAGAAGAACCAAAAGACCAGGCACTGGTTGCGGAAATATTTAATACAAAGCTTGAAGAGGTAGTTGAAAGGAAGGATAAAGAAACTGCTTTAAAGGACTATGTTGTGGCGATAAAGGAACACAGCAACAAGGTCATGAGCCAGAGACAAAGCCAGACCCTTGAAGACATGATGCAGGACATCGAACGGGCCAAGGCACTTGAAAAATTAAGAAAAATCACATTCCGACTGGATGAATAGAAGAGGAGCGAAAATGGACGAGAACACACAGGAAAAGTACGAGGAGAGAGTAAAGGAATTTCTCGCACATTGCAAAAAGAAAAAAAACGTAATTGAATATCATGAAATCACTGATTTTTTTGGAGATTTAAATCTTGAAGAGGAACAGTACGATAAGATTATGGAGGTTTTGGAAACCTCCGGCGTCGACATTATGCAGCTTCCGGAAGAGGAAGAGGTAGACGACGAATTCTTACCAGATGATGACAGCTTTGAAGAGGTGGATGTTGAAAACATCGATTTATCGGTTCCGGAAGGTGTCAGCATTGAAGACCCTGTCAGAATGTATTTAAAGGAAATCGGTAAGGTACCGCTTTTAAGTGCCGACGAAGAAATAGAGCTTGCAAAGAGAATGGAGGAAGGCGACGAGGACGCAAAGAAGCGTCTTGCAGAGGCTAACTTACGTCTTGTTGTATCGATTGCAAAAAGATATGTAGGTCGTGGAATGCTTTTCCTTGACCTTATTCAGGAAGGCAATCTGGGTTTAATTAAGGCGGTTGAAAAATTCGATTACCGGAAGGGATACAAATTTTCAACCTATGCTACCTGGTGGATTCGTCAGGCTATTACAAGAGCCATTGCGGATCAGGCACGTACCATCAGAATTCCGGTACATATGGTTGAAACCATCAATAAACTTATCAGAGTGTCAAGACAGTTACTTCAGGAATTAGGCCGCGAGCCTACCCCCGAAGAAATTGCTGCAGAAATGAACATGCCTGTTGAACGTGTGCGTGAAATCTTAAAGATTTCCCAGGAGCCTGTTTCCCTTGAAACACCTATAGGTGAAGAGGAGGATTCACACCTTGGAGACTTTATTCAGGACGAGCAGGTGCCGGTTCCGGCAGACGCTGCAGCCTTCACACTTTTAAAGGAACAGCTGGTAGAGGTGTTAGGCACCCTGACAGACAGAGAGCAGAAGGTATTGCGCTTAAGATTTGGTCTTGATGACGGAAGAGCCCGCACGCTTGAAGAGGTTGGCAAGGAATTTAACGTTACCCGTGAACGTATCCGTCAGATTGAAGCAAAGGCCTTAAGAAAGCTTCGTCATCCCAGCCGTTCAAAGAAGCTTAAGGACTATTTGGACTAATGAATTTATCCATTCGATTAAAGGCGGTTTCGGATACGGTTTTAAAGTGTGATACGGCAGCAGACATAGGCTGCGACCACGGTTACGTATCCATAGACCTAGCCGACAGACAAATTGCATCAAGAATAATTGCCTGTGACGTAAATACCGGTCCGCTTGAGGCTGCAAAAGAAAACATAGCCCTTCATAATCTTGAAAACGTAATCGAAACAAGGCTATCGGACGGCTTAGACAAAATTAAGGAAAGTGATCACGTAAACGCAATAATTATTGCGGGTATGGGCGGAGCCCTGATGACAAGGATTTTGGAAGAGGGCAAGGAAATAGTTTCTTTTGCAGATCAGTTAATATTACAGCCTCAGTCGGAGCTGTTTCTTGTAAGGAAATGGTTAAGGAATAACGGC
Organism: Lachnospiraceae bacterium; assembly: GCA_963643225.1. Classification (GTDB taxonomy): domain Bacteria; phylum Bacillota; class Clostridia; order Lachnospirales; family Lachnospiraceae; genus UBA1258. Next base: position 10,591 of record CAVIIX010000004.1, read on the forward strand.
TATAATATAGACAGCGAAAAAATGGTCAAGGACGCGGGAAAATACTATTTTATCATGGACGCAAGGCACAAGGAGAGTAAGGAATATGAGCCAAGGCTTCAGAAAATCTATGACAATTATTCTGAATACCTAATCAAAACAAAAAATGCAATTTTAAAGGAATATTTACAAAAGGGGTTAGAAAACAATACAGGGTATATGGCAGGCATAGCGCCTGACAGACAGAAGGAGCTTCAGGATAAGACAGAATTAATCAAATCAGCTCTTGCATTAATGGAAGCTTAGGGCTTTTAGAAGCAAGGCTTAAGGAGGGTAATTAATGGCAACACTTAAGGTTAATGGTGTTACAAAGCAATATCCGGACGGTATTACCTTTGAAACGGTGGCTATGGATTATCAGAGTGAGTACAACGATACAATCGCTTTGGTAAAAGAAAATTCAAAAATAAGAGAGCTTTTTAAGACCTCGAATAAGGATGCGGACCTTGAATTCATCACGCTTTCAGATTCGATTGGCCACAAGGCATATGCAAGAAGTGCCATCATGCTTTTAATGAAGGCTTTCTGGGACGTTACTGACAAAAATCCAGATAAGCGATTAAAGGTTGAATTTGTCATCGGTAACGGCTATTATGTATCGGTTAAGGGTGAGGTTAAGGTGGACGACGCCCTTGTTAAAAGGATTAAAGACAGAATGGAAGCCCTTGTAAAAGAGGACCTTCCCTTCTTTAAGCAGAGTATGGCAAAGGAAGAGGCTGTCAAAATCTTTACCGATATGAAGCTTCAGGATAAGGTGAGCTTGTTTAAATACAGAAGAAGCGCTTTGGTAAACGTATACTGTCTTGAAGATTATTATGATTATTTTTATGGCTATATGCTTCCATCTACCGGAAAAGTAAAGTGGTTTGATTTGTTTGCCTACGACGAGGGCTTCATGCTTACGATTCCGCGTCAGGAGACACCTACGGTTTTAGCACCCTTTGATGACAGACCTCATTTATTCAATACTTTAAAGGAGTCTACAGAGTGGAACGAAAAATTAGGGGTAAGTACTGTAGGTCAGTTAAATGATGCAATCTGCAGAGGCGACATTAATGATTTAATACTTGTACAGGAAGCCTTACAGGAACGCAAAATCGGTGCTATTGCAGAGGAAATCGTGAAGCGTGGCGGTGTTAAATTCGTTATGATTGCAGGCCCTTCATCATCAGGCAAGACCACCTTCTCACACAGACTTTCCGTAGAATTGCGTACCTACGGCTTAAAGCCTCATCCTATAGGCGTTGACGATTATTTTGTAGACAGAGAAAAGACTCCAAAGGATGCAAACGGAGACTACAATTTCGAATGCCTTGAGGCAATTGACGTTGAACAGTTTAACAAGGATATGACCGCTTTACTAAGAGGCGAGAGAGTAGAGCTTCCCACCTTTAATTTTAAGACGGGTAAGCGTGAATATAAGGGTAACTTTAAACAGCTTGGCAAGGATGACATACTTGTAATCGAGGGTATTCACGGACTTAATCCAAGGATGAGCTATTCTTTGCCCAATGAAAGTAAATTTGAAATTTATATTTCAGCTTTAACCAGCATTAATATTGACGAGCATAACCGCATCCCCACTACCGACGGAAGACTTTTCCGCCGTATGGTAAGAGATGCCCGCACCCGTGGCACCAGCGCTAAAAACACCATTAAGATGTGGCCAAGCGTACGTCGCGGCGAGGAGGAAAACATCTTCCCCTTCCAGGAATACGCGGATGTTATGTTCAACTCAATCTTAATATATGAGCTTGCAGCATTTAAAACCTATGCAGAGCCTTTGTTGTTTGAAATTACAAAGGAGGATCCGGAATACGACGAAGCCAAGAGATTACTTAAATTCCTTGAATATTTCGTGGCATTGGATCCAAAGGTAGTACCTAATAATTCTATATGCAGGGAATTCATTGGAGGAAGCTACTTCAACGTATAGAATGCTGATTATAGGTAGCTTTTAGCTGCCTATAAATGTTGACAATTCAAGATTAATAGTGAGTAGGACAGGTGATCGCGGCTGCAGAAATGCAGGTGAGGAAAGTCCGGGCTTCATAGGGCAGGATGCCGGATAACGTCCGGTGGAGGTGACTCCCAGGCCAGTGCAACAGAAATAAACCGCCCCGTCAGGGGTAAGGGTGGAAAGGCAGTGTAAGAGACTACCGTGCGTGTGGTAACATACGTAGCCATGTAAACCCCATCCGAAGCAAGACCAAGACGCGAAAGCGCGGAAACTATAGCTTTGCCCGAGCTGTTTCCAGGTAGGTCGCTTGAAGTTAGTGGTAACATTAACTCTAGAAAGATGATCACCCTCGACATAACCCGGCTTATAGTCCTGCTCACCTTTAATAAACTTATGAAAAAGAAAATTTTTGTTTTGGGAATGGTTTTTCTTTTGCTGATGACGGCTTGCACAAAGGCAACAGAAAAAACAGAAGAAGAAATAATTTTATCGCTTTTGGACCAAACGGTCATGATTACTGTTGGGGAATACAGAGCCAGCGGTGTTATAATTAAGGAAACCGATGAAAATATAATCATTGCATCTGTAGCACATTTACTGTCCGGATACGACCAGGGAATTATTTCCTTTAATCAGGGCAAGGTGGGCTTTGCGGATGTATTTTACTGTGACGATGTAAGTGACATTGCGCTTTTGTCCATGGCAAAAGAAAACCTGGAGGAAGACTTTATTGCGCTTATAAAGACGGCAGTAATCGATATGGATAAATATGAGGCGTTAAAGGACGCAGATACTGTATTCTTAGTGGGTTCTGCCACGGGAGTGTCGGAAAACGTTATGAAAGGGACATTTAAACAGAAGGACTATTACGTGCCGGAATTTGACGAATACCTTTTGTATTTATATTGCGATGCCTTTGAGGGCATGAGCGGCGCCGGATGCTACACAGATGAAGGCGTTTTGATAGGGCTTGTGACTGCAGGCTCTGAAAACAGTGAAGTAGTATGCATACCTGTTAAGGACTACATAGAGAAAATGGAGGAATTAAAAGTAAAATGACAAAAATTGATATCGTATCAGGGTTCCTTGGAGCCGGCAAAACAACATTAATTAAAAAGCTTTTAGCTGAAGCTTTAAAGGGCACAAAGGTAGTGCTTATTGAAAATGAATTCGGTGAAATCGGCGTAGACGGCGGCTTTTTAAAGGACGCAGGCATCGAAATAAGAGAAATGAACTCAGGCTGCATATGCTGTTCACTTGTAGGTGACTTTACCACATCCTTACAGGAGGTTATTGAAAAATACTCTCCGGAACGTGTACTTATTGAGCCCTCAGGCGTTGGTAAATTATCAGACGTACAGCGTGCGGTTTTAAAGGCTTCAGAAGCTGCAGGAGTTGAACCCGGTTCTTCAGTAGCAGTTGTTGATGCTTCTAAATGTAAGATTTACATGAAGAATTTCGGTGAATTCTTTATAGACCAGATTGAGCATGCAGGCACCATTATTTTAAGCCGTACACAGGGTATGGACGAGTCAAAGCTTAGTAAGGTTGTTGAAATGATAAGAGAGCACAATAAGGATGCCAAAATCGTAACAACACCATGGGATGAGCTTACAGGCGCTTATATTTTGGATACTTTCGAGGCAGTTACCTCTTTTGAAGAAGAATTACTTGAAGAATTTAAGCATGAGCAGGAACATCATCATCATCACGACGATGACGAGGATGACGAATGCTGCCATCATCACCACCATGATGAGGATGAAGATGAGCATGAATGCTGCCATCATCACCACCATGACGAGGATGAAGATGAGCATGAGCATGAACATGAGCACGGTGAAGAGTGCACCTGCGGCTGTCACGACCATGACCATCACCACCACCATCATGCAGATGAAGTATTTACAAGCATTGGCTTTGAAACGGCTTCTAAATATACAAAAGCAGATGTTAAGGCAATTTTAGAGGCTTTAGAGGATGATAAGAAATACGGTCTGGTATTAAGAGCAAAGGGTATGCTTCCTTCAGAAGGCTCTGAATGGGTATATTTTGATTACACACCCGGCGAAATCAATGTACGTGGCGGAAGCCCGGAATATACAGGTAAGATTTGTGTAATCGGTTCTGAACTTAAGGAAGATGCAATTAAGGAATTGGTATTAAAATAATGAAATCGGTATTTGTAATTAACGGATTTTTGGATTCTGGTAAAACACAATTTATAAGCTATACTCTGGCTCAGCCTTATTTTCGCACAAAGGGCACAACCCTTTTGATTGTATGCGAGGAGGGTGAAGAGGAATATGATGAGGTGTTACTTAAAGCTACCAACACCCTTATGGTGGTGGCAGAGGATGAATCGGAGATAACTCCCGATAAGCTTATAGAGCTTGATAAAAAATATAAGCCCTCAAGAATCATCTTTGAATATAACGGAATGTGGAATTTTAAAAATTTTAGGCTTCCTTTTCTTTGGAAGCTTGAGCAGCAGATTTCACTTATAGATGCCTCTACCTTTGAGCTTTACTATCAGAATATGAGATCTCTTTTATCCGAAATGTTAAGAAAATCAGAGCTTATAATTTTTAACCGCTGTGATAACATTACGGAAAAGCTTCCTACCTTCAAAAGAAACGTTAAGGCCCTGAACCAGATGGCTGAAATTGTCTTTGAAGATAAGGACGGAGAAGTAAACACCACCCTGGATGAAGAGCTTCCCTATGATGTCACAAAGGATTTAATCGAACTTACGGATGACACTTACGGCATCTGGTATCTTGATGCTTTAGACAATCTTGAAAGATATATGGGAAAGACAATTTCTTTCACGGCTTCAGCACTTGTACCTGGAAATTTTGCAAAGGGATATTTTGTGCCGGGCAGAGCCATTATGACCTGCTGCGCCGAGGATATTCAGTTTTTAGGCTTTGCCTGCAAATACGACGGCGAAGTAAAGGACCATTCCTGGGTGAAGGTTACGGCGACTCTAGGAAGAGAATATTTTGAAGGCTATCAGGGAGAAGGCCCTATGCTTAAGGCTGTTAAGGTAGAGCCCTGCAGGGCTCCCAAACAGGAAGTTTTGACATTTTAGGATTTACAGCACTTTATAAGGAAATTTTAAGGTTTACCGAATAGGAGAATTAAATATGATACCTTATTCTTATACCCAGTTAGTTTTCTTTTTCTTTGTGTATTGCTTTATCGGCTGGTGTATTGAGACCACCTGGGTTTCACTGCATCAGAAAAAATTTGTAAACCGCGGCTTTATGCGCGGTCCCTTCATTCCGATTTACGGCTTTGGCGCAATGGCACTTTTGCTTGTGGGGACACCGTTGCTTGAATGGCCTATAGCCGTTTTCTTTGGAGGACTTTTGGCTGCAAGTTTGCTTGAATATTTTACCGGTATGGCAATGGAGGCGATTTTTAAGGTGCGTTACTGGGACTATTCAGACAAACCCCTTAATATAAACGGCCACGTGTGTCTTGGCACAAGCCTTGCCTGGGGGTTACTTGCTCTTTTGGAAGACTATTTTTTACATAAGCCAATAGAAGCCTTAAGCGAATATTTAACCTTAAAAGAGCTTAATCTGATTACCATGGCGGTGGGAGTTTATTTCATCGTAGACTTAACTCTTTCCTTCAAGGCAGCCTTCGATTTACGCGATATGATTATAAAGATGGAGAAGGCAAAGGAGGAATTGCGTCTTATGCAGAAGCGTCTGGACGTGGTGCTTGCTGTTGCAAATGCTGACGCAGAAGCCTTTGTTGAAGGACGTAAGGAAAAATACGAGGAGCGCAAGGAAAAGGCTCAGGATATCGCCCGTGATATTGAAGAAAAACTTGATGAACTCAAAAAGCGAATGGAAGCGGCTCCTATGGAATATGCTGAGACTGCAAAAGAAGAATTTGCTCAATTCAGAGAACGTCTCACAGAACACCGTGCCAATCACTTTGGCTTTACAGCCTTTAAGGATATGTACAAGCGCGGCACTATTTTAGGCAACCCCACAATGGCTTCTAAAAAATTTAAGGATTCTCTTGATACATTAAAAGGCTATGTGTCAGAAAAATCCGAAAAAAAGGATAAATAATATGGAAACTAAAAATAAGCGGGAAAAGTTTATATATTTAGCGTATGCGGTATTGATACTTTCTCCGCTTATTTCTTTATTTGTACAAAGCCTTATAGCGGGTGAAAACCTTTTTATGGCACTCCCCACCTGGTCTGACGAGCTTGACTATTTCAGAGAAGTGTATTCCTTTTCAGGTGCAGGCTTTTCTTTCGGAGGCTCCCTTTTTGCAGGCTATGAGGCACCCTGCGGACCCTTAGGAGCACATTCCTTTTCACCTTTAATTATCTGGGGCTTAATAAGCCTAATACTTCCCTTTAATGCACATACGATTCTTTGGTTTAATTTGTTTTTACTGTGTCTGGCGTGGCTTATATTCGTGTGGCTTATAAGGCCTGCTGAGGATGCACTGGTTTTATCGGTTGAAGTATCACTTCTCTATGCTCCGTTAAATATGTATCTTTATACTTCCATGATGGAAGTGCCTTTATATGCCCTGATGCTTGTTTATTTTTGTTTTTTTGTAAAATATATTAAGGCAAAAGAAAACAGGTGGTTTTATTTAGGACTTTTATTAGGGCTTTTACTTACCTTTTCACGTATGACCTATATAGTAGTGCTTTTCCCCTTAATATGGGCAAAAACCGACTATAAAATAAATAAAAAAACAGTAATAAATATGGGAATTTATGTAGTGGGCTTTGTGGCTTTATACAAATTCTTTAATTTATTCTGCGCAGGGTATCCAGGCTGGGTAACTGCGAAAATTTCCAAGGCATCAGGCTTATATGAAAAGATAAAGGTTATTTTATACAACACAAAGGATAATTTAGCAAGATTCTTTTATTTTGACTCAAATTCTGTGCCTGAGTCGGCTGTAAGATACGCTCTTTTATTTATAATGCTTTTACTTTTTCAATGCTCTTTCTTTTGCAGGAAGGGAAAGGAAAAGGTAAGAGTTAAATTTAACCCGGAAAAGTTTTCTCTTTTGTTTATGGCAGTGGGACTCTTTGTAATTATGGTATGTCTTTATGACATAAAGGATTACAGAGATTTCAGAACCTTTGCTCCTATAGTTTTCTTTTTATATCTTTATGTATTTGTATGTGATGAAGAAACCAAGGAAGATAAGCGCATGTCAAAGCATAAGCTTATGGCGATTTTAATCTATCAGCTTCTGCTTCTGTATATGCCAAATTCCCTGCTTTCAGACCGTATGGTGGGGGAGACTAAGGTGATAGAGGAGATAGCTGATTTAGAAACGGAAGATGCTTTTGGCAATGCCCTGTCAATCGGTGCCACCATGGATATAAACTGGGGGGATGCTTCTTTAATGGAAGCAATTCCCAAAAAGCTTGGCTACAAGGTGTTTTACAATAACGATGTTAAGGCGGGCCTTTCCTATGTGGATTATGTGCTTACAACAGAAGATTTTGTAAATGCGCATAAAGAAATTTTTGAAACGCTTAATTTTGAAACTAAAATCCCCGGATATGGGGTTTTATATAAAGTAAAATAGAGGTCTTATTATGTACGAATGTAATTATTCAAAGGAACCTGTTGATTACAGATTATTCTGGCTTAAGGTGTTAAAGAAAATCTGGATTATTCCAGTTTCGATTATAGTTGGAGCCATAGTGGTGTTTTTGTCTTATTTTCTTTATAAAACAGTGATATCCGGACGCACCTACAGGGTTACGAATATTTATTATATTGATTTTAATGAAGATTCAAGCGGAGCGCAGTATACCTGGGTAAATCAGTATACATGGTCTGAGCTTTCCGATATGGATGTGTTTATTTTGCCTGTTTACGAGGCACTTCAAGGAAGAGTGTCAAAGGAAGACTTAATTGAATATACTGACTGTACCGTCGAGGCCGACGGAAGATATCTTTATTTTAGGACGACAGCTCCTGATCCAAAGCTTTCAGAAGAAATAGCGGCGGCTTATGAAGCGGCATTATATGATTACACGGATGCCCACAAGGAATTTAAAGAAGTAATAAAGGAAAGCGGCAAAGAAGCAGTTGAAAATACTAATTTGCGGGTAGCCTCGGTAAGTATACTTGGCGCCTTAATCGGGTTGCTTATAGGATTATGCAGCTTTGCAATAATTGATTTTAACGATACATCAATTTATGTGCCGCATACTCTTGAATACCGCTATCATATTTTGTGCATCGGCGCTCCTTCAATGGATGAATTTAAGGATACATCAAAAATGCTTTTAGAAGGCAAAAAGAAAATTGCGGTTGTAAAGGTTGATAATTACGATGCGATACCTGAAATTTACAAAGATTCTGACGCTGAAGTTAATGTCTTTGAAAATCCCTGCTTAAACGAGGGAATTCTTCAGGCTCTTTCAGCTTTTGATGCGGTTATAGTGGCAGTTAAGGCAGGCAATAAAAACGGAAAGCTGACAGAGCGCGTAATTGAGGCGCTTTTACGTAACGATATAAAGCTTATTGGTACTTTTCTTTATGCAGAAGATGAAAAGCTTATAAATAAATATTATGGGATTTAATCGGAGAATAATTAATGTTTCTTTACCTCACTGTTACAGTGGTAGTGCTGATTTTAGGATATTTTGTAAATGGTAACTACCGTAAAGAATTTAATATGTGTACCGCAAAAAGCCTAAAGACCTGTGGCTCTACGCGTCAGGAGGCCTTAAACAGGGTATTGCTGTTTGCAATCTTCATGATTTTCTTTTTACTGGCAGCACTGCGTGTCGGTACAGGCAATGACTACTGGGTCTACAGAACAGGATTTTTGCAGGTGTTTGTGGGTGACACTCCTGTTTCCTATGAAATAGGCTTTAATTTTGTTGTAAAGGCATTACAGTACATTTTTTACAGAGACTGTTACATCATTATTTTTGCTTTTTTTGCATTCTTTATAGCCTATTTCTTTGTAAAAGGCTTATATGATGTATCGGACTGGTTTGTTTATACACTGTTTTTATTTATGGCAAACGGCTTTTATTTCATGAGCTTTAGCAATGTGCGCTATTATCTGGCTTTTGGTATGTGCGTATGCTCTATAAGACCGTTATTAAATAAAAACTACACTAAATTTGTGTTATATATAATAATCGCAAGCCTCTTTCATAGGACAGCTTTAGTATGTATACCGGTTTATCTGATTGCATATTTTATAAAATGGACCAAAAGGACGGTCTGGCTTATTCCTGCAGCGGCAGGGTGTCTTTTTTTTGGAAAAGCCTTAATTAAATGGGTACTCACCATTTTTTATCCCTATTATGCCGACTATTTTGGCACCTATGATTTTTCTTATATAAATATACTTAAGAGCGCAGCGGTTTTGGTATTTTGCTTAATATTTTATAAGCCTGCAATAAAAGGAGACACAAAGGCTGAGTTTTTCTTTAATTTAAATTTGTTTGCGCTTATTCTTTACGCCTTTGCTTCATATGTGCCGGAGCTTTCAAGAATCTGCTACTACATGGTATTGTCACAAATGTTTTTAATACCTGAGGTGTTAATAAAAATTGAAAACAAAAAATGGCGCAGAATATTTTCCTGTGCCATTATACTTGCCTTTACAGGCTATTATATTATGTTTTTAATTAAAGGCGCCGACCAGCTTGGAGGCATCAGAATTTTACCTTATTTAAGCTGGATATTCGGATAAATATTAAAGTCTTTTTTCGCCCTTTTCTTCACAATATTTGCAGCGGTAAATTTCATGCTTTGGATCTGTCAGCACAAAGATGTGAGGAAGCTCCTGCTCAATGGAAGTAATGCAGCGGGGATTGTGGCATTTAATTACATTTTTGATTTCTTTTGGAAGGGTGAGTACTTTCTTTTCTACAATTGTGCCACCCTTTACCACGTTAACGGTAATGTTGTGGTCGATAAAGCCTAAGACCTCCAGGTCCAGCATTTCAATGTCGCATTCCACCTTTAAAATATCTTTTTTGCCCATTTTATTGGACTTTACGTTTTTTATGATGGCAACGGTGTTGTCGATTTTATCAAGGCCCAATTTATAATAAATGTCCAGGCTTGCACCAGCCTTTATGTGGTCGAGCACGAAGCCTTCTTCAATCTGTCCTATGTTTAACATATGGTATCCTCCAGTTCAAGCAATGTTATAATCAAAGCCATGCGTACGTACACTCCGTACTGAGCCTGTTTAAAATAGCAGGCTCTTGGGTCATCATCTACCTCCACTGAAATTTCGTTTACACGGGGCAGGGGATGAAGCACTATACAGTTTCTCTTTGCTTTATCTAACTTTTCCTGAGTAAGGATATAGAAATTTTTAAGACGCACATAATCTTCTTCGTTAAAGAAACGTTCTCTCTGGACTCTTGTCATATAGAGAATATCAAGCCTTCCGATTACGTCATCAAGCTTTATTACTTCCTCATAGGTAGCATTCTGTTCGTTTAATTCATCGATTATGTAGTCTGGAATGCGTAATTCCTCAGGGGATATAAACACAAAGTGAATGTTATTGTAGCGTAACAGGGCTCTTATGAGAGAGTGAACGGTTCTGCCGAATTTAAGGTCCCCGCATAGGCCTATCGTGAAACCGTTAAGATTGCCATGAAGAGACTTTATTGTCAAAAGGTCTGTAAGAGTCTGGGTGGGGTGCTGGTGTCCACCGTCACCTGCATTTATAACGGGAATAAGGGATCTGGAAGCTGCAACCATGGGAGCGCCTTCCTTAGGATGTCTTATGGCACAGATATCTGCATAGCAGGAAATAACACGAATAGTATCCGAAACACTTTCGCCTTTGGCAGCCGAGGAGCTGGAAGCCTCTGAAAAGCCTAAGACGTTACCGCCCAAATTCATCATGGCGGCTTCAAAGCTTAAACGGGTACGGGTACTGGGCTCATAGAAACAGGTGGCAAGCTTTTTGCCATCGCACACATGGGCATATTTCTTTGGATTCCTTTCAATATCCTGAGCCAGTTTAAAAAGCTTATCAAGCTCTTCAACCGAAAAGTCCAAAGGACTCATTAAGTGACGCATAAATTAAATTCTCCTTTTCGCTATTTCTTTATCTCTGTAAAGCTGTTAATATGCAAAAGAAGAGAAGGGATAGCCCTTCTCTTAATTTAACTTAAATATGAAACTAATTCAGACACTTCCTTTCTCTTTGGAGCGTCAGGGCTGGTAGTAGCGTAACCGATGGGAATAATGGCTGCAACGCCTCTGTCTTCAGGGAGGCCAATGACCTCTGCAACCTTCTTTTCATCAAATATTCCAAGAATAACGGATGCAACACCCTTATCATGGGCTGCAAGACAGAAAGCTTCCGCAGCAATACCACAGTCAAAATTCTGCCATCTGTCTTCCTTGGAAGTAGAGAAGGAGCCGTCTCTTTCATAGCCACAACGGTTCTTGATATAAGTAAGGACGATAACCATTGGGGCAGAATTGACAATTGACGAATTTTGCTTCCAGGCGTCAAAAGAAACCTCTGCAAGCTTATCCTTGGCATCTCCTGTCAAAGCAACGTATCTTGCAATCTGAGTGTTCTTCCAGCTGGGAGCAAATTTAGCGGTGTCGATTATCTCTTCAAGCAAAGCATGGGTAATTGGTTCATCTGTGAATTCTCGAATAGATCGGCGGGTTTTAATGCATTCTAAAGCTTCCATAATTCCTCCTTGATTTACACATTTTTCTTATCTTATCATAAGTTGCAATTTTTGTTAATAATTTTTCTTTTTACAAAAAATATTTGTTGAAAGTTATATTTTAAGTTTCAAAGGATGTTGTATACTTAAGAGTAGGCATAGGAACAATACTTTAAAATGAGGTAATGTGATGCAGCTTGATATGACGAAGGGAAGTCCCTTTAAATTAATTGTTAAGTTTATAATCCCGGTACTTTTAGGCAACATTTTCCAACAGTTTTATAACATGGTGGACACTATTATCGTGGGGAGATGTATAGGTCTTGACGCCCTTGCGGCAGTTGGAGCTACAGGCACCATTTCCTTTTTGATATTAGGCTTTGCAACAGGCTTAACTACAGGCTTTACCGTCATTACGGCACAAAAATTCGGAGCAGGGGATATTGACGGCGTAAAGGTAAGTGTCACAAATGCTCTTATTCTTGCGGCAGTAGTGGCTGTCCTTATGACTGTTTTAAGCTCTCTATGTATGCCCTGGCTTTTAACTGTTATGAATACCCCTTCAGACATTTATCAGATGTCTTATGATTATATAATCTTAATCGCCCACGGTATGACCTTTACGATTCTTTATAATATTATGGCAAGCTTACTTCGGGCTGTAGGAAATTCAAAGGCACCCTTATATTTCCTTATTATTTCTGCAGCTCTTAACATAATTTTGGATTTAGTCCTGATTAAGAATTTTAACATGGGAGTTAAGGGCGCAAGCCTTGCTACTGTGATTTCTCAGGGCATATCCGGAGTTTTATGTGTTATCTACACCATACATAAAGTAAAAATTTTAGTGCCCTTAAAGGAACATCGCATAATTGATCCTCAGATTATGAAAAATCAGTTAAGCGTAGGTGTTCCAATGGCGCTTCAGTTTTCAATAACTGCCGCAGGCACAATTATGGTGCAGGCTGCTTTAAATAAATTTGGTTCCGTAATCGTGGCTTCCTATACGGCAGCCAATAAAGCGTGCCAGCTTGCAACACTTCCCTATTCGGCGCTTGGTGTTACAATGGCCACCTATTCTGCCCAGAACCGTGGTATCAACGACCTTACGCGTATCAGAAAGGGAGTAAGGGTAGCCAGCTACATGAACATCGCATATTCAGTAATAATCTACGGTGTTGCAATGCTTACGTTATCGCCCTTAATGAAATTATTTATCGATACGGGTTCAATCGCTGTTTCTTTTGAAGAAATACTAGGTTACGGCCGCATCTATATGTTAATAAGCGGCACCTGCTTTATCCCTCTTGGAGAAATATTTATCTTTAGAAACGCAATGCAGGGCTGCGGCTTTTCTCTCATGGCCATGGTGGGCGGTATTGTGGAGCTTATTTCACGAGCCATTATTTCAACCATCGCTTCAAACAAAATGAGCTTTAGTGGCGTGTGCTCAGCAGACCCTGTGACCTGGCTTGTGACGGGAATTTTTTTGTGCATCGCTTATTTGGGCACGGTTGCAAGAATGGACAGAGCTAAAAAAGAATTTCATGAAAAGAAGGCAAAAGAAAAATGACCTTTGATGAAGCTATGGAATACATGGAAAATTTAAATAAGCTTGGTATCCATGAAGGCCTTGAAGGAATAAGGCTTTTGCTTTCAGCCCTTGATAATCCTGAAAAGGATTTAAAATTTGTGCATATAGTGGGCACAAACGGTAAGGGCTCTACAGGTACCTTTATTTCTGAAATTTTAAAGGCTTCCGGCAAAAGAACGGGTCATTATCAAAGTCCAAGGGTATTTAACGAGCTTGAGATAATTAAGGTTAACGGAAAAAACATATCAAAGGCCGATTATGCAAGATTAGTCGCTTTGATAAGTCAAAGGAATGAATTTTCATGTACAAGATTTGAAGTAGAGACAGCTTTAAGCTTTTTATATTTTAAGGAAAAGAAATGTGATATCTGTGTAATAGAAGCGGGTATGGGCGGGCTGCTTGACGCTACCAATATTATACCCACTCCTTTAATTACTGCTTTTACAAGCATAGGACTTGATCACTTTGAATATTTAGGCGATAATTTACAGAAAATAACTGAAAACAAAGCAGGTGTTATTAAATCCGGAACTTCAGTAATTTCAACGGTTCAGGAGGATTTGGCACTGGATATTATTAAGGCTGGGTGCAGTTTACATAATGCAGACTTTACATTGTCTGATTATAGGAAAGCCACATCGGTTAAATTAAGATTAAACGGGGCAACCTTTAATTATAAGGGCCTTAAAAATTTAAAAATCAGTATGCCAGGAGAATTCCAGATTAAAAATGCATGCCTTGCTATAGACCTTGCGTTTTCTTTGGCTATAAAAGAAAAATACATATACGCAGGGCTTTTAAATGCTAAAATTTCAGGACGTTTTGAAGTGATTTCAAATAAACCTCTGTTTATAATAGATGGAGCCCACAACGAGCCTGCCTCCCTTGAATTAAGAAAGAGTCTTGAAACCTATTTTACAAATAAAAGGTTTATCTATATAATGGGAATGTTAAAGGATAAAGACGCAGTGACGGTAATTAAAAACACAGTGGATTTAGCCGATATGATTTTTGCCGTGGCGACACCAAATAAAAAGCGTACAATGTCAGCCTTTGAGCTTGCTTCTTTAATAAAGGAAGTTAACCCTAAGGTTACGAGCCTGGACAGTATTGAGGAAGCAGTTGAAATGGCGCTGATGCTTGCGGATGGCGATACGGTAATTGTAGCCTTTGGTTCTCTTTCGCATTTGGAAAAAATAAAAACTGCTGTTTTAAATAAAAAGAACATTAAAAAAGATTATCACGGAGTGATTTAAATAATGATAGATAAAGAAAAGGTTGAAGAAGCTATAAAGCTTTTTCTTGAAGGAATCGGAGAGGATTCTGAAAGAGCCGGTCTTATAGAAACACCCAAGCGTATTGCAAGAATGTGTGAAGAAATTTTTGCAGGCCCACAAATGGATGTAAGTGAAATTTTATCAAAACGTTTTAAGGTAGATTCAAGCGAAATTGTGCTTGAAAGGGATATCACCTTTTATTCTGTCTGTGAGCATCATTTACTTCCTTTTTACGGAAAAGCACATATTGCCTATATTCCAAACGGTGAAGTGGTGGGTTTAAGCAAGCTTGCAAGAACCGTTGAAGTGTATGCTCATCGTCCTCAGATTCAGGAACAGATGACCAATCAGATTGCGGATGCTTTAATGCAGGAATTAAAGCCTAAGGGCGTAATGGTAGTGCTTGAAGCAGAGCATATGTGCATGACAATGCGTGGCATAAAGAAGCCGGGAAGTAAGACCCTGACCATTGCCACCCGTGGTGAATTTAAGGATAGAGAAAATCTTAGAAATCAGTTTTTTGATATGTTAAGGGCATAAGATGATTATAGGGAACAGGGACTTTGATACAAAAAATCATACATATGTAATGGGAATTCTGAATATAACTCCTGATTCCTTTTATGATGGCGGCGAGTGTAAGAATACAGACGCCGCTTTATTTAAAGCAGAGGAAATGATAAAAGCAGGAGCAGACATTATCGATGTGGGGGGCGAGTCCACAAGACCTGGTGCTACGGAGGTTTCCTGTGAGGAAGAGCTTAAAAGAGTTATTCCTGTAATTTCCAAGCTTAAATCAGAATTTAACATTCCTGTATCCATCGACACATATAAGGCAAAAACTGCCAAAGAAGCGATTATGGCAGGGGCTGATTTAATTAACGACATATGGGGACTTAAAAAAGACCCTGATATGAAAAGGGTAATTTTTGAAGCAGACCTTCCCTGCTGCTTAATGCATAACAGATTAGAAAATACACCTTTAGATTTAGACGAGCTTTTTTCTGAAATGTCTTTAATTGCAGATACAGCAATTACTGCAGGCATTAAAGAAGAAAAAATAATTTTAGATCCGGGCATCGGCTTTGGTAAAGAAAATAAGGATTCTTTAAAAATCCTTGCAAACATGAAGGAATTAAGACTCTTAGGCTTTCCCTGGCTGTTGGGCTGCTCAAGAAAATCCGTTATCGGGGACGTGCTTAAATTAGACAAAAAAGAACGTCTTGAAGGCACACTTGCCTTAACCGCACTTGCTGCAGAGGCAGGAGCTTCCTTTGTAAGAGTTCATGATGTAAAGGAAAACGTAAGAATAATAAAAATGGTTGAGGCTTTAAAAAATGTATAGAGCAAAAGATAAGATTACCGTTACAGGCTTAAAAATATATGCCTATCACGGATGCCTGCTGTCAGAAAAAGAGAAGGGACAGGATTTTTATATTGATTTAAATATTTTTCTAAACCTTAATGATGCAGGCAAAACAGACGAGCTTGATTGCACCGTGGATTATGCATGTGTGTGTACGACTGTCAGGGAAGCTTTTACAAAAAAAAGCTATGATTTGATTGAGGCTGCGGCTGAGGCTGTTGCCATGGCAGTGCTTAAAAAATACAGTTTAATAAGTAGTGTGGAGGTGACGGTTCATAAGCCTAATGCTCCCATTCCTGCTGAATTTAACGATATTTCCGTAAATATTTTAAGAACAAGGCACAGGGTGTACGTATCCGTTGGCTCAAATCTGGGAGACAGCGAGGCTATTATTAAAGAGGCTGAAACCAAATTAAATAAAGTAAAGGGCGTTGAAATAATAAAGGAATCTTCAATTATTACAACAAAGGCCTACGGGTTAACCGATCAGCCGGATTTTAAAAATGCTCTGTGGATAGTTAATACTATTTTAAGCCCTACGGAATTTTTGAATGTTTTAAACAGAATTGAAGCGGATCTGGGCCGTGAAAGACTTGTGCACTGGGGCCCTCGGACCATCGATTTGGACATTGTATATTTTGACGATTTTGTAATCGATACAGACAGACTTACTATTCCACATATAGATATGGCTAATCGTGAATTTGTGTTAAGGCCCTTAATGGAAGTGGACCCTTACGTGCGTCACCCTGTTACAAAATTAAGGGCGGAGGATATGCTTAATAACTTAAGTAAATGATATGAGCAAGCCGCTTTGCTGCTTGCAAATATAAAAGCTGCAGTGTAAGTTCTTAACTTTTATATACATTTAAACCCGGAGGTAAAGACTTCCGGGCTTTTTGTTTAAATAGCTGTATTATTTTTTCATGTTTTCAAATACAACGGACCTTGCGGCGGTAAATTCCGATACGTTTGGCGAACCGTAGGTTGAAGTGTAATAATAGGCGTATTCGTTGTTAAAGTCTTTAAAATAGGTGTAAGTAGAAGTGATGTTTATGTCTGAATAAACACCCTCCGCGATTGTTTCCATACCGCTTCCATCAGCCAGCATACGCATAAGCTTAGGATTGGTGGCGGAAGACTTTGAATAAAAAATGATGCCGTTATATATGTTGAAGGTATCGATTCTGTCTTTTGTTAAAATCTCGATTACGTTTTCTGAAAGAGAATAACGGCAGAGTCTGTAATTGTTTAAAACATCCATATAATAGATGTATCCGTCCTGATAAATAGGATTCCAGATGTCGCCACCCCATACATCTGTCACTTCCCCTGTAGCGATATTGTAGGTGTATAAGTGGTGGTCGTCGTACATTCCGTTAAAATAGATTAAGCCTCCGTTATAGGAAGAAGGGTTAATCATGTAATTTAACAGCTCTGTACTTTCTCCTGTTTTTAAATCAAGCTTATGAAAGGTGGTGCCTTCGGTTTTTGTGTAGTGCTGGTAATAAATGTTATTGTCCACAAGCAGCATGTTCTGGGAGGTTTCTTTTGTAAGGGATTTCAATCTGGAGCCGTTTTTCTTAACCATGTACATGCCGGGCTTACTTACTACCGAGCCAAGCCCCGTGCTCTTTGGAATGGTGTCACCGTAAAAGAAAAGGAAATCAGCACAAGCGTTAATGTATTTAACATTTAGGTTATATACCTTTTTTATGTCTGACTGATCCGGGTTCATAACGTATAGGGCACCCTCATCGTAGACATTTGAAAAATAAACCTTTCCGTCCGATTCATTAAAGAGTCCGTGGTTGTTAAGATTGCCTGCAGCGGCGCCGACGGTGCCTGTTGGAACCTTTACGGAAGTAGTGTTGTAAACCGAATAAAAAACGGCAATTGCAATAAATGCAATTAAGACAAATATACCGATGATTTTTTTAGCTGTATCCGTCATTTCAGACCCCTTTCAACTCAGCCGGAGAAATCTGCATCTAAGGACTTACAGTAAGCTCTGACAAGTGCCTTTACTTCTTTATTATAAGCCAAGGGATACCTTGCTATCAAGAATTAAAAGGGGTAAAATAAATCAATCACATTTGGAGGCAGTATATGCGGGAACAGGAATTAATAGTATACAGAGACTTTGAAAATGGTGAGCTTTTAAGCTCAATGATTTATTTAATCGAAAATTACAGAAAAGATGACGCCGATAAGACTAAATTACAATCGTTATTTTATAAATGCTTTCATGAGC
The DNA here is from genome assembly GCA_963643225.1 of Lachnospiraceae bacterium. Taxonomy (GTDB): domain Bacteria; phylum Bacillota; class Clostridia; order Lachnospirales; family Lachnospiraceae; genus UBA1258. Next base: position 28,769 of record CAVIIX010000004.1, read on the forward strand.
TTCTTGAATTTGCAGGACAGTACGGATTCTCCGGCAACCTTTGGCACTGCTATTTATCCCATTTGCTTGTAAATAACGAAAACAGCTATTCAATGGCCTGCGAAATAGTGGGAGAGGTAGAGGGCACAATAAACGACTGTGTGCTTCACGACATAGAGATATTTAAAGAGCTTTATGATTATGATTTTACGGAAATTAAAGAAACGCTTAATATAAAGGATTTTTCTTTGGCGTTAAACTACACAAGCTCTAAGCGTGAAAGTAAGGTTTATAACACAAGAATTGTTAAGCGCATCATTAAGCTTTCTGAAAAATTCAACGAAAATAATACGCCTGAAGATATGAAGAAAACCTTAACCGAATTTTACAGAGACTACGGCGTAGGTAAATTTGGTTTACATAAAGCATTCAGAGTGGTGCATACTGAAAGGGGCGCTGAAATAGTACCAATTACCAATATTGCCCATGTTAAGCTTGATGATCTTGTGGGCTATGAAAATGCCAAGCATAAGCTTACAGAAAATACAAGCGCCTTTGTACATGGTAAGCCCTGCAACAACTGTCTGTTATTTGGTGATGCGGGTACCGGCAAGTCTTCAAGTATTAAAGCAATTGCCAATCAGTATTATGAGGACGGCTTAAGAATTATTGAAATTTATAAGCATCAGTTTGTGGATTTAAACGACGTAATTGCCCAGATTAAAAACAGAAATTATAAATTTATCCTTTATATGGATGATTTAAGCTTTGAGGATTTTGAAATCGAATATAAATATTTAAAGGCTGTAATTGAGGGCGGTCTTGAGAAAAGGCCTGAAAATGTTTTGATTTACGCTACATCAAACCGCCGCCACTTAATCAATGAAAAATTTTCAGAGCGTGGCGCGGCTGATGATGAGGTGCATTTTAGAGATACCATGCAGGAAAAGTTATCCCTGTATGCACGCTTTGGCGTTACTATTTATTTTGAATCGCCTTCTGCAAGGGAATTTAACAAAATCGTGGTGGAGCTTGCCAAAAGAAATGAAATCGATATGCCTGAGGACAAGCTTTTACTTATGGCCAATCAATGGGAATTATCCCACGGCGGCTTATCAGGGCGTACGGCTTCGCAGTTTATACAATATCTGTTAGGAAAAGAATAGCATGGAAGATAAGATTATCTTTGATAATCAAAAACTATATAAAAACCGTGAGCTATCCTGGCTTCAGTTTGAAGAGAGGGTTCTTAATGAAGCAAAGGACTCTGAAAACCTTTTATTTGAACGCCTTAAATTTTTAAGTATCACTGCCTCTAATTTAGATGAATTTTTCATGATAAGAGTAGCTACCCTTAAGAGAATGGAAAAGGCAGGCTACAAAGGAAAGGACATTGCAGGGATGACTCCCGGCATGCAGATTGAAAAAGTCTCCGATGCGGTACATAAATTTGTAAAGGAGCAGTACAGGGTATACGAGAGTCTGCTTCCCTTAATTAAGGCTATAGGAGTAGAAATTGCAGAGACTTATGAGGATTTAGAGGATAGTGAAAGGATAAAGGCAGATAAATATTTTGATGCAAACATTTTTCCGATTCTTACGCCTTTAATGATAGATGCCACAAGACCTTTTCCTTTGCTTAGAAATGATTTTTTATACCTTGGAGGCTTTTTAAAAAAGTCAGGCTCCGTTACAAAGGAGCTTGCTCTCATACAGATTCCAAAGGGTATAGAAAGATTAATAAGGGTTTCCGATAAAAGGTTTATTTTGTTGGAAGAAATTGTTAAATTCAAATTTAACAAAATGTTTACAGGCTTTGAGGCACTTTCCATCAATTATTTCAGAGTCTTACGTAATGCAGACTTAGTATTAGAGCCGGATGAAGACGTTATCGATATACTTACCAAAATGGAAGAAGAGGTAGGCAAGCGTGAAAACGCAGATGCCATAAGACTTGAACTTTCAGGTCCGCATTCAGAGGATTTTGAAAGAAGAATTAAATCAGAGCTAGGCATTACCGAAACAGAAGTATACGAATTAAACGGGCCGATAGATTTAACCTTTCTTTCGGAGGTGTATGCTTTAAAGGGCTTTGAAAAATTAAAGAAGCCGCCCTTTGAACCGGTTATGCCCTGGGAATTTGAAACGAAAAAAAGTTTATTTGAGCAGATAAAAGAGCATGATTTAATGCTTATTCATCCCTTTGAAAGCTTTAAGCCGGTAATTGATTTTATTACGGAAGCTGCCAAGGATAAAAATGTGCTCGCCATAAAGCAGACCCTGTACCGGGTAAGCGGAGATTCGCCTATCGTGAAGGCTTTAATGGAAGCTGCCAGAAACGGTAAGCAGGTAACGGTGTTAGTAGAATTAAAGGCACGCTTTGATGAAGAAAACAATATAAACTGGGCACGGATGCTTGAAAAAGCAGGCTGCCACGTAATATACGGCTTTGCACATATTAAAACCCATTGCAAAATAACACTTGTTATTAGACGTGAGAACGGAAAAATTAAGCGATATGTACATCTTGGCACCGGTAATTACAACGACTCAACTGCCAAGCAGTATACGGATGTAGGCTTCTTTACGGCAAGAGAGGAATTTGGAGAAGATGCTACAAACGTATTTAACCTGCTGTCAGGGTATTCGCAAAATTCTGACTGGAAAAAATTATATTTGGCACCTATGGATTTGCGCCATAAATTTATCGGGCTTATAGAAAGAGAAGCAGAGCATGCCGCCGCCGGCCGGCCTTCCCACATTATTGCAAAGCTTAATTCTTTATGCGATAAAGAAATAATTGATGCTTTATACATAGCTTCAGGGAAGGGTGTGAAAATCGATTTAATAGTAAGAGGAATATGCTGCCTTAGGGTAGGCATTAAAGGCGTCAGTGACAACATAACCGTGCGCAGCATTGTAGGTAATTTTCTTGAACACAGCCGGGTTTATTATTTTAAAAACGGCGGTGACCCCGAATATTATTGTTCAAGTGCCGACTGGATGCCAAGAAACATGGACAAGCGCATAGAAATTTTATTTCCTGTTGAAAGAAAACGCCTGCGTGAAAAATTAAATCATGTGCTTAAATTAATGCTTAAGGATAACAAAAAGGCATGGATATTACAGGAAAACGGTGAATACGTTAAAAAGCCAGAGGATGAGGATTTATATTCCTTCCAGGACGGCTTTATAGAAGAAGAAAAGAATACGTTGGTGTAGGCTTTAAAGTAAACCTGCACACTTGATTAACGCTTTAAGCATGAGCGCGTGCCAGCACGCCTCGTGTCTGAAGCAGGAGGACAAAAAATGGTAATTTTAGCTTCAGGCTCTCCCAGAAGAAAGGAGCTTTTGGCTCTTACGGGAGTAGAATACGAAATAATAACTTCAGACTGTGATGAGACTCCTACAAAGACAAAACCCTCTAAAATAGTTGAAGAATTATCAAAAAGAAAATGCGATGATGTGTATGATAAATGCCTTAAGGCAGGTAAAATTGACACGGCACAAAAAAATCTGATCATTGCGGCAGATACGCTGGTGTTTTTAGGTAATGAACATTTAGGAAAACCTGGCACTCGTGAAAATTCCATTAAAATGCTTAAAAAGCTTTCAGGCAGAACCCATGAGGTTATCACCGCAGTGACGCTTCTTTATACAAATGAAGGATGTGTTAAGGAGGTTTCTTTTCATGAAAAAACTGAAGTGGAGGTTTATGCACTTACTGAAGGGCAGATAAAAGAATACGTTGAAACGGATGAGCCCCTGGATAAAGCCGGTGCCTATGCAATCCAGGGCTATTTTGCAAAATTCATAAAGGGAATCCGGGGCGAATATTCAAATGTAGTGGGGCTTCCCATTGCCAGGCTGTATCATGAAATGATAAATATAGGCTTCATAAAGGGAGAATAAAATGTACGACGATAAAACAACAGAAGTATTTTTAAGGGATCAGCTAAAACTCTTTCCGGAGGAAGTAGCCTTTACAAAGCAGGAAGCTAAGGAATTTTTGTCTGACTGCTTTGCGGTTGTGGTAAAGGGTAAAAAAGAGGTTATTGAATATTTTGAAGAAGAAGGCATCGATTATGATGCAGTGGATATACTTGAAGCCGACGAAGTGTTTGATTTGGGCGATGGAAGATATTTAATTGTAGAAGCTTAGCATGAATGGAATTCGCAATATTATGCAGGGTATGCAGCAGGATAATTAATGTGGTAAAATTTAGGGGCGTGGCTTTTGCACTGCCCCGCTTTTCTTTTGCAGACGTGTAAACATATGAGGAATGATTATGAAACAGGAAGACATCGCCAGAGCTTTAGGACTTTCAAAAACCACGGTTTCGAGGGCGCTTTCGGGAAAGGGGCGCATAAGCGACGGAACAATTCAAAGGATTAACGATTATATTGAAAATGAAGGCAGAAGAAAAAAATTTGTACCTTCCCTTTCACGCAATATCTGCGTTGCGATTCCGGGAGACAGATACATTAATTCAAATCCATATTTCAGCGAATGTCTTTATGGAGTGTGCGATGCGGTTTCACTTCTTGACTACAACGTAATGGTGGTGAAGGCAACGGAAAACGACATTTCTGAAATTGTAAAGGTGGTGGAAGAAAAGAAGGCTGACGGCATTATTTTAACCAGAAGCTTTGAAAAGGATAAGGCGTTAGAATACCTGTGTACCACGGATTTTCCGGTGGCGGTAGCTGGAAGATGCGCTTTTGACAATGTCATAAGCGTTGATATGGATAACGAAAAAGCCACTAAAGAGCTTACTTCTTTGATGATAGCCAAGGGCTTTAAGCGTTTTACCGTCATAATCGAGGACTTAAATTACAGGGTAAACAAGGCCAGATATAACGGCTTTGTGAATGCCTTAAATAAAAAGAATATTCCTATTGAAAAACAGTTTATTTACACAGGAAAATTTTATATGGATTTGCTCAAAACCGTTACATCAAATATTTTAAGCAACAAGACGGAGTGTATTATATGTGGTGATGATGAAATTGCGGTTAAGGTAATGTCCTGGCTTAAAAACGAGGGCTACAGAATTCCAAAAGACGTGGCAGTTGCATCCTGCTATAACAGTCCCACACTTAATTTTGTAGTGCCTGCAATTACCGCAATCGACGTGCCCACCCGTACGGTAGGGGCCACCTTAGGAAAGCAGATGATAAATTTATTAGAGGGTGTACCCTATAATAAAAACGTGGATGTGGATTATGAAATCCTCATAAGAAAATCTACAGGAAAAGACTGAAAAAGGCACTCGCGCGTAAGGGCTATGTCGCAGAGGCGACCGTGCTCAGTGCGAGAGTTTCTTTTTTTATTTAAAAATATTCGTTAATTATCTGAATCAGGCCGTCGTGGTTATTGTCGAAATCCGTCACAATATCCGCTGCGGCTTTTACAGCTTCTGCGGCATTTAAAACAGCAATTTTGGTGCCTGCGGCTTTTAGCATTGGAATATCATTATTTTCATCGCCTGCTGCAAAAGAACGGCATTTTGGAACTGATAAATAATCACAGAGCCAGGTAAGAGCAGCACCCTTGCTGCAGCCCTTAGGCAGCACTTCTAAATAATTGTCATTACTGAAAAAGCAGTCGACGTCTTTGGAAAGCTCTGCTTCAATTTTTTCTTTTACTCTTTCAAGCTTTGCTTTATCGCTTAAATGAATAATCTGTATTTTGTAAGACCCTTGTGTTAAATAGGCCGAGATGTCGCTAACCTTAATAAAGGGCATTTTGATGCGGGATCTGTAAAATTTTAATTCCTCGTCATCCTCGTATCCAACAATTTCTGTGGCAGTGTAGCTATGAATATGAACCTTTAACTCCTTACAGATATTTTCTGCCTTTTTAATTGCTTGAGAAGAGAGCATTAATTCAAAAACGGATTGTTCCTTATCGCAGTCATAAATAAGACCGCCGTTATTGGTAATTAAATACATATTAGGAAAATTAAGTCCTAAATTAACTTTTCTTTCCAAAACGCTTGGAAGAGGTCTGCCGGTTGTAAGTACTAAGTGATGCCCCTTTGAAACCATTGATACAAGCGCATTTTTCATGTTTTCGCTTATGGTACAGTCCTTTAATAATAAGGTGCCGTCCATGTCTGTAAAGAGGAAATTACCCTTTGACTTCTCAATATTTTCAAGGATTTCATCGGGTACATTTAATTTTCCGCGGCCTACGGCCAAATCGATTCCGTCTTTATTTTTACCGTGAAAATCTGAACCGCCCGATAATAACAGGTGATATTTTGAGGCTAAGGCACGAATCTGGCGCTCCTCAGAAGGCTCGTAGGTAGAATAGATTGCTTCAATTCCCATAAGCCCTGCAGCCTTTAAACGTTTAACGAGAGCATCTAATTTTTCTTTTGCCAGATGACATAAAATTGGATGGGCAAAAACAGGTATACCACCTGCCCTTAAGATTAAATCTATTGCCTTTTCGGGGGTTACAAATTTTCTTGGGATATAGTAGGGAGCATGGTCCCCTATGAAGCGGTCAAAGGCTTCATTACGGTGCTTTACAAGACCGATTTTTACCATGTAATTGGCAATATGGGCACGGGTAATGGTGGAATTAGGATTTTCCTTTACTAAAGCTTCATAAGAAATGTCGATACCGTTTTTTTGAAATTTTTCACACATTTCAAGATTTCGGTCATTACGGGACTTTATGAAATCCTGCATGTATTCTTTAAAGGCATCGCATTTATAATCAACAAATAAACCGACTATGTGGACATCTCTGCCTTCATACTCGGTTGAAAATTCTATGCCGGGGATTATACGCGGAGAGAGAATTCCCTTTGCACGTAAAGAATCAGCATAACTTATAGCCTCGTCCAAACCGGCTACTGTGTCGTGGTCGGTAAGGGCGAAGGCTGTTAAATTTTTAGTAATTGCGTAGTCTACAAGCTCTGTGGGAGTAAAGGATCCGTCAGAGCTGGTAGAATGTACATGGAGATCTACCATTTTATTCCTCGTCATCCTCGCGGTTAGCTACAAATACGGTTCTCTTTCTTGCCATTTCATCGCTTGCAAGATATTCATCGTAGGTAGTTACCTTATCGATGATTGTACCGTTAGGTAAAAATTCAATAATTCTGTTGGCAGTGGTCTCAACCACCTGATGGTCACGGCAGGCAAAAAGCTCTACGCCCGGGAATTTAATCATACCGTTGTTTAAGGCGGTGATGGATTCCATGTCAAGGTGGTTGGTGGGCTCGTCAAAGATTAAGCAGTTAGCCCCTGAAATCATCATCTTTGAAAGCAGGCATCTTACCTTTTCGCCTCCTGATAACACCTTAACCTTTTTGACACCGTCTTCACCTGCAAAAAGCATACGGCCCAAAAAGCCTCTTACGTAGGTTACGTCCTTAATGGGAGAGTAGCCTGTGAGCCATTCTGTGATGGTGTAGTCGTTGTTGAATTCGTTGCCAGGATCCTTTGGAAAGTATGCCAAAGAAGTGGTAACGCCCCACTTATAGGTGCCGGCATCAGGCTCCATTTCGCCTGCTAAAATCTTAAAGAGGGTAGTCTTTGCAAGCTCGTTTGAACCTACAAAGGCAACCTTATCCTCATGTCCTAAAATAAAGGTAACGTTATCAAGTACCTTTTCTCCGTTAATGGTCTTTGTTAAGCCTTCAACGGCAAGTACCTCGTTGCCGATTTCTCGCTCGGGTCTGAAATCAATGTAAGGATATTTACGGCTTGAAGGCTTTAAGGTATCAAGCTCAATCTTTTCTAGGGCCCGCTTACGGGAAGTAGCCTGCTTTGATTTGGAAGCGTTAGCCGAAAAGCGTGAAATAAATTCCTGTAATTCCTTGATTTTTTCTTCCTTCTTTTTGTTGGCTTCCTTCATCTGCTTAATCATAAGCTGTGAGGATTCATACCAGAAGTCGTAGTTACCTGCGTAAAGCTGAATCTTACCGTAGTCGATATCAGCGGTGTGGGTGCAGACCTTATTTAAGAAATATCTGTCATGGGATACTACAATAACAGTGTTTTCAAAATCAATTAAGAAATCTTCAAGCCATGCAATGGCGTCCAAATCCAAGTGGTTGGTAGGCTCGTCCAAAAGAAGAATATCAGGGTTACCAAACAGTGCCTTTGCAAGTAACACCTTAACCTTTTGGTTACCGTCTAAATCCCCCACCAATGAATAGTGAAGCTCTGTCTCGATACCAAGGCCGTTTAAAAGCATTGCTGCATTGGATTCTGCTTCCCAGCCGTCAAGCTCTGCAAATTCGGCCTCCAGTTCAGAGGCACGAAGGCCGTCTTCATCAGAAAAATCTTCTTTTGCATAAATTGCATCCTTTTCCTTCATGATTTCGTAAAGGCGAAGGTTGCCCATTATAACGGTGTCAAGAACCGGATAAGCATCGTATTTGAAGTGGTCCTGTTCAAGTACGGATAAACGCTGGCCGGGGGTGATGGTGATATCCCCGTTTGTGGTGTCGAGCTGGCCTGATAAAAGCTTTAAAAACGTTGACTTTCCGGCGCCGTTTGCACCGATAAGACCGTAACAGTTTCCCTCTGTGAATTTAATATTTACATCCTCAAAGAGCGCTTTTTTGCCCACTCTGAAGGTTACGTTATTTGCTGCAATCATGTTAAAACCTTTCTTATATTTTAATGCAAATTTACAATCAACCTTTTCTATTGTACATAAAAATAGTATTTTTGCAAGCACAGAGGAGGTTTTGCTTGAATGTTTAAAAACGCTGTGATAATGTGGCGTTAAGTATCTAAATAGTCGGAGGATTACAAAATGCTTAACAAAATTGAAATCAACAGAAACGCAAATATAAAGGTGCATGGAAGAACGGTGAAGGGAGCAAATCCGTTACCACTTTTCTGGAATCATTCGGGAGTGGAGGTAAACTGCGACGGATCGGAATTGTGGATTGATCTTGAAGTGGATCACGGCTTTCACGAGCCCTGGATTGCAATAGAAATAAATGACGCTCTTATGTCAAGACGTATGCTTTTAAAAGAGGATAAATCGGTATGTTTATTTAGAAGCATGACAAAGGGGGTCATTAAAAATGTTAAATTTTACAGAGAATTACAGGCAATGCATGAGGATGATGACTGCCATGTGCTGGTAAAGGGCTTTAGAACCGACGGAGAATTTTATCCTGTTGAGGATAAGCCCTTTAAGCTTGAATTTATCGGAGATTCAGTTACTTCAGGGGAAGGCACCTACGGGGCCACAAGGGACACTGACTGGCTTGCCATGTACATGTCTTCAAGCCGCCATTATGCCCACATTATCGAAAAGTCCTTAAATGCAGATATAAGAATTATTTCGCAGGGGGGCTGGGGAGTAGTATCAGGCTGGGATAACGACATTCGCCACAGAATTCCAGATATTTACGAGCCTATTTGCGGTCTTGCATATGGTAAAACCAACAAACAGCTTGGAGCGATGGGAAAGAGTGATTACGAGGAATGGTGTCCAGATGCCATTATCATAAACCTTGGCACCAACGACAATTCTTCCTTTAATACGGAACCCTTTGACGTACCGGGGGTAGGAATGTGCAAAAACCGCCGAAACGAAGACGGAAGCTTTAATAAGGACGACATTGAGGTGTTCATAAAGGGCGTCACCGACTTTTTAATAAAAGTAAGATGCCTTAATCCAAAAAGCCACATCGTGTGGGCATACGGCATTTTAGGTAACGAAATGAAGCCCTATATTATCGAGGGCATTAACAGATTTAAGAAAGAAACCGGCGATAAAAACGCAGCTTTTCTTGATATTCCAAACACAAATGAAGTTACCGTCGGAGCTCACCTGCATCCTGGCTACCTTGCACACATCGAGGCCGCAAGGGTAATCGGAAATTATCTGGCTTCGGTTTTGCACACAGAATACAAGGAGCCTCAGGGAAACCTTTAGGAGGAAGCCATGAATAAGTTTTTTGACATAGTAGATTTAAACGGTGCCTGGACCTTTTATGAGGCGTCGGCAAAAGAAAAAGAATACGAGGTAACGGTACCTGGTTCCGTACTGTCTTGCCTTTTAGACAACAATTTAATTGAAGACCCCTTTAAGGGCATGAATGAATATTCTGTAAGAGAAAAGCTTCGCGCTGACTATACCTTCAAAAGAAAATTTATATTTGACAAGGACTTAAAATTAGACTGGAACCTTACAATGGAAGGCCTTGACACTGTTGCAGATATTTATATCAACAATAAAAAAGTCATACGCACGGAAAACATGCACAGGGTGTATTCGGTTAACATAAATAAATTTTTAATCCAGGGCGAAAACGAAATAAGAGTGGAATTTAAATCACCCATTACCTACATAGAAGCGCACGTTCCAAAAAAGAACAAGGAAATTCATTACAGGGCCTGTGGCGCCATGAAGGGAAACCAGTATATCCGCAAGGCTCATTCAATGTTTGGCTGGGACTGGGGGCCCCAGCTTCCGGACATGGGCATCTTTAGAAATATTTATTTAAAGGGCTATGAAGGGGTTTCCTTAGACTATATAAAGGTAATGCAGGAGCATACTGAAAATGCGGTTTACATAACTGTAAAGGGTGATGCTTCTACAGCAAAAGAAAAATCCCTTAAAGTAGGGTATGGTACTAACAATTCAAAATACGGTCTTTTGATTTCAGTATATGACCCTGAAGGCAATGAGATAGTTTCAGAAGAGGCTTCTGATATTAAAATTAAAATTGAAAAGCCAAAGCTTTGGTGGGTAAACAGACTTGGAGCCCAGCCCTTATACACTGTTAAGGCAAGGCTTATTAATTTTAAAAATCCTGATTTTAAGGGTAACGAAATAACAGAAAAAATTGGCCTGCGTGAATTTTTGGTATCAAGAGAAAAGGATGAATGGGGCGAAGAATTTGCCTTTATGATAAACGGCGTTAAATTCTTTTCAAAGGGTGCTGATTACATCCCCGAAGACTGTATTTATTCACGCATCACAAAGGAAAGAATCAAATATTTAATCGATTCCTGCAAGGAAGCAGGCTTTAATACCCTAAGAGTCTGGGGCGGAGGATATTACCCAGGGGATGATTTTTATTCACTCTGCGATGAAGCGGGCATTATTGTGTGGCAGGATTTTGCCTATGCCTGCAACGTCTATGAGCTTACAAAGGAATTTAAAGAAAATATAGAAAAAGAAGCGATTGACAACGTAAGACGCCTTCGCAATCACGCGTCCTTAGGCTTATGGTGCGGCAACAACGAAATGGAATCTGCCTGGGATCACTGGGGCGGCTTTTGCGACCATTCAAAGGCTTTACGTAATGACTATCTTCAGATGTTTGAAGAAATGCTTCCTAAAATTGTTGAAAAGGAAGACGGAAATCATTTTTACTGGCCGAGCTCTCCCTCGTCAACAGGCGGCTTTAACCGCCCGGATGCCGATGAAATCGGAGACAGACATTACTGGGACGTGTGGCACGGTGAAAAGCCCTTTACGGATTATGAAAATTATTATTTCAGATTCTGTTCTGAATTCGGATTTCAGTCTTTCCCTGAAATGGCAACGATTAAGACCTTTGCAAAAGAAGGGGATTTTAACATTTTCAGCCCTGTAATGGAATCTCATCAGAAAAACGACAATGCCAACGCAAAAATCCTTCACTACATTTCAGAGAATTTCCTTTACCCAAAGGACTTTGAAAGCCTTTTATATATAAGCCAGGTGCTTCAGGGAATGGCGGTAAAATACGGGGTTGAACACTGGCGCAGAAGCCGGGGCCGCTGTATGGGTTCTCTTTACTGGCAGCTAAACGACAACTGGCCGGTAGCAAGCTGGTCCTCCATAGACTATTACGGCAGGTGGAAGGCACTTCACTATATGGCAAAGGACTTCTATTCTGACATTTTAGGCTCCCTGAAACGAGACGGATTTGTTTTTACACCCTATGTACAAAACGAAACCCTGAAGGAAGCAGAATCCGATGTAAAGATTTTTGTAAAGACCATGGACAATGAAGTGGTATTTGCAAGCGGGCAGACTCTTAAATGTGCGGGCATGAGCGTATGCAAGGGCGAGGAAGTTGACATAACAAGTGCCGTTAGGCACCGAGAAAATGCCACCTATATCGAAGCGGTATTTACCAATTCAGACGGCACAGTTATTAAACAAATCGACCCCATGCTTAAATATAAGCAGATGAATTTGCCAAAAGCCGTAGTTAACATAACTTTAGAGCAAACTGATCCTTTTCACATTAAGGCTATATTAAATTCAAACAAATTCACGGCCTTTACAGCCTTAATGTGTGAAGATAAAAACCTAATCTGGGACAAAAATTATTTCTTCATAACGGGAAAGGAAAACGTCGAAATAACCGGACGACTTGCGGATGGAAAAGAAATAGCAGTGCTCCCTGAGGTAAGGGTTATGACACTTGATAAGAGCTATACTAAATAAACTGGAGGATACAAATGATTACCTTTGATAAGGAAAAGAAAATATTTAAACTGGACACTCCGAACACTTCCTATGTATTTGGAATAGACGATGAATTCGGATATCTTATCCACTATTATTACGGAAGAAAAATTGAGGATAACAATTTACGCTATTTATCACGAATGTATGAAGGAAACCTTTTGCCTTCAGTCAATCAGCGGGAAAAGAATTCGTTTTTTGACATGGCACCCTTTGAATACCCTACAGGTGGGATTGGGGACTACCGCCATCATGCTCTTGAAATTTTGACGCCTCAGGGTACAAACACCTGCGAGCTAGGATATGAAGGCCATGAGCTTGTAAAGGGGAAGCCGGCGCTTAAGGGACTTCCCGCTGCATTTGGTAAGGAAACCGACACAGAGACTCTTTACGTTACTTTAAAGGATAAGGAATTGGGCCTTAAAGTCATTTTAGCCTATTCAGTATTTTCGGATACAGATGCAATCACAAGATCTGTAAAGGTTGTTAACGACGGAAACGACTACATATATATAACTAAAGTTATGTCAACCTCCCTGGATGTAGACAACAAGGACTTTAATTTACTTACCCTTCATGGTTCCTGGGCAAGAGAAAGAAGAATGGAATACCGTAAAATCGCTCACGGCTCCCAGGGTGTATTTTCAACCCGCGGCGAAACAAGCCATCAGGAGCATCCCTTCATAGGACTTACTACCAAAAATATTTCTCAAACCGAGGGTGAGGTTTATGGCATTAATTTTGTATATTCAGGAAATTTTGAAGGCGTAGCCGATTTAAATCAGTTTGAATCGGTGCGTGCAATGATGGGTATTAACCCCTACAATTTCAAATGGAAGCTTGAAAAGGGCGATGAATTTCAGGCTCCGGAGGCAGTGATGGTGTATTCCTACACAGGCCTTGGTGCCATGACCCGTTCATTCCACGAGCTTTACAGAAATCATTTAATCAGAAGCAAATACCTTCACAGGCAGCGCCCGATTTTAATCAACAACTGGGAGGCTACATATTTTAATTTCAATACTGAAAAGCTTTTATCCATCGCCCGTACGGCAAAGGAAAATGGAATAGAAATGCTTGTAATGGATGATGGATGGTTTGGCAAAAGAAACGACGACAGCTGCGCTTTGGGTGACTGGAGGGTTAATGAAGAAAAGCTTCAGGGAGGCTTAAAATATCTGGTGGATGAGGTAAACAAAATAGGTCTTAAATTCGGTATCTGGATGGAGCCTGAAATGATAAGCCCGGATTCTGATTTATACAGAGCACATCCAGACTGGGCAATTTCTGTACCGGGAAAGCCTCTTGATTTATCAAGAAACCAGCTTGTTTTGGATATCACAAGAAAAGAAGTCTTTGATTATGTGTGGAGCTGTATTGAAACTACACTTAAGAGTGCCAATATCCAATATTTAAAGTGGGATATGAACAGACAGCTTTCGGATTTATATTCAAGGGCTTTACCGGCTGACAGACAGGGAGAGCTTTACCACAGATACGTGCTTTCGGTTTATGCACTTCAGGAAAAGCTTGTTACAGCCTTCCCTGATTTATTGCTTGAAAACTGCTCTGGCGGCGGGGCGCGTTTCGACCCCGGCATGCTTTATTACAGTCCACAGATCTGGACCTCCGACGATGCTGACGCAGTTGAAAGACTTAAAATCCAGGAAGGCACCGCACTTATCTATCCATTATCCTGTATGGGTGCTCACGTGGCAGACTGCCCCAACCACACAGTAGGACGCACCACTCCCTTTAAGACAAGAGGACATGTGGCACTTGCAGGTACATTCGGGTACGAGCTTGATATTACAAAAATTTCAGAGGAGGACAGAAGCATGATTCCCAAACAGGTTGAAATGTACCATAAATACAACGACCTTGTGAGAGAAGGAGATTATTACAGACTTGCTTCTTACGGAGAAAACAATTTATACGATGCCTGGATGGTAAAGAGTAAGGATGATAAGGAGATTCTTGTAACATACGTAAATGTAGTGCGCCTTGCAAATTGTAAATCCCGTAGGCTTTGCTTACAGGGCCTTAATCCAAAGAAAAAATACCAGGATGAGGAAACTAAAATTGTGTACGGTGCCGATACCCTTATGTATGGCGGACTTTTAGTGGACCATATGTGGGGAGACTACCAGTCAAAGCTCATTCATTTAACGGAAGTCTGTTAACATAAAATTTTGTAACCTTACAAAAATACTTAACAGATGTAAATATAAGTAATTCACCATAAAGGTTTTTGTGGCATTTGTACAAATATTGTAATTATGCTTGAAAATAACCCCTCGAATATAGTAACATCTTACTATAAATCGAGGGGTTAATTTTTTTCTTTCGGCAATGTGCTTGTTAGTTTGGAAAGTTACAAAGGTCTGAAAAAGGATTAAATTACGTAAATTTACGATTTGTTAAGTAACAGCTAACAAAATATATGAGGCAAAATATGAAAAAACGAGGATTGGCAGTGTTGATAACGACCACAATGCTCCTCTCTGCATGTGGAAACGCAGGCGGAGTAAAGACTAAGGAGGCGCTTATAGAGGGTTACGGTAAAGCGGTTTTGGAAACAGAAGCAGAAAACGGGACGGTTACCGGTAAGGCAAACATTAAAACCGGTAATTCTTCTTATTCTAATGAAGGATATGTAACAGGCTTTGAAGGAGAACAGGATACCGCAAGCGTTTTAATTAAGATTAATGAAGCAGGCTTTTATGACCTGGTTTTTACAATAAAGAGTAACGGAGGCTACAAGGAAAATCACGTATTTGTGGATTTAGTACAGCAGGGTTCAATCGAATGTGAATCGGGCTCACTTGAAGAAGCAGTTTTAAAGAGAGTTTATTTAGACGGAGGCGACCACGAAATTACGATAAAGAAAAACTGGGGCTGGATAGACTGGGACAAGCTTACGGTTTATGAAAGCGCACCGCTTCCTGATTCGATTTATGAAGTATCGCCTAAATTGTGTAACGAAAATGCTTCAGACAATGCAAAGAGAGTCATGACTTATTTAACAGACATTTACGGAGACTATATTTTATCCGGTCAGTACGGGGAGGGAGGAATCGGCTCCTGGGAGACCTTTAAGGTAAAGGAAGTAAACGGACAGAAGGCTCCTGCGGTATACGGCCTTGAGCTGGGACATTTGTGTCAGACAGCACTTGATAATAATTTTTCACACTCTTCAATCAAGGATGCCATAAAGGTGTGGGAAAACGGCGGAATAGTGACAATGTGCTATCACTGGCTGGCTCCGCAAAAATACATTACCGGCATCTGGTGGAACGGCTTTAGAACAGCGGCTGTCGACATTCCCCTTGAAAAGATAATGAACGGGGAAGACGAAGAAGGCATGAATTTAATCCTTAACGACATAAAAATTCTGGCTGAAGCATTACAGGAGCTTGAAGATGCAGGTGTGCCGGTATTATTCAGACCCTTACATGAGGCGGCAGGCGGTTGGTTTTGGTGGGGCGACCACGGAGCGGATACTTATAAAAAGCTTTACGTTCTTATGTATGAGCAGCTCACAGACGTCTATGGCCTTGATAATCTTATCTGGATATGGAACGGACAGGACGGAGACTGGTATCCGGGTGATGAATATGTAGACATTATCGGTATAGACATTTACCAGGACGAACATGAATATGCTTCCAATATAAACAGTTTCCTAAAGCTTTATTCATGGCTTCCTTCTGCCAATAAAATGATTGTTCTTTCGGAAAACGGCACAATGCCTGATATTGATGCCTGTGTGAGAGACGGCGCCATGTGGGGATTTTTCTGTACCTGGGAGAAAGACTATGTAGTGACAGGGGATACGGTTGTCAAATATTCCGAGCAGTATACGGAAAAGGAAATGGTAAAGACGATTTATAACCATGAAAGGGTTATTACTTTAGATGAACTTCCGGATTTAAAAACTTATGAATTCCGGAACAAATAAACAGGAAGGCTTTTTGTTATGAAAAAAACGGTTAAACAGCTTGTTTCTTTGGCGGCTGCAGCTGCAATGTTAATAAGTACGGCATTTGCCTATACGAGCATAAATGCTAATGCCGAGACGAATCTTTCAATGGATGACTTTGACGACATTGTAAGCACATATTCAATACTTTCGGATTCTGTGACCTACAAGGAATATAAGGCGCAGTATGAAAGCGTATATCCTGAAGAGACAATTACGGTGGATGCTTTTTCCTATTCAAGATACGAAGAAAACGATACCGCCGCAACGCCGGAAGCAAGATATGGTATTGACGGAACTGAAAAAGACGGCGTTTTAACCGGAGAAGATTCCTTAATTGAATTTGAATTTGAGGTAAAGGAAGAAGGCTTTTATAACCTTTCCTTATGTTATTACCCAATTGAGGGTAAATCCTCTGATATAGAAAGAAGCATTTTCATAGACGGCAAGCTTCCCTTTGAAGAATTTTCGCTTGTTTCCTTCCACAGAGTATGGGTTTATGACTGCGATGCCGATTATGTGGAGGGTACTAAGATTTATAACTTTGGCAAAGACAATCAGGGTAACGACAATAAGCCAAAGATGAAGGAAGCGCCTGAATGGATGACAGAATATGCCTACGATTCGGACGGCTACGTAACTAATCCCTTAAGCGTTTATTTAACAAAGGGTACCCATACGATTTCTCTTTTATCAATAAGAGAGCCGATGCTTCTTAATTCAATTATTTTTGATAACGCTGAAGCGGTTAAAAGCTATGCAGAGGTAAAGGCAGAGCTTGATGATAAGGGAGCCTTAAATTCTGCAGACGCGCTGATTACCTTAGAGGGTGAAAACGTATCAAAGACATCATCCCAGATGCTTTATCCAAAGCAGGATCAGTCCTCGCCCTCTGTTAGTCCTTCTTCCTCCAAAGAGCTGTTAAACAATTCCGTGGGCGGTGAATCCTGGAGGCTGGTAGGTCAATGGATTGAATGGGATTTTGAAGTGCCAATGACGGGATATTACAACATTTCTTTATACGACAGACAAAGCTTTTCGCGAGGCGTGCACGTATCAAGACGTATCACAATCGACGGTGCGGTACCGTTTGAAGAAATGAACGATTACGCCTTTGACTATGATAATTCCTGGCGTGAGGACGTTTTATCAGACGATGAAGGAAATGCCTACAGCTTTTATTTAACAGCAGGCCACCACACCATCCGAATGGAGGTAGTGCTTGGTGAATTCTCTGAAATCGTAGGTCTTGTAGAGGATGCTGTAAGACAGCTTAATGCAATTTACAGACAGGTTATTAAGGTAACGGGTGTAAGCCCTGATACCTACAGAGACTATCAGATAGAAGCTACACTTCCGAAATTGCATGACGAGCTGGTGGCCGCAAGAGAAACGCTTCAGACAGCGCTTGATATGTTAATAGAGGTGGCAGATAAGAACACCGATAAAAAGACGGCTCTTATCACTATGATAGATCAGTTAGACGAGCTTATTGAAGATGCTGAATATTTTGTAAGAACCATTTCCTCCTACAAAATAAATGTAAGAGCCTTAGGTACCTGGATTACAACGGTTATAAGCCAGCCCTTACAGATAGACAGAATCAATATTTACTCGCCTAATATGACAGTTAAATATGAAAACACAGGCTTTTTGGCAGGAGCAGCCTATGAAATATCAAGACTTTATTATTCATTCATTATCGACTACAACAACATCGGTTCTGTAGCAGACAGTGAAGAAACAGAAGCCATTACCCTCTGGGTAGGCTCCGGTCGAGACCAGGCAAACGTTATAAAGGCTTTAATAGATGAAGACTTTACAGGCAGAACCGGCATAAGCGTAAACGTACAGTTAGTTGATATGTCTACACTTTTAAAGGCTCAGCTTGTGGGAGAGGGTCCAGACGTAGCAATTCAGGTAGCAAATACAAACGGTGTGGCAGGTGCCGTTCTTTATACAGGTAATGATACTCCGGTTAACTACGGTATCAGAAATGCGGTACTTGATTTAACGCAGTTTGATGACCTTAGCGAAGTGCTTGCCCGCTTCCCAGAAGCTTCGGTAACTCAGTTTAGCTATGACGGCGCTGTATATGCGCTTCCGGAAACCATCACCTATCCGGTTATGTATTACCGTAAGGACATCCTTGCTGAAATCGGTCTGGACGTACCAAAAACCTGGAGTGATGTAAAGGTAGCAATGACGGTACTGGCAAAGAACCAGATGGAATTTGGTATGCTTGCAAACGAACAGCTATTTGCTTCCCTTTTATACCAAAACGGCGGCGAATATTACAACGAAGCAGGAACTGCCTCGGCTCTGGATTCAGACATTGCGGTAAACACCTTTAAAGAATTCTGCGAATATTATACAGATTATAAAATCGATAAAGAAACCTCAGTTGAAGAAAGATTCCGTACAGGTGAGTGTCCTTTAATGATTGCCGACTACACTACATACAATAATTTTGCGGTATCTGCTCCTGATATTGCGGGACTTTGGAGCTTTACACAGATTCCTGGTACGATAAAGGAAGACGGGACAGTAGACCACTCCGTAGCCTGCACGGGGCTTGCCACCATGATAATGGCAGACACAGAGCATGCAAAGGCCTCCTGGGAATTTGCAAAGTGGTGGACCAGTACTGAGACGCAGGTTAATTACGGAAGAGAAATGGAGGGCTTAATGGGAAGTGCTGCAAGAGTACCTACCGCCAATTATGAAGCCTTCTTACAGATGCCCTGGCCGGTTGAAGACTTTGAAACCTTAAAGGAATCAATGAGTCACGCAAAGGGAATTCCTCAGGTACCGGGCGGTTATTATTCCTGGAGAAACGTTTACAACGCTTTCTACACAGTAGTAACGGATTTTGATACGGCACTTCCAAGAGAAGAGTTAATGGATAAGGTTATTTATATTAACGCAGAAATAGATTATAAGCGCGAGGAACTCGAGCTTGACAAAGAAAATTAGGAAAGGAGAACAAAATGCAGGATATTGATGCAGTCAAAGAGTCCATGGCTGAAAATGATTTTGGCGTGTCACAGGAAGCCCTTGATATAGCCAAAAAGCAGGCAAAGCTTTCTTATCAGATAAAGAGAAACAAAGCTTCCTATATGATGATGGCTCCATATTTTATATTGTTCTTCTTTTTTACGGTACTTCCCGTTGCAATGAGTATTTTCTTTTCCTTTACCTATTACAACATGTTGGAAATGCCTGAATTTATCGGCTGGAAGAACTACATTAAATTGTTCCTTGAGGATGATATCTTCCTGGTTTCTTTAAAGAACACCTTAATCCTTGCGGTAATCACGGGTCCGGTTTCCTATTTTCTGTGCTTACTCTTTGCATGGATTATCAATGAATTTAAGGGCTGGCTCAGAGCCTTCTTAACCCTTATATTCTATGCTCCTTCAATATGCGGTAACGCATACGTCGTATGGAACCTGATTTTATCCGGTGACAGATACGGTTATTTAAATGGTATTTTATTAAAGCTTGGCATCCTGGATGAAGCGATTGTTTGGATGAAGACTGAAGAATACGTATTGCCCATGCTTATCGTGGTGCAGCTGTGGTTATCTCTTGGTACAGGCTTCCTTTCCTTTATTGCAGGCTTACAGACAGTAGATAAATCTCTTTATGAGGCAGCAGCCTTAGACGGAGTTAGGAACCGCTGGCAGGAGCTGTGGTATGTGACGCTTCCGGCCATGAAGCCTCAGCTTATGTTCGGTGCGGTTATGCAGATTACACAGTCCTTTGCAATCGCAGACGTTTCGATTCAGCTGGCAGGTAACCCTTCGGTCAACTATTCCGGTGCAACGGTTGTAACCCACTTGCTTGACTACGGTACCGTACGTTTCGAAATGGGTTATGCATCGGCAATTGCCACCGTTCTGTTCTTACTGATGGTAGGCTCCAATAAGCTTGTTCAGAAGCTTTTAGGAAGGGTAGGTGAATAGTATGGCAAAAGAAAAAGACTATTTAAAGCCCTATAAAAAGCGCAGATTTTTTAAACCAAAGGAAAAGAAATTAAACCGTTCCATGGCCGGAAACACAATGCTGTTTATTTTAATGGCATTCTGTGGTGTGGCAATGGTGCTTCCTTTGGTAATGGTAATTAATAACTGCTTAAAGCCACTTGATGAGCTTTATCAGTTCCCACCTAAGATTTTTGTAAGAAACCCTACTCTTGAAAACTTCGGAGATTTATTCACCCTGATGAATGACTCCTGGGTGCCTTTTTCAAGATACATTTTAAACACAATCATCATTACAGGTGGTGGCATGGTGGGGCACGTTATTATTGCTTCCCTTGCAGCATATCCTCTGGCAAAGCATAATTTTCCTGGAAAGAGCATTTTATTTGGCATGGTAGTACTTTCCATGATGTTCTCCTGGACAGTTACACAGACGCCTCAGTACATGATTATTTCATGGCTCCATATTAACAATTCCTACTGGGCACTTATTTTACCTGCATGCTCCTTTGGTATGGGTCTTTACCTTATGAAGCAGTTTATGGAGCAGCTACCCGACTCCCTTATGGAATCGGCAAGACTTGACGGCGCAAGCGAATGGCATATTTTCTGGAAAATAGTAATGCCAAACGTAAAGCCTGCATGGCTTACGCTTGCGATTTTCCAGTTCCAGCAGATGTGGGGGAACACAGGCTCAACCTTCTTAAGAGACGAAGAATTAAAGCCCTTACAGTTTGCACTTTTCCAGATTAGTGCAGGCGGTACCGCAAGAGCAGGCGCTGCAGCGGCAGTTACCTTTATAATCGCTGCAGTTCCCATTACGTTCTTCTTAATCTGTCAAAAGAACGTACTTGAGACTATGACCACATCAGGTATGAAGGATTAAGGAGGCGGATGGATATGAAGAAAAACATGCTTATAAAATCCGTATCTTTAATACTCTCAGGAATTGTGCTTGCCACTACTCTTTCAATAGATGCAAGTGCCAACACACTTCCCTATGATACGTACAATTACGATTACAGAGAATACATACACTACACTCCCGCAGCCTATATTCCGGATGGAAACATTAATGTAGCCACCTATGAATATGAAGGTGAAGCAATTGGAAAGCTTTTAAATCCACAGGATATATGTATGGATGAGGAAGGTCTTATCTACATTGCTGATACCGGCAATAACAGAGTAATAGTGCTTAACAACAAAATGGATAAGGTAGAGGATGTTATTTCAACCTTTGACAATAACGGTACACAGGATTCCTTTAATCAGCCCTACGGCGTATGCGTGTCGGAAGCAGGTCTTATCTACATTGCAGACTCACAGAATCGACGAATCGTAGTGCTTGAAAAGGACCACACTTTTGTAAGAATAGTTGATAATCCACAGTCGGAAAGCCTAGAAGACAATTTCGTATTTACTCCTTTGCGCCTCACCGTTGACTATGCAAACAGAATTTACGTAATTGCCCAGAACATGTTTGAAGGCATCATGGTATTTGAATCAAATGGTACCTTCTCAAGCTTTTTTGGCACCATCGACGTAGACATTTCACTTTGGGAAAAATTTTGGAAGAGAATTGCCACAAAAGAAGAGCGTACAAAACAGAAATTATACATTCCTACTGAATTTACAGGTCTTGACATTGATCCTGATGGCTTTGTATACGCCACAAACATTGATGCAGACGGCATTCAGGGCGTAAGACGACTTAATCCAAGAGGAGAGGACATCATTAAAAAAGGTGAAACCTTAAATCTTGGCGGCGATTTACAGATTGACGGTTCTACCGAATATGCAGGTCCCAGCCAGTTTGTAGACGTTGTATACAGAGAAAACGGTATTTATTCATGCTTAGACCGAAAGCGTGGCAGAATATTTACCTACGACCACGAAGGAAATCTTTTATACATCTTCGGAGGTCTCGGTACACAGACAGGTACCTTTATACTTCCTTCAGCCATCGAGGATATCGGCGGAAGAATCGTAACAGTAGATGCTACTCTAGGAGAAATCGTTTCTTTTGCAGTAACCGAATACGGCGATTTAATCAACAGGGCAGTTGCCCTTAGATATGACGGCGATGAAACGGAAGCAGTTGCACTCTGGGAAAGAGTTTTAGAGCTCGATGAAGACAATGAGCTTGCCCATGTGGGTATAGGTAAGGCTTATCTTACAGCCGGCGACTACGAGGCGGCCATGGAACACTTAGAGCTTGGCATGAACAGAGAGCACTATTCGGTGGCCTATAAGCGCTACAGAAACAATTTACTTGTGGAAAACGCAAGCCTTTTCTTATCAATACTGGCAGTCCTGATAGTTGCTTTAGTGGTTTATAAGAAAATTAAAAACAAAAAGAAAGGAGCCGCTTAGGATGAAAAGCGCTTTTTCAAAAGAAAAATGGAAATATCTGCTTTATACGCTTTCACATCCCATGGACGGATATTACTGGATCCGACATGCCGAAAAGGGAAGCGTGCCAATTGCCATTCTAATGGTAATTGTCTTTTCCATTTCTTTTACAGTTAACAGACTGTGTGCAAGCTTTGTGGTAAATGATTTGGACCCAAGAGGCATTGACAGTTTAATAGATCTTGCGGGTGTTTTAGCCTTCTATCTGCTTTTATGCGTAGGTAACTGGTCAATCACATGCTTAATGAGCGGCGAAGGACGCCTTAAGGATATAGCAATTGCGGTAGGCTACGGCACCACCCCCATCAGCTTTGTACTGTTGCTTTCTACATTAATAAGCCGGTTCATAGCCGATGACGAGCAGGCCTTTTACGGACTCTTAATAGGTGCAGGAATTGCCTACGGCGTCATCATGATACTTATCGGTATTATGCAGGTACATAACTATTCACTTGGTAAAACACTTGTGACACTTTTACTTACATTTTTGGCAATGTTAATAATCGTGTTCTTAATTCTTTTATTAAGTAATCTGTTGGGACTTGTATTTAATTTCTTTAGAAGCGTTTACACAGAGCTTCTTTATAAGGCATAGGAGGGCATATGAAGAAGGAAAAAGCAAAGAAGCCGCCTATGAGCTTTACAAAGAAGCTTGTGCTGACGGTTTTGGGAATTTTATTAACGGCATTCATTATTTATCTTGCCTACTACTTCATTCATTATCGCTGCTACAACAAATACAGGGATTTTGTAACGGATTATGAATATGAAGAGGGCAGTGCATTTTCTGCAATGCAGGAGAGTAAATCAAGCGTTAAGGGATTTTCTTTGGTGGCAGAAAATGATTATTTAAAGCTTTATACGGATACAGCTACCACTAACGTAGCAGTATACGACAAAAGAAACGGAAACATCACCTATGCTTATCCTTTAAATGCGGATAATGATGAGGTGGCAAACGGCACTAACATTAACTACTTAAAATCAGCGGTTATTTTAGGCTATTACAACTCAGACGTGACTCCGGGTGCAATGGATTCTTACAGCGGTTCCGTTAAAAACGGTAACTTCACTGTAGAAAGCATAGAGAACGGCGTGAGATTTGTATTCACAATCGGGGATACCAAGGAGGATGCAATTCATTTTGAGGTGCCGGTTGAATACAGACTTAATGAAGACGGCGTGGACGTGTCAGTACCGGTAAAGGGAATTAAAGAATATAACGGCTCTATTTACAGAATACAGCTGTGCAGAAATTTCGGCGCGGCCCGTTACGACGAAGAGGGTTATATTGTAGTGCCTAACGGTTCAGGTTCCATTATTAATTTTAACAATGGAAAGACAGCAGAGGCTCAGTATTCACAATACATTTACGACCTTGACCCCTTGGTAAGCAACTACACCTCCATCGAAAATACCGTAGGTGCAAAGCTTCCGATTGCTGCTTTATGCAGAAACAATTCAACCTTACTTATGAGTGTTGAAGAGGGCGCCTGTGTTTCCTATATTACGGCAGGCATTTCAAACGTATATAACGAATACAATTATACCTACGCATCCTTTGTAATCCGTAATGCAGATAATTTAAAGATGTTTGGTAATTCAACCTCCGACGTATACGTGCTTGAAGAAAATCCTTACGACATTAACTGTACCGTTAAATATTCATTCTTAACGGAGGAATACACAGGATATTCGGGAGTTGCAGCCTATTACAGAAACAGACTTATTTCTGAAGGCGCACTTACAAAGGCAGAAGAAGCTACAGACATTCCTTTCTATATGGATGTAATTACAGGCGTGCAGGAAACAGGACACATTTTAGGGGTTCAGTATTTACACACCTTTGCAATGACCACCTATGAAGAAGCAGGGGAAATGTCAGATGAATTAACAAAGCTTGGTGTAGAAAACCAGGTAATAAATTTACAAGGCTGGTTTAACAAGGGCTATTACAATTACGCTCCGAACACCATTAAGCTTGTTAACAAGGCAGGCTCAAAAAAGGAGCTTGAAGCCTTAAATGAAAAGCTTAACGAAAAGGGAGGTCGTCTCTATGCAGACGTTGCAATCCAGAAGGTGCCTTTTTCGGACAGCGGCTTTAATTACAGTGCTGAAGCTTCAAAATATTACACAGGTTATGCTGCAAGCTTTGGCGTTACAAACCCGACAACTTTACGTAACACTGCTAATCTTGGTTATATGGAAAGAAGATACAATTTACTCTCTCCAAGATATTTATCAAGATATGTAGCTAAATTCAGCAAAAAGATTGAAGACTACGATATTGACGGTATTTCATTAAGAGATTTAGGAAACACACTTGCATCCGATAAGAGAAAGACCTTAATTATCGACAGAGAAAAGGCCTTAGACATCGTAGAAGGGCAGTTTGAGGTACTTAAAGCAACCGGCAAAAAACTAATGAATTCCGAAGCAAATGCTTATGCCTTTGCATATTCAGACGACATTATAAATGCCCCCTTATACGATAACAATTTTAAGATTATCGATGCACAAATTCCTTTATATGCAATGATAATCCACGGCTATATCCCTTATTCATCTACCCTTTTAAATTATGATGATTCAATGGATATGACTCAGACAATATTACAGCTTATAGAAAACGGCGCTTCTCCTCATTACGTATTTACCTACGATAAATCAAGCGAAATGAAGGACACAGGTCTTAATCATTATTACGCCACTACCTTTGATACCTGGAAGGATGAGGCGGCAGAGGTTTATGAAAGTGTCAACGAAGCACTTAAATATGTAAGCAATGCGGAAATAGTTGAACATAAGATTTACGATAACGGTTTAAGATGCGTTAGCTACGATAACGGCGTAAAGATTTATGTAAACTATACTGAAAATGAATTGGATGCAGACGGCGTAGAGGTTTCTGCAAAAAGCTACAGATTGGAGGGTAAATAATGAAGAATAAGAAAAAACTTACCCTCTTGCAAAAAAGAAGCTTAACAGGATATTTATTTATCCTGCCCTGGCTCGTAGGATTTGCAATATTTTACGTACGAAGTCTGTTTCAGACGGCACAGTTTTCGTTTTCAAACCTAACGGTTAATCCGGGCGTAGGCGGCTACAGCCTTGAGGGTGTAGGCTTTGACAATTACGTATATGCCTTTACGGTACACGGTTCCTTTAAGCAGACCCTTGTATCCTCAATCAGCAATATGCTGATTGATGTACCCCTGATTATTTTCTTCAGTTTGTTTATGGCCATAATGCTCAATAAAAACTTTAAGGGAAGAGGCATTGTAAGAGCGATTTTCTTTTTACCCGTAATACTTAATTCGGAAGCACTTACAGCAGCCATTTCTCTTAGTGAAACGATGATGAACGGCGGAGTAGCCAATCAGGCGGCTGAATTGACAGAAGGTGGAGCAGCCAACATTGCCTTTGACCTGGATGCACTGATTAACATGTTTGTTAATTTTGGTATTCCTGCCAGAATTTTGACCTATGTTATGACAGCAGCTGAGAGAATTACCGACATTATCTCGGCTTCGGGTGTACAGATTATTATATTTATTGCGGCACTTCAGGCTATTCCTTCATCTATGTATGAAGTAGCAAAAATCGAAGGTGCAACAGGCTATGAAACCTTTTGGAAGGTTACCTTCCCAATGGTAATGCCTCATATTATTACTAATGTGGTGTACACCATTGTAGATAACTTTGCTGTCAGTGATGTAGTAGATCTTGCTTATGATACTGCATTTACTTCTTATAATTACGGTTTAAGCTCTGTATTCAGTATTGTGAGTACGCTTATTACCTGCATAATTTTGATATTAATCGTACGTGCACTGCAAAAGCGTGCGTTCTATTACAACTAAGGAGGTTAATATGGCACAGGAAAATGTTATTAAGAAAAAAACCAAAAATTTAAAAGCTGTATTGTCCAATCCCGATGAACGTAATTCCTTATTTAACAATATCAAAAATTTTGCGGTAACCTTGTTAAGAGTACTGATTTTAGTAGGTGTAGGGTATGTAATAGTCTCTCCGGTAATCGGCATGCTGGTTAACTCCTTTGCCTCTACCGAGGACGTATACAATCCGCTTATGTTTTTATTTCCTGAACACCCTACTTTGGAAAAGTACAAGCTTGTAATACTTAGAATGGATTACTGGAAAACAATTGGTAAAGACCTTCTTTATACCGGTGTACTGACACTTATGCAGTTACTTGTATGCTCAATGGTAGGCTATGGCTTTGCAAGATTTAATTTTCCTTTTAAAAATCTTTTGTTTGCCTGTGTGGTAATAATGATTGTTATTCCGGCACATACCATTATGCTTCCGGTATACATGACCTTTAAAAGCTTCGATCCCTTCGGCATTGTAACAGCCATAAAAGGCTCCGGTGGTCTTATGGGTACCACGGTTCCTATGTATCTTATGACAATTTTAGGCTGCGGTGTCAGAAGCGGACTGTATATCTACATTTTCAATCAGTTCTTCAGAGGACTTCCAAAAGAAATCGAGGAAGCGGCCTTTGTAGACGGAGCAGGTGTCTGGTATACATATTTTCGTATCATGTTAGTGAACGCCATGCCCGCGGTTATCACGGTTACGGTTTTCTCCCTTGTGTGGCAGTTCAATGATACTTTCTATTCGAAATTGTTCCTGATTAGCGAGGATGTGGTAATCAGTAAGAAGATATCGAGTTTGGCCAGTGTAATAGCCAACCAGGATAAGATTTTAAATGTTACCCTGCAGCAGCAATATACCAATGCAGGTATCATTCTTGTCATTCTTCCTATATTGATTTTGTATATCCTGCTTCAGAAGCAGTTTATAGAGGGCGTAGAGCGAAGCGGTATTGTAGGCTAGCTCTTCAGACACCAAGTTAATGATTCCTGGGAGGGAACAAATGCTTTCAACAATAAAAAAAGGAGGATGAAAAAGTTGAAAAAGCACAAATTACTTTCCTGCTTATTAGCAGGAGCCATGGTAATTTCCATGGCAGCTTGTGGCGAAGAAGCTCCCGCAAGCACACAAACAACTGTAGCTGAGCCTCAGACAGAAGTATCTGTTTATGACGATGCTGCAAGCATTACTTTTGCAGACGGTAACTTTGCTTTCTTAGGAAGCGATACTACTTACAACCCTGCTGCAAAAGAAACTATCTTTTCTTTGACAGATCGTAACGGTGAAAAGGCTGTTAAGATTGAGTCAGCAGATGCCGGTAAGCTTTATGCCGGTATCCAGATCGATGCATTGCTTGGTGACAAGCTTTCTGAGGTTAAGACAGTAGAATTCGTTATCGAATCTGAAGTAGGTGATACTTTCACAGCTGCTTCCGGTAACGTAGTATCTTATCTTGGTGAAGAGAATGTATTAAACTCTTCTGCATGGTCCATTTACCTTGAAAAGAATGCTGTTAAGAAGATTTCCTATGAATTCCCTGACACAGCAGTTGAAGGTAACGCATTAATACTTACACTAGAAGTAAATGCAGATTCCAATTCCTTTGATAAGGAGGTTCCTACAGCTTTATACCTTTACTCAATTTCCTTTAAGGATGCTTCAGGTAATGTGTTAGCTGTTGATACAACTGCTGAATACAAGACAGCATCAAATGAAGTAGACAGATCCAACTTATTAAACTGCACTTCCTATGTTAACTTTGCAGATTTTGCATGTACAGGTGATGCATGGGGTCAGAACGGTTTTGACATTCCTCAGGAAGTATTGGATGCTTTGGTACCCGGTACCACACTTGAAATCGAATTTGCTTCCGAAGACAACACTATGTGGTTAGTATTCCCTGATGCAACAATCGGCTGGAGCAGAGTCGCTCAGGGCGAAGCATACATTAACAATTCCGGTACAACCGCTCAGATTGATTACGAGCAGATCGCTGCAATTCTCGGCGAAGATAAGTCTGCCTGGGGTGCAAGATTACAGTGCGAAGCACAGACTGCCTGGGAAGTATTCTCAGTTAAGGTCGGTACAGTCGGCACACCCAAGGAATTTGCTAAGACTGTAGAATTTGCAGACTTTGCATGCACAGGCGATGGCTGGGCACAGAACGGCTTTGATATGCCTCAGGAAATCATTGATGCTTTAGTACCCGGTACAGTAGTAGAAGTAACCTTTACAAGCGAAGATAACACAATGTGGCTTGTATTCCCCGGTGCCTCAATCGGCTGGAGCAGAATTGCTCAGGGCGAAGCTAAGATTACAGACGGCAAGGCATATATTACATACGAACAGATAGCAGCTGTATTAGGCGAGGATAAGGCTAACTGGGGTACAACAATGCAGTGCGAAGCTCAGACTGCCTGGGAAGTATATTCAGTTTCCGTAGGTTCTTTAGAAAAAGCAGCTGAGGCTCCTCGTTTACACAAATTTGTAAACTTTGAGAACTTTGCATGCACAGGTGATGGCTGGGCACAGAACGGTTTTGAGATGCCCACGGAAATCCTCGATGCATTAGTACCCGGTTCAGCAGTAGAAGTTTCTTTTGCAAGTGAAGACGATACAATGTGGCTCGTATTCCCAGGTGCAACAATTGGCTGGAGCAGAATTGCTCAGGGCGAAGCAGTTATCAAGGATGGCAAGGCTTATATTACCTATGACCAGATAGCTGCTGTAGTAGGCGAAGATAAGGCTAATTGGGGTACAACAATGCAGTGTGAAGCTCAGACCGCTTGGGAAGTTTATTCCGTAAGAGTAGGTCAGCAGTGATTGGAGGTTAAATAAATGAAGAATTTAAAGAAATTCGTAGCTTTAGGTCTTGCTATGATGCTTGCTGTATCAACAGTAGGCTGTGGCGATTCTGCAAGCACGTCAGATAATGCAACAAAAACTTCTGAAAAAGGTAAAAGAGAATTTGTAATCGGTTCATGGTGGAGACAGTACTATGATTCAACCGATGAAAACATGGAGGTGTGTTCTGACTGGGTAAATGCTCAGTTTGAAGATACGGACTCTGAAGCAGATATTGCGGAAAAGACTGTTAACCAGAAGGTTTCACAGGCTAAATGGGACAAAGTTACAATGCTTGAGGACAAATATAACTGTAGCTTTAAGTGGGTTAACTTAACCTATGCAGGTACACAGGAATCCATTAACACATCTATTCTTGCAGGCTCACCTGACTGCGATATCTACATGGTAGATACCGGTATGGCAGTTCCTGCACAGGCTAACGGCTTACTTGTTGACTTAAAGACAATCCTTCCCGAGGATGACGACCTTTTCACAGACCAGACAGTATTCTCATATTTGGATCTTGGTGATGGCAAGGCTTGTATTCTCAAGGTACAGGGTGGTTTCACAAACACATATCCTTTAGCCTTCAACAAGCAGATGCTTGAAGATGCAAAGCTTGAAGATCCCCGTGATCTTTATGAAAGAGGAGAATGGACCTGGGATAAGTTCATCGAATACTGCCAGGCTCTTACACAGGATACAGACGGCGACGGCCAGGTTGACCAGTACGGCTTCTGTGGTTATCAGTCAGAATTATTAAATGGTTTACTTATGTCCAACGGTAATGCTACCATCTGCGGTGGTACAGAATGTACTATCGGCGATACAAAGGTCGGCGAAGCATTACAGATGATGCAGGATATGTTTGTAAAATACAATGTTTGCTATCCTTATGACTTTTCAAGCGCCGGCGGTTCACCTTCAGACTCCATGAGAAATCAGTACAACGAAGGCAACATCGCTTTCTTCCCTTCAGCAGTTTGGATTCAGAATGCTAACGGCAACTATCCTGCAGGAGGCGAAGGCAATCTTACATGGGATACCTGCTATGTACAGTGGCCTATTGGCCCTTCCGGCTCCAAGGAAACAAACGTTGGTGTGAACGCAGCAGGCGGTAACTTCTTTGTAATCCCTTCAGGCGTAGAGAACCCTCAGGAAGTTTATTACTTCTTATATGACCTTTATAACTGGTTTGAAGGTGACACCTCCTTCAGAGATGACCCTGCAACAGTTAACTGGTGGTACAACGAAACCGCAAAGGATGCTGAAATCAGAGATGCTAACTTCGAAGTTCAGAAGTGGTGCTTAGCAAGACCTAACTTTGAATTGTACGAATCAATCGGCGTTTCTGCTGATTATGAATCCTTAATCAGTGGCGAAATGACTCCTGCACAGTTCCAGGAGACCTACAAGCAGACCTTCCAGGATGCTTTAGATCAAATGTTTAAATAATAAGTAATATGTGAACCGGTGCGACAAGTGCCGCACCGGCTCCTTTGAAAGGAAACTATAAACTATGAGCAAGGTAAAAATGTTAAACTGCCCTGCAGTACCTAACGTTCCCTGGCAGGAAAAACCTGAAGGCTTAAAGGGAGCACCTATTTGGAGATATTCTGAGAATCCAATTATCGGCCGCAATCCTGTAGAAGGTGTTGCCAGAATCTTTAACAGTGCAGTAATGCCTTTTGAAGACGGATTTATCGGAGTATTCAGAGGAGAGCAGACAAACGGTGTTCCTTATGTATATTTGGGACGTTCCAAGGATGCCATTCACTGGACGTTTGATAAGAATAAGGTGCCTTTTGTAAATGAAAATGGCGAACCTTTTATGCCTGTATATGCTTACGATCCAAGACTTGTAAAGGTAGAGGATACCTATTACATCATATGGTGCGGGGATTTTTACGGAGCAGCAATCGGAATTGCAAAGACAAAGGACTTTAAGACCTTTACTAGAATTGAAAATCCTTTTATTCCTTTTAACAGAAATGCCGTTTTATTCCCTCGTAAGATTAATGGCAAATTTATGATGCTTTCCCGTCCTTCAGATTCAGGACATACACCCTTTGGTGATATTTTCTTAAGTGAAAGTCCCGATATGGAATATTGGGGACATCACAGGCACGTTATGGGACGTGGCTACGAATGGTGGGAATCAGTTAAGATCGGTGGCGGCGCAGCTCCCATCGAGACCTCTGAAGGCTGGCTTTTATTCTATCATGGTGTGAGCGGCACCTGTAACGGCTTTGTTTATTCCATCGGTGGAGCAATTTTAGATATAGACAATCCTTCAATTGTTAAATACCGTTGCGAGAATTTCTTACTTACTCCGGAAGAGTGGTATGAGGAGAGAGGCTTCGTTCCAAACGTATGCTTCCCCTGCGCTACCATTCACGATCCTGAATCTGGTAAGATTGCACTCTATTATGGCTGTGCAGACAGCTATGTAAGTCTTGCATTTACCGAAATTGACAGCATCGTTGACTACATTAAGGAACATTCCGTTGTAAGAAACGACGATACGGAAATCGGTATCAGATAAGCATGGGACATTTATGTTGAGCTTAGGGGTCAAATGAAAATTTGACCCCGTTACTGAGCATAAATAGAGGAAATTTTAATATGATAAATTTTGAAAACAGTATTTTAAATAAGGGAGACACTTCCCGCATAAAGAAGGCATTTTTAAAGGCCATGAGAGGAAAACCCATTACCGTAGGCTTTTTAGGAGGCTCCATCACCCAGGGCTGTTTATCTTCAACTCCTGACACCTGCTATGCGGCACTTGTATATAAATGGTTTAAGGAAAAATTTCCAATGTCAAAGATTACCTATGTAAATGCAGGTATCGGCGGCACGCCTTCAGACTTTGGTGTAGCAAGAGTTAAGGATGACTTATTACGATTCAAGCCTGATTTTTCAATCGTTGAATTCAGTGTTAACGATGCGGCTAATGACTATTACATGGAGACCTATGAAGGCTTAATAAGAAGGATTTTAAACGATAAATGTAAAACGGCTTTAATGCTTGTGCACAACGTGCGCTACGACAACATGGAAAGTGCTGAAGATAAGCATATGTTTATCGGAAAATATTATAACCTGCCGGAAGTATCCATGAAGCATTCGGTATACCCAGAAGTTGCAAACGGCAATATTAAAGCAAGAGACATTACTTCAGACGACCTTCATCCAAATGATTTAGGACATCTTTATTTATCACGGATTATTATCTATTCTCTTGAAAAGATATACGACGAGCTTGTGACCAACGAAAAGCTTAAAATAGACAGAAAACTTCCTAAACCCGTCACCAGAAATGGCTATGAAAATTCAGAAAGACTTCAGAATACTAATTTTGAAGCAGAATTAAATGGCTTTGAAGAGGATAAAGAAGAACAGCACCACATAATGGAAATGTTCAGACACGGATATACTGCATGGAAAAAGGGTGATTCCATTAAATTTACAAAGGAATGCTCATATATAACCGTTCAGTATAGAAAGAGCATTAATAAGCCCACACCTGTTGCTGAAATCATCATTGACAATGATGCTGAGAATGCTGTTTCTTTAGACGGAAATTTCGAGGAAGACTGGGGCGACTGCTTATATACACAGCCTATAGCCAGGGCTCTTGAATTTAAGGAACATACTATAGAAATCAGAATTAAAGAAGACCACGGAAATATGGATAAGGTACCGTTTTATTTGGTTTCCGTTATTGTATCTAAATAAAAATACGTATAGAGGTAAATATGTTTAATAAGGATTTTGTATGGGGCGTTGCCACAAGCTCCTTTCAGACTGAGGGCGCCTTAAAGGAAGGCGGAAGAGGAAGAAGCATCTGGGATTCATTTTGTGAGACTTCAGGTAAAATCTGGAATAACTGCTCTCCGGAGCCTTCCTGCGATTTCTACCATAAATATAAAGAAGACATAGCCTTAATGAAGGAAATGGGCATTAAAGCCTACAGATTTTCTTTATCCTGGCCACGCATTCTCCCTGAGGGTATAGGCTTAGTCAACGAGGAGGGAGTTGCCTTTTACAATAACGTAATTAACGAGCTTTTAGCTAACGGCATTGAACCCTATATCACCATGTATCATTGGGACTTTCCGGAGGCGCTTCAAAAGAAGGGCGGCTGGGTAAATCCTGAAGTAACAGAATGGTTTGCTGAATATGCCCGCGTTGTATCTGAGCGTTTTTCTGACAGAGTAAAATATTTTATTACATTAAATGAGCCTCAGTGCTTTTCAGGTATTTCGTTTTTATCAGGGGAACATGCGCCCGGCATTAAATTAGAGCCTAAGGATCAGTTTTTACAGGTTCATAATATGTTAAAAGCCCACGGAAGAGCGGTTCAGGAATTAAGAAGGAATGCAAAACAGAAAATAAAAGTCGGCTTTGCACCCACATGCGGTATGCCTTATCCTGAAACGGATTCAGAGGCTGATATTGAGGCTGCAAAAAAAATCATGTTTTCCTGTGCTCCTGATTTAAATAACTGGACCTGGACTGTTTCATGGTTTTCAGACCCTGTATTTTTAGGTAAATACCCTGAAGACGGTCTTAAGACCTTTAAGGAATATTTGCCCCAAATTACTAAAGAAGACATGAAGCTTATATCCGAGCCACTTGATTTTATGGGTGAAAACATTTATAACGGATATGCCATTCGTGCAGGCAAGGACGGAAATCCTGAATACGTAGAACGTGCTTTAGGATACGCCATTACAGGTAATGACTGGCCCATGACCCCTGAATGCTTTTACTGGGGACTTAAATTTTTGTATGAAAGGTACAAGCTTCCTATATATGTAACCGAAAACGGCACCTGCTGTCGTGACTGGGTGTCAATGGACGGTAAGGTACATGATCCTTTAAGAATTGATTTTCTTGCGCGGTATATTAAAGCCATGGAAAAGGCAATTTCGGAAGGGGTAGATATAAAAGGCTATTTTGAGTGGACGTTTACGGATAATTTTGAGTGGAA
The DNA here is from genome assembly GCA_963643225.1 of Lachnospiraceae bacterium. Lineage (GTDB taxonomy): Bacteria > Bacillota > Clostridia > Lachnospirales > Lachnospiraceae > UBA1258. The sequence goes on from CAVIIX010000004.1 coordinate 63,331, forward strand.
TTTAGGCTACAGAGACAGATTCGGTCTTGTGTATGTAGACTTTACCACCGGACGCCGCATCAGAAAGGATTCTTCTTATTTTTATGCAGACGTTATCCGTACAAATGGTGATTGCATTATGAAGGAAAAGGAACTTCTTTTCTTTAGCCCTGTATTCAAAACAATGATCTGGGGCGGCAACAAAATGAAGGACGTATTCAATTACGACATTCCTGCAGACAACACTGGAGAGTGTTGGGCAATAAGCGCACATCCTAACGGAGATTGTGTGGTATCTGAAGGAAATTATAAGGGGAAGACGTTATCCTGGCTTTGGAGTAACAAGCCTGAATTATTCGGACACATGGATAAGGACAGATTTCCTTTATTATTAAAGGTAATAGATGCAAAGGAGGATTTATCAATTCAGGTACATCCTTCCGATGAATATGCAAAGCTACATGAAAACGGTTCTTTAGGCAAAACTGAATGCTGGTACATTTTAGACTGTGAGCCGGGTTCTAAGCTTGTAATCGGTCACAAGGCAAAGACTAAAGAAGAATTATGTAAACTAATTGATGAGCATAAATTTAATGAGCTCATTACGGAAGTAGCTGTTAAAAAGGGAGATTTCGTACAGATAGACCCGGGTACCGTCCATGCCATCAAGGGCGGAGTAATGATTTTAGAGACACAGCAGAATTCCGATATCACCTACAGAGTTTACGACTATGACAGACTTCAGAACGGAAAGCTTCGTGATTTACACGTAGAACAGTCAAAGGCAGTCATAACAGTTCCGGCAAAAGAAGGCTCAATTTGGGAAACTAGTAGCAATATCGGGTTAGAAACTCTTGTGGATTGCAAGTATTATAAAGTCAATAAAATCAATGTGGGAGGAAAGCTTCTTTATACAGAAGATGCGCCCTTTACAATGGTGTCCTGCATAGATGGACAGGGAACAGTTGACAATAAGGTAATTAAAAAGGGAGACCACTTTATAGTGCCTTTCGGTTATGGAGAGCTTGAATTTGACGGCGCCATGACACTGATTACCTCAATTCCAAGACAGTAGGTTAAGATGAGTAAAGATGTAACGATGCGAGACATCGCAGCAAGACTTAATTTAAGTGCGGTTTCTGTATCCAAGGCAATTTCAGGCAAGGAAGGCGTAAGCGCTTCGGTAAGAGAGCTGATTTTAAAAACTGCAGAAGAAATGGGGTATGAATACACCTCCCCCAATATGGTGAAGCGTGCATATTATAACATAGGCGTTATGGTATCTCAGACCTTTATTTCAGACTCTGCCTTTTATTCAAAGCTTTTTCAGAACCTGGCAATTGAATTCGGAAAGCTTGGACATTCCTGCACTCTTGAAATAATAAGCCACAGGGATGAAAAGGAAGGCAATTTACCCGGCAATGTGGCAGGAGAGAGAATGGACGGAGTTATAGTGCTTGGGCCTTTATCAGATGCCTGCATGAAGAAGGTATTGCGCACCGAGACTCCCTGCGTATTTGTAGATAATTACACGCCTGAAGATAACATGGACTGCGTTGTAAGCGATAATGTGTACGGTTCACACATGCTGACAAATTATCTTATTAATAAAGGTATTAAGAAGATTGCCTTTGTTGGTACGGTAAATGCCACAAATTCAATTATGGACCGATACTTAGGCTATTTAAAGAGCCTTATACAGAACGGCATTCAGATACGCCCAGATTATGTGCTGGCAGACAGAGACGCTGAAGGCTTGTTAAAGAAAATAGAGCTGCCTAAGGATATGCCGGAAGCCTTTGTATGTAACTGTGACGAGGTAGCGTACCATTTAGTAGAGCAATTAACGGAAAAAGGAATAAAGGTGCCTGAAGAGGTTTCCGTTGTGGGCTTTGATGATTACATCTTTGCGACCTTGTCAAATCCTAAGCTTACTACCTTTAAGGTAAACATGGAGGAGATGGCGAGAGTTTCTGTGGAGCTTATGGAAAGAAAGCTTGAGAACCCTCATTCCTACACAGGTCGTAAGGTCATAAGCGGTGAAATAGTAATAAGAGATTCGGTAAGGGATGCTTAGGTGTCCGTTTTTCCTTTGCGAGTCCTTGCACCACGGACATTACTATGCTATAATATTTTATGTGCGAGCATCCTGTACACATGTGCAGGATGCTTTACGTAACGCCAAATTTCATTTAAGGGAGAAAAAGAAAAAATGGCAAAATGGGTTTATTTATTTGAAGAGGGTAAAGCTGACATGCGTAACCTTCTGGGAGGAAAGGGCGCAAACCTTGCTGAAATGACCAACATTGGTCTTCCTGTTCCTCAGGGCTTTACAATTACTACAGAAGCCTGCACGCAGTATTATGAAGATGGTAGAGAAATTAACGATGAAATTCGTGCACAGATTGAAGAATATGTTTTAAAGCTTGAATCTATGACTGGTAAGAAGTTCGGTGATTTGGAGAATCCTCTTTTGGTATCTGTTCGTTCCGGCGCCAGAGCATCGATGCCCGGTATGATGGATACGATTTTAAATCTTGGTCTTAACGAGACAGTTGTAGAGGTTATCTCAAAGAAATCAGGCAATCCCCGCTGGGCCTGGGACTGCTACAGACGTTTCATTCAGATGTATTCAGACGTCGTAATGGAAGTCGGCAAGAAATATTTTGAAGAATTAATTGACGAAATGAAGGCAAAGAGAGGCGTGACACAGGACGTTGAGCTTACAGCCGATGACTTAAAGGAGCTTGCCTCACAGTTCAAGGCAGAATATAAGTCAAAGCTTGGCTCAGACTTCCCCACAGACCCTAAGGAACAGCTTTACGGCGCTATCAAAGCAGTATTTCGTTCTTGGGACAATCCTCGCGCTAGTGTATATAGAAGAGATAACGATATTCCTTATTCCTGGGGTACAGCCGTTAATGTTCAGTCAATGGCATTTGGTAACATGGGTGATGACTGTGGTACAGGTGTTGCATTTACACGTGACCCTGCTACAGGTAACAAGGGCTTATTTGGTGAATTCTTAACCAACGCTCAGGGCGAGGACGTAGTAGCAGGTGTACGTACACCCATGAAGATTACCGAAATGGCTGAGAAATTCCCGGAAGCTTTTGAACAGTTTAAGAGTGTATGTAAGATTTTGGAAGCTCATTACCGCGACATGCAGGATATGGAATTCACCGTTGAACACGGTAAGCTCTATATGCTCCAGACCCGTAACGGTAAGAGAACCGCACAGGCAGCTTTAAAGATTGCCTGCGATTTGGTTGATGAAGGCATGAGAACAGAAGAAGAAGCAGTTGCGATGATCGATCCACGTAACCTTGACACACTTCTTCATCCTCAGTTTGACAATAAAGTTATCGCTGAAACAAAGCCCTTAGGAAGAGGCCTTGGTGCTTCTCCAGGTGCCGCCTGCGGTAAGGTTGTATTCTCGGCAGAAGACGCTGAAGAATGGAACGAAAGGGGCGAAAAGGTTGTACTTGTACGTCTTGAGACCTCTCCGGAAGACATTACCGGTATGAAGGCAGCTCAGGGTATTTTAACCGTACGTGGCGGTATGACCTCTCACGCAGCAGTTGTAGCCCGTGGTATGGGTAAGTGCTGTGTATCCGGTTGCGGCGACATCATCATGGATGAAGCCAACAAGAAATTTACTCTTGCAGGCAAGACCTTTGAAGAAGGCTCCTATATTTCAATCGATGGTACAACAGGCTGTATCTATGAGGGCTTAATTCCTACAGTAGATGCTAAGATTGCCGGTGAATTTGGCCGTATCATGGGTTGGGCAGATAAATACAGAAAATTAAAGGTTCGTACAAACGCAGACACACCTGCAGACGCTAAAAAAGCCAGAGAACTCGGCGCTGAAGGTATCGGCCTCTGCCGTACAGAGCACATGTTCTTTGAAGCTGACAGAATCGCAGCTTTCCGTGAAATGATCTGTGCTGAAACCGTTGAACAAAGAGAAGCAGCTCTTGATAAGATTCTTCCTTATCAGCAGGGCGACTTTGAAAAATTATTTGATGCATTAGAGGGATGTCCTGTATGTATCAGATTCTTAGACCCTCCGCTTCATGAATTCGTACCCACAGAAGAAGCAGACATTAAGCGTCTTGCAGAAACTCAGGGGAAGCCCGTTGAAGAAATTAAAGCCTTCATCGATGCACTTCACGAATTCAACCCTATGATGGGCCACAGAGGATGTCGTCTAGCAGTTACATATCCTGAAATTGCAAAAATGCAGACAAAGGCGGTTATACGTGCCGCTTTACACACAAAGAAGATTCATCCTGACTGGAACGTTGAGCCTGAAATCATGATTCCATTGGTATCAACCGATTTGGAGCTTAAATTCGTTAAAAAGATAGTTGTAGAAACCGCTGATGCTGAAATTGCAGCCGTAGGTTCAAAGCTTAAATATCAGGTAGGTACCATGATTGAAATTCCTCGTGCAGCCTTAACAGCAGACATTATTGCCAAGGACGCAGATTTCTTCTGCTTTGGTACCAACGACTTAACCCAGATGTGCTTTGGCTTTTCACGTGATGACGCAGGAAAATTCTTATCAGCCTACTACGATAACAAGATTCTTGAAAACGATCCCTTCGCTAAGCTTGACCGCTCCGGCGTAGGTAAGTTAATGCAGATGACAATCGAACTCGGCCGTCCTGTTAACCCTAATCTCCACATCGGTATCTGCGGCGAACACGGCGGTGATCCTTCATCCGTTGAATTCTGCCACCAGATCGGCTTAGATTACGTAAGCTGTTCTCCTTTCAGAGTTCCGATCGCAAGATTGGCTGCAGCACAGGCTGCTATTAAATATCCGCAAAATTAATCGAAAAATTAGGTAATATCAAGAGTTTGCGGCTTTAAAAACAGAAAAATTTGTCTAAAAAACTCAGGGTTTTTAGACAAATAACAACTATGAAACTGGTATCTGTTCATTTTTTTGAATGGATACCCGTTTTTATAAAAGCTCAAGAGCACCCACTGCCTTTAGGAGGTGGGTGCTCTTAAACGTTGTGCTGGTGTAAAAGCCAGGCACCTAGTAAGGCACGCAGTGATGTTTTTATGTAAAATTGCCGGATTTCAGTGCCAAGGGAACAATAGAAGAAAACTTTTTGTTGTTTAGTTCAAAGGAGCAAATTTTCACATTTACACCAAAATATTTACTTAAATTTTCTTCAGTGATGACGTCGTTAGTGTTGCTGAAAATATATGGTAAATTTTTACCTATCATCAGAGAAACATCTCCAAGCCTTACTGCATGCTCAGGATAATGTGTGTTTATAATACAACTTAGGTGTTTTTCGCTGACTACTTTTTCTACTGTCTCAAGCACAAGAAGCTGATTTCTGAAATCAAGATGCGATTCGGGCTCATCAAGAATAAGAAGCTCAGGCTCCGATACAAGAGCTCTGGCTATTGATACAAGCTGATATTCCCCGCCGCTTATTTGCGTACAGGGTCTGTTCCACTTATCAGCCATTCCCATCATATCAAGGGCTTGCATGGCGGCCTCTTTGTCCTTCTTCCCTGGTGTTGAATAAATTTTAAGATGAGAAGCACGGCCCATTAATACCATATCAAGAAGTGAATAAGCAAATTTGCTTCCGCCTGCCTGAGGCACATAACCGATACGTTTCCAAAGCTCGGTTGAAGGAATTGATTTTATATTTTGGCCATCAATGCAGGTTGCACCTTCAGTCCAGTCTAAAAGCCCGGTTATACATTTTAGAAGAGTGGTTTTTCCGATTCCGTTTGGACCAAGAACTGTAAGAACCTTGCCTTCTTCCAGGCAGAAATTCACATTTTCATGAACATAAACATCTTTTGTATAACCAAATTTCCCGTTTTTTACTTCTATTTTCATTTCCATTCACCCCCTGAACGTCTGAGGAGATACGCAAAGAAAGGAGCGCCGATAAGAGCAGTAAGAATCGAAAGAGGTATTTCTGCACTTGTAAGACTTCTTGCCAAATCATCAATTAAAATGAGATAAGTACTTCCTATAGATATACATGCCGGAATAAGCTTTTTGTTATCCGGTCCTACAAGGCTTCTGCATATATGAGGAATCACAAGTCCAATCCATCCTATAATGCCGCATACAGAAACCGAAGCGGCAGTGATAACGGAACAACATAAAATCACAAGAATTCTTGAAAACTGAAGATTTATTCCTGTGGCTCTGGCTTCATCCTCATCTAAGGAAAGAATATTGATTCGCCATCTGCAAAAGAAAAGAATTGCAGAGCCTATAATAATTAATGGCGCGGAGGTTTTAATATCATTCATAGACGTATTGGCAAGGCTTCCCATTAACCAGTAGGTTATCTGAGGAAGCTTACTCAGGGGATCTGCAACGAACTTTATTCCGGAGATGAGAGCTTCAAAAAAAGCTGATGTTATAGTTCCTGCAAGTACGAGGGTAAAGACTGTCGGACTGTTTTTTCCAAGCTTTCCGATAAAATACGTAATTGCAACTGCTGCAAGTCCCATGAGTACTGCTGATATCTGAGTTATAAACATGCTGTCCAATAAAAGTATTGCAAGTGCCGCACCAAAGCCTGCCCCTGAAGAAACTCCAAGGACCTGTGGGCTCACAAGAGGATTTGAAAACATTCCCTGAAGGGCAGCTCCTGATATTGAAAGCCCTGCGCCCACCAGCATACCAAGTAAAATTCTTGGAAGTCTCATGGAAATTACGGCGGAATATTCAAAAGAGGAATAATTGCCGGAGCCCTCGCCACCAAAAAGCGATACGATTTCATCTTTTAAAATTAATATGACTTTGATGGGGCTTACCTCAAATCTTCCACAACAGAAGGATAAAAGAAAAGCTGTTATCGGCACTGCTATAAACAAAATTATCTTTAAATTTATTTTTTCTTTTGCTTTCAAGACTATATTTTTACCTCATATATCAAAACAAAAATCTTAACACGCACATTATTTTCCACTGTAATATGCTGCATCGGTTGAAGGATTGAAAATCATGTCAATTTCTTCTTCTTTTAATTCATAATTGTAATAAGTTTTATAAAAGTCTTTAACAACCTCTGTTATGTCGTAATCACTGTAATATTCAGGATATATTGTCTGGGCTACCCACTGAAGCATAAGAGAAGAATCAGCGGTAGGTGTAAACCAGCGATATATTCCAAGGGGATCCTTATATACATTGCCATCCTGAACGGCTTTTATGTTGCTCCAGTCCTGACCCTCAATTGTGTTGTTGTAAATATCCTCAGGCATACAGGAAGTAAAAGTTGTGATGAAAATATAATCCGGATTCCAGGCCATTATCTGTTCCATGCTGACTGCTGCAACATTGCTGCAGTCAGAAGCAGCATTCTTCGCACCCACTGTTGTTGCCCAATACTGACTGTAAAGATCTCCACCGCCGACAGTTAATTTATCATTATCGTTGTTATAGATGAAAATAACCTTTTTCTTTTCTTCCTCAGGGATTGTTGAAGCTGTTTCTTTTATTTTTGCAGCAACTTCACGGCTATAATTTATAAGAGCCTCTGCACGGTTCTGCTCGCCCATTACCTGTCCTATGAGTTCTGCCCAGGAGGCGAAAAGCTCAATAGGGTCTGTTCCGTTTGTTTCAAGAGCAATAGCAGTAATTCCAACCGCTTCCAATGCAGCAATTTCATCGGTGTTTTTGTTAAGGCAGAACACAACATCGGGCTCTAATTTCATAAGCTCCTCGATATTTGTGTCATTTCCCTCTACAAAACCTGTCTCGATATCACCGATTTCAGGGCAGAGTACCGTAAACATTGATGCAAGAGCAGCAGATCTTGAGGAAGGATTCATACCAACAATGTTATCGATTGTTCCTGTCACTGCAAAATATGCAGCGGGAAGAGGTCTGACACTTGAGAATGCAACTCTTTCAAATTTCTTGGTTATCGTAACGGTGCGGCCTGCCTGGTCTACAACCGTGTAAGGGTAGGAAATTTCATTTTCTTCAATACTTTCTTCTGAAACAACAGAGGTTTCCCAAATAGGCTCAATGCTTCCTTCTGAAACCACAGAGGCTTCCTTAATGGGTTCAATTTCTTCCTTGCTTCCGCAACCCATAAGAACTGCTGCTGCGATTCCGCAGACAGTTAAAGCAGCAGTAAGCGTTAAGGTTTTTAATTTTTCACGTATTTTCATGTTTTTTCTCCTTTTTATTTCACAATGTCAATGTAGGCTTGTAACCTGGCACCTCGTAAGGAGCACCCACTGCCTAAAGGCAGTGGGTTTTCTTGAGCTTTTATAAACTTTATATTGTTTATAGGCTGGAAGCTTCTTAGACTAAGTTAAACAGATCTTTTGCATCTGTTTTCATAACAGCTTCCGCAAGGTCATGCCTTGCTTTTCGTAAAGCTTCTTTTTCAAAAGCACTTAATTCTTTATTTTCTGCCTTCTTTTTTGCGCAAAGCTCTGAATATTTATAAAAATCATCAGCAATAAGTCCGTCTTTTAAAGCTAAACAAATTTTCTTTTGCCCATATCCGATTTCGAAATAATACTTTCCTTTGCCTCCCGGTGTTAACGGAGCATCAACATTCTCAAGCTTTAAAGGATCAAGCATGAGTGTTCCTTTATCCCTCACCCGCAAAACCATTTCTACAGAATCGATTACTCCAAGGCCTCCGGTTCCTATTCCACTATAGAAAGAAAAAGTTCCTCTCTTAGGGATTGGATTGTCTGGATCTGTAAGAATCGGAAATGCAAATTCCATTATTTTATAGGCTAAAGCAACTCCGCCTATCATATTATGCCCGTGATATTTTAAAAGATCTTCATATTCAATTTCCAAAAGATCTGTCCCGTCATAAATTTTTAGCCCCATTACGTCTCCTTTCGTCTTTGGATCATTTTTGACATTGGTTAGCCTCAACTAACTGCATGCATAGTAAATCTTTAGTTTTGCTTTGTCAAGCATAATTTTTAGAAATGGTTCATATAAGCAGCGAAGCGGATTGCGAATACAATTGACATAATCAGCGAAATGGTTGCTTAAGAAAAGGATAGCGTTTTATTTATCAACATGATATATTAACTACTGTTGGAAAATAAATTGGTAAAAAGTAGGATGAATCTTAAAATGGAAATGACAAAAGGTAATTTGTGGAAAAATATATTGCTCTACAGCATTCCTTTAATGCTTACAAACCTGCTTCAGGTGTTCTTTAACCTGGCGGATGTGGCGGTGGCAGGAAAATTTGCAGGCCCTGTGTCTCTTGGGGCGGTTGGCTCTACCACAATTCTTATTACACTCACCACCGGCTGGCTTATAGGAATGTCAAACGGTGTAAATTCCCTGACGGCATTTTTTATAGGTGCTAAAAATCCTGATGAGGTTAAAAAGATTACATCAACAGGCTTTATACTGTGCCTGGGAGCGGGGATTTTTGTTACCGCGGTGGGAATAGCGCTTTCTGCACCGGTTTTAAAGTTAATGGGCACAAAGCCTGAGCTTATGGAGGAAGCCCTTATTTATTTTAGAATTTACATGCTTGGATCGCCTGCCCTTGCGATTTATAACTACGGTAATGCGGTGCTTTCAGCTGCAGGAGATACAAAAAGTCCTCTTAAATTTTTGTCAATTTCAGGGCTCATAAACGTATGTCTTAATCTTTTGTTTGTTATAGCTTTCAAGATGACAAGTGACGGCGTGGCTTATGCAAGCATTATTTCCCAGTATATTTCGGCAACGCTGATTTTGCTAGAGCTTTTATCTAAAAGGGAAGGCTACGGCTTTTCTGTCAAAAGAAAAGATTTATCAATGCAGGCAGCTTTAAGGATACTTGCAATAAGTATTCCTGCGGCTATTCAGTATTCACTTTTTGCAGTGGCAAATCTTTTTGTACAGTCTGCGGTTAATACTTTTGACCATGTAACGGTTGAAGGAAATTCGGCGGCAGCCAATGCAGACTCTGTTATTTATCAGATGATGGCAGCCTTTTATATGGCTTCCACTGCATTTATAGGTCAGAATCACGGGGCGAAAGAATATAAAAGAATTTTAAAGACGTATTTGATTACAACAGTGTTTTCTTTTGGCGTAGGAGCAATTTTAGGAGCATTTTTATACATATTCAGATATCCGTTTTTAAGGATATTTACAAATGAAGAAGCGGTTGTGGAAGCGGGGCTTGCACGAATAGCGATTATGTCATTTTCCTATGCGGTTTCTGCATTTATGGACAATGCAACTGCTGCAGCAAGAGGCATTGGCAAGACACTTTTGCCTACGGTTTATGTTATTTTGGGAACGGTTGTGTTCAGAATTGTATGGATTTATACGATTTTTGCAAAATATCATACCATAGAATCCCTTTACCTTCTCTATATTTGTGCCTGGACCTTTACGGCCATAATGGAAAATATTTATTTCTTTAGGGAGTACAGGAAATTAAAATCCTGTAAAATGCCATATTAATTCGGAATCATATAATAAGAATAAACAAAAGCTAGAGAGCGCCCACCGCCTAAAGGCAGTTGGACTATTTGGAAATTTTTCACTGATGTCCGTGATTTGTAAACCTGACAAAATAACAACATATGAGCAAATAATCATATGTAAAATTGTGTAAAATGTGCATTGAGCATCACAAAAATATCCTTCATAATGGGTACAGTTAGCAAAGGCTAACCGTACCCATTTTTGTAAAAGGAGGATTCTATGGGCTTTGTAGAAGTTAAGGATTTAAAAAAACATTATGGCGAGGGAGAGAGTGAGGTCGCTGTTCTCAATGGAGTTAATTTAGAAATTGAGAAAGGAGAAATATGCGTCTTACTAGGTCCTTCAGGATCTGGAAAGTCAACTCTTTTAAATATTATTGGAGGAATTGATACTGCAGACTCAGGGTATGTCTCAATTAACGGAGAGAAGACTAAAGATATGAACGTGCGAAATCTTACAAGGTACAGAAGAAATCATTTGGGATATGTATTTCAGATGTACAATCTGATTCCCAATCTGAATGTAAGAGAGAATATCGAAGTTGGGGCTTATCTTTCGGATAAGGCGCTTGATGTCGACGACCTTTTAAAAACACTTGGGCTCTTTGAGCACAGACATAAGCTTCCTAATCAATTATCCGGAGGACAGCAGCAAAGAACGGCAATAGGACGTGCTATCGTAAAGAATCCGGATTTGCTGCTTTGCGACGAGCCTACAGGTGCGCTTGACTATAATACCTCAAAAGAAATTTTAAAGCTCATAGAGGATATCAATCATAAGTATGGAAACACCGTTATCATAGTTACACACAATGATGCCATTAAAAACATGGCAGACAGAGTTATCAAGCTTAAAGACGGAGCAGTTCGCAAAAATTATCTTAACGAAGAAAAAATTCCTGCCTCCGAGCTTGACTGGTAAGGAGGGCCTATGAAAAATCCGCTTAGAAAGAGATATCTTCGTGAAATAAGGACAGATTTTTTGAAATATCTGATTATTTTTCTTTTTATGGTTATGCTGATAAGCCTTGTTTCGGGGTTTTTAATCGCAGATAAAAACGTTCACAATGCATTCAATGAAGGCCTTGAAAAATATAACGTTGAGGACGGACATATTACCTTTAATACAGAGCCTGATAAGGAGGTTTTAAGCAAAATCGAAAAGGAAAGCGCCCTTACCTTTTATGATTTGAAATATTTTGAAGAGGATCTTGAAAATTCAGATAAAACGCTGAGAGTTTACAAGGACAGGGATGAGGTAAATAAGGAGTGTCTGATGAGCGGCAAAATGCCGGAGACTGCAGGAGAAATTGCTATAGACAGAGCCTTTGCCGTAAATAACAATATTTCTGTCGGAGACATGATTACCCTTGGAGGAAGAAGCCTTAAATGTACAGGACTCATAGCACTGGTCGATTACTCGAGCCTTTTTGAAAATAATACGGACATGATGTATGACGTATTCAATTTTGGTGTTGCTGTTATGACGGCTGAGGGCTTTGATGAGTTTAACAGCTCACATCTTTACTATAATTTCGCCTGGACCTACGATAAGAGACCTTCCGATGATATAGAGGAGGATGAAAAATCCAATGCGCTTATTGATGTATTAACACAGACGATAGAAAGCTATGATGAGGAGCTTTTTAAGAATAAGCTTGAGGAAATTAAAAAGGATACTGACAAACTGCTTAAGCTTTCGACTATGAGTGAGGAGGAGATTAAGGATTATGTAACAAATCAGTGTACCTTGCTGGACGTTGATGCTTACATACCAAGATACAATAATAACGCAATAAATTTTGCGGCCGAGGATATGGGCTCTGATGCTTCAATGATTTGTATGCTTGCTTATATCATAATTGCGGTAATTGGCTTTGCATTCGCCATAACTATTTCAAATACCATTATGAAGGAATCCGGTACTATAGGAACACTTCTTGCATCGGGCTACACTAAGGGTGAACTTGTAAGGCATTATCTGACACTTACTGTATGGGTGACAATTTTTGGCGCGTTAATTGGAAATATTCTTGGCTACAGCGTATTTAAGAATATGTTCATAGAGGTTTATTACAACAACTATTCGCTTGCAACGTACGAGGACTCCTGGAACAGGGAAGCCTTCGTGCTTACAACGATAATACCCATAATACTTATGTTTGTCATAAATCTTACGATACTGGTATCAAGGCTAAACATTTCACCGTTACGTTTATTGCGTCATGATCTAGACGGAAAAGGGAAAAAGAAGGCAATTCGTTTGCCGGGGAAGCTTCCCTTTATGCACCGCTTCAGATTAAGAATTTTATTTAAAAATATTCCTTCATATATAATACTGATGCTTGGCATAATCATTGGAGGAGTAGTTATTGTATTTGGACTGATGCTTATTCCACTGATGGATTCCTATTCCGAGCTTGTGACAAAAACAAGACTTGCAGACTACCAGTATATTCTTGCATCGGAGGAAGACACCGGTGAAAAATCTGCCGAAAAATTTGCGCTTTCAACGTTTGATTTTGAAAAGGAAGGCTTTGTTGCAGATGAGGTAAGTGTATACGGAATTGAAGAAAACAGTAAATATGTAACGGAGAAAATTAATGCCGGAAAAGCTTTAGCTTCAAATTCCTTCATGGGAAAATATGGCATTAAAATCGGAGATACGGTTACCTTAAAGAATCATTTTTCCTCAAAGGAATATAGCTTTACTATTGAGGGCGAGTATACCTATGATGCGGCGATGGCTGTTTTTGTAAACCTTGATGATTACAGAGAAATTTTTGAAAAAGACGATGATTATTTTACCGGATATTTTTCAAATGTTAAAATAACCGACCTTGATGAAGAAAAAATTGTATCGGTAATTACACTTTCCGATTTGAATAAGCTTGGAGAACAGTTAAGAAAAAGCTTTGAATCCTATATGTCGATGTATGTATGGCTTGGTATCGGAATATTTGTACTGCTGATGTTCTTGCTTACCAAACAAATCATTGAAAGAGATCAGGTTTCAATATCAATGACAAAGATCTTGGGCTTTTCAGAAAGTGAGATAGCAAGACTTTATCTGCTGATGACAACAATTGTTACAGCGGCAGGTCTACTTATCAGCATTCCCTTAATCGATGTTGCATTGAGATGGTGCTTTAGGGTATATATTTACAGGATGATGGCAGGATACCTTCCCTATATGGTAGATTCAAGCTGTTACGTTAAGCTCTTTGTATACGGAATGATTTCTTATGTGGGAGTTGCATGTGTGATGATGTTTAAGATTAATAAAATACCCATGAGCGATGCTTTAAAGAATGTTGAGTAAAAATGGGCTAAAAAGACGGACCGGTAAAAACCGATCCGTCTTTTAGTTATGTTACATTCTGTCTCTTACTTTTGAATTGATGGAAGCATATAAATCTGCAACCAAAGCCTTGGCTTCCTTAAGAATATCTTCTTTTGCCACAAGCTTCTGTACACTCTTGTCTCTTGTTGAAAGCTCAACCATGCCGTTTGCGAGGTTCTTTGGACCTATAGTAATTCTTACAGGCACTCCTAAGAGGTCTGCATCTGCAAACATAAAGCCTGCACTTACGTCTCTGTCGTCGTAGATTACTTCATAGCCTTCATTTTCAAGCTCCTTGTAGAGAAAATCAGACAATTCCTTACATTCAGCATTGTCGCGTCTCATACAGCATAAGTGTACTTCCCAGGGAGCGATGGTGATGGGCCAGATAGGACCTCTGTCATCGTGGCTTGCTTCACATACAGAAGCTGCAAGCCTGCCGACGCCGATACCATAGCAACCCATGATGGGAGTATTTACGGAACCGTCTTCAGCAGTGTAGGTCATGTTCATGCTCTTTGAATATTTGGTACCAAGCTGGAAAATATTACCTACTTCAATGCCTCGGCTGATACGAATTGTTCTTTTGCCGCAGCAGGGGCAGATGTCGCCGGTGCGAATCTTTGCTACGTCTACATATTCAACGTCACCAATATCGCGCTTGATGTTAAGGCCTACGTAGTGGTAGTTTTCTTCGTTGGCACCTGCGCAAAGGTTTTCGATGCCCTCTAAGGATTTATCATATATGATTTTGCATTTTGCATTCTGGTTGTAGGGGCCACAGAAGCCAGGAACCAAACCTGATTTTGCAGTAACCTCAGCGGGGTGTACCTTGCTCTTTAAATAATTTGTAAGCTTTGTTTCGTTGACCTCGTAGTCACCGCGTAAGAAGACTACAATATATTCGTCTGTGCAGTTATCCTGATACATAACTGCCTTACAGGATTCTTCAACCTTTGAATTAAGGAAACCAACCACATCCTCGATGGTCTTCATATGAGGAGTTTCAATTTTCTTTAGCTCGGACGCGGGAGCAGAGCCTGTATTATCCACGATACAGTCGGCAGCCTCCATGTTGGCACTGTAACCGCAGTCGTCGCAGAGCACGATTGAATCTTCGCCGGCATCTGTTAAAAGCATGTATTCGTGGGAAACGTTACCGCCTATCATACCTGAGTCTGACTTGACGGAAATAACCTCTGGCACGCCTGCACGCTCAAAAATCCTGAAATAGGAGTTTGCCATGATGCCGTAATATCTCTCAAGATCCTCCTGGGAGGTGTGGAAGGAATAAGCATCCTTCATGGTGAACTCTCTTACACGGATAAGACCGGCACGGGGACGGGCTTCATCGCGGAATTTTGTCTGAATCTGATATATTGAAAAAGGATACTTGGCATAGGAGCTTCCGTATTCTCTTACAAGCTGAACAGCTGCTTCCTCATGGGTCATACCAAGCACCATGGAGGTGTTGTTTCTGTCTGTAAATCTTAAGAGCTCATCGCCTACGGATTCAAATCTTCCGGACTCCTCCCAAAGAGCACCCGGAAGCACTACAGGAAATAAAACCTCCTGTGAATCTGCAGCATCCATTTCTTCTCTGATAATGTTTTCAATCTTTGCGGTAATGCGCTTCATGGGAGGGTAGAGTGAATAAATACCGTTTGAAACGTATTTAATATAGCCGCCTCTTAATGATAATGCGTGGCTGTCGATTACACAGTCGGCTGGTCTTTCCTTGAATCTTAATCCTACAAGATTATTAAGTTTCATGTCTTTTTTCCTTTATATATATTATATTTCAAAGTTTCTAAAAAAAGATAACACTCAAAGCACCGTTTGTCAATCAGACGCCCTTGAGAAATCCCCATTTTTCCGATAAAATAAAACCTGATATAAAATATTGTGCGGCTTTGTGACAGGTAAAGGTGAGCAATGAATAAATTTTTCTCTGAACGCGGAATTTCAAGACGAAACGGAATAATAAGAATGGTACTTGTGGCGCTTTCTGTTATTTTGGAGGTGGTGCTTCTTGTGATGCTTTCCCTCAATATAAGTAAGGCATTCGAATGGATTAACATTGCCACAAGAATAATTGCGGCGTTTTTTGCACTGTGTATATGCTCAAAATACCGCACAACTGCAATGAAAATGCCCTGGGTGTTCATAATGCTTATGTTCCCAGTTATGGGAATAACACTGTTTTTCTTTATCGGCTTAAACGGCAGCACTTATAAAATGAAGAAACGGTTTAAAAAAATTGATGAAATACTTTTTACTTTGCTGCCTGATGATAAAGCTTCAATTGAAGCCTTTGAAAAAGAGGATTTATCAATAGCAGGAATTTCAAAATACATTAGAAATAATGCTAAATATCCGGTTTATAAGGATGTGCCGGTACGCTTCTTTAGCGATACTGTTGAAGCCTTAAGCGCTCAGGTTGAAGCCATGAAGGGCGCTAAAAAATTTATTTTCATGGAATATTTTGCTTTCCAGAACGCTAAGGCCTGGAAAATGATTGAAGAAGTGCTTGTTAAAAAGGCAAAAGAAGGGGTTGATGTAAGAGTTTTTTACGATGACCTTGGCAGCATCGGCTTTGTCAACACGGATTTTGCAAAGGATTTATCAAAAAAGGGCATTAACTGCCGTATTTTTAATCCCTTTACCTTTGGAGCAAATCTTTTTTTGAACAATAGAGACCACAGGAAAATAACGGTTATCGACGGTGAATACTGCTTTACAGGCGGCTACAATATTGCCGATGAATATTTTAATTTCACTCATCCTTTCGGTAACTGGAAGGATACAGGCATTGAAATTTTGGGGGAAGCCGTGCAGAGCTACACGGATATGTTCCTTGAAATGTGGAATGCAATCAGAACCGATGATTTGGATGATACTGATTTTAATATGTATTTTTCGTCAAAAGAAAAATTTTCTTTTGATGAAAAATCAATGCAGGGATTTAGCCTTGCAAAATTTTTACAGCCCTATGCGGATTCGCCGCTCGATAACGAGCAGGTGGGAGAGAATGTTTATATAAGTATCATCGAAAAGGCAGAAAAATACTGCTATTTTGTGACGCCTTACCTGATCATCTCAGATGAAATGATGCATGCCTTTTCTTTAGCTTCAAAGAGGGGCGTTGATGTAAGAATCATTACTCCGGGGATCCCCGACAAAAAAATTGTGTATAGTGTCACCCGTTCATTTTATAATGGGCTTGCGAGAAACGGCGTAAGAATTTATGAATGGACTCCAGGCTTTGTGCATGCAAAAATGTGTGTTTCTGATGATAAGCTTGCTACCTGCGGCACCATAAATTTAGATTACAGAAGTCTTTATCACCATTTTGAGAATGGCTGTCTGATTTACGGAGGGGAAGTTATTTTTGATATTCTTAAGGATTTTAACAAAATGTTTTATGAATCTACAGAAGTAACTTTAAAATACAGTACCGACCGCTCAGGCTTCTTACGCTTAGGCCAGCTTGTGCTGCGCCTCTTTTCAGGCCTCTTATAATGCACATCATAGCTGATATCAAGCTTCATTTGGGATATTTTTAGCAAAAGTTGATGGGAAATTGCATTCGTCGGTTTGTAAAATGAAATTACATATAAGAAGGGAGACTAAATTTATGGCAAATCTTAATATTGAAATGTTTTCAAACTGTCTTAAAAGGACTGTAGCTTTTAAAATGGTAATTCCTAATGATAAACGAATAGAGGAAATTGATGCCTTAAAGGAAAATCCGTATTACAAGCGGGATATGAGAGTTGTTTTTCTTTTGCATGGGTATACAGGGAAGGGCTATAACTGGATTCCTGAAGAGCTTGTTAATAAATATAATTTTGCTGTGGTGTGCCCGGATGGTGAAAACAGCTTTTGGCTCAATGGACTTTCATCAGGTCATGCCTATCAGTCCTTTGTGGGAGAAGAACTTGCAGAATACGTACGTAAAACCTTTGGCCTTGGATTAAAACCTGAAAATACCTACACTTGTGGCTTTAGCATGGGGGGCTTTGGTGCACTTCACACAGCCTTGGCATATCCGGACGTGTTTTCAAAAGCCGCTGCTTTAAGCTCTGCTCTTATTCAGGGAGAGGTAGCTAAAATGAAGCCGGGTTTTGGTAACGGTGTTGCAAATTATGAATATTACAGGGAATGCTTTGGAGAACCGGATGAATTAATGGAATCTGAAAATGCGCCGGAGGTTTTAGTTAAAAAGATTTTAAACAGTAACGGGACTCTGAAAATGCCTGAAATCTATATGGCCTGCGGAACGGAAGATTTTTTAATTGAAAATAACCGTGAAATGCATAAATTTTTAGATGAAAACAAGGTAAATCATACATATCTTGAATGGGCTGGTGTCCATGACATGAAATTCTGGCTTGAGGCTGTTGAAAGATTTATACCGATGATGATGGTATAAAAAGCTATGAACAAAGTTTCATTAATTCTTAAATTGATTAAGATATGAAAATACCTTATAATGCTTAGAGATAAACATTTAGAGGTGTTGAGATGATTATTACAAGAACTCCCTTCAGAATGAGCTTTGCGGGTGGTGGAAGCGACATTGCAAGCTTTTATGAAAAGCATGGCGGATGCGTGCTGAGTACAGGTATTAATAAATATATGTACATAAACATTCACCCAAGCTTTAACAAGGACGAGACAATTCTTAAATATTCAAAGACTGAGAGAGTTACGGACATTAACGAAGTTGAGCATAACTATTTCAGGGAGATTTTGAGAAAGCTTGATTTACAGGGAGTTGAAATTGCAAGCACGGCGGATGTGCCGGCAGGCACCGGGCTTGGTTCTTCAAGCTCCTTTGCCGTAGGCGTGCTTCATGCGCTTTACAGCTATAAGGGCACCTTCGTGTCAAAGGAAAGACTCGCAAGAGAAGCCTGCGAAATTGAAATAGACATTTTGAAAAACCCTATCGGCAAGCAGGATCAGTATGCAGCAGCCTACGGCGGTTTGAATTTCTATGAATTTAATAAGGACGGAAGCGTTTCTGTTGAGCCCGTTATTATGGATGATAACAGAAAGCACGAGCTTGAAAAGAATTTAATGATGTTCTATACGGGACAGCTTCATTCGGCTTCCGCAATTTTAAAGGAGCAGAGTAAAAACGTCACATCCGGCGATAAGGAAGTCAATCAGTTAAAGCTGTGTGACCTTGCTAAGAATTTACGTGACGAGCTTCATAAAAACAACATAGACAGCCTCGGCGAAATTCTTCACGAAGGCTGGCTTTTAAAGAAAACCCTTGCAAGCGGCATTTCAAATCCTTTAATTGACGAAAACTACGAACTTGCAAGAAAAGCAGGCGCTGTCGGCGGAAAGCTTTTAGGCGCAGGCGGCGGTGGCTTTTTACTTATGTACGTGCCTAAAGACAAGCAGGGAAGCGTCCGTAACGCAGTTAAGCTTCCTCAGATGCAGATGGCATTTGACAACCATGGTTCACAGGTAATTTACGTAGGAGACAAGCCCGACACCTGGGTTAAATAAAATATGCAGGCAGTAATTATGGCGGGAGGCAAGGGTACACGTCTTGCTTCCGTTACAAAGGATATTCCAAAGCCCATGGTGCCAATTGACGGACGCCCTCTTTTGGAATACCAGATAGAAAATTTAAAAAAGTGCGGTGTTACGGACCTTTTAATGGTGGTGGGGCACTTAGGGGACGTTATCAGAAACCATTTTAAGGATGGCCACGATTTTAACGTTAACATCACGTATTTTACTGAAGAAACTCCTCTTGGTACGGCGGGGGCCCTGGGCCTGTTAAAGGACCGCCTTGAAGAAGAGTTTATTCTTGTGTTTGGAGATTTATTCATTAACGTTGATTTCAATAAATTCTTTTCCTTTGCAAAGGAAAAGGATGCAGATATCACGTTATTTGCTCATCCAAATTCACATCCCTTCGATAGCGATATATTAATTTCAGACAGTGAAAAGAAAGTGACAGGGTGGAACTCAAAGCATTCTGTCAGGACCGAAGATTATAAAAACCTCGTAAATGCAGGTTTATATGTCGTCAAAAGAAAAATCGTTGACTTAATTAAGGAAAACGAAAAAACTGATTTAGAAAAAGACATAATCGTACCATTAATAGATTCTTGCAGAATTTTTGCATACGAGAGCACCGAATACGTTAAGGATCTGGGCACGCCAAAGCGTTTGGAAAAGGTCACAAGGGATTTTCATAACGGTATAACGGAAGCAAGAAACCTAAGTCATAAACAAAAGTGCATTTTCCTTGACAGAGACGGTACCGTCACTAAATATAAGGGGCTTATAAAAAGACCTGAGGATTTAGAGCTTGAGGATACGGCGGCAGAAGCTATTAGGCTTATAAATGAATCTGAATACCTTGCGGTTATCATTACAAACCAGCCTGTTATTGCAAGGGGCGAATGCAGCTTTAAAACAATGGAAAAAATCCACAATAGGATGTACACTTTACTGGGTAAGGAAGGCGCCTTTGTGGACGGACTTTTCTTTTGTCCACATCATCCGGATGCAGGATATGATGGCGAAATAAAAGAGCTTAAAATAAAGTGTGACTGCAGAAAGCCGGGAATCGGTATGTTTTTAAAGGCAAGAGACACCTTTAACATCGATTTTGAAAAATCCTATATGATAGGAGATACGGGAATGGATGTGGAAGCAGGCTTTAACGCAGGAGTTAAGACCATTAAGCTTACAGGGGGAGATACAAAGGATGATCCAAGATACCCAAGGAAGCCGGATTTTTATGCAGATTCATTACTTGATGCGGTTAATATTGCCATAAAAAAGCAATGACCAAAGAGAAAGAGATTATGTATGATAAAAGAAAAAATACTTGATTATTATGAAAAAGAAATTAAGACCATCAGAGCAATGGACTTTGACGAAATCGCAAGAGCCGTTGAAGCAATTAAGGATGCATATGAAAGAGATGCTACCATTTACATTTTCGGCAACGGTGGAAGTGCCTCGACAGCCTCTCATTTTGTGTGCGACTTTAACAAGGGCATAAGCGAAAACCATAAAAGGAAATTTAACATGGTGAGCCTTAACGATAATGTGGCAACCTTAATGGCAATTGCCAACGACTTTTCTTATGATGATGTATTTTCTTATCAGTTAACGGGAAGAGTGAAGCCTACGGACTTAGTTATCGCAATTTCCGGAAGCGGCAATTCAAGGAATATTGTAAAGGGTGTTGAATATGCAAAGTCTGTGGGCTGTAAGGTGGTAGGCTTAACAGGCTTTTCTGGAGGCAGATTAAAGGAGCTTGCAGACTATAACATGCATGCAGAAATCAACGATATGCAGATAACGGAGGACATTCACATGACGTTGGATCATATGATGTTCAGAGTGCTCACTGAGGTTTTGGAAGGATAAAAGCATGAGCCTTCAGGTACTTGTGTCCACGATGCACAGAATGGACCATTCTATTCTTGATAAAATGAATATTAATTCAGATGCGATTGTGGTAAATCAGTGCGATTGTGAAAAAGATTCAGAAGAAAGCTTTGAATATAAGGGTCATAGGATTTTATGGCTTAACAGAAATGAAAGGGGTGTTGGCAAAAGCAGAAATTTAGCTTTAAGTTATGCTACAGCCGACATCGTTTTGTTTGCGGATGATGACGTAATATACGATGATGATTACGTTTCGGTGATTGAAAAGGCTTTTTTTGAAACTAATGCCGATACCCTTATTTTCAGGGCTGATATCTTAAATGAAGCAAGAAAAGTAAATGAGGAAGAGGGCATTAAAAGACTTTCCTTATTTAACTGCACTAGATACGGCGCCTATCGAATTGCCTGCAAAAGAAAAATAATTGAAAAAGAAAACATTACTTTTTCACTGTTATTTGGCGGCGGAGCAAAATACGGAAGCGGAGAAGATTCCGTATTTACGGCAGATTTAATAAAGCATAAATGCAAGGTTTATTCAGTGCCTTATAAAATTGGCAATGTAGAACAGAGCGAATCCACATGGTTTAAGGGCTTTAACGAAAAATATTGTCATGATAAGGGAGCATTAATGAAGACTCTTTACGGGAGACTTTGGTATCCGTTAATGATAGTGTTAATTAAAAGGCATCCCGAGCAGTATAGTGAAATCGGATTAAAGAAGGCACTTAAATATGCTAAAAAAGGAGCAGCGGAGATTAGATAATCACCGCTGCTCCTTTACGCGTAAGGAGTAAAAATTTTCGCAAGCGAAATTTTACTCCTTATTTTCTTTTTTATACATGCCCTGGATTGTGCTTTTTGGAACAGCTTTAAAAATAAAGCCTGCTGTTAATGAAGCTAACGAAAATATAGGCCTTTTAATATTAAAATTTTTCTTTCGCACCATAGCCATGTATTTAATCTGCTTATCACTGGTGCGCTTTTTAGTGAAATTATCGCCTAGTCTGTAATTTATAATAAATTCAGGAAGATTTTGTATTTCATAGCCTTCATTTAAAATTCTTAACCATAAATCCAAATCCTCTGACATTTCCAAAGCTTCATCATAATAAAAGCCCTTTTTGATCAAATCGGCCCTGAACATTACAGCAGGGTGGGCAAGAGGATTACGGTATGCGGCAAATAATTTTAATTTAAAGCCCTTTATGGGATAGTGTCTTTCTGAAATTATATTTGAGTCACTGTCCATCATTTTAATCTGACCGCCTAAGACGTATACATCAGGGTTTTCTTCAAGATATTTAACCTGAAGGGAAAATCTTTCCGGCAGAGAATAGTCATCACCGTCCATAATTGCGATGTATTTACCCTTTGCTTCCTTTAAGCCTGCGTTTCTTGCACCGGATAAGCCCATGCGTTCAGACTTTCTGATTATTTTGATTCGCGCATCCTTTTTAGATAATTCATTAAGGCAGCTGACTGTTTCTTCTGATTTTGAGTCATCCATTATCAAAAGCTCGAAATTTTCATAAGACTGTTTAAGTATGCTTTCGATTGCTTCAGTTACGATTTCTGGATTTTCGTTATAGGTACCCATTATGACGGATACCTTTGGTAAAGTACCTGTATTCATAGTGTTCTCTTTTGAGTATTTTATCTGTGTTTTCTTATTATAAAGGAAAGAAATAAAAATTCAAGTGTGATGCCTGAATGAAAGTTTACGTTAATGATATTCGCAATTCGCTTCGATACGGCTCTACTAAAAGCGGCACTACGTGCCCAACTAGGTACTGGGTTTGTAACCTGGCACCTCGCGGGGAGCACCCACTGCCTAAAGGCAGTGGGTTTTCTTGAGCTTTTATAAATTACGGAATTGTGTTGACATAATAATTATCGGTTAATAAAATTAAAATATAGTGGTTTTGTAGAAGCATATAGAATCTGAGAAGATTATGTGTGAATGCACAAATGAAAATTAGGAATGGAGATTACGAATGGAAAAGTCAAAAACCAACAATGACGGAAAAGTTAATTTTCTTGCACGTCTAAGCAACAAGCTGACTGCACTTATGAGTGCAATTGTTATTGTTGCCGTAATTATTTTAGTACTCGGTGCGGTTTCAAAGTCAACTGATGCAATGGAGACGACATATTTAAATTATGCCCAGAACCTTGCAGAGGAAGCCGCTATCGGCGTTGACTTTGCAACAGACTTTGGCGAAAAGGCATACGGCGGCTATGCTAAGAACTTAGCTGAAGAAGCAGCCATCTCTATTAACTTCATAAGAGAGTTCGGTGAAGGCGTTTATAAAAATTATGCTAAGAATCTTGCAGAAGAAGCTGCTATAGGTATTGATATGGCTTCAGCACTTTTAGGAGGAGATGTTCCTTCTTCAAGCTTAACAAGGATTTTAGGAAGTGTTGAAATCTCAGGCGTTGAAGGTTCATACGCTTATATGGTAAGCCCTTCAGGCGTTATGTTATGGCATCCCACAGAAAGCAAGATCGGCGGTCAGGTAGAAAACGATGCAGTTAAGGGTATCGTGGCTGATTTACAGGCAGGCAAGACCGTAGAGAACGGTTCTGTATTATATGAATACAAGGGCGCTACAAAGCTTGCAGGTTATGCCTTCACAGCTTCAGGCAACATCTTAATCGTTACTGCAGACTATGATGCATTTATGAAGATCGACTATGATACACTTCTTGGCAACATCGAAATTGACGGTGTTGAAGGCTCCTATGCATACATGGTAAGCTCTACAGGTGAAATGCTCTGGCACACAAATCCGGATAAGATTGGTAATCCGGTAGAAAATGCAGCAGTTAAGGGTATTGTAGCAGACCTTGAAGCAGGCAAGACCGTAGAAGACGGATATGTAATTTATGATTATAACGGCTCTAAAAAGCTTGCAGGCTATTCCTTTACAAATACAGGAAACATCGTGCTTGTAACAGCCGATTATGACAAGCTTATTGATATTGACTATGACACCTTAATCGGTAAAATCGAAATTTCAGGTGTTGAAGGTTCATACGCATACATGGTAGATTCTGACGGTATTATGGTTTACCATACCAATTCAGAAAAGATCGGAAGCCAGGTTGAAAACGCAGCAGTTTCAGGTATCGTAGCAGACCTTCAGGCAGGCAAGACCGTAGAAGACGGCTCCTGTATTTATGAATATAAGGGTGCTGATAAGGTTGCAGGCTATGCATTTACAAATGCCGGAAACATAGTAGTTGTAACAGCCGATAAGGATGTAATGCTAGCATCGGTTGACGCTATGAAGAATACACTTATTTCTTACGGGGCAATTGCTGTTGTATTATCAATTCTTGTAGTAGTATTTGCTTCAACCTTCATGCTTAAGGGCATTAACCAGTTAGTTCCCTTTATTAAGAAGACAGCCGGCTTTAACTTTACTAAGGATGAAACAGCTGAAAAGCTTAAAGGTAAAACTGATGAAATCGGTACAATCGCAAGAGAACTTACAAATATGCAGGATGCTTTGCGGGACGTAGTAGGCTCCATTAACGATGCAAGCTCAAGCATCAATTCTAACGTTGATGACTTACAGGCTACCATCGATGAAATTAACAGCATCTGTGAAGATAACTCGGCTACCACAGAACAGCTTGCAGCAGGTATGCAGGAAACTGCAGCCACCACTACCACAATTTCAGAAAACGTTGCAAACGTTCACGAAAATGCAAAGGGCATCGGCTCTCTTGCAGACGATGGTACTGCTTTATCGCAGGATATATTACATAGAGCTTCAGAGCTTGCTACCACTACAGAAAAGGCAAGCAAGAAGACAATCGATATTTACGAGTCTGTTAAGGTTAAGTCTGAAGAAGCAGTTGAAGCTTCCAAGGCAGTTGATAAGATTAATGAACTTACAAATACAATTATGTCTATTTCCTCACAGACAAGCTTACTTGCATTAAATGCCTCAATTGAAGCAGCAAGAGCCGGTGAAGCAGGCAGGGGCTTTGCAGTTGTTGCAACTGAAATTTCAAACCTTGCTACTCAGACTTCAGAAGCAGTAGGCAACATCAATGACATTGTAGAAGAGGTTAACACAGCAGTTGGCAAGATGTCTGACTGTCTGACAGAAACTACTTCCTTCCTTGAGACAAACGTACTTGCCGATTACCAGGAATTCGGCAAGGTCAGCGAACAGTACAAGAACGATGCTAACACCTTTGGCACCAGTATGGGAGAAATCAAGGAAAGCATCGGCATTCTTAACAACGAAATCGAAAGTATTTCTGATGCTATCGGCGGCATAGATACAACAATTAACGAATCTTCAACAGGCGTTACCGATATCGCAGAAAAGACTACAGAAATGGTTAACGATACCGCTAACAGCGTTGAAAAGGTTAATGAATGTAAGAACGCAGTTCAGAATCTTAAGGATATTATCGACAGATTTACTCTTTAATCCATTCTTTTAATCTATAGGGGATGTGCCAAAGGGCACATCCCTTTTTTTTACCTATAGGAAATCACAATGTAATTCCCTATAGGTAAAAAAAGGCACTACGTGCCACTGATGCGCACTCGCGAAAAAGGTATATGTCGCCTTAGCGACCTCGCTCGGCGCTTTAGTTTCGCAAGCGAAACTCTTTTACCATATAGGAAATCACAATGTAATTCCCTATAGGTAAAAAAAGGCACTACGTGCCACCGCTTTTCCACCTTTTTAATTGTTATATCTATGTAAATATGGTATTATGTAACCTGTAAATGCTGATTTAGTGTACAAAGGAGAATACCTGATGGCTAAATACAAAAGAATTTTTACTATTGTTATTGATTCCTTCGGAATTGGCGATGCGCCTGACGCAGAGAAATTTAACGATAAGGGAGCAGATACCTGCGGCCATATTGCCAGCACGGTAGAGCATTTTAATATTCCGAATCTTCAAAAATTGGGTCTTGCCAATTTAAAGAAAATGGATAAGGTAGCGCCTATAGACAATACCTTAGGATATTACGGCGCCTTAAAGGAAATGAGCAATGGTAAGGATACAATGACCGGCCATTGGGAAATGATGGGTGTACATACGGTGGAGCCATTTATCACCTTTACGGAAACAGGTTTCCCGGATGAACTGATTAAAGCCCTGGAAGAAAAGACAGGCAGAAGAGTTGTAGGCAATAAATCCGCAAGCGGTACCGTTATTATTGACGAGCTTGCAGATGAAGAAATTAATCATAACGGATTGATTGTTTATACCTCGGCAGATTCCGTGCTTCAGATATGCGGACATGAGCCTACCTTAGGTCTTGAGACGCTTTATAAATATTGTGAAATTGCAAGAGAACTGACAATGAAGCCTGAATGGAGAGTGGGGCGCGTCATTGCACGTCCTTACGTAGGCGATCATGCAGGCAATTTTAAACGTACTTCAAATCGTCATGACTATGCACTCAAGCCCACCAACAGAACTGCCCTTAACGAGCTTAAGGATGCAGGTTTTTCCGTTATTTCGGTAGGTAAGATTAATGATATCTTTGACGGAGAAGGAATTACCGAAGGCAATCATTCCGACTCAAGCGTACACGGAATGGAACAGACTATAGAAATTGCAGACAGAGACTTTGAAGGCTTATGCTTTGTAAATTTAGTAGACTTTGATGCCCAGTGGGGTCATAGACGTAACCCTGTAGGATACGGCGAGGAGCTTGAAAGATTTGACGTTAAATTAGGAGAATTTTTACCTAAATTAAGAAAGGATGATTTACTTATCATTACTGCCGATCATGGTAACGATCCTACCTATAAGGGTACAGACCATACCCGTGAAAAAGTGCCCTTCTTAGCTTATTCTCCTTCTATGATTGGAACCGGCAGGCTTCAAGAACAGGACACCTTTGCAATAATCGGCGCAAGCATCCTTGATAATTTTGGTTTGACGATGCCTGCAGGTACAATCGGCACCTCGATATTAGATTTACTTAAATAAAGTGAGATTAAAAAATGAGTGAAACAAAATACAAACGAAAATGGGGAGACCGCCCAGATGGAAGATGGATTAAGGATGTAAGCGGCCTTACCACAATTATGGGCCATATTATGCCTAACCGTACTGATGCAGAGGTTTTCTTTCAGGACGAATTTGATGTAACGAATATGCTTGCCTTTATTGAAAAGAAAAATGCCGAGCATCCTAATTACAAGACTACAATTTTCCACTGTATAGTTTTTGCAATTGCAAAGATGGTGCAGGAGCGCCCTAAGATGAATCGTTTTGTGCAGGGAAGACGTACCTATGAAAGAAACGAAATTACCATGTGCTTTTTGGCTAAGAGACGCTTTGCAGACGGTGCGGAGGAAGCCTTTATGAACATTGTGCCCCGTCCAGAGGATACACTTGATTCTTTAAGCCACCACATATACGGTGACATTCAGACTATACGTAAAAGCGAACATTCAACAGGCGGAATGGACAAGGTGGTGGATGACTTTGCGAAAATTCCGCGCCCACTTCTTATGCTTATAGTACGTATCGCAAGATGGCTTGACTTCTTTGGGAAGGTACCGAAGTGTTTAAGAAGCGGCGATTCAAATTTTGCTTCTGTTTTACTTTCCAATTTAGGAAGCATACAGTGCCCAAGCGTTTATCACCACTTAAACAATTATGGCACTAACAGCTTTATGGTGACTGTAGGCACCATCCACAAAAAGGAAATGCTTATGCCTGACGGCACCAAACAGATAAGAGACGTTATTGATATCGGTGCCACCATAGACGAGCGAATCGCCGACGGCTTTTATTTTGCCAAAAGCTTAAAGGTGATAAAATATTTATTTGCACATCCTGAGCTCATGGAGCAGCCTTTTTCGGCACCCAGCGGTTTTGAATATTAATATAGTTAAGGGGAAGTTACAGTAAAAGAAAATGAGTGAGATTACAGCAAAAACACCGTGGGAAAACTTTATGGGAGAGGTTCCCATGCATTTAAACTATTTTGAAGGCTCAATGTTTGAGGCGGTTAACGCAATTGCCGAAAAATATCAAAACAACATAGCCTTTGACTTTATGGGAAAATCAACTACCTATAAAGAAATGATTAAGGAAATAAGAATCTGCGCCAGGGCCTTAAGAAGTATCGGCGTAAGAGAAGGAGATAAGGTAACAATTGCAATGCCTAACTGTCCGCAGGCAATTTACATGCTTTATGCGGTGAATTTAATCGGTGCTATTGCAAATATGATTCATCCCTTATCTGCCGAAAAGGAAATCGAATTTTATTTAAACGAATCAGAAAGCGTTACGGCTATTACGCTTGACCAGTTTTATCATAAATTTGAGCATATAAGAGCCAACACTAAGGTGGTAAATATCATTATTGCAAGCGTAAGTGATGCGCTTTCTAGGCCCATTAAGGCAGGCTACATGCTGACGGAGGGCAGAAAAATCGCAAAAATTCCGGAAAATGCCCCCATTATCAGATGG
Source organism: Lachnospiraceae bacterium (assembly GCA_963643225.1). GTDB lineage: Bacteria > Bacillota > Clostridia > Lachnospirales > Lachnospiraceae > UBA1258. Next base: position 92,036 of record CAVIIX010000004.1, read on the forward strand.
AAAGAATTTATACGTATGTCTAAATTCTGCTTTTATGATTATGAAGTCAAAAGAAAAAGCGATGACCCTGCGGTTATCCTTTATTCAGGCGGCACTACCGGCACCACAAAGGGTATAGTGCTTACAAATAAAAACTTTAACGCCTTAGGCTCACAGGTAATAGCCACAAATCCAATGTTCAGACCCGGTGACAAAATGCTTGCGGCAATGCCCTTATTCCACGGCTTCGGTCTTGGTGTATGTGTACACACAATGCTTTCTAAGGGCGGAAGATGTATTTTGATTCCGAGATTTACAGCCAAGAGCTATGCTAAGCAGATAGTAAAATTAAGATGCAATTTCATCGCAGGTGTGCCTACCCTATATGAGGCACTGCTTAGACTTCCTTCAATGGACGGCGCTGATTTAAGCTGCTTAAAGGGTGTATTTTCAGGCGGGGATTCACTTTCAATTGAATTAAAGAAAAAATTTGATAAATTTTTATACGACCATAAATCCATCGTACAGGTGCGTGAAGGCTATGGCACTACCGAAACCGTTACAGCCTGCTGCTTAACTCCGGTAGGAATGGCAAAGGAAGGTTCCATTGGAATTCCCTTCCCGGATACCTACATTAAAATCGTAGAGCCGGGTACTGATAAAGAGCTTCCTTATGGAGAAGAGGGGGAAATTCTTCTTGCAGGTCCTACCGTTATGAAGGAATATATGAAGCATCCTGATGAAACGGCACAGACTCTCCGTACTCACGCTGACGGTCTTACCTGGGTATACACAGGTGACCTTGGTATTATGGACAGCGACGGCTTTATTTATTTTAAAGGCCGTGCAAAGCGTATGATTATTACTTCAGGCTATAACGTATATCCATCACAGCTTGAAAATATTCTGGATGCCCACGAAAAGGTACAGATGAGCTGCGTTATCGGTGTTCCTGATACCTATAGAATGCAGAAGGTTAAAGCCTTTGTTACTTTAAAGGAAGGCGTTGAGGCAAGTGATGAGGTGAAGCAGGAAATTATGTCCTATGCCCGTAAAAACATTGCAAAATACGCTATGCCCTACGACCTTGAATTTAAAAAGGAAATGCCTAAGACTCTTGTCGGTAAGGTAGCCTACAGAGTGCTTGAAGAAGAGGAGCTTAAGAAAATAGAAGAAAAGAAGAAGGAGGCTGAAAATAAAGCCTTAACGTAAAACGCTTCTAAATGATAATGCTTAACCCGCTGTTTTTAATAGCGAGTTTTTGTATATTCTGCTAATTGCTATGATGGCGTTATGATAGTCTGGCCTGAATAGATAATAAACATATTTTCTTTAGCTGAAAGAGGACTTTAAATGGCAAAAAAAGCTGTAAAGGATATGACAAACGGAAACTGCTTTAAGCTTATTGTGAGCTTTGCGTTTCCTTTATTATGCGGACTTTTATTTCAGCAGGTGTATAACCTGATGGATACAGTTATTGTGGGGTTTTATCTTGGTGTAAATGCCCTTGCGGCGGTAGGCTCAACAGGCAGCATTAATTTTTTGGTTATCGGATTTTGCTCCGGTATGTGCGCAGGCTTTGCCCTTCCTGTTGCCCAGCGTTTTGGGGCAAAAGACTATAAATCCTTACGTATATATGTAGGAAATGCTTCGGTTATAGCAACTATTGTTGCGGTTGCTTTAACGGTTTCAACGGTTTTTGGATGTAAAGGAATTTTACATCTTATGAACACTCCTGATGATATTTTTGAAGGTGCATACATTTATATTGTTGTAATATTTGCAGGCATTCCGGCGACCATTCTTTATAACCTCTTATCGGGATTTTTAAGATCCCTTGGTGACTCCGTTACACCTTTAGTATTTTTGGTAATTTCTTCGTTTTTAAATATAGGCCTGGACCTTTTATTTATTGCAAAACTTGATATGGGCATATTCGGCGCTTCCTTTGCAACTGTTTTATCACAGCTTGTGTCTGGAATATTGTGTTTAATTGTAATTATTAAAAGGTTTGATATTTTAAGGCTTAAAAAAAGCGATTTAAAGCTTGAACAGGGTCACGTTCATAATTTGCTTTTAATGGGCTTTCCAATGGGCTTTCAGTATTCGATTACCGCAATCGGAAGTGTTATTTTACAAACCTCTGTTAATTCCCTTGGGTCCTTAGCGGTTGCTTCTACTACGGCTGCAGGTAAGATATCGAATTTCGTGTGCACACCCTTTGATGCCCTTGGCTCCACTATGGCCACCTTTGGCGGACAGAATGTTGGAGCGGGTAAATTAGAAAGGTTATCGAAAGGATTGAAGAGTGCTTCCATAATTGGAATTATTTATTCACTTGGAATTTTAGCTTGTCTTTATTTTTTTGGTACGAATATGGTATATTTATTCGTGGACGAAGGTGAAGTTCAGATTATAGCCTGGGCAAGGCAGTACATGCTTATAAACGCAGCTTTCTATGTGCCCCTTGCCTTTGTCAATATAGTAAGATTTTTGATTCAGGGCATGGGATTTTCTGCCTTTGCAGTTTTAGCGGGCGTGCTTGAAATGATAGGAAGAGCTGTAATCGGCATTTTCTTTGTACCTAAATTTGGCTTTACAGCAGCTGCCTTTGCAAGCCCCCTTGCCTGGATTTTGGCAGATGCCTTTTTAATACCTGCATATTTTAATGTGCTTAAGAAGCTTAAAAGGATAAAGGAAAAAGCAGCTTAAAAATCCGATTAACATTTTAAACATCTGTATGCAAAGTAGCGACGGAAAAGAAAACCTATGGAATTATTATGTTGTGCCGTCGATAATACAATGATAAACTTGTAATGGAGAAAAATGAGTATCTATGAATTTTATTTATGCACTGCTTATCGTATTTTCGTTTGACAGGCTTTTTGTTAAAAATGAATATGATGGAAGATTTTTTAAATATATAGAAGCCTACATTGACATGGAGGTGCCGGATGCTGCAAAGGCTTCAGAATTAGAATCAGATGTATCAGGTAACGATGCAAAAGATAATGATGTATCGGGCGGTGACGTGTCAGATAATGCTGTGTCAGATAGTGCTGTGTCAGATGATGATGTATCAGATGATGATGTATCGGGCGATGATGTATCAGGAGATGATGTGTCAGATAATGATGTATCGGGCGTTGATGTATCAAGAGACGATGTGTCAGGGGATGATGTGTATGTGCCACCTACGGTTTCTTTGGCTGTAAAAAACATATACCAAAAGCCTGAACTTCCTAACGGCTGCGAAGTAGTTTCTTTAACCATAGTCATGAACTACGAGGGCATTGAAGCTGACAAGCTTGAAATGGCTGATGACTATCTTCCTAAAAGTAAAACCCTGGATGAGGATCCAAATGTCTATTATTTAAGGAATCCCCGCAGTAACGGCTTTTATTGCTATGCCGGGCCTATTGTAAAGACGGTTGAAAATTACATTGAGGCAACAGGCTTTACTTATATTGATGTTTGCGATTTGACGGATTGTGAGCCTTCTGATTTATATTACTATCTTGAAAAAGGGCATCCGCTGGTGGTGTGGGGGACACTTTTATGGTACTGGCCCTATAAATACGATTCTGGGCTTTATGCCAATTTACACTGTATGGTGCTATCGGGAGTGAGTGAAGAAACCGTCACTATTACGGACCCAATATACGGAATTTATGACTTAGAACGTGAAAAATTTGAAGAAATCTGGACGGCTATGGGAAAACGCGCCGTTACAGTTTCGGTTAATAAGGTGAGGTATGAATTATGGAATTTAAAAATGCACCGAGAGGCTGGAACTCCTGGGATTGCTATGGAGCAGCAGTAGACGAAGCAACAGTTAAGAAAAATGCCGATTTCATGGCAAAATATTTAAAGGAATACGGCTGGGAATATATTGTAGTGGACATTCAGTGGTATGAACCCTTTGCGGATACCAACGAATACCATCCCTTTGCACCTATCTGCATGGATGAATACGGAAGAGCGATTCCTGCACCCAACAGATTCCCTTCATCGGAGGGGGGCAGGGGCTTTAAGCCTTTAGCAGACTATGTACATTCGCTGGGACTTAAATTCGGCATCCACATTATGAGGGGTATTCCACGTCAGGCAGTCAGTGAAAACACACCTGTGCTCGGTACAAAATTAACTGCAAGAGAAGTAGCAAAGACTGCTTCAATCTGTCACTGGAATACGGATATGTACGGCGTAGACCCTAAGAAGGGCGGCAGTGCTTATTATGATTCAATCTTTAAGCTTTATGCTGAATGGGGCGTTGATTTTATAAAGTGTGATGATATATGCCGTGAGCTTCCACACGAAGAAGAGGAGCTTGTTGCTTTAAGCCAGGCACTTCATTCCTGTGGCCGTGACATGGTATTAAGCCTGTCTCCCGGTCCTGCATTATTAGAAAAGGCTGAGCTTTACAAGCAGATTTCCAATATGTGGCGCATAACTGATGATTTCTGGGATGACTGGAAGCTTTTATATGCAATGTTTGAAAGATGCGAAAAGTGGAGTATTCACACAGGCTACGGTAATTATCCGGATGCCGACATGCTTCCAATCGGTCCCATCAGACAGTGCTATAATCCTGACAACACCACGAATTTCACAAACGACGAGCTTATCACATTAATGTCTCTTTGGTCTATTTTCAGAGCTCCTTTAATGATAGGCGGTGAAATGACAAAATTTGATGCCTTTACAATGTCTCTTGTGACGAACAAAGAGCTTCTTGCTATGCACGAGTGTGCCCGTGACGCCCATCAGGTATATAGAAAAAACATCAACAATAAGGAAACCGTTCTTTGGAAGGCTTCCTCAAACGGAAACGATAAATATATGTGCGTATTTAATTTAAGTGATGAAGATAATGAGGTTTACATAACCTTACGGGATCTGGAGGCTGAAAAAATTACGAAAGCCTTTGATATCTGGACTAAGGAAAAGCGTGACTTTAAGGATGCACTTAAGGTGTCTCTTCCTGCCCACGGCTGCAAGGCTTTTGTGCTTAAATAAAATAAGTGATAAAAAATTAAGGGTTTTCAGAGGATTTTTTAGATGCCTCTGAAATCCCTTTTTATAAAAGCTCAAGAACACCAACTGCCTTTAGGCGGTGGGTGTTCTTGAACGAGGTACTGGGTTATAAGCCCAGTACCTCGTAAGGCACGCAGTGCCGCTTTTATATGAGCAAGTAGCGAAGCAGATTGCGAATATCCTTGACATAAGCTCAAGAACACCAACTGCCTTTAGGCGGTGGGTGTTCTTGAACGAGGTACTGGGTTATAAGCCCAGTACCTCGTAAGGCACGCAGTGCCGCTTTTATATGAGCAAGTAGCGAAGCAGATTGCGAATATCCTTGACATACATTTGCGCCTAAATATATTATAATAACCGAATGTAAGTGCTTTTAGCTTACATTTTGGTGTATGTGTACTTTTTGTATTGGGAGCGTTATGAAAGAATACATAGCACATCGCAAAAGCGAAGATGCCTTGAAAAAATGCATTGATGCGATATATGAAGAAAATGATATGGACGCTGCAGTCGATAAGATATTATTGATTGTGGCTAAATTTTATGGGGCTGAAAGGTGCTATTATTTTGAATACGATCCTGATTCAGACTATTTTAGAAATGCCTATGACTGGGTTAAAGAAGGTGCAACCCCGGTCATTTCAGCTATTGATGGTTTTGCAAAGGATGTAATTAAAAAAATAATTAATTCTTACGGTCCGGAAGGCGAAGTCTGGTTTGGACCAATCGATGAAGACCTAGACAGAAACAATCCCATATATGAAATTTTTAAAAATAAGGGTGTAGAAAGCTTCTTGGCATCTCCCGTTAAGGTAGGTAAATCGGTTAAGGGCTTTCTGGGGATGGATAACCCAACAAAAGCTATCGAGGACAGATTTTTACTTCGTGCTTCTTCGATTTTGATTTATTCTGAATTAAAGAGACGTCGTGAAGCTTCTTTGAAGGAAAAAGAAGCAGGAGAAACAAGACAGCAGCTTGAATTAGGCAGATCCATCATCGATGCCTTGGCAAGCGACTATTTTTCGGCCTTTTACGTAGACTTAGACGAAGACACCATTACACCTATCCGAATGGATGCTTACACGGAGGCTAGATTCGGAGAATTTATAAGAAATAAAATTTCATATTCTACGGGATACAGAGTTTTTGTTGAAACGGTAGTGCATCATGATGACAAAGAGGAAATGTTTATTGCCGGAAGTATAGATTACGTAAGGGAATCCTTAAGAAATGAATCTGTTGCAATCAGACGTTTCAGATGCCTTTTAAACGGCCGTGATGAGGTTTTTGAAGCTAAATACGTTAAGCTTGGAAATAAAAACGACCGTCCAAGAGAGCTTGTTATCGGTATTGCTAATCGAGAAAAGGAAACGAGAGAAGAGCAGAACAGACAGATTGAATTAAAGGAAGCAAATAAAAGGGCGGAAGAAGCAAATCGCGCAAAGTCCAGATTTTTATTTAATATGTCCCATGATATCCGTACACCCATGAACGCAATTATCGGCTATACCGACATGGCGGTACAGTGCAGGGACGATTCAGGGAAACGCGATGAATATTTATCGAAGGTAAAGATGGCGAGCCACCAGCTTTTGGGGCTTGTTAATGATGTGCTTGATATGGCACGAATCGAAAACGGTAAAATTGCAATCGAGGAAGCCCCCAATGACATTGTCACGTGTACCAACAATGTATTTCAGGTGCTTAAGCAAAATTCCGTTGAAAATCAGCTTTCCATGCACATAGAATACGGAGAAATAAACCATAAAAAAGTATTCTGTGACGATTTAAGACTTAACAGAATTTTTACGAATGTAATAGGAAATTCCATTAAATACACAAAGCCAGGTGGAGAGATTCACTTTATCGTGGAAGAATTACCCGGCAAAAGAAAGGGCTATGCCAGATTTAAATTTACCGTAACAGACACGGGTATCGGCATGAGCACAGATTTTTTAAAGCACATATATGATTCTTTTGCAAGAGAAAGAAATTCTACCGTAAGCGGCATAGAAGGCGCCGGTCTTGGAATGGCGATAGCAAAAGAGCTCGTAGATATGATGGGCGGAATTATCGACATTAAGAGTGAGCTTGGCGTAGGCACCATCGTATCGATTAGAATTGATTTCAGAATTGCCGATGAAATTAAAGAAGAAAGCGGTGAACTTGATAAATTAAACGAAGAGGGTCTTGAATACAAGAGAATTTTACTTGTGGAAGATAACGATATGAACCGGGAAATTGCAAGGAATTTACTTGAGAGCCGTGGCTTAATTGTGGAGGAAGCAACGGATGGCTCAGTTGCGGTTGAAATGGTTCTTCAAAAGGACCCTGAATATTACGACTACGTGCTTATGGATATTCAGATGCCTTATATGGACGGCTACAAGGCTACCTCCACGATTCGAAGCTTTGCAGATTCAAAATATCTGAGTCTTCCTATCATTGCCATGACAGCAAATGCCTTTGAGGAAGATAAGAAAAAAGCACTTATGGCAGGTATGGATGCACATCTTGCAAAGCCAATAAACGTAAAAGAGCTTTTTAGAACGTTAAAAAGATTTTCATAAAGGGGTATTTTCATGTTTAAGAAAATCAAGGTTAAAATTGCAGGCATTATTTTAGGTGTATTTTTATTAATCTTTATATTTTTTGCAGTTGGAAATGCCATTTGCGTTAAAAATTTACGCACCTACATTGACTCCTTTGAGGTAATTGAATATCCAAAAGACAGGATTGTTCCGGTTAAAGAAAACGGCTTTTACACCATTACAACCGACAGAGACCTTGAAATTATGCACATAACCGACATTCATATAGGCGGTGGCATATGGAGCTACAAAAACGATAAAAAGACGGTTTATGAGCTTATAACGGCTCTTAGGGCAGAAAAACCCGATATCGTAATTTTAGGCGGTGACAATACCTACTGCTTGCCGGGAATAGGCTTTAACGGAGGCTTTACCACTCAGAATTTAAAGGTACATAGAAACGTAATAGAAATTTTTGAACACCTGGGAGTCTATTTTACAACGGTTTTTGGTAACCATGATACAGAATCGATTAATGTGGCAGACCGTTCAGAGGTGGGGGCTTTATATGAAAGCGATGAATTTAAATACTGTCTCTTTGAATCCCAGTTTACGGATTTAGATGCAGAGACTGTTCCAAGCGTCACAAACCAGTTTATCATCGTAAAAAACACTGACGGCACTGTTCGCAAGCTTTTATTGTTAATCGATTCAAATGCCTACGTTGACACCTCATTAATTACAATGGCTCTTGGAAAATACGATGTAATTCATGATACAGAGGTGTACTGGGCAGCTGATTTAATTAAAACCTTATCGGGAGAATACGGACTTAACGATAAGGAATATTTAAAAACCTTAGCCTTTATGCACATTCCGATTGGCGAATACCAGACAGCAAGAACGGATTTTGAATCTGGTAATCCTGAATATACAATAGGATTAGACGGAATGTGGGATGAAAAGATTTGCTACGGAGGAAGAAACAACGAAGGCGCCCCTGAGGACCAGGATTTGTTTTTTGAAGTGTTATGTGAAGAAATGGATTCTGTTGAAGCAATATTCTGCGGTCACGACCATGTTAACAATGCTGTTGTTGAATATAAGGGAGTAATGCTAGACTACGGATTTTCTTTTGACAATGAAGCCTACGGCAATAAAATCAGATATTCCGGCCTTCAGAGAGGTGCAACGGTCATTACGTTAAAGGCCGATGGAGGCTTTTTGCAGGTACATAAAAACGTTTACACGGATTACGGCGCTGATGCAGACAAATTTTTTGACGTATATTTAGATAAGCCTTTGTATCCGGACCAGATTACAAAATGTAAATAAGTAAACAGGATTAAAAGGACTCCTCAAAAAGAGTCCTTTTTCTTTACATAAAAATCACTTTATGGTATAGTATTAAAATATGTATCGCTTTGCTGCTTTAAACGAGCAAAGTAATTTTAAAGGAGAGATTTATTATGAACGAAAGAGAACACTTGGGAAGCCGTCTTGGCTTTATCTTATTAAGTGCCGGCTGTGCAATCGGCCTTGGTAATGTCTACAGATTCCCTATGAAGGTGGGACAAAACGGTGGTGGCGCGTTTGTACTTATTTACATTGCCTGCCTTATTTTGCTTGGTCTTCCTGTTATGGTAATGGAATTCACTTTGGGAAGAGCGGCACAGAAGAGCCCTGTAGGTATTTATAAGGAATTAACCCCTGCTAAAAAGCCCTGGAGAATTCACGGCTATTTATCACTTGTAGCAAACATTTTACTTATGGCTTTCTATACCACAATCGCAGGCTGGATTTTCAGATATTTCTGCAAATGCTTAACCGGCTCCCTTTCAGGCCTTGATTCTGACGGTATTACAAATACCTTCCTTTCGATGCTTGGGGATCCCTGGATGATGCTTGTATTTACCGTAATAATTGCAGCAGCTGCCTGCCTTATATGCTCTTTCTCTTTACAGGGCGGCCTGGAGCGTATTACAAAATACATGATGGTTGCATTATTTGTACTTATGGTGGGTCTTGCTATATATGGTTTTACTCTGGATGGCGCAAAAGAAGGACTTTCCTTTTATTTAAAGCCTGATTTTTCAAAGGTTACTTCCACAACCGTTTCCGAAGCTATGAACCAGTCCTTCTTTACTTTAAGCTTAGGTATCGGTTCAATGGCAATTTTTGGAAGCTACATCGGAAAGGAACGTTCTCTTACAGGTGAAGCTGTTAACGTTATTATTTTAGACACCTTTGTTGCCATTACAGCAGGCTTAATTATTTTTCCTGCATGCTTTACTTACGGTATCGAGCCTACAGAAGGCGCAGGCTTACTTTTTTTAACCCTGCCTAACGTATTTAACGGTATCCAAGGTGGTGCAGTCTGGGGAGCTTTATTCTTTGTATTTATGACCTTTGCGGCATTTTCAACAGTGCTTGCGGTTTATGAAAACATCATTGCCTGTACTTCAGAACTTACTCACTGGTCAAGAAAGAAGACTGCTTTTATTACCTTCTTTGTGATGGTACTTGTAAATGTTCCGTTTATTTTAGGTAACAACGTATGGTCCTCCTTTAATGCATTCGGTATTGAAGGAAAGGACGTATCAGACCTTGAGGACTTCTTTGTATCAACAATTATGCTCCCCTTAGGTTCACTTACTTATGTTATATACTGTACCCGTAAGATAGGCTGGGGCTTTGAAAACTTCATTGCTGAAGCAAATACAGGTAAGGGCCTTAAATTCCCTAAGAAGGTAAAGCCTTATGTTTCATTAATTCTTCCAATTATCATTCTTACGGTATTTGTATTAGGCCTTATTTCTTATTTTGGTTAATTTATGAAGAATCTTATTTTTGATATTGACGGCACCCTTTGGAACACAACCGATGTGGTGGCTACAGCCTGGAACAGGGCTGTTAAAGAATGTAATGTGGAAGCGTTAAAGGATTTACACATTACAGGAAACATGCTTAAAAAGGAATTCGGAAAGCCCATGGATGTAATTGCCGATGATTTATTTAAAGACATCGATAAAGACTTAAAGGCTTCCATTTTAAAAAAGTGCTGTGTATATGAGCATGATGAAATTTTGGCATGTAACGATGATTTGACTTATCCTAAAATGCAAAATACAATTCTTGAATTATCAAAAAGTCATAAGCTTTTTATAGTAAGTAACTGTCAGGATGGTTACATTGAGCTTGTCATGAAGAAAACAGGCATTGAAGGTGTCATAACTGACTTTGAATGCTTTGGCCACACAGGTCTTCAAAAGGATGAAAATATTGAATTAGTCATCAAAAGAAACAAGCTTGATAAAAACGAAACTGTTTATATCGGAGATACCTGCGGCGACTACGAAGCCACTAAAAAAGCCGGCATTAAATTTGTTTTTGCCCGTTACGGCTTTGGTGATGTTGAGACACCGGATATAACAGTTGACAGTTTTGATGAAATTTTAAGTTTATAGGAAGGTACTTTTGTGTTAATATGTATCTGATAAAATCATTGTGATGATAAACTATCGGAGTACATATGAGCGATTTAGATAATCTTGAAGCATTAAAGAGAATGCTTGAACACAAGGACGAACAGGAAGCTAAGAATAAGCTTGACAAGGAAAAGAAATATATAGCTGATGCTACAAAGGCTTTTCTTGTAGAAGAGACACCTGTTTCTGGTATTCAGGCTTATGATCCTGAGCGGATGATTGCATTTTTATCACTTCCCACAAAAGAAATAATGCAGCGTATGGGTGGCGAGTGGGCCACAATGGATGTTTTAGCCTTTGAAGCTTTTACCTATACCATGAAGCAGAAAATTCAAAAATCAACTTCTCTACTTGACTGGAAGTCATAAAACTGTTAATATTCGTTTGTTTCATGTATGGCGACACTATACATAGTCGTATTATAAGGATTTTTGAACCGGGTATAGTAAGTGATACCCGGTTTTTTATCGCACTGCGATGAATTGGAATATTGTCACTTAAGCGACCCGCCGCAGGCGTAGAATCCTTAAAGCAGGATTTGGTTTTATAATATTAAACGGCCAAAGAAAAATGGAGGAAAATTTAATGTTAACAGCATTGATTATTTTTGTACTTATGTACGCAGGCATGTTAGCCTTTTCAAAGTGGAGAGTATGGTTTGCTCTTGGAGGAGCAGCATCAATGATTATTTTCGGAATACTCTCAATTACCTCTGTTCCCATGGCAATTAATTGGAACGTTATTATGATGATTGCAGGCACTATGGGCATTGTTTCTTTATTTATAGAAACAGGAATGCCGGCTCGTCTTGCAGATTTAATGCTAAAGCATACTCCTAATGCCTGTTTGGCAATCATCGCACTTGCAGTTTTTGCAGGAGTTGTATCAGCATTTGTAGACAATGTTGCAACAGTTTTAATGGTAGCGCCAGTAGGCCTTGCCATCTGTAAAAAATTAAAGATTAACCCTGTACCAGTTATTATCGCAATTGCGGTTTCATCAAATTTACAGGGTGCTGCAACATTAGTAGGTGACACTACATCAATTTTACTTGGCGGGTATGCCGGCATGAGCTTTATTGACTTTATTTTCTGGCAGGGTAAGCCTTCTATATTCTGGGCAGTAGAGCTTGGAGCTCTTGGTACAGCTTTCATTCTCTGGCTTATATTCAGAAAAGAAAAGGCACCCGTTGAAAGCGACCGTATTACACCTGTTGAGGACCACGTACCCGGCATTATTTTATTGCTTGTAATTGTAGCCCTTATTATTGCATCCTTCTTTGAAATTCCTTACATCGATGACATTAAAAACGGCCTTATCTGCATGGCTTTATTAATCATTGATTTAGTAAGAAGCTGCATTAAGAAAAAGAGTATTGAGCCTGTTAAACTGGTGGCAAGGGAAATGGATTATCAGACACTTGCAATGCTTTGTGGGCTGTTTATTGTAATCGAGGGTATTACAAAAGCCGGCATCATCGACGTTGTGGCAAACTGGTTTGCAGGACTTGGTGACGGAAATATATTTATGCTTTATACTGTAATTGTATTCGGTTCGGTTATTTTATCAGCCTTTATTGACAACATTCCTTACGTAGCTGCAATGCTTCCCGTTGTACAGGGTATTGCAATTAAGCTTGGTATCAATCCTGTTGTGCTTTATTTTGGCTTACTCTCAGGTGCTACACTTGGTGGTAACATTACTCCCTTCGGAGCAAGTGCCAACGTTGCAGGTATGGGAATTTTGCGTAAGGAAGGCTATGAGGTTAAGAATTCAGACTTCTTTAAAATCGGAATACCCTTTACTATGACAGCAGTTATTATCGGTTATTTATTTATCTGGTTTGTGTGGGCATAAAACATGAAAATTACGTTTACAGGCGATGTTGGATTTGACAAATATATGAACGGAAAATGGGAGGATGAGGGTCTTTTGAGTAAAGAGATTCTTACTTTCCTTGCAGATTCAGACCATATCGCCGTAAATGTGGAGGGTCCTTTATCACAGCAAAAGAAAACCGTCAATAAAAACGGGGTTGAAGCTTTAACCCACACCATGAATCCTGAAGCAGTTAAATTTTTTAAGCGTATTAATTCAGATATATGGAACATATGTAATAATCATATCTGTGATGCGGGCGCTGACGGAATCCTTGATACATTATCAGAGGCTAAAAAAGCAAAGGCTTATACTCTTGGCGCAGGCATGGATATCAAGGAAGCTTCAAGGCCTTTGATTTTTAAAGAGGCAGGAGGTATTGGCTTAATTTCAGTAGGCTATCAGAGAGCCTGCAGAAAAGCTGATGATAAAACTCCGGGGTGCTTTAGCTGGAGCGATTTGGATTTAATCAAAACCCGTATTGAAGAAATAAAAAAGGAAAACAGGTGGTGCGTGGTTATTGCCCACGCGGGCGAAGAATTTACATGCCTTCCAACACCCTACACAAGAGATAAATATTTAAAATATCTTGAATTTGGTGCAGACATTATTGTGGCTCACCATCCCCATGTACCAATGAATTATGAACTGATTCAGGATGAAAAGGGTTTAAAAAAGGCAATTTTTTATTCTCTTGGTAATTTTGTTTTTGACACAGACTATCAGCGCTCCCAGTTTAATACTGAAAAGGGCATTATTCTAAAAATAAACTTTTCAGAAACTGACTTTACATATGATGCATTAGGCATTAAAATCGATAGAGCGCGTGAAAAAATTATTAAAGGAGATTTACCTAAGATATTTACTGACGTGCCTGAAGCGGAATATAAAAAATTAGTTCCGTTATCGGCTAAGGCTTTTATTCAGGCTACAAAAAGACAATTAAAATTTTTAAGGCCAGAAGAATTTATGAACGCAGGCGAGGAAGAATTCATGAAAAATTTTTATGAGCCTATGCGTAGCGGAAGAGTGCCTGGTGAAACCCTCGATTTTCAGATTATTGTGCCATTAGCATTAGAATCAGAAAAAGGCGAATGGAAGGAAAGCTCCTTGAAAGCTGTTAAGGAATATATCTTAGAGCAAATATGATTTATGGCAAAAAAAAACAGAATTCAGCTATCAGATCATTTTAATTCTGGAAAGCTTTTAAAATTTGCGTTTCCGTCTATTATGATGATGGTGTTTACATCCATCTATGGCGTTGTAGACGGTTTCTTTGTGTCTAATTATGCAGGCAAGACTCCCTTTGCGGCAATTAATTTCATAATGCCCTATATTATGATTTTAGGCGGTATCGGTTTTATGATAGGTACCGGCGGCTGTGCCTTAATAGGACTTAAATTAGGTGAAAACAATAATAAAAAAGCCAATGAAATCTTTTCAATGCTTATATATATAACAATTATTTTGGCAATTGCTTTTGCAATAATCGGCTGGTTTACAATTAAGCCTGTTGCTATATTGCTAGGTGCAGATAAAGAGATGGCAGCTATCTGTGAGGTATACGGAAGAATATGTATGATAGGTCTTCCTGCAGTTATGCTTCAGTATGAGCTTCAAAGCTATTTTGTAGTAGCTGAAAAGCCTACTCTAGGTTTTTATTTTACCTTGCTTGCAGGCTGCACCAACATGGTGCTTGACTGGCTTTTGGTAGGCGTAATGGGATACGGTGTTGCAGGTGCTGCGGCAGCTACTGTTGCAAGCCAGGTAATAGGCGGTTTATTCCCTCTTATTTATTTTGCCAGTCCTAATTCAAGCTTATTAAGACTTGGCAAATGCACCTGGGATTTTAAGGCTTTATTTAAGGCTTTTGGAAACGGTTCTTCAGAATTTGTTTCAAATGTTTCAATGTCTGTTGTTGGTATGCTTTACAATGTACAGCTTATGAAATATTCAGGAGAAGACGGTGTTGCGGCATACGGCGTTTTAATGTATGTAAACATGATTTTTATTGCAATATTTATAGGCTATTCCGTAGGCACTTCTCCTATAGTAAGCTTTCATTACGGGGCTAAAAACGAAGATGAATTAAAGGGTTTACTCCGAAAAAGTTTAAAAATCATTGCTTTTTTTGCAATTATCATGCTTGCAGCAGGAGAGCTTTTGGCCCGTCCCTTATCAGGTTTGTTTGTAGCCTACGATGAAGGCTTAATGGACTTAACGGTTCATGCGTTCAGAATCTTTTCGTTTTCTTTCCCGTTAGCTTCAATCCCGATTTACGGCTCTTCCTTTTTTACAGCCTTAAATGACGGACTTACTTCAGCTTTAATTTCGTTTTTACGTACTATTGTGTTCCAGCTTGCCGCAGTTTTGGTTTTACCTTTGCTTTTCGGCCTTGACGGCATATGGTTTTCAATCGTAGCAGCTGAAATTGTGGCAGCAATGCTTACAATTTTCTTTTGGATTACAAAACAGAAAAAATACCATTATTAACAAAACAGAAGGAATACTATTATTAATATATGAATAAATTACACGTAAAGGACTATGCCTATATAGGCATGTTTGCAGCTTTAATTACGATTTCATCCTGGATAAGCATTCCATTAACGGTGCCTGTTACTCTTCAGACCTTCGGTGTGGCGCTCGCGGTTTTGCTGCTAGGCACAAAAAGAGGGCTATTAAGCTTTTTAGTGTTCCTGGCTTTGGGAGTGTGCGGAGTACCGGTGTTTTCCGGCTTTAAAAGCGGAATCGGTGCTGTTTTAGGGCCTACAGGAGGCTTTTTAATCGGATTTATTTTATTTATAATAATTGCAGGTATATTCAGGCAAAAGAAAAGTATATTACAATATTCAGGCCTTTTAATTGCTTTAATTACTTTATATGCATTTGGAAGTCTTTGGTATCAGTTTGTATATTTAGATGCTGTTGGATTTTCAGGATACAAGGCTGTATTGCTTGTAACTGTGGTGCCCTTTATAGTGCCTGATGTGTGTAAAATTTTATTGGCGGTTTTTTTAAACAAAAGACTGGCTAAATTCATTAATTAACATTTACAACGAATTTCTCTACCGGGCAGGTGTCTGCCCGGTATATTTTTTAAGGGTTTTATAAAAGCTAAAGAAAACCAACTGCCTTTAGGCAGTGGGTGCTCCCCGCGAGGTGTTTGGTTACAAGATAAGTACCTATTAAGGCACGTAGTGCCGCTTTTAGTAGAGCCGTAGCGAAGAAAATTGCGAATATCATTGACACCCTGGAGAGTGCCTGCTGAATTAATAAGCGGAAAGGAAGCCTTTTTAGTATATTCGGAACTTAAAAATGAATTTTACATAAACAAAGAGGATACCGCAAAGGTAAGAAGGGAACGATGAAATAAAACCGGACTTTTTTGCAGTGTCTCTTCCTAACTTTTTGATTTTTAACGACACAGCGGTAAAAGCCTTTGAGGAAGCACTTTATAAATATGTCCAAAAAAACAATTTTGTAAAAAAAATATAAATTAAGCAAATACCCCTTGCATAAAATCGCGAGGGGTATTATTATGCAAATGTGATAAAAATTAGCACTCGAATTTAAAGAGTGCTAACAAAATATAAATGGAGGCAGGCTATGAAATTAACACCACTTAATGACAGAGTTGTATTAAAACAGTTAGTAGCTGAAGAAACTACAAAATCAGGAATTGTGATTCCGGGACAGAATAAAGAAAAACCACAGCAGGCAGAGGTTGTGGCTGTAGGCCCCGGCACCGATGAAATCAAGATGCAGGTGAAGGTTGGAGACAAGGTTATTTACTCCAAATATTCAGGCACAGAAGTGAAGCTTGATGACGAGGAATATATTATCTGCAAGCAGGATGACATCCTTGCAGTTATAGAATAATGGAGGAATGAAAAATGGCAAAAGAGATTAAATATGGCGCAGATGCAAGAGCAGCCCTTGAAGCAGGCGTTAACAAGCTTGCAGATACAGTAAGAGTTACAATCGGCCCTAAGGGAAGAAACGTAGTGCTTGATAAGTCCTATGGCGCTCCTTTAATTACCAACGACGGCGTAACAATTGCAAAGGAAATCGAACTTGAAGATGCTTTTGAAAACATGGGCGCACAGCTTGTTAAGGAGGTTGCCACAAAGACAAACGATGTAGCAGGTGACGGCACCACAACAGCAACGGTTTTAGCACAGGCTATGATCAACGAAGGCTCTAAGAACCTTGCAGCAGGTGCCAACCCTATAGTATTAAGAAAGGGTATGAAGAAGGCTACCGAAAAGGCAGTTGAAGCCATTAAGGCTATGAGCCAGAAGGTTAACGGTTCAGAACACATTGCAAGAGTTGCAGCTATTTCTGCAGGTGATGATACAGTAGGGGAAATGGTAGCTAAGGCTATGGAAACTGTTTCTGGCGACGGCGTTATCACAATCGAAGAATCAAAGACAATGGAAACTGAGCTTGAGCTTGTAAAAGGTATGCAGTTTGACCGTGGCTACATTTCGGCTTATATGGCTACAGATATGGATAAGATGGAATCGGTTCTTGACGATCCCTATATCCTTATTACAGATAAGAAGATTTCAAACATTCAGGAAATCCTTCCTATTCTTGAGCAGATCGTTCAGGCAGGCGCTAAATTATTAATTGTGGCTGAAGACGTTGAGGGCGAGGCTTTAACAACACTTATCGTTAATAAGCTCCGCGGTACCTTTAATGTAGTCGCTGTTAAGGCTCCAGGCTATGGCGACAGAAGAAAGCAGATGCTTGAGGATATCGCTATCCTTACAGGTGGCCAGGTTATTTCTTCAGAGCTCGGTCTTGACTTAAAGGAAACTACCCTTGATATGTTAGGACGTGCTAAATCCGTTAAGGTTCAGAAGGAAAACACAGTTATCGTAGACGGCTACGGCGACAAGAGTGCAGTACAGGCCCGTATTGCTCAGATTAAGGGCATGATTGAGACCACCACCTCCGATTTTGATAAAGAAAAATTACAGGAACGCCTTGCAAAGCTTTCAGGCGGTGTTGCAGTTATCAGAGTAGGTGCTGCTACCGAAACAGAAATGAAGGAAGCAAAGCTCAGAATGGAAGATGCTTTGGCTGCTACAAAGGCTGCAGTTGAGGAAGGCATTATCTGTGGCGGCGGTTCTGCATACATTCACGCCTCAAAAGAGGTTAAGAAGTATGCCGATACCCTTTCCGGGGATGAAAAGACAGGTGCTTACATTGTATTAAAGGCTATGGAAGCTCCCCTTTATCATATTGCTGCTAACGCAGGTCTTGAAGGTGCAGTTATCATTAACAAAGTACGAGAATCCGAAGTAGGTATTGGCTTTGATGCCTACAAGGAAGAATACGTAGACATGGTTAAGGCCGGAATTCTTGATCCTGCCAAGGTTACAAGAACCGCCTTACAGAATGCTACATCCGTAGCTTCAACCTTCTTAACAACAGAATCAGCTGTTGCAAACATTAAGGAGGATGCTCCCGCAATGCCCGCAGGTGCAGGCATGGGTGGCATGTACTAAGAGATGCCGGGTTTTATGTTATCCGGTAGCATGGTGATTACTCAAAGTGTGATCGAGTGAGACGAAAATCATTCAAAAAACATTTGAAATCTCCATACAAATCCGCTATAATACATCTACAATGTGTGGCGTTTCTGCGTAAATCCAGTTGCAGAAACGCCGCACTTTTTTTGCGGAAATGGGGAAAAGTTTATAAGCAATCGTGTAGCAGAAATGCGTAAAGCCAGATAGCTTCTGGCTTTACGCATTTTTTGCTTTTGAAAGGAAAGGTGATTTTTATGAACACCGGAAATCAGTTTTTGGGGACGGAGCGTATCGGAAAGCTCATGCGGCAGTACGCCGTCCCCTGCATCATCTCACTGCTGGTGGGTGCGCTCTATAACATTGTTGACCAGATTTTTATTGCGAACGCCAGCTACCTTGGCTCCTACGGCAATGCGGCCAACACCGTTGTTTTCCCTCTGACGGTGGTGGCGCTAGGTATCGCCGTGTTTATCGGTGACGGCTGCTGTACATTCGTGAGCATTGCGCTGGGGCGCAATGCAAAAGAGGATGCCCACAAGTCCGTCGGAAACGCTGTGGTGCTCTGCGTGTTGATTAGCCTTGTGCTGACGGCAGTCTACTTAATTTTCAGCGAACCAATCCTAACCCTGTTCGGCGGAACTGTCAATGATGAAACTCATGTCTTTGCAAAGGAATACTTTTTCTACATCACGCTCGGCATCCCGTTTTATATGTTCGGACAGGCCATGAACCCGGTAATCCGCAGCGACGGTAGCCCCCAATTTGCTATGATCGCTACCGTTACTGGTGCTCTTGCCAATGTAATCCTCGATCCCATCTTTATTTACGCTTTCCACTGGGGCATGATGGGCGCGGCGGTTGCTACCGTGATTGGTCAGGTACTGACGGCGGCACTCTCTATCTGGTATCTACTGCACATGAAGGTTGTTAAGCTTGAAAAGAGTAGCTTTTGGTTGGACAAAAAGCTGATCCAAAAGTTTCTTGTGCTGGGACTTACCAGTTTCCTCGCGCAGCTTTCGCTGGTCGTTTCAATGGCAGCAGTGCAGAATATGTGTATGAAATATGGTGCTAAAGATCCTATTTTCGGGCAACCGGAATATGCACAAATTCCGCTTGCCGTTCTTGGCATTGTGATGAAGTTCTTCCAGATCGCCATTTCCATCGCTATCGGAATGGCGGCCGGGTGCATTCCCATCGCCGGGTACAACGTGGGTGCCGGGAAGAAAGACCGGACCAAGGCGCTGTTCTCAAAACTGCTGCTGGCGGAGCTTATCGTCGGTGCGGTCGCACTGGTGATTGTGGAGGTCTTTCCTCTGCAGATTGCCATGCTGTTCGGCGCAGCCAATGAGAGCGCGTATTACGCGGACTTCACGGTCAAGTGCTTCCGCACTTATCTGTGTCTGATGCCGCTGGCGACGCTGAACAAGGGTACGTTCATCTACCTGCAGGCGCTTGGAAAAGCATTTGCTTCTACCGCTGTTTCTATGACCCGTGAGATCATTTTCGGCGTGTCGCTGCCCATTATCCTGCCAATCTTCTTCGGACTGGACGGTCTTTTGTGGTCGTTCCCTGCGGCAGATTTGCTGACCTTTATCATTGCGATTTTCTTCATCCTGAAGACCTACCGTGAGCTTTTAGATACCAACACAGGCGCTTTGAAAGGGGAAGGCTAAATTAAAAACAGAGTCATTACCATCAGTTATGAGTTTGGCAGCGGCGGATGCACTATCGGCAAAAAGGTGGCGGAAAAGCTGGGCATTCCATGCCTCTACGAAAATCTACGTTTTCTGTTATATTCGTTTTGCTTCAAAAAGTTGCGGCTTTGAAGGGTGGCATGTACTAAGTAAACATAGCTTAAATTGTGCAAAATACGATAAAGCTTAAATTATGCGAAAATGCTTGCAAATTTACAGACCTTGTGGTACGATACTCAAGGTCTGTATTTATGTGCAGACGTAACATAAACCTTTTCCAAGGTGTCAGGACACTCCGACTTAACGCTTTGGAATTGGCGATTTTAGAAACATAGGAGGAAAAAGCAATGATTTCTAAAGAAAAGAAGCAGGCTATCATCAAGGAATATGCAAGATCTGAAGGTGACACAGGTTCACCCGAGGTTCAGGTAGCTGTACTTACCGCCAGAATTACGGAACTTACAGAGCACCTTAAGTCTAATCCTAAGGATAACCACTCTGCAAGAGGTATGTACATGATGATCGGTCAGAGACGTGGTTTACTTGACTACCTCAAGAAGACAGATATCGAAAGATATCGTGCTTTAATTGCTAAGCTTGGTCTTAGAAAGTAATGACAAATATAAGGGTGGGTGTAAATCCACCCTTTTGTCTTTCTTTTACGATTAAGGTTAAGCGCTTGTTAAGGCAAAAGCAGTAAATTAAGAACTGAGTAGAAGTGCACCCCGAGACCACTGAAGGATATTTGAACCTCAAGTGCCCTTTAGTAGTTTCGGTCCTTCTACTCCACCATCAAATTAAAAAGGAGAAAGAAAAATGTTTGACACATTTACAATGGACCTTGCAGGTCGGACACTTCGCGTTGATATCAACCGCGTTGGTAAGCAGGCTAACGGCTGTGCATTCATGAAATACGGTGATACAACCGTTCTTTCTACAGCTACAGCATCTGATGCTCCAAGAGACGGAGTAGATTTCTTCCCTCTTTCAGTTGAGTACGAAGAAAAATTATACGCAGTAGGAAAGATTCCAGGAGGCTTTAACAAGCGTGAGGGTAAGGCAAGCGAAAATGCCATCCTTACAAGCCGTGTTATTGACCGTCCTATGCGTCCCTTATTCCCCAAGGATTACCGCAATGACGTTACACTTAACAACATGGTAATGTCTGTTGATCCAGAATGCCGTCCCGAGCTTGTTGCCATGCTTGGTTCAGCAATCGCTACATGTATTTCGGATATTCCTTTTGACGGCCCCTGCGCTATGACACAGGTTGGCATGATTAACGGTGAATTCGTTATCAACCCTAACCAGGCACAGTGGAAGGAAGGCGACCTTCAGATGACAGTCGCTTCCACAAAGCAAAAGGTTATCATGATTGAGGCAGGCGCCAAAATCGTTCCAGAAGCAAAGATTATCGAGGCTATTTACATGGCTCATGAGGTTAACCAGAAGGTTATCGCCTTCATCGAAGAAATCGTTGCCAAGGTTGGTAAGCCCAAGCACTCTTATGAATCCTGCGCTATTCCGGAAGAATTATTTGCAGCCATGAAGGAAATCGTTCCTCCCGCTGAAATGGAGGTTGCAGTATTCACAGACGAAAAGCAGGTAAGAGAAGAAAACATTCGTGTTATCACAGAAAAGTTCAAGGAAGCCTTTGCTGAAAACGAAGAATGGCTTGCAGTACTTGGTGAAGCAGTTTACCAGTACGAAAAGAAGACGGTAAGAAAGATGATCTTAAAGGACCACAAGCGTCCCGACGGTCGTGAGATTACACAGATCAGACCTCTTGCAGCAGAGGTTGACATTATCCCCAGAGTTCACGGCTCTTCAATGTTTACCCGTGGACAGACACAGATCTGCGATGTATGTACTCTTGCTCCTCTTTCTGAGGTTCAGAAGGTTGACGGTCTTGATGAAAATGTTGTTTCAAAGAGATATATGCACCACTACAACTTCCCTGCATACTCTGTAGGAGAAACAAAGGTTTCAAGAGGTCCGGGACGCAGAGAAATCGGTCATGGTGCTTTGGCTGAAAGAGCACTTCTTCCGGTACTTCCTACAGAAGAAGAATTCCCTTACGCAATCAGATGCGTATCAGAAACCTTTGAATCAAACGGTTCCACATCAATGGGTTCAACCTGTGCATCCTGTATGTCACTTATGGCTGCCGGCGTTCCCATTAAGGCAATGGTTGCAGGTATTTCCTGCGGTCTTGTTACAGGCGATACAGATGATGACTTTGTACTTCTTACAGATATTCAGGGTCTTGAAGACTTCTTCGGAGATATGGACTTCAAGGTAACAGGAACAACAGAGGGTATCACTGCTATTCAGATGGACATTAAGATTCACGGTCTTACAAGACCTATCGTTGAGGGCGCAATTGCAAGATGCCGTGAGGCAAGACTCTTCATCATGGACAATTGCATGAAGCCAGCTATCTCAGAGCCCAGAGCAACTGTTAACGAATATGCTCCAAAGATCGTTTCTATCCAGATTGATCCTGATAAGATTGGCGATGTTGTCGGCCAGAAGGGTAAGACAATCAACGCCATTATCGATCAGACAGGAGTTAAGATCGATATCACTGATGACGGTATGGTTTCCGTATGCGGCACCGATACCGATATGATAAATAAAGCAATTGAACTCATTAAGACAATCGTTTCCGACTTTGAGGAAGGTCAGATTTACAAAGGAAAGGTTGTTTCCATTAAGGAGTTTGGCGCATTTATCGAATTCGCACCTGGAAAAGAAGGCATGGTTCACATTTCCAAGATTGCCAAGGAAAGAATTGAGCATGTAGAAGATGTTCTTACATTAGGAGACAAGGTTACAGTTAAGTGTCTTGGAAAAGACAAGATGGGACGTATAAGCTTCTCCATTAAGGACGCAGAACAGTAAGATTTAGCGAAATCGGCATTTGCGAAAGCGAATGCCGATTTTTTAACCTGCAGGAAATTATGTTGCAATTTCCTATAGGGTAAAAAGGCACGTAGTGCCACTGATGCGCACTCGCGCGCAGGGTATATGTCGCTTTAGCGACCGCGCTCGGCGCAAGAGTTTCATAATGGAATATGATATCAGATATTGAGTTTCGTTTTTAGGAGATTAAGATGAAGAAGAAGGTAATTATTCCGGTTTATGCGGTGCTTGCGGCGCTTTTGGTGGTGCTTGACCAGGTGAGCAAAAGCCATATTGTGAAATATTTAAAGGGCAACGAAAACATTGTGTGGATAAAAAATGTTTTTGAACTTGAATATCTTGAAAATACCGGAGCGGCTTTTTCAAGCTTTTTGGGAAAGCGTGGATTTTTAATTACCCTTACATCAATTGTGCTGCTATTTTGCATTATTGAATTTATAAGGATTCCAAAGGGAAAAAGATTCACACCCTTAAGAATCGGTTTTTTACTTTTGATATCCGGTGCAATCGGTAATATGATAGACAGAATAAAACAGGGCTATGTTGTAGACTTTTTCTATTTTGTGCCTGTTAACTTTCCAAGATTTAACGTGGCTGATATTTATGTAACGGTTTCTGTTGTGCTGCTTGCTTTGCTTGTTTTCTTTTATTATAAGGATGAAGAAACTGAGTTTTTATTCTCTTTTAAGAGGCATGAATAATATGATATAATAAGGCATGTAGTGTCTCTTTTATATTAGGTTTATAAACAAAGGATATATTTAAATGGGTAATTTTGATAACGAAATAAACAAAAGACGCACCTTTGCAATTATTTCTCACCCCGATGCAGGTAAGACGACTTTAACAGAAAAGTTTTTACTTTACGGAGGAGCGATAAATCTTGCAGGCTCGGTCAAGGGAAAGGCTACTGCAAGACATGCAGTTTCCGACTGGATGGAAATAGAAAAGGAAAGAGGTATTTCCGTTACTTCTTCCGTTATGCAGTTTAATTACGACGGATACTGTATCAACATTCTTGATACCCCCGGACATCAGGACTTCTCTGAAGATACGTATCGTACCTTAATGGCTGCAGACTCTGCAGTAATGGTAATTGACGGCGCAAAGGGTGTTGAGCCTCAGACCCGTAAATTGTTTAAGGTATGTGCGATGCGCGGTATCCCGATTTTTACCTTTATTAATAAAATGGACCGTGATTCAAAGGACACCTTTGAATTATTGGATGACGTGGAAACGGAATTAGGTATTGCCACCTGTCCTGTCAACTGGCCCATCGGTTCTGGTAAAGGCTTTAAGGGTGTATATGACAGAGCTTCTAAGTCAATTATTACCTTCTCTGACACTCAGAAGGGTACAAAGGAAGGTGTTTCAAGCACGGTTTCTTTGGCTGATAAAGAAACAGTACTTGCAGCAATCGGTGCAGAGGCTTTAGATAAATTAAACGAAGAAATAGAATTACTTGACGGCGCAAGCGCTGAATTTGATATAGAGGCCGTAAGAAGCGGTAAGTTAACACCGGTTTTCTTTGGCTCGGCACTTACAAACTTTGGTGTTGAAATTTTCTTAAAGCACTTTTTGGAGATGACCACAGCACCTCTTGCCAGAAAATCAGAGGATGGACTTATAGACCCAACAAGCGATGATTTTTCGGCATTTGTATTTAAGATTCAGGCCAACATGAATAAGGCTCACCGTGACAGAATTGCATTTATGCGCATATGCTCGGGTAAATTTGATGCAGAAAAAGAGGTTAAGCACGTGCAGGGCGGCAAGGTGATGCGTCTTTCACAGCCTCAGCAGATTATGGCAGACGAGCGTAAGATTTTGTCGGAAGCCTACGCGGGAGACATTATCGGCGTGTTCGATCCGGGTATTTTCTCAATCGGGGATACGGTATGCGCGCCAAAGAAAAACATTAAATACGAAGGCATTCCGACCTTTGCTCCGGAGCATTTTGCAAGAGTGCGCCAGATTGACACCATGAAGCGCAAGCAGTTTATAAAGGGTGTATCTCAGATAGCTATGGAGGGTGCAATTCAGATATTCCAGGAGCTTAATTCCGGTATGGAAGAAATTATCGTGGGTGTAGTAGGCGTTTTACAGTTTGATGTTCTTAAATACAGACTTGAGAACGAATATAACGTTGAAATAAGACTTGAGCCCTTACCCTACGAGCATATACGCTGGATTGAAAATAAGGACCTTGACGTAACGCGTCTTACCGGCACTTCAGACATGAAGAAGGTTACAGATTTAAAGGGCCGCCCTTTGCTTTTATTTGTAAATCCCTGGAGCATACAGATGACAATAGACAGAAACAAGGGTCTTGAGCTTTCGGAATTTGCAAGAAACTAACCACTAACTAACCACTAACACAATGGAGGTTTTCTATAATGGATAATGAAATGATGGAATTAAACTGCGAAAGCAAAATCAAAATTGCCAACGACGTAGTCGGAAAGATTGCTGCGATTGCCGCTATGGAGGTTGACGGCGTTTCCGCAATGGGCAACAATATCACCACCGAAATTTTAGGAAAGGTGGGCGTTAAAAACCTTATGAAAAACGTAAGGGTTGAGATTATTGACGGTGACGTACGCTTAGAACTTGCTATTACGGTAGATTACGGCAAGAATATCCCAGGTCTTAGCCAGCAGGTTCAGTTAAAGGTAAAAACAGCTGTTGAAAACATGACAGGTCTTACTGTAAGCGATGTAAATGTACGTATTGCAGGCATCAGTCTTGCACAGGAAGATTAGAGGTAATTATGAAGAGAAGAGAAATACGTGAGGTACTTTTTAAACTCTTATTCAGAGCAGAGTTTAACGAGGCTTCCGAAATGCCGGAACAGATGCAGCTTTTCTTTAACGTGGATTTTGACGAAAAGGAAGTTTCCGAAGAGGACAAGGCTTATATAATCAAAAGGGAAGCAGATATTTTGGAAAAGCTTCCTGAAATTGACAAACAGATTTCAAAAAAGGCTACAGGCTGGACTCTTGACAGATTCGGCAAGGTAGATCTTGCAATCATAAGACTTGCGGTTTATGAAATTCTGTTTGACGATTCGATTCCCGTAAGTGTTTCCATCAACGAAGCAGTAGAGCTTGCCAAAAAATTCGGTAGAGAAGAATCCGGCGGCTTTGTAAACGGAGTGTTGGCTAAATTTGCGAAATAGTGTTTATTCTGTTACACAGGTAAATAAATACATTAAGAATATGTTCCGGAGCGACTATATGCTTAATTCTCTTGAAATTAAAGGAGAAATAAGCAATTTAAAATACCATTCCTCGGGGCATATTTACTTTACCCTTAAGGATGAAGCAAGTGCCATTAAATGCGTCATGTTTTCTTCCTACACTTCATCATTAAAGTTTAAATTAACGGATGGAATGCTGGTGGTGTGTCAGGGTGCCGCTGACGTCTATGAACGGGACGGCTCCTATCAGATATACGTAAAGGCAATTAGGCAGGAAGGCCTTGGTAATTTATTTGAAGAATACGAAAAATTAAAAGAAAAGCTTTTTAAACAGGGCATGTTTGATCCTATGTTTAAACGTCCCATTCCAAAGCACATAAAGACTTTAGGTGTTGTGACTGCTTCAACGGGAGCTGCGGTTAGAGATATTATCGATGTATCAAAACGCAGAAATCCAGGCATTTTGATTATTTTGTATCCTGCAATTGTTCAGGGTAGTGATGCACCTGAAAGCATTGTTAAAGGCATAAAGGAGCTTGAAGCATACGGCGTTGACACGATTATCGTAGGAAGAGGCGGCGGTTCCATTGAAGATTTGTGGGGCTTTAACGATGAGGGCGTAGCCCAGGCTATATTTGACTGCTCCGTACCGATTATTTCTGCGATAGGTCATGAAACAGACTTTACGATAGCAGATTTTGTAAGCGATCTTCGGGCTCCAACTCCTTCTGCTGCTGCAGAGCTTGCGGTTAGCGACGAGGCGCAATTCTTAAGAGAATTACAAGATAAAAGAAACCTTTTAAATAAAGATATAAGGTTTAAAATAAATGACTGTAAGCAGGAAATTTTCCATTTGGGACAAAGGCTTAATAACCTTAATCCAAAATTAAAGATATTAAAAAACAGGGAAAAACTTGAATACTTAAAAAATGACTGTATACGCACCATGAACGATAAGCTTTTAACTTACAAAAACCGTTTGTCACTGGACGCAGGTGCGCTTCACGGACTGTCCCCCTTAACAAAATTATCAAGCGGATATTCCTACGTTGAAGGTAGTAACGGGAAAGCATTAAAGAGCATTAAAGACGTTAAGGTCAATGAAAAAATCAGAGTAAACGTTACTGACGGAAGTTTAATAGCAACTGTAGAGGACATTGAATAATGGCTGAAAAAAAGAGTATTGAAGAAAATTTAACGGCACTTGAAGACACAATAAATGAACTTTCCAAGGAAGATGTAAGCTTAGAAAAGGCTTTTTCTTTATACGAAAGCGGCATGAAGCTTGTAAAAGAGGTGGAGAGTGAAATCGACACCGTTGAAAAGAAGGTTTTGGAAATAAGCGGAGGCGTAACACGTGAATTTCAATAAAGAGCTTGATGAAAAGGTAAAAAAGGTAAACGACTTACTTGAAAGCGTTTTATCGGTAAATACAGGATTTTCCGAATATTTAATGGAGGCAATGCGGTATTCCGTTATGGGCACAGGCAAGAGACTTCGCCCGATTTTAATGGAGGAAACTGCCAAATTATTTGCAGGCGATGCACCGGAATTACCTTATTTTATGGCAGCAATCGAGCTTATTCATTCATATTCCTTAGTACATGATGATATGCCCTGCATTGATAACGATGAATACAGACGAGGCAGAAAAACCACTCATGCGGTGTACGGAGAGACTACGGCGTTACTTACAGGAGACGGGCTTTTAAATTATGCCTATGAAACAGCCACAATGGCCTTTAAGGATACGCATGACCCTGTAAAGACAGGAAGGGCTTTAAGAATACTTGCCAAAAAAGCCGGAATTTTCGGCATGGTGGGAGGTCAGGCTGTTGACGTAGACGTTGAAAAAACAGGCAGCGAACTTACAAAAGAAAAGCTTTTATACATTCATGAAAACAAAACGGGGGCTTTAATCGAGGCTTCCATGATGATAGGCGGTATTCTTTCAGAAGCAGAGGATTCAGACATTAAAAAGCTTGAAGAAGCAGCCTTGGCAATCGGAATTGCCTTCCAGATAAGAGACGATATTTTGGATGTTGTGGGCACCTTTGAAGAATTAGGTAAGCCCATCGGTTCAGATAAAGAAAATGAAAAGGAAACCTATGTCACCTTGTTTGGCTTTGAAAAGGCAAAAGAAGACGTAGAGAAATATTCGGAAAGAGCAATTAACATTTTAAATTCCTTTGATAAGAAAAATGAGTTCTTAATTTGTCTTGTAGAAAGCTTAATTTCAAGGAACAGGTAATTTATGGTATTAGAAGAAATCAAAAGAGAAAATGACATAAAGAAAATTCCTGAAGCAGACTACGGTATTCTTGCAGGTGAAATCAGAAATTTCCTAATAGAAAAAATAAGCGTAACCGGTGGCCACCTAGGCTCTAATCTTGGTGCAGTGGAGCTTACAATGGCTCTTCATTTATGCCTTGATTTACCTAAGGATAAAATTGTGTGGGATGTGGGGCATCAGTCCTATACCCATAAGCTTTTAACAGGCCGTAAGGAAGGCTTTGATACTCTTAGAAAATACGGTGGCATGGCAGGGTTTCCTAAAAGAAAAGAAAGTGACTGCGATGCCTTTAACACAGGACACAGCTCCACCTCGATTTCAGCAGGCTTAGGTCTGGTAAAAGCAAGAGATTTGCGTAACGGTGATGAAACAGTTGTGTCTGTTATAGGTGACGGTTCTTTAACAGGCGGCATGGCCTATGAAGCTTTAAATAACGCCTCAAAGCTTACTACGAATTTTATTATCGTGCTTAACGATAACAATATGTCCATTTCAGAAAACGTAGGCGGAGTGTCGAAATATTTAAATTCCATTCGTACCGCAGAATCCTATCTTGATTTAAAAAAGAGCATTTACGACCGTTTGCTTTCGGTGCCGGGAGGCGAAGCAATGGTTAAGCATATAAGAAAAACCAAAAACACCTTTAAGAGTATCGTGGTACCAGGCATGTTTTTTGAGGACATGGGTATTACCTATTTAGGACCGGTTGACGGTCATAATGTAAAGGCAATGGTGGATGTCTTAACGGATGCAAAGCGTGTTAAGGGTCCGGTTATGGTGCATGTAATCACCAAAAAGGGTAAAGGCTACATCCCTGCAGAGAGACATCCTGCAAGATTCCACGGAACGGAACCCTTTGATGTGGCAACGGGGCTACCCAGTCATCCCCACAACAAATCAAATTATACGGATATATTTTCAACCGTAATGGTAAAAATGGGCGAAAGAAACGAAAAGGTATGCGCCATAACCGCTGCAATGGCAGATGGTACAGGCCTTAAGCGTTTTAAAAACGCATATCCGGAAAGATTTTTTGACGTGGGAATTGCAGAAGAGCACGCAGTTACATTTGCGGCAGGCCTTGCAGCAGGCGGAATGATTCCTGTTGTGGCAATTTATTCTTCATTTTTACAGAGAGCCTACGATCAGATTTTACATGACGTATGTATTCAAAATTTACACGTAGTGTTTGCAATAGACAGAGCGGGTGTTGTGGGAAGTGATGGCGAGACCCATCAGGGAATTTTTGATTTATCATTCCTGTCAAGTATTCCCAACATGACTGTTCTTG
This sequence comes from Lachnospiraceae bacterium, assembly GCA_963643225.1. Classification (GTDB taxonomy): domain Bacteria; phylum Bacillota; class Clostridia; order Lachnospirales; family Lachnospiraceae; genus UBA1258. The sequence goes on from CAVIIX010000004.1 coordinate 121,894, forward strand.
CACCAAAGAATAAATGGGAATTATCGGATATGCTTAAATTTGCAATTACCTATGACGGTCCCATTGCAATCCGCTATCCAAGAGGAGAAGCCTACGACGGTCTTGAAGAATACAGGGATGCCATCGAATACGGTGTGTCTGAGCCTGTATATAAGGAAAAGGATATAGCCTTAGTGGCGGTAGGCTCCATGGTGAAGACTGCAGAAAAGGTAAGAGAAAAGCTTAAGGAAAATGGTTTAAATGCTTCCCTGGTAAATGCAAGATTTGTAAAGCCCATTGATGAAAAGCAGATTCTTGAATTGACAAAAGACCATTCTTTAATTGTTACATTGGAAGAAAACGTGGCAAGCGGAGGCTTTGGTGAAAAGGTGAGAGAATTTTTGTCAAAAGAAGGTTCTGATACAAGGCTTTTGACCATTACCATTCCTGATGAATACGTAGAGCATGGTAATGTGGATTTACTTAAAAAAGAAATCGGTATTGATGAAGAAACAATTTATGCAAAAATTATTTCTCATTACGGAGTAAACAATAGATGAAGGAACGCTTAGACGTGCTCTTAGTGGAGCAGGGCTTATCCTCTTCAAGAGAAAAGGCAAAGGCTGTTATTATGAGCGGTGAGGTCTTTGTAAACGGACAGAAGGAGGATAAGGCAGGCACGATGTTTGATCCTGAAAAGGTGAAAATTGAGGTGCGCGGTGAAAAATTAAAATATGTAAGCAGAGGAGGGTTAAAGCTTGAAAAGGCTTTATCGGTATTCTCCCTTGATTTACAGGATGCCGTTTGTATGGACATTGGTGCCTCCACGGGAGGATTTACGGATTGCTGTCTACAAAACGGAGCAAAAAAGGTGTATGCTATTGATGTAGGCCACGGACAGTTAGCCTGGAGTCTTAGAAACGATGAAAGAGTAGTCTGCATGGAAAAGACTAATTTTCGTTATGTGACTAAGGAAGATATAGGGTGTGAGCCTGATTTTGCATCCTGTGACGTTTCTTTTATTTCCCTTACGAAAATACTGGAGCCTGCAATTGATATTTTAAAAGACCATGGCCGTATGGTATGCTTAATAAAGCCGCAGTTTGAAGCAGGCAGAGACGAAGTGGGCAAAAAGGGCGTTGTAAGAGACAAGGCAGTGCATGCTTCAGTTATTGAAAGGGTAATCGAATATGCAAAAAGCATCGGCTTTCTGATATTAGACCTCGATTTTTCACCGGTTAAAGGTCCTGAAGGCAATATTGAATACCTTTTATTTATAGAAAAGGGTGAAGCTTCAGACTTAGAACCAAAACCAATTGATATAGAAAAAACCGTAGAAAAGGCACACGACACACTTGATAAATAGTGGGAGGAACACTTTTATGAATCGTTTTTTAATACGCACCAACGAATCCAAGGATAAGGGCTTTCAAATTACAAATGCAATTAAGGACTATCTTGAAAAGAACGGGAAAACCGTTGATATAGAGATAATGGACGATCAGAAAATTTACGGTAAGGAAGAAGCTTTGGTATTTTTAAAAAAGGACCGTCCGGATGCTGTTATAGTTTTAGGCGGTGACGGCACAATGCTTAGAGCGGCAAGAGATTTTGTGGAAGAGGAAATACCGTTACTTGGCGTAAATTTAGGCTCCTTAGGATATCTTGCGGAGGTTGAAAAGGCTAATATAGAAAAGGCTCTTGAAAAGCTTATTAAGGGCGAATATTTCATCGAAGAAAGAATGATGCTTGAAGGAAATATCATTCGCAACGGGCAGTCCGTTGTACATACAGTTGCTTTAAACGATATTGCGGTTTCAAAGTCACTTCCCTACAGAGCCATCAATTTTGATGTGTATGTAAACGGTCAGTTCTTAAAATCTTATTGTGCTGACGGTGTGATTGTTTCTACACCTACAGGTTCTACAGGCTACAATTTATCTGCAGGCGGCCCGGTTGTGGAGCCCTGTGCAGATTTATTGGTGCTTAATCCCATATGCCCTCACACCATGAATTCAAGAAGCATTATCCTTGCAGGCGAGGATGAAGTATATATCGAAATTGGGGAAGCAAAAAACGGCGGTGTTCAGGAGGCCTTTGCCATGAGCGACGGTGCTGCCCACTTTGAACTTAAGACAGGGGATGCCTTTGTAATGCGTCGTTCCGAAAAGCGCACCCGCATCATTAAATTAAACAAGGTTTCTTTCCTTGAAATCCTGCAAAAGAAAATGAACGATTAATCCTGCACATGAGGGGCTTATGAAGAATTTAAGACACAAGAAAATCATTGATTTAGTCGAAAATTACGATATTTACACCCAGGAAGAGCTTTGCGCAAGATTGAAGGCGGAGGGCTTTGACGCCACTCAGGCTACAATTTCAAGAGATATTAAAAGTTTAAATTTATATAAGAAAAATGCAGGCTACGGCCGGCAGAAATATGCCATAGAGAAGAAGACCGCGGTTTCTTTTGACGAAAAATATTTAAGAGTCTTAAGAGACGGCTTCATATCTATGGACAACGCCATGAACATTTTGGTGATTAAAACGGTTTCCGGAATGGCAATGGCAGTGGCTGCAGCGGTGGATGCGCTTCAGTTTCACGAGGTTGTGGGCACTATAGCGGGAGACGACACCGTTATGATGGCAGTAAGAACCGTTGAAGATACGGAAGTTTTGATGGGAAAGCTTTCGGAGCTTTTGGAAAAATAACGCCGGGAGAAAAGGCGAAAAAGTATGTTAGAGTACATGCATGTTAAGAATCTTGCGTTAATCAAGGACTGTGAGATTCAATTTACGAAGGGGTTAAACATCTTGACCGGTGAGACAGGCGCCGGTAAATCCATTTTGCTGGGAAGTGTAAATCTTGCATTAGGTGCAAAGGCTGACACAGGACTTATCCGTACCGGCGAAGAGGAAGCTTACGTTGAACTTGTTTTTTCTTTGGCAAAAAACGAGGAAATAAAGGCTTTGCTTTCCGAAATGGAACTGTCAGCTGATGAAGATTTCTGCAGCATATCAAGAAAAATAACTCCAACAAAAAGTATTTTTAAAATTAACGGAGAGATAGTAACCGGCAAGCAGGTTAAGACCATAGCAGGCGGTTTACTTGACGTACACGGACAGCACGAGCATCAGTCCCTTTTGTCTAATTTAAAACAGAGGGATATGCTGGATGCTTTCGGCGGTGCAAAAATCGAAAAGGCTTTAAAATTAACAAAAGAAAAGGCTATAGAATACACAAAGCTAAAAGAAGAGCTTAATAAAGCCTTAGATGCTGCATCCGGGCGAGAAAGAGAAATAAGTCTACTTAAATATGAATTAGAGGAAATAGACAAAGCTCAGTTAATTGTAGGTGAAGATGAAGAGCTTGAAGAAAATTATAAGCGCATGAAGGCTTCAGAAAAGCTTTTAGGCCTTGTAAGCGAGGCTTTTCAATATGTTTCCTTTGGTACCAAAGAAGATGCAGGAAGCCTTATTTCTAAGGCTTTATACAGCATGAACAGGGCAGGTGCCATTGACGAAGCTGCTTTAGAAATGAGTGCTCTTTTATCGGAAGCAGAAGAGATACTTGGAGATTTTTCAATTAAGGCTTCAAAATATATGGATAGCCTTGAATTTCCGGAGGAGGAATTTAAAAAGACAGAGGAGCGTCTTAATGTAATAAATAATTTAAAACTTAAATTCGAAAATTCTATTCAGAAGATTTTGGATTACTATGAAGAAAAAGCTTCTGAATTAGAAAAGCTTGAACACTTAGATGAATATTTGGAAAAATTAACCTTAGATACAAATAATGCACTTTCTGAATATAAGGCGGCTGCTGAAAAATTAAGCGGGTTACGTAAGGAAAAGGCGCTTGAATTTGAAAAGCTCTTATCCAATGAATTACTTGCCTTAAGCTTTAATTTTGCAGATTTTAAGATTGATTTTGATACAGACACAGAAAAAATAAATGAAAAGGGCTTTGATAACATTGATTTCTTAATTTCAACCAATATCGGAGAGCCCTTAAAGCCCATGAGGAATGTTTCCTCCGGCGGTGAATTATCAAGAATCATGCTTGCAATAAAGACAATTCTTGCCTCTAAGGATAAGGTGGATGCGCTCATTTTTGATGAAATCGATGCAGGCATTTCGGGCCGTACAGCCTGGGAGGTTGCCGGAAGATTAAATAAATTATCAAAAGAGCATCAGGTTATTTTGATTTCACATCTTGCGCAGATTGCAGCCATGGCAGACACTCATTTTGAAATAGAAAAATCCTTTTCTGAAGGCACCACCACCACAAAAATTTTTAAGCTTGATGAAGAAGGCGAGATTAAAGAGCTTGCAAGACTGCTTGGAAGCGATGAATTAAATCAGGCTTCTATTGATAATGCAAGGGAATTAAAGAAAAAAGCAAGGGAAGAAAAGCGTGGGTAAATTAAAAGCAAATAAAAACAGAATATTGTTTGATTTGTGCCTTTTAATATATGCAGGCTTTTTGTTTTATTTATTTTACAATCAGCTTTTATATCCTCTAACCGGTATTTTTGAATCCGATACCTTTGTTCATGTTCGCTTTGCGGTCAGAGACCATTATTTTCACAGCCTTGCTTCTTTTATATATTTGTTTTTATCGATATTTCCTTTTGAAAATATTTTAATTGCTTTAGTACTCACACTTACTTCGATTTTAAGCATAGTTTTTTCCGCCAAATTAATTAAAAAACTTTCGGAGGATAAAATAAGCGAAGGATTAATTTATATAGCAGCGTTTCTTTCAAATTTTGTAATGGGCTTTTATTTAAGCTTTTGCAACAAACAGCATTATATAGGCTATCAGAATGCTAATATGTGGCATAATTCCACCTATATTTTCATGCGGCTTTTTGCAATTATAACGGTAATTTTATTTATTGATGTATATAAAAACTATAAAGAAAATATCGATAATAAGAAATATGC
>CAVIIX010000005.1:0-121406 GCA_963643225.1 Lachnospiraceae bacterium
CGTTCAAGAGCACCCACTGCCTAAAGGCAGTGGGTTTTCTTGAGCTTTTATAAAATATTGGTAGTAAAAAGGGCTCGGAGTACTCCGAGCCCTTACAAGCACTAATTAAATTAGAATGCTTCGTGGAATGTACGGGAGATAACGTCTGCCTGCTGTTCAGGTGTTAACTTAATGAAGTTAACTGCATATCCTGATACACGGATTGTAAGCTGAGGATAGTTCTCAGGATGTGCCTGTGCATCAAGAAGAGTTTCTCTGTTAAGTACATTTACGTTAAGGTGATGACCACCCTTTGTTACATAACCGTCAAGCAATGAAACAAGGTTGTCAACCTGCTGTGTGTTAGCTACTGTTGCCATATTTTTGTCCTCCTTAATTATTCGTAAGAATCAAGCCCCTGATGAAGCGTAGGAACGCTGCATGCAAGGGGTGTTCTTGAACAGTCTGTGCACCCCATGGTCTGAACGGTTTTAGAACTTGAGACTTCGTCAGTATCCACGTTAATGTGTCCAACCCCATTTTCAATGCTTGAATCAAGCATTTTTACAAGATCATCAATCATTGCATTATTGTCCATTGGAAACACCTCCTGTCCTCTATTTAAGTATTAATTATTTTAAGTCGATTTCGATATCGCCAGCGAATACCTTGTCTTCCTTACCAAGAGCACCGGGGATGATAGTGAAGGTATTTGAAATACCATCCTGTGAATCCATGAAAGGAAGCTTTGCAACTGATGAAAGGGAAGCAACTGCACCGTGAGTATCGCGGTTGTGCATCGGGTTAGCACCGGGAGCGAAAGGCTGACCTTTTCTACGTCCGTCAGGTGTGTTGCCTGTAGCCTTACCATAAGTTACGTTAGAAGTAATTGTAAGAACTGACATTGTAGGGAAGCCATCTCTGTAGGTGTGGTGTCTTCTGATCATTGTCATGAACTTGTGAACTAATTCAGTAGCGATAGAGTCTACACGGTCATCATCGTTACCGTATTTAGGGAAGTCACCTGTTGTTTCGAAGTCTGTGATGATACCATCTTCGTCACGTATAACTTTAACCTTTGCATACTTGATAGCAGATAAGGAGTCAGCAACAACTGAAAGACCTGCCAAACCTGTAGCGAAGTAACGACGAACGTCTCTGTCATGAAGAGCCATCTGTGCTCTTTCATAGCAGTACTTATCATGCATGTAGTGAATAACGTTAAGGGTATTTACATAAACGTCAGCGAGCCATTCCATCATATCGGTGTACTTGGCCATAACGTCATCGTAATCAAGGTAATCACCTTCAACAGGACGGTATTTAGGACCAACCTGCTTTTTGGTAACTTCGTCAACACCACCGTTAAGAGCGTAAAGTAAGCACTTAGCAAGGTTAGCACGAGCACCGAAGAACTGCATTTCCTTACCGATTCTCATTGAAGATACGCAGCAGGCAATGCCGTAGTCATCACCGTGAGTAACTCTCATAAGGTCATCGTTTTCATACTGGATAGAGCATGACTGGATGGACATCTTAGCACAGAACTTCTTGAAAGGTAAAGGAAGTCTTGTGGACCAGAGTACTGTAAGGTTAGGCTCGGGAGCAGAACCAAGGTTTGTAAGAGTGTGGAGGTAACGGAAGCTCATCTTTGTAACCATGTGACGGCCGTCAATACCAACACCACCGATTGATTCGGTTACCCATACAGGGTCGCCTGCGAAAATCTGGTTATATTCAGGAGTACGAGCGAATTTAACGCAACGAAGCTTCATGATGAAGTGGTCAACGAATTCCTGAATCTGTTCTTCTGTAAATGTACCGTTAGCTAAGTCTCTTTCAGCGTAGCAGTCGATGAAGGTTGATGTACGTCCAAGGGACATAGCAGCACCGTTCTGTTCCTTAACTGCTGAGAGGTAACCAAAGTATGTAGCCTGGATTGCTTCCTGAACGTTTGAAGCGGGCTTGGAAATATCACAGCCGTAAGAAGCTGCCATTTCCTTCATCATCTTTAAAGCAACGATCTGCTCAGAGATTTCTTCACGAAGACGGATAACATCATCTGTCATAACGCGTCCGGTAGAATTCTTCTGATCAATCTTGTCTTCGATAAGACGATCGATACCGTAAAGAGCAATTCTTCTGTAGTCACCAATGATACGGCCACGGCCATAAGCATCGGGAAGACCTGTAATAACGTGAGCTGAACGGCATGCTCTCATTTCATCATTGTAAGCATCGAAACAGCCTGCGTTGTGTGTCTTTCTGTGTACTGAGAAGAACTCTGAAATTTCAGGATCTACTGTGTAACCGTTATCAGCACATGCCTTTTCTGCCATTCTGATACCGCCGTAAGGCTGCATTGAACGCTTGAAAGGCTTATCTGTCTGGAAGCCAACGATAGTTTCCTTGCTCTTGTCAAGGTAACCGGGGCCGTGAGATGTGATAGTAGATACAACCTTTGTATCCATATCAAGCACGCCGCCTGCTTCTCTTTCTTTGTTCTGAAGATCTCTTACCATAGCCCAAAGGTCTTTGGTGTTCTGTGTAGGGCCTGCGAGGAATGAATCATCGCCATCATAGGGATGATAGTTCTTCTGGATGAAATCACGTACGTTGATTTCGTTTTCCCACTTGCCGCCTACAAAATCTTTCCATTCTGGTCTCATTTGAAATGCCTCCTGTAAGTTTGTTAAGTGTAATTAATTTGTAAATGACGACGAAAGATTTTCATCGGATCATTAAACTTTAAGCATTCTATAAATGCAACACTATTATAAGATAGAAGAAAACCTCAGTCAAGAATTCAGAATGTTCTTTTTTAAGTACAAAGTGCCTATTTTAAGGGATTTTTATAATCTTGAAAAACAAAAGAATTGGTATTATACTACAAATGTTTAAGAAAGGAGTCAGTTATGGCAAATATCACTAAGGAAATGACAATTGGCGAAATTTTACGTACGGTTCCAAAGGTTGCTCCGGTTTTAATGGAAGCAGGCATGCACTGCTTAGGCTGTCCTTCAGCACAGGCTGAAAGTCTTGAAGAAGCTGCAATGGTACATGGAATCGATATCAATGCACTTATGCATAAGATTGAAGAAATGTAATTTGTAAAAGCTAAAGAAAACCCCCTGCCTTTACGCAGGGGGTTTGAATTTGACCGAATACGACTCGCAAGCGGGTTTTGACTATTTAAAATTCCGAAAGCACTAAAACAGCGTCTTTTTCAACAATTGGTTCAAAATGCTCTTTTAAGAAGCTTTCCGAAATAGTGCTTCCACGTAAGGGAGCACCGTATTCTGAAAAGATGTTGCAGATCTTAACAAAATCCGTCACATCCATGGAGCGTCTTGTCAAGGTGAGAAGGTATTCATTAGATTTTGAATTTTTATAAAGAGAACTGTCTCCGATAAAATCTTTACAAGCCTTCTTACATACATCCATTACTTCTGTGACTGATTTAAAACCAAAGGCCATTCCTTCAAAACCTTCCGTAGCGGAAGAACCGATGCCGGAGGAACCATTTTCTTTGGCAGAAGAAACGGCACTTTTGAATTTCTTAAATAAATCAGAGATGTTTACAATGTCATCAGGAGAAGAATTTAAGGATTCATCCTCTGAATCGTCACAATCCTCGCAGCCTTCAATATCGGGAGCGAATTTTGAAAACCTTGTGTCAAGCTCCTCTGGATCTTCAACTTTTGTAATCACCAAAACGATGCATTCGCCGCTCATGGGTATTGCTTCTATCATAAGAGGAATGTTGTCTGCCTCAAAACCATATTCATCATTTGCCTTTTCCATCATGTCCCTAAAGAGGTCCTTTGCTTTGTCGGAGCCGTATGCCAACTCACTCATCTTTAGTCGCCTTGAAGCTAAATCCTCTCTTGTAAGGGTACATCTTATCTGATGGTCATTTACTTTTTCGATTTTCATAACAGAATACTATTATTTAACCTTTGTTTAGTCAAGTTTTTAGAGCTATTTTTTCTAAAGTTTTAATTTTTATAAAGGCTCAGGAACACTCAGTGCATTTAGACGGTGGGTGCTCCATGCGAGGTGCCGCTTTTAGCAGAGCCATAGCGAAGCGGATTGCGAATACCATTGCCCATAGAGCAATAAAATACATAATAATAAGGAAAGAACTAAAAAAGTCCAAAATTTATTAATAAAAAAGAGCCTGTTTGTTAACAGTTTGGACACACATTCTCAGGAAAAGTGTGTATAATGACATTTAAGTGCTTCGGCCAAGGTATATTCGGAAAGGAGGGTTGACGGGGGTTAACAAATTTTTAAAAAACTTAGGCTCCGAAATAAAACGGGGTGATAAAAGTCTTTCGGCACGTTAATCGTACTGAATAATGGGTTTAAAAATTGTTTTCAATTTTCTCTTAGTGTTCACAAATAATTCAAGTCAGTTTCATATGTAAGTAACACATACAGAATACACTAATAACAGGAATATGACCGAAACATCAGTCGGCTTTTGATTGCCCGGCATATTATTGTTTATCACGCAGAAAGGTACAAAATTCAGCTATGGAAATGTTATACTTTTTAAACAACATGTTTGAAAATGGGGTTAAGCTGTTTATCGGCGGCGAACCGGCTACCCCCGAGGCAATTGCAAAGAAGGCGATGAAATCAAAGATTAAATTTATGCCGATTTTGCATTATGACGAAAATGGCGAAATTGATGAAATCAATTACGCCAGATAACGTAACGCAGGACATCTTAATCAAAATTTAAATGACTAATGATGGATTGTCTGATATAATTAGGGCGGTCAGGAGGACAGACCTTATGAAAAAAGTTATACCGGTTGTTATCGCGATCGCCCTGATTTGCGTTGTTGCAGTTGTGAATTTCGGAGGCCAGGTTAAGGAAAAATATTCTTATGGTGAAGATTTGGCCGATTTAAATGCATATTTTGACATAAACGACGATTCAGAAATTGCTATTATTTTACAGGATAACCGCATTGATGAAAAGGCAAAATTAATCAATGACGTGGTTTATATAGACAGAGAAGCGTGTAGAGCCCTTTTGACAGAAAGGTTTTACGTTGATTTTAATGAGAATCTGCTTCTTTATACAAACGCCACCACTACCATAAGAGCGGAAATCGGTGGCACCACTTACGTTGAAAACGGTATTGAAACGGATGCAGGGTATGTGCTTTGCAAAATTTCCGAGGATACTGTTTACATTGCTTTGGATTACATTAAAAAATTCGTGAATTTTACATATGAATTCTTCGAAAATCCTTACCGTATTCAGATGTATACAGAGTGGGGCGAAAGAACGGTTGCAAATATCACTGAGGATACAAACGTAAGATGGAGAGGCGGAGTCAAGAGCGAAATTTTGACCTCCGTTCAAAAGGGCGACATTGTTGAAGTGCTTGAAGTGATGGATGACTGGACCAAGATTAAAACAATGGACGCATACATTGGGTACGTTGAAAACAGGCTTTTGTCGGATGAAAGAACCGATACCGAAAAGGCTGCAACAAACGTAGCGGCAGAAGAATATGTTACCCTAAACGAAAATAAGAAAATAAACATGGTGTGGCACAATATTGAGTCTGCTCAGGACGGATATTCACTGTTCAAAACCTGTGCATATATAAAAGAAGTAAATGTTATTTCTCCTACATGGTTCTGGCTTAACGATAACGAAGGCAATTTTTCAAGCATTGCCGATGAAAGCTATGTTACCGCTTCCCACAGAATGGGAATGGAGGTATGGGCGCTTGTGTCAAACTTCCATACAGGTACTGATGTGGATTTAACGGAAGTTTTATCCTACACTACCAAGAGAGAATATTTGATTAACGGTCTTATTCAGGAATGCATTACCTACGGAGTGGACGGTATTAACGTTGACTTTGAGCAGGTGCCTTCTTCCTGTGGCGACCACTACATTCAGTTTATAAGAGAACTTTCTTTGGCAGCGCATGAATACGGACTTATTGTCAGTGTCGATAATTTCGTGCCCAGCGAATACACTGCCCACTATAACCGTAAGGAGCAGGGACTTTTCGTGGACTATTTGATTATCATGGGCTATGACGAACACTACGCAGGCAGTGAAGTCGGCTCCGTATCAAGTGTTTCCTGGATGAAGAAGGGTATTGAAGACACAATTGCAGTTGTGGATCCATCTAAAGTTATTAACGCAATTCCTTTTTACACAAGAGTCTGGATGACGGAAAACGGTACCACCACCAGCGAAGCCCTTGATATGGTTACTGCAAAAGCATGTTTAAAGAAACATGGGATCACCACTTCATGGGATGAAGAAACCTGTCAGAATTACGGCGAAGCAACAGACGGCGGAATTTTCTATCAGGTATGGATGGAAGATGCTGATTCCGTTAAGGTTCGTTTAAATGTTATGGATACTTTGGGTATTGCCGGTGTTGCTGCCTGGAGACTTGGCATGGAAACAAGAGATATCTGGGATATTCTGGAAAGCTATATGCTTTATTAAATCAAGGCGGATGGAGACATCCGCTGTTTGATTGTTAAAAAAGCTTTTAAATGCTATACTTATAAAAATATGGAAACAAAAATAATTGTAATTGATGAAAACAACATAAATGAGGCTCTGATAAAGGAAGCTGGAGAAATACTAAAAAGAGGCGGTCTTGTGGCATTTCCAACAGAGACGGTTTACGGTCTTGGAGGCGATGCTCTTAATCCGGAATCCTCTAAAAAAATTTATGCGGCAAAGGGACGTCCAAGCGACAATCCTTTAATAGTACATGTATCAAACATGGAAGCCATAGAAAAAATTGTAAAAGAAGTTCCCGAGGATGCACGAAAACTAGCCGATAAATTCTGGCCCGGGCCTCTTACAATGATTTTTAATAAAAATGAGAGTGTGCCTAAAGAAACAACAGGCGGCCTTGAAACAGTAGCAATCAGAATGCCTTCAAATAAAATCGCAAGGGCACTTATAGATGCAGAAGGAGGCTATATAGCAGCTCCATCGGCCAATCTTTCCGGAAGACCTTCCCCTACAATTGCAAAATATGTAATTGAGGATATGGACGGTCGTGTCGAAATGATTATTGACGGAGGGGCTTCGGATGTGGGCCTTGAATCTACGATAATAGACTTAACGGAGGGTTATCCGTGTATTTTAAGACCGGGGTACATTACTCAGGAAATGCTTGAGAAGGCCTTAAAGGAAGAAGTACAGTGGGACAGAGCGATAATTGACGCCGACTGTAAAACTGCTCCAAAGGCTCCAGGCATGAAATACCGCCACTATGCTCCAAAGGGAGAGCTTATTATTGTGGAAGGTGACAAGGAAGCAGTAATCAAAAAGATAAATGAACTGACAGAAGCAGACAAAAAACAAAATTTAAGGGTAGGGGTTATTGCAACTGAGGAAACAAAAGAGTATTATAATGCAGGCCTTGTAAAAAGCGCCGGCCATAAAGGCGATGAAAAAGAGGCGGCTCACCATCTTTTCAGAATCTTAAGAGAATTTGATGATGAGAAGGCAGATAAGCTGTATTCGGAAGCTTTTTCCGGAGCAGGTGTCGGGGCTGCTGTTATGAACAGACTTTTAAAAGCGGCAGGACATCAGGTAATAAAAGCAGACTAAGGAGTTTAAGATGATAGCAATCGGAAGCGACCACGGCGGGTATGAATTACGCCGGGTTATTATGAAACATTTAGAGGAAAGAGGAATTGAATATAAGGATTTTGGATGCCCTGACAAATCCTCCTGCGACTATCCTGTATATGGAAGAGCAGTCGCAAAGGCCGTAGCAAGCGGTGAATGTGAAAAGGGTATTGTAATCTGTACGACGGGTATCGGCATTTCGATTACAGCCAATAAAGAAAAGGGAATAAGATGTGCTCTTTGCTCTGATACACTTTCGGCATCTTTAACAAGACTTCATAATGATGCCAATGTTTTGGCCATGGGCGCAGGCATTGTGGGCAACAACCTTGCAATCGCAATTACAGATACCTTTCTGAATACAAATTTTTCAGGTGAAGAAAGACACGCCAGAAGAATTGCATTAATAGAACAATAAGATAATCAAAGGAGAAAACAACATGTCAAAAGTAGTAATCATGGACCATCCGTTAATCCAGCACAAAATCGGTTATATCCGCAGAAAGGACACCGGTACAAAGGATTTCAGACAGACAATTTCCGAAATTGCACAGCTCATCTGTTATGAAGCAACAAGAGACTTAGAGCTTTCCGACGTAGAAATAGAGACACCTATCTGCAAGACAACAGTTAAAGAATTAAAAGGTAAGAAGATGGCAATTGTGCCTATCTTAAGAGCCGGTCTTGGTATGGTAGATGGTATGTTGTCATTAATTCCGGCTGCCAAGGTTGGTCATATTGGTCTTTACAGAGATCCCGAGACTCATGAACCTGTTGAATATTACTGCAAGCTTCCTGCAGACTGTGCAGAAAGAGAAGTATTTGTGGTAGATCCCATGCTTGCAACAGGCGGTTCAAGCGTAGCTGCCATTCAGATGCTTAAGGACAAAGGCTGCAAGAAGATTCACTTTATGTGCATTATCGCTGCTCCCGAAGGCATCAAGAGGATGACAGAAGCTCATCCTGATGTTGATTTATATGTAGGTGCTTTAGATGATCACCTTAACGAAAATGCATATATTGTACCAGGTCTCGGTGATGCCGGCGACAGAATTTTCGGTACAAAGTAAATAATAAATTTAATGGCCGGAATGCTTGTAACGTTCCGGCTATTTTTGTACAATTAAATAAACAAAAAAATAAATGTAGGAGGAGTAACAATGAAACGTACAGATTATATTTCGTGGGATGAGTATTTTATGGGTGTGTCGATGCTTTCCGGTATGCGTTCCAAGGACCCAAACACTCAGGTGGGTGCCTGCATAGTAAGCAGTGACAATAAGATTTTATCAATGGGTTATAACGGCTTTCCCAATAACTGTTCAGATGACGATTTCCCCTGGGAAAGAGAAGGCGAAACTCTGGATACAAAATATGCATTTGTTACTCACAGCGAGCTTAACGCCATTTTAAATTACAGAGGCGGAAGCCTGGAGGGAGCTAAAATTTATGTTTCATTATTCCCCTGTAATGAATGTGCGAAGGCCATTATTCAGTGCGGCATTAAGACGATAGTTTACGATAGCGACAAATATGCCGATACTGCATCCACAAAGGCTTCCAAAAGGATGCTTGATGCAGCAGGTGTTAAATACGTTAAATATGAAAGAACGGGCCGCAAGGTCGAGATAGAAGTTTAAAGCAGGTAGAGAGTGAAGAGAAGACTAAAGAAAATACTGTCACTTTTAATAGTGACAGCTGTTCTATGCGGGACAATTCCATATCAGACCTATGCAAGTCAGACTACAAAGGATAAGCTTTCCGAAGCAAAGAAAGAAAAGGATGCGGCTCAGGGAAAGGTTGATGATGCCCAAAAAGAAGTGGATGACTTAAACAGCCGAAAGAAGGCCTTAAAGAAGGAATTAAACAATCTAAATTCCGAGCTTGAGGCAATCGTTGAAAAAATCAATGCTTTAGAAACAAAGATTTCAGATAAGGAAGCAAAGATAGCAGATACTCTTGAGGCCTTAGAAGAAGCAAAGCGCGTTGAAAAAGAGCAGTACGAGTCTATGAAGAAACGTATTAAATTCATGTACGAGGATTCACAAAGCCTTTATCTTGAAATAATGTTTCAGGCAAGATCCTTTTCGGATTTCATAACCCTAAGTAATTATATTGACGATCTTGTGACTTATGACAGGACGAAGTTTAACGAATACCAGGACATAAGAATTTCGATAGAAGAACTGGAAGCAAAGCTCGAATCTGAAAAGGCCGAGCTTGATTCCTTAAAGGCTTTGGCAGAAGAAGAAAAAGCCAATGTGATGGTTGTCATCGAAAAGACTCAGAATAATATTTCAGAATACAACGATTTGATTGACGATGCGGAAGCAGAACTCATAGCCTATGAAGAAGAATTAAAAGCAAAGGAAAATTCCGTAGCGGCACTTCAGAAACAGTTAGAAGAAGAACTAAGAATGTCACAGCTTGCGGCATCAAGCTATTGGAGGGATATTTCGGAAGTAACCTTTGACGAAGGCGACAGATACCTTTTGGCAGTCCTTATATATTGTGAAGCAGGTGGCGAGCCATATGAAGGTCAGGTGGCTGTAGGTGCAGTTGTAATGAACAGAGTATTAAGCTCTGTATATCCAAATACTGTATCTGGTGTAATTTACCAGAAGTATCAATTCTCTCCTGTGGGAAGCGGAAGGCTTGGTTATTATTTATCGATTGGTAAAACAACACAAAGCTGTTACAATGCAGCCGATGCTGCAATGGCAGGGGTTACAAACGTAGGAAACTGCCTGCATTTCAGAACTCCAATAGAAGGGTTGACAGGAATTCAGATAGGAAATCACATATTTTACTAACGAAAAAAAACTTGCAAAACGCGCTTTCTGTGAAAGAGTTTCGCCAAGTGACAGAAATAATATAAAACCAAAAAGAAATTGTCAGAAAATAAAGAAGGTAAAAACAGTTGGTAAAAAACATCATCGCAAATGTAAACGAAGTTATCGTAGGAAAAGAGGAAATAACAAAATTGTTGCTTACATGCATGATTTCAGGCGGTCATGTTTTGCTTGAAGACTTGCCTGGAAGCGGTAAGACTAAACTTTCAAAGGCTTTAAGCAAATCATTAAGCATGTCATTTTCAAGAATTCAGTTTACTCCGGACTTACTTCCTACAGATGTGACGGGACTCAACGTTTACAATAAAGAAAAGAATGAATTTATATTAAGGAAGGGCCCTGTATTTACAAATATTTTACTTGCTGATGAAATTAACAGAGCAACTCCCCGTACCCAGGCTGGATTGCTTGAATGCATGGAAGAACATCAGGTGACAATTGATGGGGAAACTTTAACGTTAGAAGAACCCTTCTTTGTAATGGCAACGCAAAATCCTATAGAGACAACAGGCACATTCCAACTTCCAGAGGCTCAGCTTGACAGATTTTTAATGAAGCTTTCAATGGGACCTCTTTCTTATGAAGAAGAACTGGATGTAATGAATAGATACATGAAGGAAGACCCTATTACATCATTAAAGCCGGTGGCTTCTGCTGAGGATATTCTTAAATTAAGAGAAAAAGCAAAAAGCATTTATATGTCCGAAGACATAAAGAAATATATTTTAAATATTGTGTCTGAAACAAGAAAACACCCAAAGGTGCTGGCAGGCGTAAGCGTAAGAGGAACTTTGGCTTTAATGAACGCCGTTAAGGCTTATGCTTTAATAGACGGAAGAGATTATTGTATTCCTGATGATGTGAATGCTCTTTCAATTCCTGTATTGTCCCACAGACTGGTGTTATCTTACCATCAGGGTAATTTTGAAGAGGCTAAGGGTGTAATTTCTTATATATTAAAGACCCTTAACAAACCCACTGAAAACTTTAAAGCATAAAGAGGTTAACATGTATATTCTTTTTGCTGCAATATTGGCTCTTTTACTGTATTTTATACAGTTTAGAATATATAAGAATAAGTGGAAGAAAAATCTCTATGCAGATGCTTATTTTAAAGCAGATGAGGCCTTTGCAGGAGATGAGGCAGAGCTTACGGAAACGATAGAGAACCGGAAGGGACTGCCCTTACCAATGGTTAAAATGAAGCTTCAGTTATCAAGGAAGCTTCTTTTTCGTGAAATGGAAAATTCAAGAGTTTCGGATTT
The DNA here is from genome assembly GCA_963643225.1 of Lachnospiraceae bacterium. Lineage (GTDB taxonomy): Bacteria > Bacillota > Clostridia > Lachnospirales > Lachnospiraceae > UBA1258. Next base: position 11,739 of record CAVIIX010000005.1, read on the forward strand.
CTTTAACAGAACCGACATTTATTCAATTAAGCCTTATGAAAAGGTTACGCGTACGATTAAATTTATATGTAAAGAAAGAGGGTATTATGATTTTAACGGAATAGATCTTCTTTCTACGGATCTTTTTTATTCAACGGAATTTGTAAAGGCCTACGATTCGGCGTCTCATTTATATGTGTATCCAAAGCCCTATGACAGGGAAGCGCTTAAGCCGGTTTTGACAAAAATTAATGGGGAAGTAATTACAAAAAATAACATAATTGAAGATCCCTTTGAATTAAAGGGCATAAGAGAATATCAGACTTACGATTCCTTAAGAAACATTAACTGGAAGGCATCTGCCAAAACGGATGACCTAATGGTTAATATGCATGATTACACGGCTAAAAGAACAATACGTATATTTTTAAATTTTGAAAATAATACTGTATTAAAAAGGGATGAGCTTATGGAGCTTTCTATAAGCATGGCTGTTTCAAGTATAATTTTCTTTTGCAGCGAGAATATACCCGTAAGTATATATGCTAATTCCAAGGACATTTTATCTGACAGCTTTATAAAGATTGATGAAGGAAGCGGAGAATCACACATAAGAACCGCCAACAGAGCCTTTGCAAGAATAGATTTAAGTAAGGCTGCCTACAGCTTTTCTGAAATTTTTAAAGAGGATTTGCTAAACTGTGATGAGGAAGCCTATACGATAATTATTTCTCCTTATATGCAGGAGGATTTTCAAAAGCTGTTATTAAGAATGAAAAGTAAGGGCTTGGATTTTACATGGCTGTGCCCTGAGTATAAAAGCAATCCCTTTGAGGCTAAGGAGGATTTAAGGGATAATTTTGTTTCGATAAAAGCAGAGGAGGCGTTATATGAATATGAAGTATCGCTTTCTTGATCCTGTAAAGGATTTAATATCCGTAATTTTAAATTATCTTGTGACGGCGTCAGTATGGGTAATGCTTTTGGGAATAATTAAAATCCCTGTAAATATATATAAGCTTTTGCTGGGATTATTAATAGGTGTATGCCTTTATATAATAAGAACGTATATAAACAGACTGATTTTTTATTTGACGGCACATTTAATAACAGGCGTTTTATTTATAACGTTATTAAAAGGAACTGTATACGAAACGGCTGTGAATACCATCGTTATTCTGTTTATGGTGACGGTTTCTTTTTTAAAGAGAGTTAAGACTTCTGACTCTTCAGAAAAGCCGATACATCCAGGCGGGGCATCCGGAATTATGCTTGTATGCTTTATTGTGCTTAACTATTTAAAAGAAACTGAAGTACTTAAGCTTATGCCTAAATTCACGCTTCTGTTTGCGGCGTTGTATTTAGTGTATATATATTTAAGACAGTACCTGTGGTTTGATTTTATGAACCGGAAAGTTATAACCAAAATGCCTACAAGGGATTTGGTAAAGGCTGATGCACCATATGTGGGACTTTTGACGGTATTTTATATAATTACCTGTCTTTTATGCCTTGATGAAGCTTTGATACAAAGGCTAAGCGACTGGATTCATGAAAAGATAAAGGCCTTTATGATATGGCTTTTATCCTTAATACCTAAAGGGGAGGTAACGGCTCCCATGCAGGAAAACAATATAATGCTGCAAAATCCCATGGAAGGATTAGGTATTATTGAAGAAGTCAAGGAACCGTCGATACTTGCTAAAATACTTGAAAAAGTGGTAATATATGTTGCCATTATAATCGCAGTAGCAGGTGTTATTTCAATACTGGTTTTTATTGTTTACACTATAATAAAGAGGTTTAAAGGTGTTGATAACGAAAAGCTTCCTGATGCAGAACTTGATTATACGGAAGAAAAAGAAAAGCTTGACCGAAGGAATAAGGAAAAGGGAAGAGCAAAAAGAGGAATAATTACAACACCTTCAGAAAAAATAAGGCGACTGTATTTTGAAATTGTAAGGCATAAGAATAAAACCTGTGAAAAGCCTGAAAAGGTGACAGCAAGAGAATTCATGATGCTTTTAAATGCAGAAGATGAAGAAAGCGCATTTTCTTTTGCTAAAATTTATGAAAAGGCAAGATATTCCCCCTTAGAAATCAGTAAAGAAGACGTAAAAACTGCGAAACGGTTATACGATATTTTGATTAAGGAAAACAAATGACTTATCAGGAATTAGTTAAAGAAATTGCATCGGAAAAGTTAATAAGGATAGTGCTTTCAAAGCCTGTTAATAAAAATGAAATAAGTAAGCTTTTTGTAAGACCTGTAAAGGTAAAAGAAAAGCTTTTGTTTCAGGTTACAAAAAGTGTAGGAAATAAAGCATCAAACACCTGTAAGGAAATACATGAAAACTATGACAAAAAGGCATTGGAGGCGTTGCTTTTAAATGTAATTCCAAAGGATTTTTATCAGGGTCTTTTTGAAGCGGATGGCCTTGGAGTAACGGTTTTAGCCAATAAAAAGGGCACTATAACGGTTGTAAAAAACAAAACGGTTACAGGTAAAAAAGAGTCCTTAGAACACAACCGGACAAAGAACTATTTAATAAAGGAGGGGACAGCTGTACCCTTTATGGTAGATCTTGGAGTAATGACGCCGGATGGCAGAGTCGCAAAGGCTAAATATGATAAATTCAGACAGATAAACAGGTATCTTGAATTTGTCGATGACTGTATAGATAAGCTGGATACAGACAGAACCCTTACCATAATAGATTTTGGCTGCGGAAAATCTTATCTTACCTTTGCATTATATTATTATCTTGTAGAACTAAAACATATCAAGGCACATATTATAGGGCTTGATTTAAAAACGGATGTTATCAATGAGTGCAACCGCCTTCGTAAAAAATACAGATATCAGTATCTTGAATTTATAGAGGGAGATATCGAGCATTTTGAAGGTGTAGAGCGGGTGGACATGGTGATAACGCTTCATGCTTGCGATACTGCAACCGACTACGCTTTGTATAAAGCGGTAAAGTGGGGAGCGGATGTAATAATGGCAGTACCATGCTGTCAGCATGAATTAAATAAGCTTAAACCGGATGCTGTTCTTTTGGGCATTTCAGATTTCGGTATACTTAAGGAAAGGATGTCTGCAATAATTACGGATGCGTGTCGCGCAAATATTTTGATCGAGCAGGGATACGATACACAGATTCTCGAATTTATCGATATTGAGCACACTCCCAAGAATCTCTTAATAAGAGCCGTTAAGAGCGGCAATAAAATGGTGCCTTCAGGTGTGATTAAAAAGGAAGAGAATTTAGTGAAGCTTGCGGGCGGAGAAATAACGTTAGAGAGACTGTTTAAAGAAAACGAATGAAAAAGGTAATCATTAAAATATTATCTTCGATCATAGTGTTTGTGGGAACTTTGTTTTTATCAAGCTTCATTATGAATCGGGGCAATGTGAATACAACCAGGGAAATGAACCGGGCTACTCTTCCGAAGATCTATTTGAGTATAGAAGGAGAAACGGTTAATGAACTTTCGGGCTATACCTCAGAAATGGATTTAGGACTTCTAAGGGATACGATAACCCCTTTGGATGAAAACCGCGGTGTTACCTTCAGAGTGGTGAAATACAGCAGGCTTATTTCAAATATAAACTGCAAGGTGCGTACCGTTGACGGAAGCCGTTTGATTGAATCCTTTGATGTGGTTCAAAAGAGCGAGGATGATTATAACATTTTAGCGCAGGTAACCTTTAAGGATTTGCTTGAGGAAAATACGGAATACAGTCTGCAGATTTATTTAACCTTCGAAGACGGAAGTGAGGCCTTTTACCATACAAGAATTGTTGAAGCGGATGATTATTTTGTAAACGAAAAACTTTCTTTTGTGAGAGAATTCCTTGACAAGGAAATGTCTGAAGAGACAAATGCAGACTTAAAAACCTACATGGAATCAAATTACCTTGGAGATAATACGACTCTTCAATATGTAAATATTCACAGTTCCATGAAGCAGTTAGCCTTTGGAGACTTGTCGGTTAAACGAATTACGGAGCCTATAGTCAATATAAAGGAAATAGCAAGCGAAACCGGTGTATTTACGGCAAGCTATGTTGTGAGTCTTGATACGGTTGGAAAAGCGGAAAAATATTTTATAGACGAATATTTCAGAGTTAAATATTCAAATGAAGTAATGTATCTTCTTGACTTTGAAAGAACAATGGAGAAGGTACAGACCGAGGACACTTCTCTTGTGAGAACGGAGGATTTGTATCTTGGGATTGCTGATGAAGATATCGGTCTTATAGAAAGCGATGACGGTAATATAATTGCTTTCACTGTGGGGAACACATTATACTCCTATAATAACGTTGAAAACCGTGTCGCCAGACTTTTTTCTTTCTACGATGAAGACAATTTTGATGTAAGAACCACAAATCGTGACTATTCAATTAAAGCCTTAAGCGTTGATGAAGCGGGAAATGTGTGGTTTTCCGTAAGTGGATATATGAACCGCGGCACCTACGAAGGAAAGGTCGGTATTACTCTTTATTATTTTAACGGTATCACATCTGAAATAGAGGAACGGTTCTTTATAGAAAGCGATAAGTCGGCTGAAATTGTCATGAGGGATCTGTCTGAACTTTGCTTTTTCAGTAAAGAAGGCATTTTCTATATAATGCTTGACAATTCGATTTATGCAATTGATGCAGAGAGTAAGACTACGGAAATTTTAGTGGCAGGACTGGAAGAAAATAAATATTCGGTTTCTGAAGATTCCACAATGATGGTGTGGCAGTTAGGCGAGGATGTTAATGCTTCCGAAAGCCTGATGCTTATGAATCTTAACACAAAGCAGATTACAGAGATTAATGCGCCGGCAGGTCAGTACATTAAGCCTCTTGCTTTCGTGGGTGAAGATTTTATTTACGGACTTGCATATAAAGAGGACGTGCTTAAGGATGCTACGGGAAACGTTACCTTTCCTATGTATTGCGTTAAGATACAGAGTAAATTCGGAGAAATTTTAAAGCAGTATAAATATGACGGAATTTTCGTGACAAAAGTAAGCGTTAAGGATGCTTTGATTACTCTTGAAAGAGTCACGAAGTCAGACAGTGAATCACTTTCTTATAAGACTATTGATAATGAATATATTTCAAATAATCAGGAACAGTCTGAAAGCAGCAATATTGTTAATGTATTTACAAACGGAAGTTATGAAAAGGTGGTAAGAGTCTTGCTTAAGAAGGAAGTTACCACAAAGACCGTTAAAATTGCGCCTAAGGAAATAATTTACGAAGGCGACAGAAAGCTTGAATTTGAAAAGGCGGAATCTTTAAATACCTATTATTATGTCTATTATAAGGGACAGCTTCAGAAAATCTTTACAAACCCTGCTAATGCGGTAAACGAAGCCGATGTTAATTATGGTACCGTGGTAAATGAAAAGGGATATTACGTATGGTACAGAGCTAACAGAGCCTTAAGAAACCAGATAATGGATTTAAGCTATGATGACGTAACAGGGGAAGAAAAGAATCAGCTTGCTTTCTGCCTTGACAGTATGCTCGATTATGAGGGTGTTGTAAGAAATTCTGAATATTTACTCAGTATTGGTAAAACAGTTCTTGAAATTTTAGAGGATGGTCTAGAAGACTGTAATGTGCTTGATTTAACAGGCTGCAGCCTTGACAGTATTCTTTATTACGTAAACAGAGATATACCCGTGCTGGCTATTGCGGATACAGAGGATGCATACCTTGTAATCGGATTTAATCAGCTGGCGGTAGTAGTACTGGATCCTGAAAAGGGCTGGTATAAACTGGGTCGAAATGAAGCTGAAAAGCTGTTTTATGAAAGTGGCAATAAATTTGTCACCTATGTGCCTAACAGATCCTGATATGTATATACCCTACGCGAGAGTGCCATTTTTTACAATATAAGGAATTGCAACGCAATTCATTATATTATAAAAAAAGAGTGTTGGAACAATTCCACCACTCTTTTTTGTGGGTTATATTAATTAAGCTCGCCCATTTTGTAGCGGTTAACAATGTTCTGGATACGTTCATTGGGAACAAGTAAATCACTGATTGAGGTGTCGTGATTAAGTGTATCAATGATGTATGCAATGTATTTTGACATATCACAGTTAATGTACCATTCTCTGGATAAAAGCTCTGGAGACTGGTAAATGAGGTTTGTGGTAAGTACTCTGTCAATGATGCCTTCTTCAAAAGCCTTGTCGAAACGGTCAAGACCGCTTGTGAAAAGACCGAAGGAAGTGCATACGAAGATTTTGCCGGCTTTACGTGACTTTAAGTCGGCAGCAACCTCAAGTACGCTTTCGCCTGAAGAAATCATATCGTCTACAATAATTACATCCTTACCTTCAACGGAAGAACCTAAGAATTCATGGGCAACGATAGGGTTGCGCCCGTTTACAATCTTAGTGTAGTCACGTCTCTTATAGAAGGTACCCATATCAAGGCCTAAGACGTTTGCTAAATAAATGGCTCTGCCCATACCGCCTTCATCGGGTGAAATAACCATCATGTGGTCTGAATCGATTGTTAAGCCCTTTACGTTTTTGAGAAGGCCTTTGATAAACTGATAAGCGGGCTGGATGGTCTCAAAGCCGTGAAGGGGAATTGCGTTCTGAACTCTTGGGTCGTGAGCATCGAAGGTAATGATATTGTCAACGCCCATAGAGGTTAATTCCTGTAATGCCATTGCACAGTCAAGAGATTCTCTTGAGGTACGTTTATGCTGTCTTGATTCATAAAGGAAAGGCATGATAACAGTAATTCTTCTGGCCTTGCCACCGACAGCTGCTATAATACGCTTTAAATCCTGGTAGTGATCGTCGGGTGACATATGATTTTCAAAGCCGCCCATTTTGTAGGTAAGAGAGTAGTTGCAAACATCAACCATAAGGTAAAGGTCTGTACCTCTGACTGATTCGTTAATTAAGCCTTTTGCTTCGCCGGAACCGAATCTTGGAACCTTTGCATCTAAAATGTAGGAAGGTCTCATGTAACCTGAGAATGCCAAGCTTTCTTTATGCTCGTTTTCTCTTTCTTCACGCCATTTAACAAGGTAACTGTCTACCTTTTTACCAAGGTCCCTGCATCCCTCTAAAGGAATGATGCCAAGGGAACCAACTGGAATGGTCTCAAGATTTCTCTTATCCTCAAACACTGCCATTTTAAAGAGTCCTCACTTTCACTATTTGCGATTTTTTTGTACTATGCGAATATCAGCACCTGATAATTTGCAGGCTGTATATGTACTGATTATGCGTGAAAAGACTCTGTCAGAATATCGGTCCCGTATCTGCTCCAAAGAAAGATTTGTCGAGATGATTGTCGACTTTTTCCTAAGGTTTCTTTCGTTGATACAGGAGAATAACTGATTGGAAACAAAGGAGTTGGCAATCTCTGTTCCAAGGTCATCCACAATCAGCAAGTCACAATTATATATATATTCGTAAAGATTGTAAAGGTCTTCCTTTGATTTATTTTCAAAGGTTTCTTTGGCAAGGGCTTCAAAAAGTGAAACTGCACTGAAGTAAATAACGGAGTAGCCTTTATCCAGAATATCTTTTGCAATACATCCGGACAGGAAGGATTTTCCCGTGCCTACGGAACCGTAAAACAATATGTTTTTATGCTCCGTATCGAATTTTTCGATAAGGTTCTTACTTATTTCTACGGCACGCTTGAAGGCTTCAAGAGAATCACCCTCGTGGTAGTCATAGGTAAGCTTTGAAAAATTATTTTCTTCAAGATAAGTTCTGATATTGGACTGCTCGTAGAGCACTTCGATAATCTGCTGCTTGAGACAGTGGCATTTTTCGTTCTTGATATAGCCTGTGTCCTTGCAGTCAGGGCAGTCATAAACCGGCTCTAAATAGTCTGTAGGAAGACCTGCACCCTTTAAAAGACTCATCTTCATGCTTTTTAAGTCCGTTAAAAGTGTATGGAGCTCTTCTAAAGCGTTTTCTTCACCTGCCATGCGTTTTTTTGCCATATCCATGGAAACGGAAACGGTGGAATCTTCAAGCTCTTTATAGCCTGTTATATTGGCATAAACATATTCTCTGCGCTCTTCAAGAATCTTATGGTTTTTAAGTCTTGTAAGCTCGTATCTGTGTAATATGGTTGAAAACTGTGCGTTAGTTAAAGCCATAACTGACCCTTTCATAATAATTGTATAAAGGCAACATAAGATTAATTGCTTAAAATCTGTCGCTCGATTTCATCAAAATCGTAATCTGTTTTAATCATCTGGTTAAAGGAAGACTTGGAGGAAGAAGAGCCTTGCGCGGAAGGCTTAGGCTTTCTTGCATAAGAAGAATCTGCTTTGGAGACATCCTCTAAGGTCTTAACTCCTTTATCGTGCCAGCTTGATAAAATTTTGTCGCAATATTCAAGCCTGTGAGCATCCGTTGCAAGAACTGTTCTGTTGCAGGCTTCTGAAATGATATCCATTGAAAAACCGTAGCTTTTGTACCATTTAATGGTAAAGTCTGCTTCTGCCTTTGTGGGAGCATTTGAACGTCCTAAAAGCTTTAAAATTGCATAGACTTCATTGTCGTAATGATTCTTTGAATATTCTTTTGCTTTCCTGGCAGTGGTAATGCCCGCCTCGCTCCAGGCGATGGCAACTGTTTTAATATATGAAAACTGCTTCTTTCCCTTTTCTACGCAATATTGTAAAAGGTAGTCGATAAGCTCAGGTGAAAATTTAAGCTCCTCGTGAAAGAAGAGTAAGGTTTCGATGTCTGAAAGTGAAAGTGTTTTTTGTAAATAGGCTTCAGCCACAAATAAAATCTGGGCTGTGGTGCTGTCATCCTTAAAGGCTTTTAACTGATCTCTTGAATAAGAAATGTTTGAATAGTCTTTAACGGGCTTTCCTTCTTTTACGGAAGAATTAACAACTGCCTTATCTTCCTTCAAAGCTTCTTTATTAATAGAAGAAACAGAATCCTCCGAGGAGGTAACCAGTTTCAATGGTACAATCGGTGCAAGAGGTCTTGGCTCTGCATTTACATTTTCCGAAGGCGTTAAAAAGCGGATTCCCGTAAGGTTATTTTTATCATTAAATTCTAAAGAAAGAAGTCTTTTCTTTTCCCAGTATTTTAACGATCTCATTATGTCTTTTTCCGTGTGGTTGAATTTATCGGCCATATCGGAAATACCCGTCGGCAGATTTGCACTCATCATGCGCACAAGATATAAATAGACCTTTATCTGAGCATCATTAGCCTCCACAAGATACTCGTCGATAAAGCGGTTTGAGATGGCCGTAAAACCGGCGTTGTCATCTCGGTATATAGTAAGCGAATTCATGGAAAACTCTCCCCTGTCCCCTGAAATTTTCAAGCATCGTCATCTTAACAAAAAATTAATGAACTGCAAATAGGTAAAACGCCGAAAAACCCAGTAAAATCAAGGACTTGAAGAAAATGTGGATAAAGTGGATAAAGTGGATTACTTTTTAAAAATAACGAATCTATGGGTAAAAACGGGCAAAAAATAATCCACATTTTTTAATTTTATAAAAATCGAAAAATGTGGATAAATTTTATTTAATTAAATTTTCTGCGATGTTTACAACATCCCCCGCTCCCATAGTTATCAACATGTCACCCTTAGTGCAATTTTCCTTAATAAATTTTTCTATTTCGGAAAATTCTTTAATGTAGGTTACGTCGACACCGGCCTCTTTCATCTTATTAAAAAGGGTAAGGGAATTGCATCCGTATTCATCCTTTTCCCGTGCTGCATATACATCTGTTAAAATTACCTTGTCTGCCAAAGAAAGGGATGTTGCAAAATCTTCAAGGAAGGCTTTGGTGCGGGTGTAGGTGTGGGGCTGGAAAACACACCACAGGGTATTGTGAGGTCTGTTTTTGGCAGCCTTAAGAGTGGCTGAAATTTCTGAAGGATGGTGGGCGTAGTCATCAAAAATCGAAACTCCGTTAACGTTACCCTTATATTCAAATCTTCTTTTTGAACCGGAGCACTCTGAAAGTGAAGTCTTAATATCTGCAGTCGAAATCTTTAAGCTTCTTGCAACGGCAATTGCTGCAAGTGCATTTGATACATTGTGAACGCCTGTTGTATTTAAGGAAACCTCGAATTCTCCACCGGTTTTCTTTACGTGGCAGGTGAATTTAGGATGACCCTCACTGTCAAAAGAAATGTCTGTTGCATAAAAATCAAAGACAGGACTAAAACCGTAGGACACAACGGGACATTTTAAGTCCCTTGTGATTTCTTTATAATTGTCGATTTCGCCGTTTATGACAAGGCAGCCGTCAGAAGGCAACAAATCGGCAAATTTTTTAAACGAATTTCTTATATCCTGTAAATCCTTAAAGAAATCAAGATGGTCCTCTTCTATATTTAATATAACGCTTATCTTCGGAAAGAAGGATAAGAAACTGTTAGTGTATTCACAGGCTTCAAAAATAAAATAATCAGAACCGCCCACTCTCATGCTTGAATTAATGGATTTTAAAACACCGCCTACGGAAAGGGTAGGGTCCTTCCCGGAAGTAAGTAAAATTTCTGAAATCATGGTGGTAGTGGTGGTCTTACCGTGGGTACCGCTTATGGCAATGGGAGTAGCGTAGTTTTTCATAAGCCTTCCTAAAAATTCTGCTCTTGTCATGTAGGGAATACCGGATTCAATCATTTTAATGTATTCTGCATTGTCTTTATGAATGGCAGCAGTGTAGACGATTAAATCAACATCTTCAGTAATATGTGAAACGGACTGACCGATATAAACTGTCGCTCCTTCCGATACAAGTTTTTTTGTCAGCTCACTTTCTTTGGCATCAGAACCGGATACCTTAAAGCCTTCTTTTAAAATGATGCTTGCAAGACCGCTCATGGAGATGCCTCCAATGCCGATAAAGTACACATGCATTGGTTTGTCAAAAGTAATATTCATGGTTATTCTCCTAAAAACATAAATTCGTAAATCGTATTATAGCATTCTTGCAAAAAAACGTAAATGCCGTAAAACTTTCGTTGCGCAACGGTGTGCTTTGGGGTAAAATAAAAGCATCAAAAGGGTATATATTTTCAGGAGGGCAAATATGATAAAAAAAGAGATGATTGCCATGCTTTTGGCGGGAGGTCAGGGCAGCAGACTGGGCGTTCTGACAGCCAAGATGGCTAAGCCTGCGGTTTCATTTGGCGGAAAGTACAGAATTATAGATTTCCCCCTTTCAAACTGCATTAATTCTGGTGTCGACACGGTAGGCGTCCTGACACAATATCAGCCCTTACGACTTAATACACATATCGGCATCGGCATCCCGTGGGATCTTGACCGTAACATTGGCGGAGTAACTGTTTTGCCTCCTTATGAAAAAAGTGAAAACAGTGAATGGTATACGGGCACTGCCAATGCAATCTATCAGAACCTGGATTATATGGAGACCTATAATCCGGATTATGTTCTTATTCTTTCCGGTGACCATATTTATAAGATGGATTACGAGGTGATGCTTGATTATCACAAGGAGCACGGCGCTGATGTTACAATTGCTGTTATGCCGGTTCCTATTGAGGAAGCAAAGCGCTTCGGTATCATGATTACAGACGAGAACAGTAAGATTACCGAATTTGAAGAAAAGCCCGAGGTGCCTCATTCAAATCTTGCATCTATGGGCATATATATATTCAACTGGAAGACTTTGAAGGAGGCTTTGATTGCAAAGGCTGAACAGCCGGCTCTTGACTTTGGTAAGCATATAATTCCCTACTGTCACAAGCAGGGAGCCAATCTTTATGCTTATGAATTCAACGGCTACTGGAAGGATGTAGGAACACTTGAATCCTACTGGCAGGCCAACATGGAGCTTATCGATATAGTTCCTGAATTTAATCTTTACGAAGAATATTGGAAAATTTATACCAAGAACGAAGCTTTACCGCCACAGTATCTTTCCGGTGACAGCGTCATCGAAAGAAGCATTGTGGGAGAAGGCACAGAGATTTACGGCAAGGTATACAATTCTGTAATCGGAAGAAACGTTGTAATCGGAGAGAATACGGTTATACGTGATTCCATCATTATGAATGGCGTTACAATAGGCGCCGGTTCTGAATGCAACAAGGCAATTATTGCAGAAGGCACAGTACTTGGTAAGAATGTATTTTTAGGTGAAGGTGAAGAAGCAGATAACGAAACCGATCCTAAGATTTACAACTCAGGTCTTGTCACAATCGGCGAAAAAACGGTTATTCCTGATAATGTGAGAATCGGCAAGAACAGTGTTGTTCTTGGTGTTACGCAAGAGAGTGACTATGATAACCTCCGCTTAAAGAGCGGCGGCACTCTTATTAAGGGAGGAGACGAGGCATGAGAGCAATCGGAATAGTATTGGCAGGCGGTTCCAGCCATCGTATGAAAGAACTTGTACAGAAGCGTGCGGTTGCAGCAATGCCAATAGCAGGCAGCTACAGAAGTATAGACTTTGTACTCAGTAACATGTCTAATTCACACATTCAGAAGGTAGGCGTTTTTACACAATATAATGCAGGAAGCCTGCACGAGCATTTGAGCTCTTCAAAGTGGTGGGACTTCGGTCGTAAACAGGGTGGCTTGTTTGTATTTACACCTACAGTTACAGCAGAAAATAATTACTGGTACAGAGGCACGGCTGATGCCATTTATCAGAATCTTGCATTTTTAAAAAATTCCCATGAACCATACGTTATAATTGCATCCGGCGACTGCATTTACAAAATGGATTATAATAAGCTTCTTGAATATCACATTGACAAGAAGGCAGACATTACGGTTGTGGTAAGAGATTCGGAAGACTTAAGAGATATCGACAGATTTGGCACCGTTAAGATGAACGAGGAATACAGGATCGAGGACTTTGAGGAAAAGCCTGTTGTGGCAAAGAGCTCAACGATTTCCTGTGGTATATATGTCGTCAGAAGAAGAGCCTTGATCGAAATGATTGAAAGGTGTGCCTCCGAAGACAGATACGATTTTGTAAGAGACGTGCTTATCCGCCTTAAGGATTTAAAGAAAATTTACGGCTACAAGATTAAAGACTATTGGAGAAACATTGCAAGCATTGAAGATTATTTCTCAACCAACATGGATTTCTTAAAGCCTGAAATCAGAAACTGGTTCTTTAAGACCTATCCTGACATTTATTCAAAGGTAGACGATTTGCCTCCGGCAAAGTATAATGTTGGAGCGTCGGTTAAAAACAGCCTTATTTCAAGCGGTACCATAGTAAACGGTACGGTAGAGGATTCGGTTATTTTTAAAGAAACATATATCGGCAATAACTGTTATATTAAAAATTCCATTATACTTAATGACGTGTACATAGGGGATAATACACACATTGAGAACTGCATAGTGGAAAGCCATGATACAATCAGAGCCAACTCTTACCATAAGGGGGAGGACGGCATAAAGGTTGTTATCGAAGAAAACGACAGATATATGCTGTAAAAATTGTGTGATGGACGGAGTAGAATGAACATTACAGATATAAGGGTACGAAAGGTCGATAATGGCGGAAAGCTTGCAGGCGTTGCTTCTATTACAATCGACGATGCATTTGCAGTGCATGAAATTAAAATAATACAGGGCGAGAAGGGTTTGTTTGTGGCAATGCCCAACAGAAAGTCTTCAGATGGGGAATACAGAGATATCTGCCATCCCGTTAATGCCAAAGTAAGAATTGACATTCAGAATCAGATTCTTAAAGCCTACGAGGAAGCTGAAGAGTAAACGTATTAAGGGCGTTGACTTAAATAAGTCGACGCCTTTTCGTTTTGTGCGAAAATGTATTAAAATAGGCTTAAAGGAGCTTTTAAAATATGATTATAATTGCAGGACTTGGAAATCCAGGAAAAGAATACGAAAACACACGCCACAATGCGGGATTTATGACTATAGATGCACTGGCTTCAAAATATAATATTGATGTGACGGATAAAAAACATAAGGCTTTAATCGGTAAGGGTGTAATAGACGGTAAGAAGGTAATTTTGGCAAAGCCCCAGACCTACATGAATAACAGCGGGGAAAGCTTAAGAGAACTGTTTGATTATTATAAACCAGACCTTGAGACAGAGATTTTGGTGATTTATGATGACATTACGTTGGACGTAGGCGGCTTACGGGTGCGTAAGAAAGGCTCCGCAGGCGGTCATAACGGCATGAAGAGTATAATTACCCATTTGAATTCCCAGGATTTTTACAGAATCCGTGTGGGAATAGGAGAGAAGCCTTCAAGAATGGACCTTGCAGACTGGGTGCTTGGCCACTTTAAAAAGGAAGATGAGGCTTCTTTAAAGGAAGCAATTAATGAAGCAACGGAAGCCGTTTCAATGATACTTGCAGGCGGCATAGATGAAGCCATGAACAAATATAACCGTAAGGTTTGCAGGGAATAAAATGAAAGTATTATCGGGACCTTTGCTTGAGCTTACAAGCATTAAGGAGGCTAAAGAAACACTTAAGAAAAATAAGAGCGTTTCGGTAACTGGATGTGTGGACAGCCAGAAATGGAACATGGCAGACACCCTTTCTGAGGGCTTTTTAAATAAGATTATCATTACGTACAGTGACGTCAGAGTAAAGGAAATCTACGAAGACTACAGGATGTACGATAAAAACGTGCGCATGTATCCTGCAAAGGATGCAATTTTCTATCAGGCTGACGTGCACGGAAATAAACTCACAAGAGAAAGAATAGGCTGCTATAAACGTATTCTTATGGGGCTTCCATGTACTTTAATTACTACCTTTGGCGGATTAATGAATGCAGGCGTAAGCCTTGAAGTATTAAGAAACGCTTTGATTAAAATTTCCATGGATTCAAGCATTTCTGAATCGGAGCTTATTAAAAAATTATGCGCTTTAGGATACGAAAAAACCTATCAGGTAGAGCAGGGAGGACAGTTTTCCGTAAGAGGCGGCATCATCGACATATATGATTTTACGGAAGAAAACCCTTACAGAATTGAGCTTTGGGGAGATGAAGTTACCTCAATTCGCAGCTTTGATGTTTTAACCCAGCGTTCAATAGAAAGACTTGAAAGCATTACAATTTATCCTGCAACGGAGCTTCCTTTAACGGAAGAGGATTTGCTTGAAGGCTTAACCTTTATAGAAGAGGATGCTAAAAAGACGGTTTCCTTATTTAAGAGGGAAACGAAACTTGAAGAGGCCCACAGGCTTGAAGTAACCGTTAAGGAAGTAAGGGAGCAGATTACTGAGCTTCCCTGGACCTTTAACGCCGACAGCTTCATTAAATATTTCGCAAAAGAAACACTTTCCCTGGCAGATTACTTTAAAGAGCCTTTATTTATTTTGGACGAGCCTGTCAGGACAAAGGAGCATGCGGATGCAGTGGAACTTGAATTTAAGGAAAGCATGAAGGCGCGTCTTGAAAAGGGATACATTCTTTCAGGACAGGCAGACATTCTTTTATCAAAGGCTTATGTATTGTCACGCCTTGAAGCCCACGCTCTTTTAATGATAAGCACAATGTCTGTAAAGGGCTTTGAAATTGAACCCTTTTATAAATTTAACGTAAACGCAAGAAGCATTCCTTCCTATAATAACAGCTTTAATGAACTGGTACGTGATCTTTACGCCTTTAAAAAGCGCGGCAGTAGGGTGCTGATACTTTCCGGGTCCCGTACAAGAGCCGAAAGACTTGCAAGGGATTTGTGCCATGAAGGCGTAGAGACCTTTTTCTCGGAGGATAGAAATCATTTTCTTTTGCCGGGAGAAATAATGACCATGTACGGAAGAGTGTTAAAGGGATTTGAATATCCTGATTTATCCTACGTGGTAATTTCCGAAAGCGATATTTTTGGTAACATCGGTAAAAAGAAAAAGAAGAAGAAATACGAAAATGACGGAAAGCGTGTGCAGGACTTTAACGATCTCCATGTAGGAGATTATGTGGTGCACGAAAGCTTTGGTATCGGAATATACAGGGGAATTGAGAAGGTTGAAGTAGACAAGGTAGCCAAGGACTACATGCGCATTGAATATAAGGACGGAGGCGTTTTGTATGTGCCGGCCACTTCACTTGATGCCATTATGAAATATGCTTCCGCCGATGCAAAAAAGCCTAAAATCAACAAGCTTGGCACAAAGGAATGGGACAAGACCACTTCAAAAGTAAAGCTTGCGGTTTCGGAGGTGGCAGAGGAGCTGGTGTCTTTATATGCTTCCCGCAGCCAGAAGGAAGGCTTTGTGTTCAGTAAGGACACGGTATGGCAGCAGGAATTTGAAGAGCTCTTCCCATATGAAGAAACGGAAGACCAGCTTGAAGCAATTGAAGCTACAAAGGCGGATATGGAATCAAAGAAAACAATGGACCGTCTTATATGCGGTGACGTGGGCTTTGGCAAAACCGAAATTGCAATAAGAGCCGCCTTCAAGGCAGTGCAGGACGAAAAGCAGGTAGTGTTCTTAGTGCCCACCACCATTCTTGCAGAGCAGCACTACAATACCTTTGTTGAAAGGATGAAGGATTTCCCTGTGCGCATTGATTTAATGAGCAGATTTGTGTCGGCTAAAAATCAAAAGAAAACCATAGAAGATTTAAAGAAAGGCATGGTGGATATTTTAATTGGTACTCACCGTGTGCTTTCATCGGATATTCAGTTTAAGGATTTGGGACTTTTGATTATCGATGAAGAGCAGCGCTTTGGCGTATCTCATAAAGAAAAGATTAAATCCATAAAAGAAAACGTGGATGTGCTGACCCTTACGGCAACACCAATTCCCAGGACGCTTCACATGAGCATGATAGGAATAAGGGATATGAGCCTTTTAGAGGAGGCACCAAACGACAGACTTCCCATACAGACCTACGTAATGGAATATAACGAAGAAATGGTAAGGGAAGCAATTGAGAGAGAGCTATCCCGTAACGGTCAGGTTTATTACGTATATAACAGAGTAAGCAATATTGCTGATATCGCAGGAAAGCTTCAGGCGCTGGTGCCTGATGCAAATGTTGCTTTTGCCCACGGCCAGATGAAGGAAACAGAGCTTGAACGCATAATGTATGACTTTATCAAGGGAGATATTGACGTACTTGTATCCACCACTATTATTGAAACGGGTATAGATATTCCAAACGTTAACACAATGATTATCCACGACTCTGACAGGCTTGGACTTTCGCAGCTTTATCAGTTAAGAGGAAGGGTTGGACGATCAAATCGTACTTCCTATGCTTTCTTAATGTATAAGCGCGACAGAATTTTAGAGGAAGTAGCAGAAAAACGTCTTCAGACTATCCGTGAATTTACGGATCTTGGTTCTGGCTATAAAATTGCCATGCGTGACCTTGAAATAAGAGGAGCAGGGAATATTTTAGGCATGAGCCAGCACGGTCACATGGCGGCAGTAGGGTATGATTTATACTGTAAAATGCTTAATACGGCAGTACTGCAAAAGAAAGGTATTGAGGTGACGGAGGACTTTTTAACAACCGTGGATCTTGATGTGGATGCCTTTATTCCCGGAGAATATATTTTAAATGAAATACAGAAGCTTGATACCTATAAGCGTATTGCAGCACTTGAGACTCATGAAGAATGTGTGGACATGAAGGATGAGCTTATGGACAGATTCGGGGAAGTTCCCCTTCCCTGTGAAAATCTTTTGAGAATTTCTGAATTAAGAAACAAGGCACATAAGCTTGGCATTACCGATGTGAAGGGAAGAAACGGAGAAATAATATTTACCTTTAAAAAGGATGCGAAAATAAAAACCGAGAATATCGGAGAGCTTTTAAGAAGGCATCTTAAGCAGTTATCCTTATATGCAAAGGGTAATCCTGCCTTTACTTATTCTTACCGCACTATAGGAGAGGTTATTAAGGATGAAAAACTATTACTTGATAACACAGAAATGTTTATTAATGAAATGATTGAATATTTGTTGTAAAAATGACTACCGTAATTATCAAAAGTTGCGGTAGTTTTTCGTTAATTGCCATCTTGTATATTAGGATAGATATTTTAGTAGATTTTTATTGAATGCTCCTTAGAAACTTGATAAAATAGTATAGAATTTAATTATTCGGGGTGAGCGTAATGAACAGAGAAGAGATAAATAGTGTTATGAAAAATGTGGCTCTTCTCAGTCAGCTGGGATTATCTGTTATTATGCCAACGCTTTTGTGCGTGGCACTCTCCTGGTACTTAAATACACACTTGAATGTAGGCCTCTGGGTGTACATTCCGGGTTTCTTATTTGGATTATTAAGCTCCTTTATGACAGCTTACAAATTCTATCTTTCTGAAATTTCAAAAACAAAAAAAGAGAATAAAAAGAAAAAGGTTGCCTTTAACAGGCATGATTAACGGGGTTTATATGGGTAAATTGTGGGATAAATTACAGCCGGCGGTTAAGAAGGAAACTTGGAACGTTTTTCTTTATTCCTTAATCGGCACTGTAGTAATGTGGATAGGATTTTTTGTGTTACATCTGATAATGCCTGAAGACGTTTCCTTTGACGCTTACGTGTTTATCGGAGGCATCGGAGGAATGCTTGTCGCTACCTTAAACTTTTTCATTATGGCGCTTACGGTTCAAAAGGTGGCATCGGAAGAAGATGATAAAAAGGCCCGAAGCATTATGAAAACCAGCTATTCAAGAAGAATGCTTATGCAGATAGCCTGGATTATTGTAGCTCTTTGCGTACCGTTTATTAACTGGGTTGCAGGTATTTTACCGCTCCTGTTTCCCGGTTTAGGTATTAAAATAAAAGGTATATTGAATCAGAAAAAATATAATAAAGAACAGGAGGTGGATGTAAAGCAAAATGGAGATTAACATTGTAGGCCCAAAAGTCTACTATACACTCCCCTTTGACGTACCGGTTTTAGGTAAGCTTCAGATTACGGAAACATTTGTAGTGAGCTGGCTTGTAATGATTATCATTACCGGACTATGCATCTGGCTAACCCACGATCTGAAGGTTGAAAACATTACAAAGAGACAGGCATTGGCGGAGTGGCTTGTAGAAACAGCCGATAAATTTGTAATCGGCAACATGGGTGAAAAGTTTGCTTACTTTGTGCCCTTTGTGGCGGCATTGTTTGCAACCAGTGTGGTTTCTAACCTTATAAGCCTTACAGGCTTAAGAAGCCCCACAGCAGATTTAAACACCGAGGCAGCCTGGGCAGTTGTGGTATTTACCATTATTACGGCCCAAAAGATTAAGGCAAGCGGCTTTGGCGGATATTTAAAGGGATTTACAGAACCTATTCCGGTTATGACGCCCTTTAACATTTTGTCAGAACTTGCGACTCCTATCAGTATGGCATGCCGACACTTTGGTAACATTTTATCGGGTGTAGTTATTAACGGACTTATCTATGCAGCACTGGCACTTGCAAGCTCCAAATTACTTGGACTTATCCCCGGTGTGGTGGGAGCGGTACTTTCAAACGTACCGATTCTGGATGTAGGTATTCCTGCAGTATTATCAGTCTACTTTGACTGGTTTTCTGGCATTATGCAGGCATATATATTCTGTATGCTTACAACAATGTACATTGCAAACGCCGCAGAAGGCTAAAATTAAAAATCAATTTCTATTTTATTTAAGGAGGAAATTTATATGGATTATCAGTTACTTGCTAAAGGTATAGCACTCGCAGGATGCGCAATTGGCGCAGGTCTTGCACTTATTGCAGGTATCGGCCCAGGTATCGGTGAAGGTAACGCAGTTGCAAAGGCTTTGGAAGCCATCGGCCGTCAGCCCGAATGTAAGGGTGATGTAACATCAACAATGTTACTTGGTTGTGCTATTGCAGAAACAACAGGTATTTATGGTTTCGTTACCGGTTTGTTGCTTATCTTCGTAGCTCCAGGTTCATTTATGAAGTATTTAGGTTAATCAGTCCCGTAACAAGAACAGGAGGTTATGAAGCTTGGAAACACAGGAATTGGTAACAATTATTCCATGGACTTTCATAGCGCAGATATGTAACCTGTTTCTTCAGATGTATCTCATTAAAAGATTTCTCTTTAAGCCCATAAGGAACATTTTAGAGAAACGTAAGGCGGCAGCTGATGCCCAGATTTTGGATGCCACAAAGGCAAAAGAAGAGGCTGAGGCTATGAAGGCTGAATACGAGCAGAACATGAAGGAGGCTTACGATAAAGCGAGCGACATTCTTTCTACCGCCCAGAAATCAGCAGCCAAGCAGAGTGAGGATATTATCCGCGAAGCCAGTGTACAGGCAGTTGCCATTAAGGAAAAGGCTGAAAAGGATATTGCTCTTGAAAAGCGCAAGGCCGTTAATGAGATTAAGGATGAAATCGGTGACATGGCGATGGAAATTGCCGGCAAGGTAATTGAACGTGAGATTAGCGCTAAAGATCATGAGAAGCTGATAGACGAATTTATAGAAAAAGTAGGAGAATAAATCATGACAGAGTATGCCAGAGTATATGGTGGCAGCCTGTATGACTTAGCCTCCGAAGAAAAGCTTACAGACGCCATATTAGAACAAATGAAGGAAGTAAAGCAGATTTTCAGAGACAATCCTGATTATCTTAAGCTCCTTTCAGAACCCTCGGTTAAAAAAGCTGAACGTACAGATTTGATCGAAAAGGCATTTGGCGCCGAGGCAGAGAGGTATTTGGTTAATTTCTTAAAGATTTTATGCGAAAAGAACATTCTGACAGAATATGAAGGCTGTGTGGAAGAGTTCATTCGCAGGTACAACGCTGATAACGGTATTGCAGAGGCGATGGTTACAAGCGCTGTTGAATTAACAGATGCCCAGAAAAAGGCTTTGAAAGAAAAGCTTGAAAAGGTAAGCGGTAAAACCGTTAATTTAGTAACTAAAGTTAATCCTGCAGTTTTGGCAGGACTCAAAGTTGAGCTTGAGGGTGTTGAACTTGACGGTTCCGTTTCGGGACGTATGAGTGGCATCTCAAAGAAACTTAGTGAGACACTAATATAAGGATGGAATGGAAATATGCAATTAAAACCTGAAGAGATATCCAAGGTCATCCGCAGCCAGATTAAATATTACGAAAACACAATACAGCAGAATGAAACCGGTACAGTTTTAAACGTAGGTGACGGTATTGCCAGAGCCAGCGGTCTTGTAAACTGTATGGCAGGAGAGCTTCTTGAATTTGAAGACGGAAGCTTCGGCATGGCCCAGAACCTTGAAGAAAACTCTGTATCAATCGTATTATTTGGTTCCGACGAGAACATTGGCGAAGGTCAGACCGTTAAGCGTACCGGTAAGGTTGTTTCCGTACCGGTTGGCGAAGCTATGATCGGCCGTGTCGTAAATGCATTAGGGCAGCCGATTGACGGTGCAGGTCCCATTGTAACGGAAGAATTCCGTGCAATCGAATCTAACGCACCGGGTATTTGTGAAAGACAGTCCGTATTCGAACCCTTACAGACAGGTATCAAGGCTATTGACTCAATGATCCCCATCGGACGTGGACAGCGTGAGTTAATCATTGGTGACCGTCAGACCGGTAAGACTACAATCGCTACAGATACAATAATTAACCAGAAGGGTAAGGATGTTATCTGTATTTACGTTGCTATCGGTCAGAAGAGATCGACAGTTACAAACTTAGTTGAAAACTTACAGAAGAACGGTGCTATGGACTATACCATCGTAGTAGCAGCTACCGCTTCTGAAGCAAGCCCCTTACAGTACATTGCTCCTTATTCGGGCTGTGCTATGGGCGAATACTTTATGTACAAAGGAAAACACGTACTTGTCATATATGATGACTTAAGTAAGCACGCGGTTGCTTATCGTGCACTTTCCTTACTTATCCGTCGTCCTCCGGGACGTGAAGCTTACCCCGGTGATGTATTCTATCTTCACTCAAGATTACTTGAGAGGGCTGCAAAGCTTGATGATGCACACGGTGGCGGTTCTTTAACAGCATTACCTATTATTGAAACACAGGCAGGTGACGTATCCGCATACATACCTACCAATGTTATTTCAATCACAGACGGTCAGATCTTCCTTGAGACGGAGCTTTTCCACTCAGGCGTTATGCCAGCTGTTAACCCCGGTATCTCAGTATCAAGAGTAGGTGGTAATGCACAGATTAAGGCCATGAAGAAGGTAGCGGGTACCTTAAAGCTTATATATTCTCAGTACAGAGAATTACAGTCCTTTGCTCAGTTTGGTTCAGACCTTGACGCTGATACAAAGGCAAGACTTGCACAGGGTGCCAGAATCGTAGAAGTATTAAAGCAGAATCAGAATTCTCCTATTCCTGTAGAGAAGCAGATTGCAATTATTTATGCGGTTACAAAGAACATCTTAAGTAAGGTAGATGTTAATGACGTTAAGGAATATGAAGCAGGTCTTTATAGTTTCCTTGATACTAATCCTGAGGGTGCCGCATTCTGTAATGCAATTAAAGAAACAGGAAAGCTTGAAGCAAAAACAGAAGAAAGCTTAAAGAAAGCACTGGAGGCTTATACAGAAGAATTCTTAATGACTCATACAAAAGAATAAGGAGGAGCTAAATGGCTGCAAACATGAAAGCGGTAAAGCTGCGTATCAAAAGTGTTGAGAACACCATGCAGATTACCAAAGCTATGGAACTTGTAGCATCCTCCAAACTGCGTAGAGCCAAGGAACGTTCCGAGGCCTGCCGTCCATACTTTACAGAGCTTTATTCAACTCTTCAAAAGATTGCACTTGGCAATACGGATTTTTCTTCCGTCTATGCCAAAGAGCCCAAGAGTGAAAAAGTATGTTACGTAGTAATTGCCGGTGACAGAGGTCTGGCCGGCGGTTACAACTCTAACCTGTTTAAGTGTTTAGAGGCAGATGCCAGGGGCAAGGACTATTGTGTACTTCCCATCGGAAAGAAGGCCGTAGAATATTTCAAACGCCGCAAGGCAGAAATTATGACGGAAGCCTTCAATGAAATTGCACCAATTGACGTTGCCGACTGTTTTGAAATAAGCAGTCTCTTATGTAAAGAATTTAAAGCAGGTTCCTTTGGTACCTTAAAGCTTGTGTATACAGAATTTGTATCAATGCTTTCACAGGTGCCGCACGCAAAAAGCGTACTTCCTCTTTGTACTCTTTATGAGGACGCTCCAACAGAGCCTGTCAGAAACTTAATTCTTTACGAGCCGGATTCGACGGCCGTATTTGATGCAATTGTTCCTGAATATGTGGCAGGCGTAATGTATGGTGCGGTATGTGATTCACTTGCAAGTGAACAGGCTGCCCGCCGTACAGCAATGGAATCGGCCACATCCAATGCCGAAGAGATGATTGAGACTCTGAACCTTCACTACAACAGAGCCCGTCAGGCAAGCATTACGCAGGAAATTACCGAAATTGTCGGAGGTGCTGAAGGCGTATAGCATTAGCACAGATTAAAGAATAAAAGGAGAATCGTAAATGAGCGAGAAACACATTGGCGAGGTAGTACAGATTACCGGTCCCGTTCTTGACATAAGATTTGGCCATGACGAGTTACCTGCACTTTTAAACGCCATTGAAATCGATAACAACGGTAAGAAGCTTACCGCCGAAGTTGCTCAGCAGGTTGGTGACAACACAGTTCGCTGTATTGCCATGAACTCAACGGATGGTTTGGTACGTGGCACAAAAGCTACCGATACAGGCGCTCCCATTCAGGTGCCTGTAGGCGAGGAATGCTTAGGCCGTGTATTCAACCTTTTAGGTGACCCCGTTGATAATCTTCCTGCTCCAAACGCAAAAGAAAAATGGTCGATTCATCGTCCCGCTCCTGCTTATGAAGAGCAGGCTACCTCAACAGAAATCCTTGAAACAGGTATTAAGGTTGTTGACCTTATCTGCCCTTACGCTAAAGGTGGTAAGGTAGGTTTGTTTGGCGGTGCCGGTGTTGGCAAGACCGTATTAATTCAGGAATTAATCCATAACGTTGCTACAGAGCATGGTGGATATTCAGTTTTCACGGGCGTTGGTGAACGTACCCGTGAAGGTAATGATATGTATAATGAAATGAAGGAGTCAGGCGTTATTGATAAGACCGCTTTGGTATACGGTCAGATGAACGAACCCCCCGGGGCAAGAATGAGAGTTGCACTTTCAGGTCTTACAATGGCAGAGTACTTCCGTGACGTTAAGAATCAGGACGTGTTATTATTCGTTGATAACATCTTCCGTTTCACGCAGGCAGGCTCTGAGGTATCAACCCTTTTGGGTCGTATGCCTTCAGCCGTAGGTTATCAGCCCACGCTTGCTACTGATATGGGTACCTTACAGGAACGTATTACTTCAACACGTAAGGGTTCAATTACATCCATTCAGGCAGTATATGTTCCTGCCGATGACTTAACTGACCCTGCACCTGCTACAACCTTTACACACCTTGATGCTACAACCGTTCTTTCGCGAGACATTGCTTCGATGGGTATTTATCCTGCAGTTGATCCTCTTGATTCAACCTCCAGAGTACTTACACCTGAAGTAGTAGGCAAGGAACACTATGAAATCGCAAGAGGTGTTCAGAAGGTGCTTCAAAGATACAAGGAACTTCAGGATATCATCGCCATCATGGGTATGGACGAATTATCTGAAGAAGATAAGTTAACCGTTAACCGTGCCCGTAAGGTACAGCGTTTCCTTTCCCAGAGCTTCTCTGTTGCAGAGCAGTTTACCGGTATTGAAGGTAAATACGTACCGTTAAAAGAAACCTTAAGAGGCTTTAAGATGATTCTCGAAGGCGAATGCGACGAGATTCCAGAAAGCTGCTTCTTAATGGCAGGCACAATCGACGATGTATTTGAAAAAGCAAAGAACATGTAAAGGAGGTTGTCTATGTCGACATTTCCGTTACGAATCGGTACACCGGACGGTTTACTGTTTGAAGGCGATGTAGAGCGCATAATGTGCCGCAGCATTACAGGCGACCTGGCAATTTTAGCCGGTCATTCCAATTACTGTACTGCTCTTGGTATGGGAGAAGCCTATATCGTACTTGAAGACGGCACAAAGAAAAATGCAGCCTGCATAGGCGGAATGCTTTCCGTGATGGATGGTGAGTGCCACGTGCTTCCCACCACCTGGGAGTGGGCAGACTCCATAGATATTGAAAGAGCTGAGGCTGCAAAAGAAAAAGCTGAAGAAATGCTGAAGCGTGATAATCTTTCCGATAAGGAGATTAGAATAGCGGAAGCAAAACTTTCAAGAGCTTTGGTACGTTTAAACGTAGCTAAATAAAAATTAAAGGTCGGGAAATTCCCGACCTTTTTATGTACACTCGCGCGTAAGGAATATGTCGCCTTAGCGGCTGCGCTTTGCGCTAGAGTTTTTCGAGCGAGACTCCTTTTTATAGTAAATTTAATTATCCTTTTCCTTTAATATGTCTCTGATCTCAGTTAAGAGCTCTTCGGAAGTGGGTTTCTTTGGCTCTTCCTTCTTGGGTTCTTCCGGCTTCTTTAATTTTTCACCCATCTTGGCCATTGCTTTTGTAAAGAGGAAGATGCAAAGGGCAATAATTAAAAAGTCGATGATGTTTTGTATAAAGCTTCCGTATTTTAAGGAAGCGGCTTCTTTAATGATTTCACCGGCTTCATCGTATTCAGCAGGGCTTAATACAAGCTCCTTGCCGTTAAAATCAACACCGCCTGTTACAAGACCGAGCAAGGGCATCAAAATGTCGTTAACCAGTGAAGTAACTATTTTACCAAAAGCAGAGCCGATGATGACACCGACAGCCATGTCCATTACATTTCCTTTTGCTATAAAGGCCTTAAAATCTTTCCATAAATTTTTCATAATCAGTCTCCTTAGAAATATTTACAAATACATGCATTTATTATATATGCTAGATTAAAAATATTCAATTAATGTGATAAACTAATTGGTGATTTAGGAAAGAAATGAGGAAGGCTATGTGCTTTACACTTTCAAAAGAAGATAAGGAAATAAGCATAATTATCGATAACTCTGAAAATGAAGCTGTCAAGATTGCGGCAGAAAATTTAAAGAGGGATTTAAATAAGGCTTTTAACTGTAATATTACTGAAACGGCCGAAAAGAAAATACGTATTGCTGTTGATTATAATGGTGATTATAAATGGGAACAGTATAAGATAAGGGCCTCCTGCAAGGAGCTTTTAATAACAGGCGGTGACAGACGTGGCGTTATCTACGGAATTTACACGCTTTCTAAAATGTGCGGAGTGTCGCCCTGGTATTATTTTGCCGATGTGCCTGTTAATGCACCTGAAAAGGTAGAATTTAAAGAAGGTCAGATTATTACAGACTATCCTGCTATTCAGTACAGAGGTATTTTCATAAACGATGAAGAGGAGCTTGATAAATGGGCACGTCTTCACATGAATGAACCTACAATCGGTTACAATACCTACGAAAAGGTATTTGAGCTTCTTTTGCGTCTCGGCGGTAATTATATATGGCCTGCAATGCATGTGAATTCCTTTAACATGCAGCCTGAATCGGGAGCTCTGGCAGACAGAATGGGTGTCGTGGTGGGTACCTCCCATTGCGATATGCTGATGCGTTCAAATTTCAGAGAGTGGGAGCCGTGGCTTTTAAAAAAGGGATATAAAAATGTAAAATACGACTATTCCTTTGAAGGAGAAAACAGAGAAGTTTTAAAGGAGTATTGGAGAGAATCCGTAGAGCAGAATAAGGATTTTGAAGTATCTTACACTCTTGGCATGCGCGGAATTCACGATTCTGGTTTTGATACGGAAGCGCTTAAAGCAGATTCTGAAGAAGCTTTAATTAATAAAAAATGTGAATTGTTGGAAACTGTCATTAACGACCAGAAGGAAATTCTTGATTCTGTTTTAAACAAAGACACACTTAAGATCTTTGTGCCCTATAAAGAGGTTTTAAGCCTTTATGATAAGGGCTTAAGGGTACCAAAAGATGTGACTCTTATATGGACCAACGATAATTACGGCTATGTAAGACGTTATCCGTCGGAGAGTGAAAGGCTCCGTGCAGGCGGGAACGGAATTTATTATCATAATTCCTATTGGGCACCTACTGAAAACCACTATCTTTTTATATCCTCAAATCCTATTGCAAAAATTCACTACGAAATGAGCAAGGCCTATGAAAAGGGCATAAGAAAACTGTGGGTATGCAATATGGGCGCCATAAAGCCTCTAGAGCAGGAAATGGAATATTTTTTAAGCCTTGCCTGGAATATAGATAAGGAAAAGGATGTAATTAATGACTCCTTAAAATATCTGGAAAAATGGGTAAAGGATAATTTTAAATCGGTTAAGGCGCCGGCTGAGGTTGCTAAGCTTTTAAATACCTATGCTTTGGTTACAGATACAAGAAAAGTTGAATTTATGGAGGACGATGTTTTTTCTTTAGACTATGAAAACGAAGCCGCCATAAGGGTGAACACCTTAAAATACGTTTTTGATGAATTAAACAAAATATATGAAGCTTTATCAGCCCCTGAAAAGGATGCCTTTTTTGAACTGATTTTAATGAAGGTGCATGCTTCCTATTACACTAATGCTTTATATTATTTTGGCGATTCTTCTTATAAATATAAAGATTTTGAAAGGCTTGCGGATAAATATTCCGATATTTCCCTAGGCTTTGAAAATTTACGTCGCAAGCTGCTTTATTATTATAATAAAAAGCTGTGTGACGGAAAGTGGGACGCAATACTGACACCTGATGACTTTCCGCCTCCAAGATGCATTTCACATGCAGCAAGCGTGCCGGGTGCGTTTGCAAAAGAAAATAAGGATCACATACCGGATGCGCCGAGCGTATGTGAATATGCTCATGGCTATGCTGCAACCGCTGCAGAACTTACTGAATGTAAAATTATAAAGGGTATAGGTCACGGTACGGATTCTGTAGTGGAGCTTTTAAATAAGAATTCTAAAATAAAATTTTCTTTTGCAGTAAAAGAAAACTGTGACATATGTGTCGAAATTGACAGGTATCCGTCTTTAAACTCTGTTGAAAAAATATGCGTTGATGCGTCCCTCGATGGCGCAAACGTCGTTAAAATTACAAGCCCTGCGAATGATGAATGGCGGGGTGACTGGGTTAAAAACGTAAAAGACGGTGTCGACAGGCTGCAGGTAAAATTTAAAAATGTAAAAAAAGGAAATCATACACTTTTATTAAAGAACGCGAGTGAATATTTTGCGGTTTCTAAAATTGTAATAAGTGAAGGCTTTAATTTAAAAGACAGGCTTGGCGCCTTGAGACCTTTTGAAAACGTCTACAGGGGAAATGAACTTCCTGATGAAAATTATTTAAAGGAAGCCTGTGAAATTTTTTATTCGGATTTTGAAATTCCCAAAAAACCTATTCCCATAGGTGAATTTGTAAACGGTGTAAACGTTATGGATTTAACCGATGATACGGAATACAACGTGGACAGCAGGCGTCTTTTTATGCCGGATGGGAAGCTTTCAAAGGAGGAGCTTCTTTCATTTAAAAACAAAAAAATAAAAGAAGAAAATAAGCATATTGTAATCGAAGCACTGTGTGATAAGGAAGCTCTTGACAAATTTGATTATTGTAACGGTGTAAGCTATAAAAACAGTAATGTTGCGTTATATATACGTGACAGGGATGCCGTTTTTGACGAGGACACAGCCCCTTCATTAAATTATGAATTTGATGCTCTTGGCGGAGAATATACAATTTACGTGCTTATGAAATGTGATTCAAGAGATAAATTTAAGCTTAAACTGTTGCTTGATGGTGAGTACATGCCGCTATGCTGGGATAAGGATATGCCCTGGCGCTATGAAGCAGAAAAAGTTTACCGCTATGTGCCACTTGTAAAAGCCAAATTATCTAAGGGGCATCATACGTTAAGCCTTAAGCTGTACGCCGGCAGAGTCTTTATCGAAAGAATAATTATGCAAAAAGGAACCTGATATCAGATATGAAGCTAGAATTTTACAAAAAACTTGACACGAATGAAGGAAAAACACTATAATCACAAATAATGGCTGTGACGAAGACAGTAGCATGTAAGGAAACACAAAGCGAGCCGGGGCGGGTGAGAGCCCGGTTGAAGTAATTGCATGTGAATATCACTTCCGAGCTTTGCGGCTGAACTTTTTAATCAAGTAAGCCAAGACGGAATCCCACCGTTACAGGGGAGGTGTATGAACCGAAAGGGAGTACTCTTAAAAAGGTGGTTAAACGAAACTTACAGGCTTCGTCCTTTTTAGGACGGAGCCTTTTCCATTTTAGATAGGAGGTACAAAATGTACAAACAGGTATCAGCAAACATGAACTTTGTGGACAGAGAAAAAGAGACACTTAAGTTCTGGAACGAAAATCAGATTTTTGAAAAGAGCATGGAAAACCGTAAGGAAGGCCCTACCTATACCTTCTATGACGGCCCCCCTACTGCAAACGGTAAGCCACATATCGGACACGTTTTAACAAGAGTTATAAAGGATATGATCCCAAGATACCGCACCATGAAGGGATATATGGTACCCAGAAAAGCAGGCTGGGATACCCACGGACTTCCTGTTGAGCTTGAAGTTGAAAAGCTTTTAGGCATCGACGGCAAGGACCAGATTGAAGAATATGGCCTCGATCCCTTCGTACAGAAGTGTAAGGAATCTGTGTGGAAATATAAGGGAATGTGGGAAGACTTTTCAGGCACAGTAGGTTTCTGGGCCGACATGGACGACCCCTACGTTACCTATCACGATGACTACATTGAATCGGAATGGTGGGCATTAAAGGAAATCTGGGACAAGAAGCTTTTATACAAGGGCTTTAAGATTGTTCCCTACTGTCCTCGCTGCGGTACCCCACTTTCTTCTCATGAGGTAGCTCAGGGCTATAAGACATTAAAAGAAAGAACTGCGGTTGTAAGATTCAAAATCGTAGGCGAAGATGCATACTTCCTTGCATGGACCACTACCCCCTGGACACTTGCTTCTAATATCGCTCTTTGTGTAAACCCAGATGAAGAATACGTTAAGGTAAAGGCTGCAGACGGATATACCTACATTTTGGCAAGTGCACTCGCAGACAGCGTTCTTGGCTCTATACAGCGAGAAGAAGGCACACCTGCCTATGAAGTATTAAATACCTACAAGGGCTCAGAGCTTGAATACAAGAAATACGAACCATTATATCAGTGTGCCAAGGACTGTGCAGACAAGCAGCATAAAGAAGCCTTCTTTGTATACTGTGATAACTACGTTACAATGACGGATGGTACAGGTATTGTACATATCGCTCCAGCATTTGGTGAAGACGATGCCAGAGTGGGCCGTAAATATGACGCTCCTTTTGTACAGATGGTAGATGAACACGGTGTCATGAAGCCTGAAACTCCTTTTGCAGGCATGCGTGCAAAGCCTACTCAGAAAGAAATCGAGGCAGGCGCGGTTAACTGTGACCCTGAAGTATTAAAGGAACTTGACGCAAGAGGAATTTTATTCTCTGCTCCAAAGGTAGAACATGAATATCCTCACTGCTGGAGATGTTCAACACCTTTACTTTATTTTGCAAGAGAATCCTGGTTTATTAAGATGACCGCTGTAAGAGACGACCTTGTAAAGAACAATAAGACTGTAAATTGGATTCCCCCTACAATCGGCGAAGGAAGATTCGGCAACTGGCTTGAAAACATTCAGGACTGGGGCATTTCAAGAAACCGTTATTGGGGAACTCCTTTAAATATCTGGGAATGTGCAGACTGCGGCCATCAGGAAGCAGTCGGTTCAAGAGAACAGCTTGAAAGGATGTCAGGAAATCCTAAGGCTAAAACCGTAGAACTTCACAGACCCTACATTGATGAAATCACCTGTACCTGTCCTGAATGCGGTAAGACGATGAAGCGTGTTCCTGAGGTTATTGACTGCTGGTTTGATTCAGGAGCAATGCCTTTTGCACAGCATCATTATCCTTTTGAGAATAAAGAAAAATTTGAGGCTCAATTCCCCGCACAATTCATTTCAGAAGCTGTAGACCAGACAAGAGGATGGTTCTATTCTCTTATGGCAGAGTCAACACTTCTCTTTAACAGGGCTCCTTATGAAAATGTAATCGTACTCGGCCTTGTACTTGATGAAAACGGCGAAAAGATGAGTAAGTCAAAGGGTAATGCTGTAGATCCCTTCAATGCATTACAGACCTACGGTGCAGATGCCATCAGATGGTATTTCTACACAAACTCAGCTCCCTGGCTTCCTAACAGATTTTCAGGAGATGCCGTGCTTGAAGGGCAGCGTCAGTTTATGGGTACCCTTTGGAATACCTACGCTTTCTTTGTACTTTATGCAAATATCGATAATTTTGATGCTTCAAAGTATACTCTTGAATACGATAAGCTTCCCGTAATGGATAAGTGGCTTTTATCAAAGCTTAACACCATGGTTAAGGATGTTGATGAAAACCTTGATAAATACCGTATTCCTGAAGCCGGTCGTGCTCTTGATGACTTTGTAGATGAAATGAGTAACTGGTATGTAAGAAGAAGCCGTGAAAGATTCTGGGCTAAGGGAATGGAGCAGGATAAGATCAATGCTTACATGACCTTATATACAGCACTTGTAACTGTAGCAAAGGCTGCAGCTCCCATGATTCCTTTTATGGCAGAGGATATTTACAGAAACCTTGTATGCTCTGTAGATGCTGCTGCGCCTGTCAGCGTACACCTTTGCGATTTCCCTGTATGCGATGAAAAGCTTGTAGACAAGGAACTTGAAAAGAACATGGAATCCGTTCTAAAGGCAGTTGTAATGGGACGTGCCGCTAGAAACGCTTCCAACATAAAGAACCGTCAGCCTATTTCAAAGATGTTTGTTAAGGCACCTTTTGAATTATCTGAGTTCTTTAAAGAAATTATTGAAGATGAATTAAATGTTAAGTCTGTAGAATTTACTGATGATGTAAGAGAATTTACTTCTTACACCTTTAAGCCTCAGCTTCGTACCGTTGGCCCTAAATACGGCAAGCAGCTTGGCGGCATTCAGAAATATCTTGCATCAGTTGACGGCAATGAAGCCTTCGATAAATTAAAGTCTGAAGGCGTTCTTAGCTTTAACGTGGACGGCGTGGACGTAAGCCTTGCAGAAGAAGATTTACTTATTGCAATTGCAAAGAAGGAAGGCTATGTAACAGAAGCCGACAACGTGGTAACGGTTGTGTTAGATACAAACCTTACAGAAGAATTAATTGAAGAAGGCTTCATGTACGAGGTTATCTCAAAAATTCAGACCATGCGTAAGGAATCAGGCTTTGAGGTAATGGACAGGATCAAGGTTGTTGTGGCAGGAAGCGATGTTGTGACAAGGGTTGTGTTAAAGAACAAAGAGGCCATTTCCACAAAGGTACTTGCTGTAGAAATAAAAGATAACGGCGAACTTTCCAACATGAAAAAATGGAACGTTAATGGTGAAGATGTTACAATAGGTGTTGAACGCGTCTAAAGAAAAAATGACGGGAATTATTTAAGGAGATTAACATAATGGCAGCACCTGTTTTTGACAAGGAATTGTTCAAAAGAAGCGTTATTTATAACGTAAAAACACTTTACAGAAAAACTTTAGAGGAGGCAACAGACCAGCAGATTTTTCAGGCGGTCTGTTACTCCGTTAAGGATCAGATTATCGATTGCTGGATGGATACTCAGAAGGCCATCGATAAGGAAGATTCTAAAATTGTCTATTACATGTCCATGGAATTTTTAATGGGCAGAGCTTTAGGCAACAACATTATAAATCTTAAGGCCTACAAGGAAGTATCTAAGGCTTTGGAAGAACTTGGCGTTGATATAAACGTTGTGGAAGACCAGGAGCCGGATGCGGCTTTGGGCAATGGTGGTTTAGGACGTCTTGCCGCATGCTTTCTTGATTCTTTGGCTACTCTTTCATATCCTGCCTACGGCTGCGGTATCAGATACAGATATGGTATGTTTAAGCAGGTCATTAAAGACGGATATCAGATAGAGGCTCCAGATAATTGGCTTGAAAACGGGAATCCCTTTGAATTAAGAAGACCAGAATATACTAAGGAAGTTAAATTCGGCGGATATACCACCTTTGATACAGACGAAAACGGAAGAAACCATTATCGGCAGGAGGGATATCAGTCTGTTAATGCTGTGCCCTACGATTTGCCGATTTTAGGCTATGGAAATGGTGTGGTAAACACCTTGCGTATCTGGGATGCTAAGCCCGTGGAATGCTTTAAGCTTGATTCTTTTGACAAGGGTGACTATCAGAAGGCGGTAGAGCAGGAAAACCTTGCACGTAACATTGTAGAGGTACTTTATCCTAACGATAACCACTATGCGGGCAAGGAATTAAGACTTAAACAGCAGTACTTCTTCATTTCGGCTTCTGTACAGGAAGCGGTAGATAAATATTTACGCAACCACAAGGACTTAAGAAAATTTGCAGAAAAGGTAACCTTCCAGCTTAATGATACACATCCTACAGTTGCAATCCCCGAGCTTATGCGTATTTTAATGGATGAGCATAATTTCACCTGGGATGAAGCCTGGGACGTTACCACACATACCTGTGCTTATACAAACCATACAATAATGTCTGAAGCCTTGGAAAAGTGGCCTATAGAATTATTCTCACGGCTGCTTCCAAGAGTCTATCAGATTATAGAAGAAATCAACCGCCGTTTCATTGAAGAAGTGGAAGCTAAATACCCTGGTAACAGAGAAAAGGTACGCAAGATGGCTATTATCTATGATGGTCAGGTGCGTATGGCTAATCTTGCAATCGTATCGGGCTATTCGGTAAACGGCGTTGCCAGACTTCATACGGAAATTTTAAAGAATCAGGAATTAAAGGACTTTTACGAATTATTCCCCGATAAATTCAACAATAAGACAAATGGTATCACTCAGAGAAGATTTTTACTTCACGCAAATCCCTTACTTGCAGACTGGGTAACTGGGTATGTTGGAGATGACTGGATTACCGATTTATCGAAGATTAAAAAGCTTGAGCTCTATGCAGAGGATGAAAAGGCCCAGCATGAGTTTATGAACATTAAATATAAAAACAAAGTGCGTCTTGCAAAATACATAAAAGAGCATAACGGAATCGATGTGGATCCACGTTCTATTTTTGACGTACAGGTAAAGAGACTTCATGAATACAAGAGACAGTTACTCAATATTTTAAATATTATGTATCTGTATAATCAGTTGAAAGAAAATCAAAATGAGGATTTCTATCCCCGCACTTTTATTTTCGGTGCAAAGGCAGCTGCAGGATACCGTACGGCCAAACAGACCATTAAATTAATTAATTCCGTTGCTGATGTTATCAATAACGACACTTCCATCAACGGTAAGATTAAAGTCGTATTTATAGAAGACTACAGAGTATCAAATGCAGAGCTTATTTTTGCGGCAGCTGATATTTCCGAACAGATTTCAACAGCCTCCAAGGAAGCAAGCGGTACCTCCAACATGAAATTTATGCTTAACGGAGCTTTAACTCTTGGAACAATGGACGGCGCAAACGTTGAAATTGTAGAGGAAGTAGGTAAAGAAAATGCTGAAATTTTCGGCCTTTCTTCTGACGAGGTAATAAATTACGAGCAGCAGGGCGGCTATGTACCAATGGAAATCTTTAACAGTAACGCTGATGTAAGAATGGTGCTTATGCAGCTTATAAACGGCACCTATGCGCCTAACAACACAGAGGAATTCAGATCTTTATATAATTCCTTACTTAACACCTGCGAAACAGACAGAGCCGACAGATATTTTATTTTGAAGGATTTTAAGGCCTATGCAAAAGCAAGAGAAAACCTTGTTAATAAGTACAGGGATGAAAGGGCCTGGGCAAAATCAGCTATTATCAACATTGCAAATGCAGGTAAGTTTTCTTCTGACCGCACCATTCAGGAATACGTTGATGAAATTTGGCACTTGAATAAAGTGACCCTTTAATAAAAGAGGAATTGAAATGATTAAATTACAGGATAACGGCGCATTTTTAATAGGGGGTATTGAGGTAGTCCCTGAAAATGCAGAAGCTGCAAAAGAATATTCTGCTTCAAAAGCAAGAAAGGGCACAATGGCCTATAAGATTCTGGCAGCGCATAATACATCGGGGGATATGAATAAGCTTAAGATTAAATTTGATAAGCTTACTTCACATGACATCACCTTTGTAGGTATTATCCAGACAGCAAGAGCTTCGGGACTTAAAAAATTTCCGATTCCCTATGTGCTTACAAACTGTCACAATTCACTTTGTGCGGTAGGAGGCACCATCAATGAAGATGATCACATGTTTGGACTGACCTGTGCCAAGAAATACGGCGGAATCTATGTACCCCCTCACCAGGCAGTTATTCATCAGTTTGCACGTGAAATGCTGGCTGAATCGGGTGCAATGATTTTGGGATCTGATTCCCACACCCGTTACGGGGCTCTTGGCACCATGGCAGTAGGCGAAGGCGGTCCGGAGCTTGTAAAGCAGTTATTAAATCAGACCTATGATATAAAGCTTCCTGGAGTAGTGGGTGTTTATTTAAAGGGTGAGCCTGTACCGGGCGTTGGCCCTCAGGATGTGGCACTTGCAATTATCGGTGCAGTTTTTGCAAACGGCTATGTAAACAATAAGGTAATGGAATTTGTGGGACCGGGTGTCAACAAATTATCTGCTGATTTCAGAATCGGTATTGATGTAATGACTACCGAGACAACCTGTCTTTCTTCTATCTGGACTACAGATGAAAGGATTGAAGAATTTTATGACATTCACGGACGTAAAGAGGCATATAAGGAATTAAAACCTGAAGAAGTGGCTTATTATGACGGTATGATTGAAGTTGATTTATCAAAAATCAGACCTATGATTGCAATGCCTTTCCATCCTTCCAATGTTTACACTATTGAAGAAGTTAACAAAAACCTTAAGGATGTGCTTCACGATGTAGAAGAAAGAGCAAAGGTTTCTTTTGGCGAAAAGGTAAACTATTCCTTACAGGATAAGATAAGAGATGGAAAGCTCTATGTAGAACAGGGCATTATCGCAGGCTGTGCCGGCGGCGGATTTGAAAATATCTGTGCGGCAGCAGACATTCTGGAAGATTCCTATATTGGAAGCGACGAATTTACTTTAAGCGTATATCCTGCTTCCACCCCTATTTACATGGAACTTGTAAAGAATGGAAGCGTTGCAAAGCTTATGAAGGCAGGCTCAATCGTAAAGACAGCCTTCTGTGGTCCCTGCTTTGGTGCAGGCGATACTCCCTCCAATAATGCTTTCTCAATCCGTCACTCTACAAGAAACTTCCCTAACAGAGAAGGCTCAAAGATTCAGAACGGCCAGATTGCCTCTGTTGCACTTATGGATGCCCGTTCAATTGCGGCAACTGCAGCCAATAAAGGCTTCTTAACACCTGCAACAGAATGCGACAAGGAACTTAAAAAATATAAATATTATTTTGATTCTTCAATATATGCAAACCGTGTATTTGATTCACACGGCCTTGCAGATCCAAATCAGGAAATCAAGATGGGCCCCAACATTAAGGACTGGCCTAAGATGGTAGCTTTAACGGATAATCTTCTTTTGAAGGTGGTATCAGAAATTCATGATCCCGTTACCACAACAGATGAGCTTATCCCTTCGGGCGAAACCTCATCCTATCGTTCGAACCCTTTGGGACTTGCCGAATTTACTTTATCAAGAAAGGACCCTGAATATGTAGGTCTGGCTAAGGAAGTAAAGAAGGCAGAGGATGCAAGAGAAGCGGTTATTTTAGGTAATGCAGAGACAAAGCCCTGTCAGGCACTTCCGGAGCTCCACGAGGTAATGGGCAAGGTAAGAGAAAAATTCCCTGAAGCAAGCCACACAAATTTCGGCATTGGTTCCACAATCTTTGCGGTTAAGCCAGGTGACGGCTCTGCAAGAGAACAGGCTGCTTCCTGCCAGAAGGTTTTAGGCGGCTGGGCAAACATTGCCCATGAATATGCCACCAAGAGATATCGTTCAAACCTCATTAACTGGGGAATGCTTCCTTTTGTGATTGATAAGGGGGACCTTCCTTTTACAAAGGGTGATTACATTTACATTCCTAAAATCAGAAAAGCGATTATCGAAAAGAACAACGATATTAAGGCTTATGCAGTAAAAGAAAACGGACTTAAGGAATTCACTCTTCACTTAGGCGATTTAACCGATGAAGAAAGAGAAATTATCTTAAAGGGCTGTTTAATTAACTATAACGCAGTATAAAGAATATCCCGTGGCATAAGCCGCGGGATATTTTAAAATCTGTATTTTAGGAGTATAATAAGGTGATTATTTGTAAAAAGGTTTAGGGAATGATAAAAAAAGCTCACTTAAAAAAGTTAATAGCTTTTGGCCTGACACTTGTGCTTTTAACAGGTTGCGGTTCGCAAGGTACTAAGGGCATGGCTGTTTTTTCCAATCAGAATAAAAATTCAAAGAAAAATTCCATGCTTGCTGAATACGTGGCAGACTATGAAGTGCCAATAACCTATCCTTCAATAATGACAGATATTAACGGTTATGATGAATATGGCGATAAGGAAGCAGTAATAAGGGCAAAATCCCTTCCTGCGGTTTATGAAATTAAAGATACAAAAACACGCGAAACCGTATACAGAGGCGCCGTGCACCGTAAGGATACAGAGGAAACTGGTGAATATAAAACGGGTATTATAGACTTTTCAAAATTCACGGACAAAGGCTCCTATTATATCGAAACAGAAATACTTGGGGTATCTAAAAATTTTGAAATTAAAGAAGACTTATATAAGGAAATTTTAGAAAAAGCCTATAAAGGTCTTCGTTCTTTAAGATGTGAAAACTGCCATTTTAAAACGGTAAGATTTGAAAACAATCCAAACAAATATCTTGATGTGGACGGTGGCTGGCATACGGATGCAGACGGCGGAAAAGACGTGGTGGAAGGATGTCTTGCGGTAATGGATATCTGCACGGCTTTTGAATATTACGGAGCTTCCTTTGAGGATGATTTTATGAGTGAAGACTCAAAAAATAATATTCCGGACATTTTGGATGAAGCAATTTATGAAGTAGAATGGCTTTTAAAAATGCAGAATTCAGAAACCGGCGGTGTATACACTTCGGTTTCTTTACAGAATGTAAGCGGCAAGGATGAAAAGCAGATGGTGGTGGGGGGTGAAACAACAAGAGCCACGGCTTATTTTTGCGCCTGCATGAGTAAATTTTCAATGACGATAAAAAAATATGACGCTTCTCTTTCCAATAAAGCATTACAGGCAGCAGGCATTGCCTGGAAATGCCTTGAAGCAAATAAAGAAATTGTAACGGAAGAACAAAGATATAGAGCAGCGGTTGAAATGTACAGAGCTACAGGCCAGGATGTGTATAAAACCGCTACGTTAAGTTATCTTGAGGGGCACGCAGGGGAAGAATACGACACAAGAGCTTCCCTTGATGGAGCCATTACTTATATTGCTACTTCAAGAGCTACGGATGTGACTATAGCGTCAAATTTAATGACGGCTTTCAGGGACAGAATGGAAATAAAAGCCGATGCTTCAGATAGTTCTTCATTTATGGTAGAATCGGAAGAGTTTACGGCGACAGAACTGTTAAGAACCGGCTTTGAATTTATTATAATTGACTATATTCTTTCAAATGGAGATTATAAGCACATAGAAGAAAACATTCTGCATTTCCTTTATGGCAGAAATAAAGAAAGCAAAGATTATACAGACGAGTTAATTCTGCCGGATGATTACGTAAAGCTTATGGCACTTGCAGCCAGACTTTCCAGCACCGGTTATAAATATTGAGTATAAAGAAGGAAGGATATAAATGAAGGTAGTAGTACTTGCAGGCGGCACGAGCACCGAAAGGGACGTTTCACTTGTGTCAGGATTAAAGATTTACAAGGCTTTAAAGGAAAACGGACACAAGACGGTTTTGCTGGACGTATTTTTGGGTCTTGAGGATGTGGATGTTGAAACGGTTTTTGATAATGGCGATGAGCTTTTAGGAAATATAGAAGGGGTAAAGAAGGAAAATCCTGATATAGAAGCTGTAAGGGCATTGAGAAAGGATGGAGGAAAAACTTTCTTTGGCCCTAACGTACTTGATATATGCGGTCGTGCAGACGTAGTGTTTATGGCACTCCACGGAGAAAACGGCGAAAATGGAAAGGTGCAGGCGGCTTTTGATTTACATGGCATAAAATATACGGGAAATGATTACGTAAGTTCAGCTCTAGCAATGGATAAGGCTCTTGCAAAGGAACTGTTTGCCTACCATAATGTATCTACACCTGAAGGCTACGAGCTTAAAAAAGGCGAGGCTGACACGCATACACCTAAATATCCGGTTGTAGTGAAAGTAACAGACGGCGGTTCAAGCGTCGGTGTTTATATAGTTAACAATGACAGTGAATATAAGGAAGCAAAAGCCGAGGCTTTTAAATATGGCAATGCGGTTGTTGTTGAAGAATTCATTAAGGGAAGAGAATTTTCTGTAGGTGTAATAAAGGGAAAGGCTTTACCTGTAATAGAAATCGCCCCTGTTGAAGGCTTTTATGACTATAAAAACAAATATCAGGCCGGAGCTGCAATAGAAACCTGCCCTGCTGAAATTTCATTGGAAAATACATTAGAAATGCAAAAACTTTCCGAAAAAGCCTTTAAGGCTTTAAGACTTAACCAGTATGCACGAATTGATGTTATGATGAAAGAAAACGGTGATATGTATGTGCTTGAGGCAAATACACTTCCAGGTATGACCCCCACATCCTTAATGCCTCAGGAGGCTGCGGCTGCGGGAATAAGCTATAATGAACTTTGTGAAACCCTGATTAAGATGGCAATGGAAAAATAATTATGGTACCTTTTGATGTGTTTGTTGCAGCAATGGCTGCAGGCGGAAAAATCGAAAATTTGGCAGAACATGACGGCTTTACTGGGGTTGTAATGGACTCAAGAAAAATTGAGCCCGGTAACCTTTTTGTAGCTATTAAGGGAGAAAGAGTTGACGGTCATGATTTCTTAAACCAGGTCTTTGAAAAAGGAGCTTATGCTGCTGTGGTAGACCATGTACCCAAAGGAGTAACCGGCACCTGTATTGTGGTAAAGGATACTGTGAAGGCATTACAGGATATCGCTGAGTGGTACAGAAGAAGCCTTGACGTAAAGGTTATAGGGATAACCGGTAGTGTGGGGAAGACCAGCACCAAGGAAGTGGTGGCATCGGTTCTTTCAGAGCACTTTAAGGTACATAAAACCGACGGAAATTACAATAATGAAATCGGCCTTCCTTTAACGGTTCTTACGATAGAAGAGGATGATGAAATTGCCGTACTTGAAATGGGCATAAGTGATTTTGGCGAAATGAGGGTATTAAGTAAGGTTGCACGCCCTGACATATGTGTCATTACAAATATAGGTCAGTGTCATCTTGAATTTTTACATGACAGAGATGGAATTTTAAAAGCAAAATCAGAAATCTTTGAATACATGAATCCTAATGGAAGGATATATTTAAACGGTGACGATGATAAATTACGTACGTTAACGCAAGTAAATGGTATTAAGCCTGTTTTCTTTGGCTTATCTGAAGAAAATGATGCACATCCTGCCAATTTTGAAGCGCTTGGTTTAAAGGGAAGCAGAATGCAGGTAGTGCTTAAGGGCTCGGCTTTTGACGCAGAAATCCATATGCTTGGAAAGCATATGGTATCAAATGCAATGGCTGCGGCCCAAATTGCCCATGACTTAGGCATGAATGAGGCTCAGATTGCAAAGGGCTTAAAAAATGCTAAGACCATCGACGGAAGATTAAAGCTTATTCCCTATAACAAGGGCTATATAATTGATGACTGTTACAATGCATCTCCCGCATCTATGAAGGCGGCAATCGACACACTTGTGTATGCTGACGGAAGAAGAGTTGCAATATTGGGAGATATGTTTGAACTGGGAGAAGATTCCGATGCAATGCATGCGGAAGTAGGAGCTTATGCAGTGGAAGCGGGAATTGATAAGCTTGTGTGTGTGGGCGCAAACTGCAAGCATATGTATAATGCGGCGTTAGCTAAAAAGGGAAAGACTGGTATCGGATATTATCCTACTCTGGATGGACTTTTGGCACACATTAAGGCAGAGCTTAAGCCAGGAGACAACATTTTATTAAAATCAAGTCATGGAATGGAATTTTCAAAAATTATAGATACATTAAAAAAGGGTGCACGATAGTGCACCCTTTTTTCTCAACCTATAGGAAATTGCGCTGCAAATCCCTATAGGTCAAAAAAGGCACTACATTATTTACAGGCGTCTTTATTTTTCTTGTAGGCTTCAAGAATTTCCTCCTGAACCTTAAGACTTATTTCACGCTTTTTATCTTTAGGAAAGTCATTAGGATAAACCGGCTTACAAAATTCTATTGTTACGATTTGCTTTTTTAATTTAGGAAACTGTTTTTCAAACACGCCGTCTGAGTTATTGATTGCAACAGGGATAATGGGACAGCCGGCTTTTTCTGCGATTTTTAGGCTTCCGTCATGGAAAGGCTGTAAAGCTTCCTCGCCTTTGTTTCTGGTGCCTTCAGGAAATATTACTACGTTTATACCTTCATTTATTAAATCAACGCACTTTAAAATTACCTTTAAGCCGGCACGCAAATCTTTTCTGTCAAGAAACTGGCAGTTCATAAATGACATCCAGGCAGAGAAAACAGGAACTTTTTTAATTTCCTTCTTGGCAACATAGGCAGTCTGCCTTTTCCACAAAGGGTAGGTAAGTATAATATCAAAAACGGACCGATGATTTGGTACAAATAAAGCGGCTCTGTCATTTGGAATGTTTTCTTTTCCTAAAATTAAGAGGCTTGTGCCTGCAAGAAGCTTTACACCTTTAAAGCCTGCACAAATGATGCTTTGGGAAATTTGAGCTTTTGCTTTTTTTGAAAAAAGACCGGTGATTAAAAGAATTAACTGAATGGGAATTGATACAATTAAAAATAACACAACCCAGATGGCTGCAATAATGAATCTAAGCATATAATACTCCGTAAGCCTATGTAGTTTAAAAACACGCATATTATATTGCGAAAAGTTATTTCGCGCAATAATGAAATGTGATAAAGTTAAAAAGCAAGTCAAATTATAAAGGGGACTTAGTATATGAAGACCTATGAAAGTGCCGTTGTGGTAAAGGCAGGCTGTATCGCCTTTGGAATTTATGAATTATATCTTGAGACTCAGACTGCTAAAAATGCAAAGCCCGGTCAGTTTGTTATGGTGTATCCAAAGGACGGCTCAATGATTTTACCACGTCCCATCAGTATATGTGAGGCAATCGGAGGAAAGGTATTACGCCTTGTGTACAGAGTTACAGGGCAGGGTACCAAAGAATTTTCTTTATACAGAGAAGGGGATGAAGTGAAAATTTTAGGCCCTTTAGGTAACGGCTTCCCTATGGACGAAGCTAAAGATAAAAAGGCAGTTTTAATAGGCGGCGGTATCGGTGTGCCTCCGATTTTGGAGCTTTCAAAAAGAATAAAGGCAAAAGAAGTTACAACGATTTTAGGATATCGAAATGAGGAACTTTTTCTAAGGAATGATTTTAAGAAATATTCTAAAACGGTAATTGCCACAGAGGATGGAAGCGCAGGCACTAAGGGAAATGTGCTGGATGCAATTAAAAATAAAAAAATCAGTGCAGACATAATATATGCCTGCGGTCCCATGCCCATGCTTAAGGCAATTAAACAGTATGCAGAAGAAAAAGGCATAGAGGCATACATTTCTTTGGAAGAAAGAATGGCCTGCGGTGTCGGTTCCTGCCTTGGCTGTGTATGTAAAACCGTTAAAAAGGATTCTCATTCCCATGTAAATAATGCGAGGGTCTGCACGGAAGGACCTGTATTTGATGCAAGAGAGGTGGAAATCTGATGAATACATCGGTAAATATAGCAGGAATTGAATTTAAAAATCCGGTAACGGTAGCCTCCGGCACCTTTGGCTCGGGGATTGAATATTCTGAATTTGTAGATTTAAACAGACTTGGAGCAGTTACCACAAAGGGTGTAGCGTTAACACCATGGACAGGAAATGCCACTGTAAGAGTGACTGAAACCTATGGAGGCATGCTTAATGCAATCGGTCTTCAGAATCCTGGTATAGATGTGTTTATGGAAAGAGATCTTCCATTTTTAGATAACTTTGATACAAAAGTCATAGTAAATGTATGTGGAAAAACCATCGAAGAATATATAGGGGTTGTGGAAAAGCTAGGAGATTCGAAAGCCGACTTACTTGAAATTAATGTATCCTGCCCCAATGTAAAGGAAGGCGCCATAGCCTTTGGACAGGATGTAGGGGCTTTAGAAAACATCACAAGAGAAATAAAGAAAAAGGCTAAACAGCCTGTTATTATGAAGCTTAGCCCAAATGTGACAAAAATTTCCGATATGGCAAAAGCCTGTGAGGCAGCAGGAGCAGACGGTATTTCATTAATTAATACAATCACCGGCATGAAGATTGATGTAAATAAAAGAAAATTTGTGCTTGCCAATAAAACCGGCGGATTATCAGGTCCTGCAATTCACCCCATAGCCGTAAGAATGGTATATGAATGTGCCAATGCCGTTAAGCTTCCCATTATAGGCATGGGGGGCATAAGCAATGCTAC
Source organism: Lachnospiraceae bacterium (assembly GCA_963643225.1). GTDB lineage: Bacteria > Bacillota > Clostridia > Lachnospirales > Lachnospiraceae > UBA1258. The sequence continues at coordinate 55,388 of CAVIIX010000005.1, forward strand.
GGATGCACTTGAAATGCTTATGGCAGGAGCCACAATGGTGGCGGTAGGTGCTGCTAATTTTTCTAATCCTCTTGCGACAATTGAAGTAATAGATGGAATTGAGGAATATTTATTAAAGAATAATTATGAAGATATCCACGAAATAATAGGATGCGTTAAATAGGCACGTAGTGCCGCTTTTAGTAGAGCCGTAGCGAAGCGGATTGCGAATATCATTTACAACCACGAAAGTAAGCTTTACAAATTATGCTTCTTGGTTCATTAAGTTATTGAATTTCTCAATAACCGCATCGTAGGTCTTTTTGGAAATTTCAGGAAGCTCGCCGCCCCAGATCTTTTCTGCCTGAGCGTAGCCCTTTTTGAAGGCTTTTAGCATATCGCCTAATTTGCCTGTGTCGCTGCCTGTTAAAGCAACTGCAAAATCTACGATTCTGTCAGAGGTCTGTTTAACTCCCCAATAGCCGTCTTCTGAAATATCTTCTTTGGCCTGAGCCTTTGTGGCGGCGTCAACTGTGAAATTGCCTTCTCTTAAGAAATTCCACATATCAGAGGCATCAGAAAAAGCTACAGCCTGTTTGGATATGAGCTTTTGTACAATTAACTGAAGCTGTGCGGTTCTTTCCTCTGCATCAGCTTTTAATTTGGCAATAATTTCGTTATTGGCCTTCTGAGTAGATGTGGGAGAATCAAGCGTAGGCTCGTAAACAACTCCCGTATCTTCCTTTGTGACCCTGGCAGCTTCAACTGCCTGCTTTTCTTTAACTTCTGCTTTATTGTAGGAAGCGAAGCTTTCAACCGATGATGTAACTCCTTTTACATTCATAACGATTCCTTTCTGTGGATGGACCACTCTCATCCTGCACATCCTTGTGCGTTAATAGTCTACTTCTGAATTTCTTATCGACAATAAAAAAATAAACTTTACAGAGAATTGAAAAAAATTTTTATTTTTTTATAATGTATTTTAAGTATAATGTATACAATAAACAAAATACAATGTGCAAAATACAAAATTTTGGGATTCACTATGATTATATACGAACAGGCTCATTCAAAAATTAACTTATCTCTTGACATCACGGGAAAACGTCCTGACGGATACCACGATGTGAGAATGATTATGCAGTCTTTAACTCTTTGCGACGACCTTCGATTTGATGAACTTGAAGAAGGAGAAGGCATCGTTTTAATTACCGACAATGAAATGCTAAATGAGGAGCAGAATAACGGTACCGACAACCTTATTATAAAAGCGGCAAGACTTTTGGAAGCAAAAACCAACAGAAGATTTGACGTAAGGATTACTTTATCAAAATATATTCCCATAGCTGCCGGCATGGCAGGGGGAAGCGCAGACGCGGCTGCAACACTCCGTGGGCTAAACAGACTTTTTTCTTTAGGCTTAAATTACGATGAATTAAGACAGATGGCAGTAAAAATCGGTGCGGACGTGCCATTTTGCATAGAAGGGGGCTTATGTCTTTCTGAAGGAATAGGGGAGGTGTTAACACCTTTAAACCCGCTTCCAAGCTTCCCTACTGTAATATGTAAGCCAAATGTTTTTGTTTCTACAAAAGATGTATATATGGCTTTTGACGCACAGGGAAAGCCAAAGCATCCGGATGTAGATAAAATGCTTTTGGCAATAGAAAAATATGATGGCATGGAAGTAGCTAAATTACTTAAAAACATATTAGAGCCTGTAACGGTTTCAATGCATCCGGTAATTAAGGAAATAGAAAAAGATATGCTTGAATTAAATGCCGTAAATGCCATTATGACGGGAAGCGGTCCTACGGTGTTTGGACTTTTTACTTCGATTAAGGCTGCAGCTGCAGCAGCAATGAAGCTAAAAGAAAAATACAAGGATTTTGATGTGGAAGCCACTTTGTTTAAAAAGACGGTTCCTGAGCGATTTAAATAAGAAGGGAGTAACGATGGAAGATTTTGTACTTAACATGGATGAATATTTACCCTTGCGGGATGTAGTGTTTCAGACCTTAAGAAAAGCAATTCTTACAGGGGAAATAAAGCCGGGTGAACGTTTAATGGAAATTAAGCTTGCTTCTAAACTTGGCGTAAGCCGTACTCCCATAAGAGAAGCCATCAGAAAATTAGAGCTTGAGGGACTTGTTACAAACATTCCAAGAAGAGGGGCAATTGTTTCAGAAATTTCAGAGCGTGGCTTAAGGGATGTGCTTGAGGTAAGAAGAGACCTTGATGCTTTCTGCGCAGAGCTTGCTTCCGAGCGTATTACTGAGGATGAAAAGGAAAGGCTTATTGATGCCTGCCGTGCTTTTGAAGAGGCGGTTTTAACGAAGAATGCCACCGTTATAGCTAAGGCGGATGTTGACTTTCATGATATAATAATCGGTGCTACGGGAAATGAAAGGCTTGTTACCATGATTAACAATCTTGCAGAGCAGATGTATCGCTACCGTTTTGAATACATAAAGGATGAATCCCAGCATTCACGTCTTGTAAGGGAACATAAGGTTTTGATGGATGCAATTTTAAAGGGCGATGGAAAGGCTGCACGAAAGGCTGCTACAGAGCATATAGATAATCAGGAAATGTCAATTCTTGCAAGCTTAAAGATATAAGAAGGAAATTGATTTGAAAAAAGATGTTTTAGTTTCGATAAAGGGTCTTTTGTACACTCCCGATGAAGAAAACAAGGACGACCAGAGAATAGAGACGCTTACAAGAGGCACCTTTTATAATAAGGCAAACAAAAATTTCGTGACCTATGAAGAGTCATTGGACGGTGAAGAAATAATAAATAGTATGCTGAAATTTGATGAGCATTCCCTTGAGCTTACCAAAAAGGGCAAATACAACGTGCACATGATTTTTGAAGAGGGCAAGAAAAATTACACAAATTACAACACTCCCTTTGGAGACCTGCTTATCGGTATCGACACTGAATTCATTAAATATAAGGAAGCTGATGATGAAATTAATATGATTATTTCTTATGACATGGAAATGAATTACAGTCATGTGGCAAGATGTGAAATAGATATGAAAATCCAAAGTGTTTTATAAAAAATGCCACGGTTTACACCGTGGCAATGATGCGTACTTAAGAGGAATGGAACAAGGTCTTTGAAGCGACCCGCCGCAGGAGGAGAATCCTGCAAGCAGTATTCTTTCTCGATAGTTCTAAACTGTCTTGGCGCCTGCTTTAACCTGCATGCGTTCAACCCAGGCCTTAAAGCCTTTCTTTTTCTTTGCTTCCGTAGAAATCTTACCGTGAAGGCCTTTGACGCCTGTAATGTAGATTCCGCTTACAGTAGCTTTAACTTCCTTCTTAACGGGAATAGAATCAAAAATCTTTTCATCAGCTACAAGACTCATAATCTGAGGACCAACCTTAGCCTTTACGATGGGAAGCTTTGCTCTTCTCATCATCTTGGGGGTCTGGTCGATAACTGACTGGGGAAGACCTGATTCTGTAAGCTTCATTTTCTTTTTGTCGATTACAAGCATTGAAACTGTCTGCTTGTACTGCTCCATCTGTGCCTGCTGCTCAGCCTGACGCTTTTCAGCTTTCTTTCCCAAGAAATATAAAACAACGATCAAAGCAATCAAAACAGCAACGACAATGATCGTAACTATCCAACCTGTTGACATGAAAAACACCTCCAAAAAAATATTGCGTTCACATTGTAACATTGTTAATTGTGAAAAACAAGGAAATCTTGGGGCAATTCTTGAATTTTACTCTGTTCTGTGCTATAAATCATGTGTTATACTTTTTTATAGTGTACTTATTGGATAAAGGAAGGCAGAGTCATGAAGAACCGACTGCTTACAATAGCGCTTGCTTCTGTATGCGCTATTGGCATGATATCCTGTGGTAATCCGGCTGTGCCGGAGGATTTTGTTTTAACTACGGAAAATGTAGACGAATGCATAGAGAAAATCGGTGCATACGAAGGCCTTACGGTTACAGCGGTAAAAGACGAGGTAACTGATTCAACCGTCAAGAAATACGCAGATTATTATTATGAGCTTTTGGCAAAAGAAAATAATCTTACGGATGAAAACGGTGCAATCCTTCCCATGACAGATGAAACCATTGCAGCTCTTGATTCAAAGGTTTATAAAACCTCCAATGAATTTATGGTGTATATAAGAAAAATGGTTTTTTCTTTTGCAGAATACGACTATGAAAATAAAATAGTCTCAGAAGTAATCAAAAATGCAGCAGACACCTCGGAATTTAAAGAAATTCCAAAAGCTCTTATAAATAGGGAAAAGGAATATATAAACGAGCAGTTTAAAGAGGCGGCTGAAAATTATTCAATTGATGTAGACTATTACCTTGAACTCTGCGGCACATCCGTTGACGAGCTTTCAGAAGAATATGCCAGGGAAGAAATCGTGCTTTATAAGATTGCTTCGATTTTAGGCATTGATGATGAAGATACAGACGAAATGAAGAATGCGGTAAATGAATATATTCTTTCAGTTACGTCGGTTGCTAAATAAAGCATAATTTAGAATGGAGATATAAAAATGGAATTAACAGATATAAGATTGTTATTTAGAGAAAAGGACAAATACATTGGCAAAGAAGTCACTGTAGGCGGCTGGGTAAGAAGTATAAGAGATTCAAAGACCTTCGGTTTTATCGTGCTTAACGACGGTACTTTCTTTGAACCCTTACAGATTGTTTATTCAGACAAGCTTGAAAATTTTGACACCATTTCAAAGCAGAACGTAGGCGCTGCAATCGTAGCAAGGGGTACAATCGTTGCTACTCCGGATGCAAAACAGCCTTTTGAAATGCAGGCTACGGAAATTTTAATCGAGGGCATGTCAACGCCTGATTTTCCTCTTCAGAAAAAGCGCCACTCCCTTGAATATTTACGCACAATCCCTCATTTAAGAGCAAGAACCAATACCTTTGAGGCGGTTTTCAGAGTGCGTTCATTAATTGCTTTTGCAATTCACAACTTCTTTATGGAGAGAGGCTTTGTATATGTACATACTCCTCTTATTACAGGAAGTGACTGTGAAGGTGCAGGCGAAATGTTCCAGGTTACTACTCTTGACTTAAACAACCTTCCTATGACCAAAGACGGAAAGATTGATTATTCCAAGGACTTCTTTAATAAGGTAACAAACCTTACTGTATCCGGTCAGCTTGATGTTGAGACTTATGCTTTTGCATTCAAGAACGTATACACCTTTGGACCTACCTTCAGAGCGGAAAATTCAAACACCACAAGACATGCTGCGGAATTCTGGATGATAGAGCCTGAAATCTGCTTTGCCGATTTAACAGACGATATGATTCTGGCAGAAGCAATGCTTAAATATGTTATTAATTATGTGCTTGAAAACGCCAAAGAAGAAATGAACTTTTTTAACCAGTTCATCGATCAGGGTCTTATCGAAAGACTTAAGCATGTGGCAGGTTCAGACTTTGGCCGCATCACCTATACAGACGCCATAAAGATTTTAGAAAAGCACAACGATGAATTTGAATATCCTGTTCACTGGGGTTCAGACCTTCAGACAGAACATGAAAGATATTTAACAGAGGTTGAATTTAAACGCCCTGTATTCGTAACCGATTACCCTAAGGAAATCAAAGCCTTCTATATGAAGCTTAACGAGGATGGAAAGACCGTTGCTGCAATGGACTGTCTGGTGCCGGGCATCGGCGAAATCATTGGTGGCTCACAGCGTGAAGATGATTACGACAAATTACTTAAGAGAATGGAAGAGTGCGGTCTAAAGAAAGAAGACTACGACTTCTATTTAGACCTTCGTAAATATGGTACTGCACGACATGCAGGCTTTGGTCTTGGCTTTGAAAGATGCGTTATGTATCTAACAGGTATGGGAAATATCAGAGACGTACTTCCCTTCCCCAGAACCGTAAACAACTGTGAGCTTTAATCTTTTTGAATTCCAAGGCACCGTTTTTAATTAATATTAGAAAACGGTGCCTTGCTTGCATTATAATAGCGTTTTATAAAAGCTCAAGAAAACCCACTGCCTTTAGGCAGTGGGTGCTCTTGAACGAGGTGCTGGGTTACAAGCCCAGTACCTCGTAAGGCACGTAGTGCCGCTTTTAGTAGAGCCGTAGCGAAGCGAATTGCGAATATCATTGACAGGAGTTTTTATTATGCAGGGAAGAATTCATTCTCTAGAAAGCTTCGGCACCGTTGATGGCCCCGGAGTAAGATATGTTGTATTTGTGCAGGGTTGCCCCATGCGCTGTAAATACTGCCACAATCCCGACACCTGGGAAATGAATGCAGGTACTTTAATGGAGCCTGAATACATTATCGAGCAGTACGAGCGTAACAAGGGCTTTTATAAGAATGGCGGTATAACCGTTACAGGCGGTGAGCCTTTAATGCAAATTGATTTCTTAATCGATTTGTTCACTCTTGCCAAGAAAAAGAATATTCATACCTGTATTGACTCTTCAGGAATTGCCTTTAATCCAAATTCTCCTAAGCTTATGGCTAAATTTGATAAGCTTATGGAATTAACCGATCTTGTTATGCTTGACATCAAGCATATAGATCCTGAAATGCACTTAGAGCTCACAAAGCAGAAGAACGAAAACATCCTTGCTTTTGCAGAATATTTAAGCGAAAAAGGCGTAGATACCTGGATAAGACACGTTGTGGTACCAGGTATAACCGATGATGAATTTTATCTTCATAAATTAGGCTATTTTATCGGTGGATTAAAGACTTTAAAGGCTTTAGACGTACTCCCCTATCACGATATGGGTAAGACTAAATATGAAAAGCTTGGCATAGACTATGTATTAAAGGATGTGCCTCCAATGGATAAAAATCTTCTTATTGAAAAGAAGAAGGCCATTATAGATGGTATTAAAGAAAGAAGAGCAAAACTCAGTGTTTAATTAAGCACTTGTTAATTAGAAAAATCTATATTAAAATGAGTTAAAGTCAAATGAATATTAAGGAGGATACAACCATGGCATTTGTTATTTCTGATTCTTGCGTATCTTGTGGTTCATGCGAATCACAGTGCCCCGTTGGTGCAATTGAAGCCGGCGATACTAAGTTTGAAATTGATGAGAATACATGCATCTCTTGTGGTTCATGTGCAGCTCAGTGCCCTGTTTCTGCTATTTCAGAAGGCTAATTTTAGACAAAGCAAAGACCTGGATGAATTTCATTCAGGTCTTTTTATTTGCATCAATTATATTCTCAATTCTTTTCTCTTGAAAGATTAGCAAATTTTGTAAGATCTGGTAACCATGCAAGTTCCACGGTACCGATAGGGCCGTTACGCTGTTTAGCTATAATAATTTCAGAAACACCCTTATTCTCACTTTCGTGGTTGTAATAGTCATCTCTGTAGATAAACATTACAACGTCGGCATCCTGCTCGATTGCTCCAGATTCTCTTAAATCTGAAAGCATGGGTCTGTGGTCCGGACGCTGTTCAACGGCTCGGCTGAGCTGTGAAAGTGCGATTACCGGCACATTCAATTCTCTTGCAAGTGACTTTAACGAACGCGAAATATCCGAAATTTCCTGCTGTCTTGATTCGGAACTCTTTCCCGAGCCTGTCATTAACTGCAGGTAGTCAATCATAATGCATTCCAGATTATGTTCAAGCTTATATTTTCTGCACTTTGATCTTAATTCACCAATGCTGATACCTGGTGTATCGTCAATTATAAGGTTTGACTGTCCAATTTCCGTAGCGCCTTCAATAAGCATTTCCCAATCAGATTCTTCAAGGTTGCCGGTTCTGAGTTTCTGGGCATCCACGCCTGACTGCAAAGAGAACAAACGGTTCACCAACTGTTCTTTTGACATTTCCAACGAGAATATAGCAACCGATTTATGCTGCTTAAAAGCCATGTTTTGGGCTATGTTAAGCACGAAGGCTGTCTTACCCATTGATGGACGGGCAGCTATCAGAATAAGGTCTGAAGGCTGTAATCCTGCCGTTTTGTAATCAAGATCAGTAAAGCCTGTTGCTATACCCGTCACCTTGCCCTTGTGTTTGGCCGCAATGGATATTTTATCAAGGGCATTGTTTACAACTGTGCTGATGGGCACGTAATCCCCTGCATTTCGCTTCTGAATCACCTTGAATATTTTCTTCTCTGTTTCATCCATAATGACTTCAACTGGGTCCTTCTGGACGTAGCAGGCATTTTCTACTTCTTCGGTTGTCTTAATAAGTTTTCTTAAGGATGCCTTCTCTGCCACAATCTGAGCATAGTGCTTTACATTGGCGGAGGTTGGAACACTTTCCAAAAGCTCTCTTACAAATTCCATATTGGAAATTTCCGGAGGCACATCCTTTTCCTTAAGCCTATTTGAAAGAGTTACTAAATCAACCGGCTTACTCTCATTATTCAGTTCAACCATTGTATCAAACAAAATTTCATTTTGTTTGATATAAAAGTCTTCCCCAAGCAGTATTTCGGAAGCAATTGTAATTGCATCCTTGTCCATAAGCATTGAGCCGATAACCGACTTCTCTGCTTCAGGGCTGTTTGGAAGAATTCTCTTTTGCCATTCCTCAGCCATTCTCTTCTACCTTAACTCTCATTTTTGCGGTAACTTCAGGGTGTAATTTTACTGTAAATTCAAATGTGCCAAAGGACTTAATGCTGTCCTCCAATACAATTTTCTTTTTGTCAATTTCAACACCAAATTGCTTCTTTGCTTCCTCAGCAATTTCTTTAGAAGAAACGGAGCCAAATACTCTTCCTCCTTCTCCACCCTTCATATTTACCCTGACAGTAAGTTTTGAAAGTTCCAGAGCTGTTTTCTTTGCTTCCTCAAGTCTTTCTTTTGCAAGCTTTTCTTCATTAGCTTTCTGAAGCTTTAAATTATTAAGATTGGCCGGTGTTGCTTCAAGGCCAAGCTTTTTAGGAATAATGCAGTTTCTTGCATATCCGTCATTTACTTCTAAAATCTGTCCCTTTTTTCCAAGGGACTTAACATCTTCAAGTAAAATAATCTTCATTAAATTTCTCCTCCACTCAACATTTCATCGAGTGTTTCTTTAAGTAATTCTATAGCATCCATAATCGTAGTCTCTGTTAATTGTGCACCTGCTACGCTCATGTGACCACCGCCGCCGAGTTTTTCCATAATAATTTGTACGTTTACTTCATCTATGGAACGGGCACTTATATAAACGGTGTTCTGATAATAGGTAAATACAAAGCTTGCCTTAATGCCTTTAATGTTAAGAAGTTCATTGGCGGCCTGTGCCCCCACAACGGTAGGACTTGCACAGTCATCTGCTTCACATACGGAAACAGCAAAGGCATCCTTGTAAATTTCAGCCTGGCCTACAGCGTCTGCACGTGCCTTATATTCGTTAACATCTTCTCTGAAGAGCTTACGCACTCTGGTAACATCAGCACCATTTCTACGTAAGAATGCAGCCGCTTCAAAGGTACGTACGCCGGTCTTCTGGGCAAAATTATCTGTATCAATCATAATGCCTGAATACATTGAGTCTGCTTCCTCAGGACGGATCTTACAGTTATCTGTTGTGTACTGTAAAATTTCCGAAACCATTTCACAGGTAGAGGATGCATAGGGCTCAACATAGGAAAGCGTTGCGTTTTCAATAGGTTCCGAACTCTGTCTGTGGTGGTCTAACACTACAACCGACTTGCATTTTCCAAAAAGCTCCGGGCACTCTGTAATACTTGGTTTATTAACGTCTACGATTATAAGAACCGCATTGTTGCCGATTTCGTTTAAAGCCTTTTCTGAAGAAACAATCATGTCTGGGTCGTATTCAGGATTGTTTACAAACAAATCAACCAAAGGCTTCATAGAAGAAGTAACGTCGTTTAATACAATGTGCGCTTTTCTTTCCAAGGTCTTTGCAATCCTGTAAATGCCTATTGAAGCACCAAAGCTGTCTACATCTCCAAGTCTGTGACCCATTACAAAAACCTGGTCCTTACTTGAAATAATTTCCATAAGAGCGTGAGCTTTAACTCTTGCTTTAACGCGAGTGTTCTTTTCTACCTGCTGGCTCTTGCCTCCGTAATAGCTTAACTGATCGGGAGTCTTAACAACTGCCTGATCGCCTCCACGACCCAGTGCCATATCGATTGCAGCTCTTGCAAATTCATAATTCTGAGCATAGGTTAAACCGTCTAAGCCTACACCGATGCTCAATGTAACTGCCATATCGTTACCGATATTTACACCTTTAACATCTTCTAGTAAATCAAATCTGTTTTCTTTTAACTGTGCAATACTGCTCTTTCTGAGTATTACAAGGTATTTATCTTTTTCAATCTTTTTTGTGATGCCATCAAGCGATGACATATATTTATTAACCTTTCGCTCAATTAAAGCGGTTAAAAGCGAACGTCTTACTTCTTCAACGCTTTCCAATGCCTCTTCATAATTGTCGATATAAACAAGGCCCACTGCAAGGCTTTGATCGTCTACCTCACGCAATGCAAGTTTTAAGGCTGTATTGTCAAATAAATAGAGCGCCACAAGGAAGCCTTGGTAGTTTTCATCTGCTTCTATTAAAGCGTTTGAATCTGCCATTTCCTTAAGAGGAATCTTTTTAAGCTTAACAATGTATTCGCCCTCCATATAGGAAATTTCAAATTCATTTTCGGTAAAATCAAGTTCTGCACCGGGAAGTTTATCCTTTGTAATAGAAGGAAAAATACCTGTAATTGATTTATTTGCAAAGCTGTCCTTGCCGGCAAGTCTTTCAAAGGCTGTATTGCCCCAGACAATCTTTCCGTTATCATCTAAAATTGCATAAGCTACATCCAGATTCTTTAAAAGCTGCTTCTGAATCTGGCCGTACTGAGTGGCGAAATTAACCAGCTCAAACATAATTTTATGGGACCCTCTGAAATAATGCAAAAGGGCTATAAGAAAATAAATAACAAGGAAGCTTGATAATACAAGCCCCGAAAGTGCATCACGGGTATAAACGTAAAGATTTATTATAAAAAGAACAATGCCAAGAGCCAAGGAAGAAAAAAGATATGCTTTTAATTTTCCTCGTAATTTGATTTTGTTATTCATAATACCCTCTCAGGCTTAAGCCTTATTCAAAATTAAAAAATTACTTTTATAGTATAACATTTTAGAGATGTAAATGAAATAGAATAATGTATAAAGAATCCTGCTTGCATGATTAGCCGCAGTGCGATTCATTGGCACGTAGTGCCTTTTTAACCTATAGGGAATTGCAACGCAATTTCCTATAAGTTAAAAAAGCCAACCGCTTTCACGATTGGCTTTTGGTTCAAAGATTAATCCTGCTGGTAGGGCATAAGAGCGATGTGTCTAGCACGCTTAACAGCTACTGTTAATGCTCTCTGATGCTTAGCGCAATTACCTGTGATTCTTCTGGGAAGAATCTTACCACGCTCAGATACGTATCTCTTTAATTTAGCAACATCTTTGTAATCGATTGTGTTATCTTTTCCACAGAAAGCACAAACTTTCTTTCTTCTGCGGATAGCACCCTTTCTTCTCATAGGTGCATCGGACTTGTCGCCTTTATCAGCTTTATTAAATGCCATGATTTTGCCTCCTATTTTATCTGGTAGGTTGCGCAAAAGGAAGGTCTTCATCAATTCCTTCAGGAATGTTCATGAAGCCGTCATTCTGAGGACGATCGGAACCTGTAAATCCCCCGCCGTTAGAAGCACTGTTCTTGCTTTCAGCGAATTCCTGATCCTCTGCAACTACCTCTGTTGTGTAGACCTTAACACCGTCTTTGTTGGTGTAAGAGCCTGTCTGAATTCTGCCTGATACTACAAGCTTTGTGCCCTTGTGAAGATACTTTTCAGCAAATTCACCGGACTTACCAAAAGCCACAATGCTGATGAAATCAGCAGTCTGATCTTCCTGACTGTTACGTGACTGTCTTCTGTCTACAGCTAATGTGTATCTGGCAATTGCCATTGAGTTGTCGCCCTGGGTATATCTTACCTCGGGGTCTCTTGTTAATCTGCCCATAAGAATAACTTTATTCATATTTTGATTCTCCTATCAATTCGATTAATTTTCGTCTGTACGAACGATTAAGAATCTGAGAACGTTATCCATAATGCGAACTCTGTTTTCGATTTCAGCGGGAGCGGTTGCTTCAGCGTCGAACTGGATGAAATAATAGAAAGCTTCCTTCTGTTTCTGAATTTCGTAAGCTAATCTCTTCTTTCCAGCTTCCTCAACGTTTGTAACTTTTCCACCGAATCTTTCAACGTAAGCCTTAGCCTTATTGACAACAGCGGCTCTCTCGTCATCTTCGATTTTCGCACTAACAACAACTGTTAATTCATATTTGTTCATGCTTGTTACCTCCTTTTGGTCTCTGGCCCATATCCATAATATGAGCAAGGAATTGTTTATCACGGAATATTATACTACCACAAAGAAAACCGTAAATCAAGGCTTTCTTGTAACTATTTAAAGAAGGCAAGGTTAGGAATACCTTTCGCTTGAAAAATAAAAAAATAGGTGTTAGACTTCAAGAAAAAGGAATGGGAGGATTTTATTATGAATAACTTTAAGCTTAAAAAAATTGGATTATTCGCAGGCGGAGTACTGTTTGGAACTGTAGGTATTAAGATCCTATCCAGTGCAGATGCAAAAAAGGTATATACGAACTGTACAGCGGCTGTACTTCGTGCAAAGGATTGTGTGGTGAAGACTGCTGAAACCGTTCAGGAGAATGCAGGCGATATCTTAGCTGAGGCAAAGCAGATCAATGAAGAACGTGCAAAGGCAGCGGCAGAGGCCATGCAGGAGGACGAAGCTGAAAAAACCGAGGAAGCACAGGAATAATAATCAATGAAATTTCAGATTAAGCATGAGATTTCTGGAAGAATCCGAATTCATGTAATACAGGAGCGTATGTCTGTAACACAGGCGGATACGCTCTTGTATTATTTGAAATCGCTGGAAGCTGTGACGCAGGTGACGGTACATGAGCGGACGGCCGATGCCTGTATTTGCTTTACTGGGGATCGAGAGCCTTTGATTCAGGCGTTGAAACGATTCCATTATGAGTCCGCAGCTGTTCCGGAGGCAGTACTGTCGCATTCCGGACGGCAATTAAATCATGAATATCAGGACAAGCTTACATCACAGATTTTGTGGCACTATACCAGAAAGCTGCTGCTTCCGTATCCATTGCGTGCGGCATGGACAATCTGGCATAGTCTGCGTTATCTAAAAGCAGGAGTGAGCAGTCTCTTACGTGGCAGGTTAGAGGTTGCGGTACTGGATGCTACGGCGATTTTTGTATCGCTCCTGCGCGGAGATACCACGACAGCAGGCTCTGTCATGTTTTTACTTGGTCTTGGCGAGACACTCGAGGAGTGGACACATAAAAAATCTGTCGGGGATCTGGCGCGCAGTATGGCGCTTCAGGAGACAAAGGTTTGGTTAAAGAGCGGAGATGGCGAGGTGCTGGTAGATTCCTCTCTGGTTAAGGAAGCGGATCTTGTAGTGGTACATATGGGAAGCATCATCCCCTTTGACGGCATAGTCGTATCAGGTGATGGCATGGTAAACCAGGCTTCGCTTACCGGAGAGCCCTTAGCTGTCCATCGTCAGCAGGGCGGATATGTATATGCAGGAAGCGTCTTGGAGGAGGGTGAGATCACTTTTTGTGTCAAGAAGGTCGGAGGAACATCACGCTATGAGCGAATCGTAACGATGATCGAGGAATCCGAGCGGCTCAAATCTTCCGTAGAGGGAAAAGCATCACGCCTTGCAGATCGGTTGGTTCCTGTTACATTGGCAGGAACTGTCGTTACATGGCTGCTTACGAGAAATTCTACGAAGGCACTGGCTGTGCTGATGGTAGATTTTTCCTGCGCATTAAAGCTTGCTATGCCACTTGCTGTACTGTCTGCGATTCGACAGGCAGGTGAAGGCGGCATCACCGTAAAGGGAGGAAAATTCCTTGAGGCGGTCGCAGAGGCAGAGACGATCGTATTTGATAAAACCGGCACCTTAACAGAGGCCAGACCTACAGTGAAGCAGATCATATCGATGGGTACATATGATAAGAGCGAGCTGCTTCGCATGGCAGCATGCCTAGAGGAGCATTTTCCACATTCCATGGCAAAGGCAGTTGTTGCAGCTGCACAGACAGCAGGACTTGATCACGAGGAAATGCATTCAAAGGTGGAATATATCGTGGCGCATGGAATTTCCTCTTATATCGGAAATCAGCGCGTCATCATCGGAAGCGCACATTTTGTATTTGATGATGAGAACAGTGAGATCAGACCTGAATATAAGGAACGTTTTGATTCACTGCCTGAGGAATATTCTCATCTGTATATGGCCATCGACGGTGCGCTTGAGGCAGTGATCTGTATCGAGGATCCGCTGCGAAAAGAAAGCACTGCAGTGGTGAGAGCACTTCGTGAGGCAGGCTTTTCGAAGATTGTAATGATGACCGGAGACAGCGAAAAGACGGCAGTAGCTGTGGCAGCCCGTGTCGGTGTAGATGAATATTATGCCGAGGTTTTACCGGAGGATAAGGCAGATTTTATCGAACGGGAAAAGGCATCCGGGCGGCGTGTGATAATGGTCGGTGATGGTGTTAATGATTCTCCGGCACTTTCGAGGGCAGATGCAGGCATTGCCATCAGTGACGGCGCAGAGCTTGCACGTGAGATTGCGGATATTACCATTTCAGCGGAGGATCTGTATGAGCTGTTACGCTTGCGTAGGCTTAGCTGTGAACTGATGAAACGGATCAACCAAAATTACAGAAAGATCGTATCAGTCAATACGGCACTTATTTTGCTTGGTGTCGGCGGTATAATCCAGCCGACGACCTCTGCGACGCTGCACAACCTATCGACACTTTTGATCAGTATCGATAGCATGAAAGAACTATAAACAAATATAAACGAATAAACCCTGTCTGCTAAGACAAAGGAAACGCATCCTGGCAGATAGGGTTTTTGTATTAAAGTCAATGATATTCGCAATTTGCTTCGCTACGACTCTCCTAAAAGCAGAGGCATCATACCCCCGGTTTTTTTACGTCTTTTACGTTTTTTTCAAGAGCTTTTCTTGATAACATTATCTGATGTTCACAGCCCTTACATTTAATTCTAAAATCGGCGCCTTCTCTTAACACAAGCCATTCGTAACTTCCGCAGGGATGCATCTTTTTAAGCTTAACCGTATCTCCTACATGTATTTCCATATTTATACCTCAGAAAATACTTCACCTATCTTTTCATGAATTACTAAATCCGCATACTTATCCTGGTCTGTTGAAGACAAATTGACAAGTGCAAGCTTGTCGCCCTTATAATATCTTATTAAACCTGCAGCAGGATACACCACTAAAGACGTACCGCCTACTATCAGCAAATCAGCATTCTGAATATATCTTATGGCCTTTTCCATTACATTCATATCAAGGCCTTCTTCATAAAGCACTACATCAGGACGAATTGTGCCTCCGCATTCACACCTTGGAATTCCTTTTGATTCAAGCACTGTTTTAACATCATATTTTTTACCGCATCTGTTACAATAATTTTTCATGATAGTGCCGTGTAACTGCAATACTTCCGCGCTGCCTGCAGTCTGATGAAGATTGTCGATATTCTGTGTAATTACAGCCTTAAGCTTTCCCATAGCTTCCAGATCCGCAAGCTTTTTGTGGGCTCTGTTAGGCTTGGCATTTAATGCAGGAGCCACCATCTTTTCTTTATAAAACTCAAAAAATTCTTCAGGCTTCTTTGTTAAAAAAGTATGGCTTACAATAGTCTCCGGCGGATATTTATATTTCTGCTGATAAAGACCGTCAACAGAACGAAAATCAGGAATGCCGCTTTCCGTAGAAACTCCTGCACCGCCAAAGAAAACTATGTTGTCAGATTCATCAATCCACTTTTTTAAAGTCTGAATGCCTTCTATCATCCTACCACCATTTTTCAAAAAGCACGTCAAAATCAACATCGCCGCTTATACCTGATAGAGAACCGGTATTTGAATACTGCCACATTGAAAATTCATAAGGGAACATAAGTGGGTTATTGTATGCCCATATAGAGCTTTCTTCGTTTACCTCAAGTCCGTTATAGTTTGCATACCATTTTTCGTAATTTTCAAGACGGCTTATATCCATCTTGTTGGCAAAATATTTAACATCAGAATAAATCATAGGCTTGTAGCCTGCAGCAGAAACTGTATCGCAGAAAGCAATAATGTTATTTGTACGCTGTTTTGAAGTAATATCCTTTATACGCTCGTTGCTGTTTGCAAATTCAACGTCTAAAATTACAGGGCCTTTAATGCCGTAAGGCGAAATTAAATCAAGTACAAACTGTGCTTCCTCAATAGCTTCAGCTTCATCAAGCGCCTGTGTATAGAAGTAAACTCCTACTGGGATACCTGCTTTAATGGCGCCCTCAATGTTAGCCTTGAATTTTGAGTCCTCGGCAAGATTTCCATCAGAGCCGTAGCCTCTTATGCCTACTCTTATAATTGCAAAATCGATGCCGGTTGATTTAACCATAGGCCAGTCAATGTCTTTTTGGAAAGAGGAAACGTCAATTCCCATGTAAGAGGTTTTATTACCCTTTTCATCCGTGTAATACATAAAGCCGGTATTTTCATCGGTAACAAATCTTGCGGCCTCTACCGTTGACTGTTTTAGACTTCTGTCAATCGGTACAAAAGCAAATTTATAACCGTTTATAAAAACCAGATTATCCGGGAATAAAGATCTTAAAAGATTAGCCATGCCTCCGTACACTTCTGCAGCTTCACGAATCTTTTCCTTATATTCCTTATTAACTCTTTCCTCAGTCTCAGCCTCTGCCTTTGAAACTTCCGTTTCAACAAGCTCATCTACCTCTGCCTGAGTGTATATAATCTCAGTTTCCTGTGCAGTGTCTTTCTTATTAAACAAGCCGCCGTGTATTCCTATTAAAATTGCTCCGCCTAAAACAGTGATGGAAAGAAGCATCAATATTACACCTGCAATCAAAGCACCTTTATGTTTCTTTTCTACAGTATAGTCATTTTCAAAGGACATATAACGGTTTTCTTTATGTGGTACATTTTCAGTATTATCAATTGTAACATTCCTGCGGCCTTCATTTCTGGCTGATTCAATTTCCTCAAGACCAACGTCCTGCAATTTCATAGTCGCATCCTCCGGCGTAGGCTGTTCATCCTCAAACAGATAAACCTTTGCCTTTAATCTTCTTTCAAATTCGTCCATAGGTAAAGGCTTATCAAACAAAAAGCCCTGTACCGTGTCACATTTTAATTCTTTTAAAAGGTTAAGCTCCTTTGTAGTCTCGACCCCTTCTGCAAGCACTTCCATTTCAAGTTCTTTTGCCATATGGATAATACTTGAAATTACCTTCTTGGCCTTTTCGTTTTCAACACCTTTACCAAGTAAGGATTTATCAAGTTTAACCACTTCAAAATCCATATTCTGAAGAAGGTTGAGGGAAGAATAACCGGAGCCAAAGTCGTCGATCGATGACTTTATACCATAGCTTTTAAGCTTGTCCACGGTATACTCTAATAATTCTTCTTTATCATGATAGGCGGTTTCTGTAAATTCAACTTCAATGTATTCAGTAGGAATATTATAGCTCTTTATTACCTTATGGATGCGTTCCGCAACACCATTTTCGTTAAAATGATATTTTGAGAAGTTAACTGAGATCCTCACCATTTCAAGGCCCTGATCCAGCCATTCCCGCATCTTTTTACAGGTTTCTTCAAGCACATAAAAATCTATGTCAATTACAAGACCCGTTCTTTCACAGAAGGGTATAAATTTAACCGGAGGGAGTATCTGTCCGTTACAATTCCACCGGACCAGAGCCTCTGCCCCGGACATTTTCATGTCCTGTATAGAAACTTTTGGTTGAAAATAAACGACAAATTCTTTGTTCTGAATTGCCGCAAGCAAACGACGGAAGAAATTTAATCCTTCCACATCAAACTGTTCATAACCCATTTTCCCATTAATAGTGGGTTGCTGTACCATCCTTAAAGCCTCCGAAGTAAAGCACTAACCTACTCCGAAAATTGTTCGAATATAACAGAATCGAAGCTTCCCCAAGCCGATTTCTGTTCTTCCTCCCCCTTCGCCGTCCATGCTACCATGAAGGGCTTATATATCCTTTTACACAGTTTTACACCAAATTTGTCTATATCCTGATGTTTGTATGCCACAAAATCCGGACGTGACAAAATATTGACAAGTAAGTGGGTCATTGTAAAGCGCTGTATCCAGGACATATTTAAGTCACCTGAAAAGTCACAGGATAACTGGCCTCTGATAATTTCCGGATGATTTTTCTTAAACCATCTCACAAGGAAAGGGCTGAAGGATTCTATGCAGAAAGAACCTTTATAATTACGCAAAGCGCTTAATGTTTTTTCACAAAGCTCATAGCATTTATTGCCATTATCACCTTTTATTTCACAGATTAAATCTGTATTGCCTAAGGTTAAAAGCACATCCTCAAACAAAGGAATCTGTTCATTGCTGTCAAGGAGTCTTAATTTACTAAGTTCCTCGTAGGTGTAGTCTCTCAAATAGCCGTCAACTCCGGTCATGCGCTTAAGGTTACCATCGTGGAACACCACAAGCTGTTTGTCTTTAGTCATCTGAACGTCTAATTCAACGCCGTAGCCCTTTTCTCTTGCAAGTCTGAAAGCCGTTAAGGAATTTTCCATAACCCCGTTTCCGTGAAGTCCTCTGTGGGCATACATCTTGGTGTGAAAGTACGAGGTGTCACGTTTTTTATTAGGTTTTACCATTATTATCATCGCTACAAAAAGCACTATGCAAAGCCTTACAAGAAAGCCTAAAAACGATAATACCATAACCCCTCCGAATTAAGATTAGACCGAATATCTTGCGGTTTTATTCACTAACCACCCAAAATATAGGTTACCATAAAACTTTAAAAAAATAAATAGAAATATAAAAAAGAGTGTCTTAATTCAAGACACTCTTAAAAATTTATTTGCGGAATTTTTTCTTTTTCTCGCTGCCGCCCCCGGTATTCTCTCCTGCATTTTTAACCGCATTCAGAGAATCCCCTGTTAGCTCGTCAAACTTCTTAAGAAGCTCTTTTGCTTCGTGGGAAAGTTTATCCGGAGTCTGCACCACAAAGGTAACGTAATGGTCACCGCGCATATCCTTATAGCGAAGCGAAGGTACACCCTTACCCTTCAAGCGGATTCTTGCATCCGTCTGGGTGCCTGCCTTTACTTCATAAGCCACGCGACCGTCCACAGTATCTATTAACACTTCGCCGCCTAAGGCTGCCACTGCAAAAGAAATCGGAACGGTTGAATAAATGTTCATTTCACGACGCTGGAAAATAGGATGTGAAGCTACCTGAACTTCTACCAAAAGGTCTCCTCTTTCGCCACCGTTAACACCGGGCTCGCCCTTACCGCTTATGCGTACGCTCTGTCCGTTATCGATACCTGCAGGAACAGATACAATAATCTTCTTACGACTCTGAATATATCCGGTACCGCCGCATTCCGTACATTTTTCCTTAATAATTTTGCCTGAGCCCTTACAGTCTGGACATGCCTGCACATTTCTGACAGTGCCAAAGAAAGACTGCGAGGTGTATACCACCTGTCCCTGACCCTTACATTTTGAGCAGGTCTCAGGGCTTGAACCAGGCTTGGCACCTGTACCGTGACAGCATTTACATTCGTCCTTTAAGGGAAGTTCAATTTCTTTTTCTACGCCGAATACAGCCTCTTCAAAGGAAATTCGAATGCTGGTGCGAAGATTAGCGCCCTTCATAGGACCGTTTCCGCGGTTTCTGGATGAAGATCTTCCGCCACCGAAAAAGTCTCCGAATATATCAGAGAAAATATCAGAGAAGTCGGCACCGTTAAAATCAAAGCCGCCAAATCCGCCTGCACCTTGAGAACCGTCAAAAGCTGCATGTCCGAACTGATCGTACTGTTTTCTCTTTTCGGCATCGCTCAATACAGCATATGCTTCCGATGCTTCTTTAAATTTTTCTTCACATTCCTTATCACCAGGATGCATATCCGGGTGATATTTCTTTGCAAGATTTCTGTATGCTTTTTTTAGTGTATCGTCGTCGGCATTTTTGTCAACGCCCAGTACCTCATAGTAATCTCGTTTGTCTGCCATTGTTAACTCCAAAAGCGGGGCGAGAATTCCCGCCCCTCTTTTTTATTTTTATTAAAGACTGAATCTCTTTAGACTTCTCTGTAGTCACCATCTACTACATCATCAGCATTAGCATCATTGGTATTAGCTTCCTGGTAGTTACCCTGGAAACCGCCCATGTCAGGACCTGCACCCTGAGCACCCTGCGCCTGCTCGTAAAGCTTTGCAAATACTGCCTGTGCGGAAGTCTTAAGCTTTTCTGTAGCTGCCTTTAAGTCACCAATCTGAGAATCTGATAATTCCTGATCCTTGGTAGCTTCAAGCATATCCTTTAAGGCCTTAAGGTCTGCTTCGCATGCTTCTTTTGCTGCAGCATCAATCTTATCGCCTGCGTCAGCTAAAGCCTTTTCTGTCTGAAAAGCAAAGGAGTCAGCTTCGTTACGTGTGTCGATAGCTTCTTTTCTCTTCTTATCCTGTGCTTCAAATTCCTGAGCTTCCTTAACTGCCTTTTCGATTTCATCATCTGACATTGAAGAACCTGCAGTAATTGTGATGTGCTGTTCCTTACCGGTGCCAAGATCCTTAGCTGATACATTTACAATGCCATTAGCATCAATATCGAAGGTAACCTCGATCTGAGGAACACCTCTCATTGCCGGAGGAATACCGTCAAGTCTGAACTGACCAAGAGACTTGTTGTCCCTTGCGAACTGTCTTTCACCCTGTACTACGTTAATATCAACTGCTGTCTGGTTATCAGCTGCTGTAGAGAATACCTGGCTTTTCTTGGTAGGAATAGTAGTATTTCTCTCAATAAGTCTTGTAGCTACACCACCCATTGTCTCGATTGAAAGAGAAAGAGGAGTGACATCAAGAAGTAAGATATCTGTAGCACCTGCATCGCCTGCAAGCTTACCACCCTGAACGGAAGCACCGATTGCTACGCATTCATCAGGATTAAGAGTCTTGGAGGGTTCCTTGCCGGTTAACTGTTTAACCTTTTCCTGTACTGCAGGGATACGTGTTGAACCACCTACCAAAAGTACCTGGCCTAAGTCTGAAGGTGTTAAGCCTGCATCCTTTAATGCGTTCTGTACAGGAATGGCGGTTCTTTCTACAAGGTCGTGGGTAAGTTCATCAAATTTAGCACGTGTAAGGTTCATATCAAAGTGCTTGGGACCTTCGCTTGTAGCTGTAATGAAAGGAAGGTTGATGTTGGTAGTGGTAGCGGAAGAAAGTTCCTTCTTTGCTTTTTCGGCAGCTTCCTTTAATCTCTGTAATGCCATCTTATCGTTGGAAAGATCGATACCCTCAGCCTTCTTGAATTCAGAAAGCATCCAGTCTGTAATCTTGTTATCAAAATCATCACCGCCAAGGAATGTATCACCGTTTGTGGAAAGAACTTCGATAACGCCTTCACCTATATCAATAATAGATACATCGAAGGTACCGCCGCCTAAGTCGTATACCATAATCTTTTGTTCTTTTTCATTATCAAGGCCGTAAGCTAAAGCTGCAGCTGTGGGCTCGTTGATAATTCTCTTTACATCAAGACCTGCAATCTTACCTGCGTCCTTGGTAGCCTGACGCTGAGCATCGTTGAAATATGCGGGAACTGTAATAACTGCTTCTGTTACCTTTTCGCCAAGGTAGCTTTCTGCATCTGCCTTTAATTTCTGTAAAATCATAGCTGAAATCTGCTGAGGAGAGTAGTTCTTTCCATCGATTGAACGGCTCTTGTCTGTACCCATATCTCTCTTAATGGATGAAATTGTCTTTTCAGCATTTGTAACTGCCTGTCTCTTTGCAGGCTCACCGATTAATCTTTCACCGGTCTTTGAGAATGCTACAACTGAGGGAGTCGTACGTGCGCCTTCAGCGTTAGCGATAACGGTGGGCTTACCACCTTCCATAACAGCTACACAGCTGTTTGTTGTTCCTAAATCGATACCAATAATTTTTGACATTTCTATATCCTCCTAAATCTGTTTTGTTTGTCTTTACTGTACTACCGATACCATTGAATGTCTCACAACGGAATCCTTGTAGGTATAACCCTTTAAAAGTTCTTCTGCTACCATTCCGCTTTCAAGCTCGTCGCTTTCCACCTGCATTACTGCGTTATGGAAGTCCGGGTTGAATTCGGTACCCTTTGCTTCTATGGGTTTTACGCCTAAGCTATCAAGCTCTGTCATTAACTGCTTGTAGATTTTGTTCATGCCCTCTACAAAGGATGAATTCTTTTCTTCTTCAGCGACTGTTGCAAGTCCTCTTTCAAAATTGTCCACAACCGGAAGTATTTTTTCGATTACGTTCTTGGAGCCAAGATCGAACATCTGGGACTTTTCTTTTTCTGTTCTGTTTCTGAAGTTCTGGAATTCCGCAATCTGTCTAAGCTTTGCATCTTCAAGTTCTTTAATCTTTTCCTTAAGCTCGTCGGTCTTTTTATCGGCCTTGACTTTCTTTTTGTCTTTCTTTTCCTCCTCCTCAATTTCTTCGGATTCGGCTTTTGTTTCTTCTGTTACCGCTTCAAAGTTTTCTTCCTGAATCGGTTCCTTCATTTCTTCTTCCAAATCTTTCATCCTTTCTTTAACCAAAAGCTTTTCTTTATTTTTTGTATAAAGAATCAAGCTGGCTCATCATGTTTTTCAGAGTACCCACAACCTTGTCGTAGTCCATTCTTTTTGGCCCCACAATTCCTATCGTACCCTTCATGCCTTCATCGAGCTCGTAGGTGGCTGTGACCACGCTGCAGTTCTTAAGGCCCTCAACAGGTGTCTCATCACCTATATATACCTGGATGCCTGTGTTGTTGCCTGCAAGATTTGTCAAAGCCAGTTCGTTAAGAGGTTCCTTTTCCTCAAAAGCATGCAATAAAGAAACTGCATTTTCTTTATCCGCAAGCTCTGGGTATTTAAGGAAGTTATTGGCTCCGCTTGTGTAAATCTCAAGGTCTTCATCGGAATGAATAGCCTCGGCAACCGCATCTATAACATTGCTCACAATATCTGAATGGATGCCTGCCATTTTCTTAAGGCCTGCTATCATTGCAAGATTGATTTCTTCAATGCTTAAGCCGTTCAGATGTGTATTAAGCAAAATGTTCAATTTAAGTATTGTTTCGTCATCAAGAGCTTCCTCTGTGTTAATCATGTGATTCTTAATAACGTTGCCTTCAGTAACTATAACCGCAAGAACCTGTTCTGTATCCACTCTTGAAAGCTGGATGAATTTAAGCTTGTTGCCCGAATATTTGGGAGCAGAAATCATTGTAGCGTAATTGGTGTTCACCGCCAGGACCTTAGCCACCTGCTTTAACAGGTTGTCCATCTTGTCTTCCTTCTCCAAAAGAAGCTCCTTCATTTCCTCAACTTCTTTTTCTTTCTCTTCAAGCATCTTGTCTACGTATAGGCGATACCCTTTATCGGAAGGAATTCTGCCGGCCGAGGTATGAGGCTGAAGGATGTATCCCATTTCCTCAAGATCTGCCATTTCGTTTCGAATGGTGGCTGAACTCAAATTTAAATCCGTGTACTTTGAAATCGTACGGCTTCCAACCGGCTCTCCGGTTTCCAAATAATTGCGAACCACTGCTTGTAAGATTTTTACTTTTCTTTCATCAAGTTCCACTTGGTCACGCTTTCTGAAATCAGGTTTACGGTTTCTGTTAGCACTCATTCAACTGGAGTGCTAACATCTATTGATACAATATACCCATGACCCAAAATTGTCAACAATGAAATCAGGTTAAAATTATAAAATAAAAATAAACGGAAAATAACCAAATTATTTCCCGTTTACTTTCTACTTAATTATTTAAATATGCAATTATTTTATCGTATTGTTCTTCCGCCTCTTTATATCCTTCCTCATACAGATAAAGAAGCTTTTCCTTGTCCTTTTCCATGCGGTCTATATAGATATTTTCTTTGGGCCTTATTAAAATAAGCTTCCCTTTTTCGGCCTCCGCCTCTATATAGTCCATAGTGTTATTGTAGGTAATATGGCGGTTTTCCATAAGCTCATAAACCTTTGGATATTTTCTGTATCTTAATTTAATAAGCTTAATGGTGCTCTCTGGTTTTCTTTTGTAGCCTACTGGCTTTGTCATTACCACAATGTTTTTAACATTGCCATCCTCTTCGCTTTTTTTAATAGGAATTGGATCTGCAATGCCGCCGTCAAGATATAGGTTACCGTTTATTTTAACATTTCTTGACACAAGCGGAAGGGAGCTTGAGGCTCTTACATACTGTACCCCTTCATGCATGTCTGAAAGCCGCACATATTCAGCCCTGCCTGTCTCTATATTGGTTACAACCGCTATGGCATTTCCTTCATATTTATTAAAGGTATCAAAATCAAAAGGATTTAAATAATTGGGCACAAGGTCGTAGCTCATGTTGACGCCGAAGATATCTCCGGTAGTAAGCATACTGTAAAAGCCCATGTAATGTTTATCCTCAAGATAATCTATCATGGTGTCCCTGCCTCTGCCACGCTGCTTGGATATGTAGCTTGACATGGTGCAGGCTCCGGCAGACACTCCATACACATTTTTAAATTCAAGATTCTTATCAAGAAAGAAGTCAAGCACTCCGGCTGTGTAGACACCCTTCATGCCGCCTCCCTCAAGTACAAGACCGGCATCGTACATAATATACCTCTTATCTGTTTGGATATTCTGTTTCTACAAATTTTCTTAAAGCCGTAATTGAACGTTCAACCTTTTCAGTATCAATACAGTAAGCCATGCGGAAATATCCGGGGCATGCAAAAGAATCAGCGGGCACTAAAATCAGGTCGTAATTCTTTGCCTTATTGCAGAAAGCTATGGAATCTTCTTCCAAAGCCTTAGGGAAAATATAGAAGGTACCGCCGGGCTTAACTACCTTAAAGCCAAGATTTGTAAGCTCCTTATATAAAATATTCATGTTTTTTTCATATACAGAAAGGTCTGAAGTCATATCAATAACCTTAGCTGTAGCCTGCTGAATAATGGAAGCCGGGCAGTTGTGTCCGGTGCCTCTTGAAATCTGACCGCACATGTTTACAATGGTGGCAGAATCTTTGTCTGCTGGATTGACGGCCACATATCCTATTCTTTCTCCTGGAAGTGACAAGGACTTAGAGAAGGAATAGCAGGAAAGTGTATAGTCGTAATATTTTGAAGGATAAGGGCATTCTACACCATCAAATAAAATTTCTCTGTAGGGTTCGTCGGAAATGAGGTAAATATTAAAACCATATTCCTGGGACTTATTTCTCAAAATATCCGAAAGTTTATTAATGGTAGCTTCCGAATAAACAATACCTGTAGGATTGTTTGGTGTGTTAATTAAGACAGCCTTTACATTTGGTGTCAGCATTTCAAGGAATTTATCAAAATTAATCTGGAAAGCTTCCGTATCTGCCGGAACCACTTTAATGTTTGCTCCTGTACCTGTTACATATGGAATGTATTCAGGGAAAAAGGGTGCAAAAACAATTACATCGTCACCGGGCTTTGTAACAGCTCTTAAAGCATGTGCAATTGCACCTGCGGCACCTGATGCAGGAAAAATATCCGATGCTTTATAGTTCATTCCAAATCTTTTATTTAAAGAATCAGCAACCGCCTGTTTAAATTCAGGATTGCCAAGGCTAGGACTGTAGCCGTGTAAAGCCATGGGATTTTCTTCCTGAAGCATTTTTATCATCGCCTCTGTAAATTCAGGGCATACCGGAACTGAAGGATTTCCTAAGCTGTAATCAAATACGTTTTCGTAGCCAATTTCCTTTCCTCTTTCTGTAGCAAACTCGGAAAGCTGTCGGATAACTGATTTTTTACCAAGCATTTCCTTATAAGATTCGTTTATCATTATTACCTCCATAATTAAAACAGGAGCAAGGGTAACCTCACTCCGAATACTTACATTTTTAAGCTTGTGATTCAAAAACTTCCCCTACGCGTTGTAAAAGCTCCTCTCTGGATATGGGCTTGATAAGATATCCCTGAGGGTTATGTGCCAGACACTGAATAATCTTTTCTCTCTCTGTAACCGAAGTAAGAAATAGCACGGGAACATTCTTGGATTCTTCACGCTTACGGATAATCTCAAGTACATGAGGGCCGTCAAATAATGGCATCATATAATCCAGAAGAATCAGATCAGGCGTATGCTTGATAACATATTCAAGGGCCTGCTTTCCCGAATCTACTATTGTAACCTGATAGTCATCGGCAAGAAACATTCTGAGCAACTTCAGCATATTTTTATCATCGTCGACAATAAGTATATGTTTTCTACTCACCAGACAAAAACACTCTCTTTCTTATTTAATTAAGTGTTCTCCCCAAAATCAACACTAATACAAGTGGATTATAGCATAGCCTTGTTAATGCTTGCAACACTTTAAATCTGCCAAACGTCATAATTTATGCAACCGATTCGTGTATTCCCTGCTGCTTTAAAGCCGATTTTTTGCAGGAGTTTTTCCGAGGCTTCGTTTTCCTTCATCACTAAAGCGTTTACCTTTTCAAAGCCGTTTTCTTTTGCAAATTTCAAAATGCCCTTTATGGCTTCCGTGGCATATCCCTGTCTCTGATAAGAAGTACCTATAGCATATCCCACTTCCGGTTCCGAAAATCCCGCTCTTGTAATAAGCCCTGCCCTGCCTATTATCCTTTTGTCTTTTTTGCGGATAACCGTCCATATGCCAAAGCCCTGAATTTCATAAACCTTTTCACGGTATTCCTTTACGTATTTTTTTTCTTCCTCTATATCTTCGTAAAGGCTCTCCGTAAACCGTGTCATTTCTGGGTCCTTGTACATTTCATAAAACACATCCACGTCACTTTCAACCGTCTCCCTCAATATAAGACGTTTAGTTTTAACGGGCTCCCAGGGAATATTGTTAAATCTGTCAAATGTCCCTTTAAAATATGCATATTCCGTATTGTATGGATTCATAATGAAATATCTTGCATTTTTAAAATTGTCAATTTCACCGGTTTCTTCTATTAATATAAGTGCGTCCAGGCCACGTGCCTTTATCTTTTCATAATCCCCTGCGTTATCCGTGATTATAAGTGTTTCTTTTTCTGCAAAAGAAAAATTGTCAAATTTATTAAAATTAACGCTTACGAATCTAAGCCTCATTTTAATCTTAATCTTTAATTTATTTAAAAGTCCCGGACCCTTTTCAAGGCAAAAGAAAATTCTCTTCATCTGGTTCATTCTCTTCATTTACAATATTCCAAAACTATTTTATCATATCTTTAGAAAATTAAAATAAAGGAGGCATCGATATGTCTAATCCTATCGTTACTATTAAAATGTCAGACGGCGGCGTTATGAAGCTTGAGCTTTATCCGGAAATCGCCCCCAAGACTGTTGAAAACTTTGTTTCTTTGGTTCAGAAAAATTTCTATGACGGGCTTATTTTCCACCGCGTCATTAAAGGCTTTATGATTCAGGGAGGAGACCCCGAAGGCACCGGCTGCGGCGGCCCCGGCTATTCAATTCCCGGTGAATTTTCCCAAAACGGCTTTAAAAATGATTTAAAGCATACAGAAGGCGTTATCTCAATGGCAAGAAGCATGAATCCTGATTCTGCTGGCTCACAGTTCTTTATCATGCACAAAAATTCCCCTCACTTAGACGGAAGCTATGCTGCCTTTGGCAAAATAATCGAGGGGATGGAAATTGTTAACAAAATCGCTGAATGTAAAACAGACTGGTCTGACAGACCTTTGGAAGATCAGATTATGGAAAAGGTAACTGTCGAAATTTGAGCCCGTACGACACACTATTGTTTTAATTTTTAGTTAATTTTCAGTTAATTTACGTGTAAATATGTAAGTTTTTAGACGAGACAGCAAGTTTTTTGCTGTCTCGTTCATAATTTGTTCATATTTTGTTTCACATTTGTTTATTTACATAACATAAAAATTACACGATTCTGTTATATAGTATTAGTATAGAAAAACAAATAAAGCTTACAACAAGTTGCTAAATACTTAAAAACTTTTTCATAATAAATGCCGGGTAAGATAACTTACCCGGCATCCTCCCTTTTTAGGGGCTTTTGTCAAGAATATTCGCAATCCGCTTCGCTACGGCTCTCCTAAAAGCGGCACTACGTGCCTTACGAGGTACTTTCCTTTTGCAATAGTGCCTCGTTTAAGAACACCCACCGCCTAAAGGCAGTGGGTGTTCTTTAGTTTTTTAACCTCACAGTGCTGTAAGGTTATTTTTATTTAACTGCAATTTCCATTGCTTCTTTTTTATTTACAATCTCTACAACCTTATCGCTGCCGCCGTATTCTCCGTCCAGTGTCCAAGGCACATCCTTTTCACTTGTAAAGGTAATTTTGTCAGCCTTAAAATAATACAAATCCTTTGCAGTAAGTTCTCTGTTTAAAAGCGCTGCAATAACCGCATTCATTTCAACCGGAGATTTAGGTTCTCTTACAAGAGTCACTTCAAAATATCCGTCGTTAAGGCTTACATTTGAACCTGTGATTTTCTTTATACCGCCTACGGAATCGGAATTTGTAATCATACCGTAGATAAAAAAATCATCTATTGTCATGTGATCCGTTTCAATATGCATATGGAAGGGTTTAATTTCCGTAACGTGTCTTAATGCTTCAACAAGATAAGCTGCATGTCCTAGACGGTTCTTTTTATCCTGTGGTGTTGCATAGGATACCTCTGTAAAAGCGCCAAAGGCTGCCACATATACAAAGGTTTTTTTGTTAAACATTCCAACGTCGCACTTAAAGGTCTTGTCGGATATTGCCGTTTTAGCTGCATTCATCATGCCGTTTGGAATTCCTACTGAAGCAGCAAAGTCATTGGTGGAGCCTGCAGGAATATAACCGATGGGAATAGGATTTTTCCTCTTCATCATGCCGTACACTACTTCATCAAGAGTGCCGTCACCGCCAGAGCATATTACCCTGTCGTAACCTTCCTCTAATTTTTCCACCCATTCCGTTGCATCGCCTCGTTTTGTGGTGGCCGCAACCGTGATTTTGTGTCCTTCAACGGAAAAAAGCTCGATTATATTACCGAGCTCAGATTTAATCTTTTCTTTTCCTGCCTTAGGATTAAAAACAAAAAATAGATTCATTCTTATTTTCCACTTAAAAAGTTAACCACGCCTTCAACTGCTGCTTCTTCATCAGCACCGTCAGCAATAACAGTAAGTTCATCACCCTCATCAAGTCCCAAAGTCATCATACCCATAATGCTCTTTGCATTTACGTGCTTGCCCTCTGTCTCGATGTATACAGAAGCCTCATACTGGCTCGCTACCTGTACAAGCATTGCTACAGGGCTAGCCTCAAGGCCACCGGCCAACTGAATCTTGATATCCTGTTTAATCATCATCTCTCCCTTTCTTCCGTAAATCCTCAGCGTATTCGCTCAACTTTCTTAACCTGTGATTTACCCCCGATTTACCTACCTGAGGACTTAGCAGCTCTCCAAGCTCTGAAAAAGAGCTTTCCGGATTTTCCATCCTTACAACTGCCATTTCCTTAAGGCTGTCCGGCAGAGCATCAAGCCCTACCGTGTTTTGTATAAGAAGAATATCTTCAATCTGTTTGGATGCCGCCGTTACTGCCTTGGTGATGTTTGCCATGTCACAGTTGTTACGACGGTTTACACTGTTTCTTACATTCTTTACGATTTTTGCATTAACCATTTCCATTAAGGATTTATGAGCACCCATAATGTTTAACACATCCGAAATAACCTCAGATTCCTTAAAGTAAAGAACACTATATTTTTTTCTTAATGAACATTTGGGAATAATATTAAACTGAGATAGCAGGTATGTCAATAACTTTGTGTATTCAGCATCACTTGATACAAGCTCTAAGTGATAGGCTTTTTCAGGATCGTTCACAAAGCCTCCTGCCAGAAAAGCTCCCCTTAAATAGGCTCTTTTACAGCAGTCTTTTTTTATTAACGGCATAGGGTCATTAATGTTTAAAAATTTTAAAACCTTGTCTATCTCGGCATTTTCAGGTGTCAAAACAATGTAATTCTTACGGTTTATCGTCTCTTCCCAAAAATTACTCGTTTTTATATTAAATGTTTTATTTAACAATGTAAAGCATTTTCTTAAAGCAGCCTGGTTGTCAGTACAAAGAAAAACCTTTGGATTTCCTTCCTCTTCAACTATTCCGTAATAAGAAAGTAAAGCCGCAAGTTCTGCTTTTCTGCAATGCATTTCGTTTGGAAAAACATTTATCAGTTCTTCCTTTACATCCGTTGAAAAGGACATATATACCTACTTTCCGTTTTTTACGTCTCTGTGGGTTAAGGTAATGCCGTAATCGCCGTCCTTAAGGCGCTTATAAAGGTTATTAGCAAGCGTTACGCTTCTGTGATGACCGCCGGTGCAGCCTATGCCTATTACAAGCTGGTATTTACCTTCCTTAATATAGTTTGGAATCAAAAATCTTAACATGTTTTCAAGCATACCTAAAAATTCTTCCGATTCCTTGAAGCCCATTACATAATCCTGAACCGCTTCGTCAAGGCCTGTAAGGTTTTTAAGATTATCTACGTAAAAAGGATTAGGAAGGAATCGTACGTCAAATACAAGATCCGCATCCTGTGGAATACCGTTTTTAAAGCCAAAAGAAACAATATTTATCATTAAATTATTGTATTCTTTGTTTTCTACAAATATTCTGTCAAGTTCTTCCTTAAGCTCTCTTGTCAAAAGATTGGAGGTGTCGATTATATAATCAGACAGAAGCTTCATTTCTGCCAAAGCCTCACGCTCTTTTTTAATACCATCTTCCACTCTACCATCAGGAGCAAGCGGATGAAGTCGTCTTGTCTCCTTATAGCGCTTCATAAGGGTTTTATCTGAAGTCTCAAGAAAGAGGATTTCTAAATGAAGATGACTTTCCTTAATTTTTTTAAGAGTCTTTATAACCTCCTCAAAGGGCTGGTCTGCTCTTGCATCCAACCCAAGTGCCACCTTCGAAAATTCAGTATTCTTTTCAGAAATAAGCTCAACAAATTTGTCTATCAGCTTAATGGGCAGGTTATCAACGCAATAATAGCCCGCATCCTCAAGCATCTTCATAGCTGTTCTTTTGCCGCTTCCGCTCATACCGGTGACAACAACGAGTCGCATAATTTTCTCCTGTTAATTAAAGTCTCCAAGCCGTATTACTTCAGGCTCCAAAACGATGCCGGAAGCTTCTTTAACACGCTTAATTACTTCTTCAATAAGCTCATTTATTTCTTTTGCCGTAGCATTTTTATCATTTACAACAAAGCCGCAGTGCTTTTCTGAAACCGATGCGCCACCGATTCTAAAGCCTCTAAGGCCCGCGTCCTCAATAAGCTTTCCTGCAAAATTCCCTTCAGGACGTTTAAAGGTGCTGCCCGCGCTTGGTAGGTCGATGGGTTGTTTTGCACGTCTTTTTTCCATAAGAGTGTTCATCTTTTCAGCGATTTCGTTTTTGTCTCCTTCAGCCAAAGAAAATTCGACCGAAAGCGCAATCAACGGCTGTTCCTTTAAAGCACTGTGTCTGTATCCAAAGTCCATTTCGGCATTAGAATAAACAACCGTTTCAAGATTTTTATTTAAAAGTGTAACCGACTTAACTACCTGCTTCATTTCTCCGTCATAGGCGCCTGCATTCATTACCATCGCGCCGCCTACGGAGCCTGGGATTCCGTGAGCAAATTCAAGACCTGTTAAAGAATTTTCTTTTGCCGCAACAGCTACGCGTGAAAGTATTGCAGCAGCTCCCGCGGTAATGGTTTTTTCATTAACTGAAATATTTAAAAAGTCTCCAGAAAGTTTAATGGCAATCCCTTCATAACCGTTATCGCTTACTAAAATATTGCTTCCGTTACCTAAAATAAAATAGTTTTTATTTTCGTCCTTAATAAGCCGTAAAGCCTTAATAAGCTCCTCTTTGTTATTGACTCTTACCAGTGCTTCACAGGGACCGCCTACTTTAAAGGTAGTGTGGTTTTTTAAATTTTCATTTATAAGCACTTGTGAAGGGTTCACAAGTGCTTTAAGCTTTTCTGTCATAAAATTTCCTATAATACTAATTTAGCGGCACCGTACATTCCTGCATCGTTACCTAATGTAGCAAGTAAGAATTTGCATTTTTTTGCGCCCGGGAATACATATTTTTCAAAGGAAGGTCTGATGAAATCAAATATGATTTCTCCTGCCTTTGATACACCTCCGCCGATTACAAAAGCATCAGGGTTAACGGTTGATGCAACCATTGCAAGACCTTTACCTAAATCCTCGCCGAAAGCCCTTGCTATCTGAATACATAATTCATCTCCTGCCTTTACGCCGTCAAATACAGCCTTCGCGGAAGTATCTG
This sequence comes from Lachnospiraceae bacterium, assembly GCA_963643225.1. GTDB lineage: Bacteria > Bacillota > Clostridia > Lachnospirales > Lachnospiraceae > UBA1258. The sequence goes on from CAVIIX010000005.1 coordinate 87,915, forward strand.
CCTTGGTTAAAACAGTCTCTTTCTTCCAGTCAGCAAGCATAACAGAAGCCGTGTATGCAATACCTGTAGCAGAAGCATACTGTTCCAGACAGCCATGACCGCCGCATCCGCAGGTTCTTGTTTCTCCATCCTTTAAATGAATGTGGCCGATTTCTCCGCCTGCACCTGTGGTGCCAGCAAGCATCTTTCCTTTAATAACAACACCGCCGCCTACGCCTGTACCAAGGGTTACCATAATCATGTTGTTACAGCCGACACCGCCACCCTTCCACATTTCGCCAAGAGCCGCAACGTTTGCATCGTTACCTGTCATAGTCTTAATGCCTGTAAGCTTTTCAATGGTTTCGTTTACGTTAAATTCACCCCAGCCTAAATTTACCGCTACATGAATGACACCATCGTCATCAACAGGGCCGGGCACCCCTACACCGATACCTGATACCTCATTCTTTGAAATATTTTTTTCTTTTAAATAATTGTTAATGGAATCGGCTACGTCAGGTAAAATCTTTTCACCGTTGTTTTCTTTACGTGTAGGAATTTCCCACTTGTCAATAATGTTTCCTTCCAAATCAAGAAAGCCCATTTTAACGGTTGTGCCGCCTACATCTATACCAAATACATACTTATCCATTCTTTATTCTTCCTCTTCTCTCTTTCTGGCAAAATTTTCCTGAATTCTCTTATAGAATTCCTGTGCCGCATTGTAGCCCATTTTCTTCTGACGGTAATTAACCGCTGCAGACTCACAAATAATCGCAAGGTTACGACCCGGACGTATGGGAATGTTGTGGCACACTACCTTGTTGCCCAGATATTCCGTATACTGTTCCTCAAGACCGAGTCTGTCATATTCTTTATCCTTGCTCCACTCTTCAAGTCTTATAACAAGATCGATTGACTGTGTATCCTTAACACTTGATACACCAAATAGTGTCTTTACATCCACGATACCGATACCTCTGAGTTCGATAAAGTGCTTTGTAACGTCTGGTGCAGAACCGATTAAGGTTTCGTCACTTACCTTTCTTATTTCAACCGCATCATCCGATACAAGTCTGTGTCCACGCTTAATAAGCTCAAGAGCAGCCTCGGATTTACCGATACCGCTTTCGCCTGTAATCAAAACGCCTTCACCGTATACGTCAACCAGTACACCATGTACCACAATGCAGGGAGCCAGCTTTACGTTAAGCCATCTGATGATTTCTGCCATAAAATCAGAAGTCGATTTTTTGGTCATAAGAATCGGAATGTTTTTCTCAATTGCAATCTTTTTAAATAAATCGTCGGGCTCAAGCTCACGGCAGAACACAATTGCAGGAATTTCATAGGACAGGAATTCCCTGTAGTTTGTTTCCTTTTTCCTTGTAGATAAGCTCTCCATGTAGGTATATTCAACGTAGCCGATAATTTCGATTCTGGCAGCGTCGAAATGTTCAAAATATCCTGCAAGCTGAATGGCAGGTCTGTTAATATCGGGCTGAGTAATTCTTATTTTAGAAATATCAACCTCGGGAGTCATGTTTTCTAACTTAAAATGATCGATAATTTCCTGTAGTGCAACAGCAGCCATATATGCCTCCTTTTAGCGGTTTTCTTTAATATATAAGTTTATCACACACAAATTAATTATTTAAGTCCTTGTGGAAAAAATTGTAAATATTAAGAGCTGCTTCTTGGTTTATTGAATCAACTCCCATAAGCCTTTCAACCGAAGCATTTTTTATTTCTTCAATTGAATCAAAAGAACGCATTAACGCTTTCCTTCTGGCAGGACCGATCCCTGAAATATCATCAAGAATCGAATGCACCGAAGCCTTGTTTCTTAAACTCTTATGGTATTCAATTGCAAAGCGGTGCGCTTCATCCTGAATTCTTGTAATAAGCTTAAAGGCCTCCCCTGATTTGTTTATGTCTATTTCAACGCCTTCCACATACAAGCCTCTTGTGTTGTGGTTATCATCCTTTACCATACCGCACACAGGAATGTTAAGCTTTAATTCATCAAGCACTTCCTTGCAGATATTAACCTGCCCCCTGCCGCCGTCCATTAATATTAAATCAGGGAACCTTGCAAAGCTTCCATAGGAAGCTTCAAGATTTTCTTTGGCAAGCCTCTTCCTTTCCTCAAAGCCGTGCACAAAACGCCTTGTTAAAACCTCGTGCAGGCAGGCATAATCGTTTGGACCCTCAACGGATTTTATCTTAAATTTACGGTAATCACCCTTAACAGGCTTTCCCCCTTCAAACACCACCATTGAGCCTACGTTTTCAAAACCGTTTGTGTTTGATATATCGTAGGCTTCCACACGATTTATGTTTTCAAGTCCCGTGAGTTCTTCAAGTTCTAAAAGTGCACCCCTTGTGCGCTTTTCTTCACGTATTATTTTTTCTTTATCCTGCAAAAGAACAAGACCTGCATTTTTGCCGGCAAGCTCCACAAATTTTTCTTTACCGCCGATTTTAGGCACTATCAGCTTTACCTTCACACCCTTAATCTGTGTGAGCCATTCTTCTATAATAACGGACTCGTCTATTTCAAAGGGGAGCATAATTTCACGTGGTAAAAACGGCGTTCCGGTATAATATCTTTTTACAAATTCCGTTAGAATTTCCCTTTCGGTAAGACCTTCCGTTTCCCCTATGTGATGATGCTCTCTTCCTATCATCTTGCCGTTTCTGATAAAGAAAACCTGTACAACAGCGTCAGTTTCATCCGCTGCAATTCCTAATACGTCTCTGTCTTCTTCATCTGCATCCGTAATCTTCTGCCTTTCTATAATCCTGGCAGCGCTTTCGTAAAGGTCTCTGTATTTTATGGCATTTTCAAAATCCAACGAAGAAGACGCCTCGTCCATCCTTTCCTTTAAGGTTTTCAAAATGGTCCTGTCATTTCCGTTACAGAAATCCGCAGCCAGCTTTACACGGTTCATGTAGTCTTCTTTATCCACATTACCCTGGCAGGGTGCGAGGCATCTTTTCATGTGATAGTTAAGGCAGGGTCGGTCATTTACCGCTCCTGCTTCGCACCTTTTATTACAAGACCTTAAACAGTAGGTTGAATTTAATAATTCAATTGTGTCATTAACTGCCTTGGCACTTGTGTAGGGGCCAAAATATTTAGCCTTGTCCTTGGCAGTCTTTCTCACCATCAAAAGTCTTGGATATTCTTCATTTAAAGTGATTTTTATGTAAGGGTATGTTTTGGAATCTTTTAAGAGAGTATTGTATTTTGGGTTATATTCCTTAATCAGATTGTTTTCAAGCACTAAGGCTTCAAGTTCTGAATCCACCACAATATATTCAAAGTGGTCTATCAGGGAAACCATCCTCTGAATTTTGAGAGTCTTCTTTGTTGAGACACGAAAATAAGACCTTACACGATTGTATAGGTTTATTGCTTTTCCTACGTATATGACATTGTCGTCACAATCATGCATAAGATAAACTCCCGGCTTATGCGGGAGTTTACTTAATTCGTCCTGAATATTAAACATTTACATCCTCTTGTGCGGATTCTTCTGATGCAGTTTCTTCATTAACTGTTTCCGTATTTTCATCTGTTAGGGCTTCTTTAGGCACATTTTCTTCTTTTGCAGCTTCTTTAACAGGTGTTGCTTCTTCTGAAGTCTTTCCCTCTGAAGGCTTATCCTCTGAAGGCTCTTTCTTATCTTCTTCAGGATCAGGCAGGCCCTTTTCCCTTCTGTATATCTTCATGAATTCCTTGCCGGTAATAGTTTCTTTTTCTATTAAGTAGGCTGCAATGTTATCAAGAATTTTACGGTTCTGCGAAAGAAGCTTCTTTGCTTCATCGTAGCATTCCTTAAGCATCCTCATTACTTCGTCGTCGATGCCTGCTGCCGTTACATCACTGCAGTTAAGCGCTCTTCTGCCGTCAAGGTATTGGCTTTCTACGGTTTCAAGACCGATGAGCCCGAACTTCTCACTCATGCCGTACATTGTAATCATGGAGCGGGCAATCTTTGTAGCCTGCTCTATGTCGTTGGAGGCACCTGTTGTAACGGAATCAAATACTATTTCTTCTGCTGCACGCCCGCCTAACAGTCCTACTATTCTATCGTGAAGCTCTGCTTTAGAATCAAGATATTTTTCTTCTTCCGGTACATGCATTACATATCCTAAAGCACCCATTGTACGGGGCACGATTGTAATCTTCTGTACAGGCTCTGAATTTTTCTGAAGAGCAGAAACAAGAGCATGACCAACCTCATGATAGGAAACAATTTTTCTTTCTTCCTTACTCATGATTCTGTCTTTCTTTTCTTTACCTACAAGCACCTGTTCAACAGCACCAAACAAATCCTTCTGGCTTACAAATTCACGCTTTTCCTTAACCGCATTAATGGCAGCTTCGTTTATCATGTTGGCAAGATCTGAACCAACAGCTCCTGATGTGGCAAGTGCAATTTCATCTAAATCAACGGTTTCATCCATAAGTACGTCTTTTGCATGTACCTTAAGGATTTCAACTCTGCCCTTTAAATCTGGCTTGTCTACTATGATGCGGCGGTCGAAACGTCCGGGACGAAGAAGCGCCTTATCAAGTATTTCAGGACGGTTTGTGGCTGCAAGAATGAAAATACCCTTTGATGAATCAAAACCATCCATTTCTGAAAGCAGCTGATTAAGAGTCTGTTCTCTTTCTTCATTGCCGCCGCCATATTTTGAATCACGGCTGCGTCCGATTGCGTCAATTTCATCGATAAATATAATACAGGGAGCGTTTTTGTTTGCTTCCTTGAATAAGTCACGCACTCTTGAAGCACCTACACCTACAAACATTTCCACGAAATCAGAGCCTGTAAGTGAAAAGAAAGGAACGTGCGCCTCACCTGCAACTGCTCTTGCAAGTAAGGTCTTACCTGTACCGGGAGGGCCCACAAGGAGTGCACCCTTAGGAAGCTTTGCACCGATTTTTACGTATCTTCCGGGATTATGTAAAAAGTCCACTACTTCAACCAGGCTTTCTTTTGCCTCGTCTTCACCCGCAACATCTTTAAAAGTAACACCGGTTTCCTTCTGTACATACACCTTGGCGTTTGACTTGCCTACGCCACCCATAATGCCTGAGCCGCCGCCCATTTTCTTTGAGATAAAGCTTATGAGTATAAAGAAAAGGAGTACCGGTAAAATGTAAGTAAGTATTACAGAAATAAGCCAGCTTGAATTATCCGGAATTTCCTTTGAAATCTCGACACCTGCCTCAACAAGTCTTTCTACCAGCTTGTCTTCATCTCCCACTATACCTGTCACGTAGGTAATGGTAGTGCTGCGCATATAGGCACTCTTTGTAATTTCTTCCTTAGGATAAATCGTAATACAGTCATCCGTAATGTAGACACTTTCGATTTTGCCTGCGTCCACCATCTCTATGAATTCATTGTATGTGATTTCCTTGTTCGTGGCAGTGGTAAGAGCTCTTGAAAAATAGCTCACGATTAAAAGAATTACCAATATCGCAATAAGCATCGGAGCTATGCGGGGTCCCTTTGGATCGTTTTGCCTGTTATTAGAATTATTTGAATTGTTATCGCTCATATTTTTCTCCTGTTAATGGGCATCTGCCCACAGATATTATAATTATAAGTAGCAACAATGCTTTCGGCAATATCCTTTATCTAAAAAAAATATAAAGAGAAAATATCTTTTTACTTGAATTTCTATAACTTTGTTTGTAAAATCATAACCATGAATGGAGGAATCTTTCCACATGAAAATAGGATTTGATAACGATAAATACATTAAAATGCAGTCTGAGCGGATACTTGAGCGAATTTCGTCCTTTGGCGACAAGCTGTACCTGGAATTTGGCGGCAAGTTATTCGACGACTATCACGCATCCAGAGTACTACCGGGATTTGAGCCCGACAGTAAGCTTAAGATGCTTTTACAGATGAAGGATAAGGCCGAGATAGTAATCGCCATCGGTGCCGATGCTATAGAGCAAAACAAAAAACGAGGCGACCTTGGCATTACCTACGATCTTGAAGTCTTAAGACTCATTGACGCTTTCACCAACATAGGTCTGTATGTGGGCAGTGTCGTCATCACCAAATACGTAGGCCAGCCTGCAGCAGATGCTTTCCGTTCAAGACTTTCGGCATTAAACATTAAATCCTATCTGCACTATCCCATTGAAGGTTATCCCAGCAACATCCCTCTTATCGTAAGCGATAACGGATACGGCAAAAACGAATATATTGAAACCAAAAGGCCTTTAGTAGTTGTAACTGCTCCGGGTCCAGGCTCGGGTAAAATGGCAACCTGTCTTTCACAGCTTTATCATGAGCACAAGCGCGGAATAAATGCAGGCTATGCTAAATTTGAAACCTTCCCTATATGGAATCTTTCCTTAAGCCACCCCGTTAACGTAGCTTATGAAGCTGCAACAGCCGATTTAAACGACGTTAATATGTATGACCCCTATCACATGGATGCTTACGGCATTAAAACCGTTAACTATAACAGAGACGTTGAAATCTTCCCTGTTTTAAATGCAATCTTTACTCAGATTTTAGGCGACAGCCCCTATAAATCTCCTACCGACATGGGTGTCAACATGGCCGGCAACTGTATCATTGACGACGAAGTCTGTGTTGAAGCTTCCAAACAGGAAATTCTAAGACGTTATTATACGGCTCTTTGTGAAACAAAACGCGGTATCGGTCCCAAAGAAACAGTATATAAGCTTGAGCTTTTATTAAAGCAGTTAAATATTTCTTCAGAAGACAGAAAGGTTGTAAGCGCTGCCCTTGAAAGAGAAGCAGAAACCTCACATCCTTCTGTTGCAATTGAACTTCCAAACGGTAAAGTCATTACAGGTAAGACTACCGATTTACTTGGCGCAAGTGCTGCTGCCTTAATCAATGCCTTAAAGGAGCTTGCAGGCATCGACCATAAGCTTCACCTGGTTACAAAAGAAGCCTTAGAGCCTATCCAAACGGTTAAGACAAAATATTTAGGAAGCAAAAATCCCCGTCTTCATACAGACGAAGTTTTAATTGCTCTTTCAGTGAGTGCTGCCACCAACAAAGCTTCCAAAGAAGCCTTAGAGCAGATTCCCAAATTAAAGGGCTGCGAAATTCATTCAAGCGTTATTCTTTCTCCCGTTGATGAAAGAATGTTTAAAAAGCTTCGCATGAATTTAACCTGCGAGCCTAAATACGAAACCGACAATAAATTCCATAATTAAAACAAACCCTTGAGATTGTTTAATCCCAAGGGTTTTTATTTATCCTCTTTTTGCAAAAAGCTTGAAGGCACCTAACAATTCAAATATATAGGCAAAGCTTAAAAGTCCCGGTAATGCAATACTGTAAAAATTAAGAGTTATCATATTGATTCCGTCTTCAAATAAGAATGCCACAAACCAACTTATCGAAAATGCATAGCATACCGAAATTCCAAAGAATACAAAACCAGCCATCATACATAAAAGCGATTCCTTGTGTTTGAAGGTATATTCCTTTCTTTTACTGCCTGCCACGCACCAGCTCACAATCGAATAAACGATAAATATAAGGCTTCCAAAGAAAAGCACCGTATTCACTATTTTGTAAATGATGTTGATAACGTTAATAACCGGCACGATTTTATCAGACTGAATCTTTTTAGAAGCCGTATCCATTAAATAATTTACATTTGTAACTTCCTCAGCAGTCTGAACATAGGTGTAATTATCAAAGATATCATCTTCGCTTACAACGCTTATGCCGGGCAAATATCCTTTTAAAAATACCGCACCCTTAAAGGCTTCGATTGTCTCTTCCCTAAGACTCTTAACCTCTTCCTTTGTGTAACCTCCGGTAGATGCAAGAATCCAAATTACCCCTTCCTGCTTTTTAAGGCTCCCGTTTTTAAAGGCTTCGTCAAGCTCGTCATTAACGTTTTTAAAAAATTCCTTCATATCGGCTTCCGACGTGTACATTCCAGTTATTAATAAAGAATCTCTTAATGCCCACATCACGTGGTCACCCTTTAAAGGATTAGCCTTTAAATCGTTGTCACACCATATGCTTGTCATGACTGATTCGAGAAGTTTTGGATGCTCTGAAAGTGTAGGCGATGCCGCAAAAGCCTTTTCAAGTGTATCGTATGGCGTCCAGATATACATGCTTCTGTTTTCTGAATCAATTTTATAAAGGTTTTCTGCAAATTCACCAAATTCAGAATCGGTTCTTGTATTAATTTCAAATACACCGAAATATTTGTAATTAACCGTCTTATAGGTAATTGTTATTGCAAAGAAAATACCTAAAGGAATCAAAAGATTCACTATTTTCTTTGCATTCACCTTTGTCTTTATTACATAGGCTAAAGAAAGTACCATTGAAAAAATCAGGCACGCCATGAGCCACAAGCCATCTTCTTTTATGTAATAGGTAAACGAAAAGACAAGGCCTAATATAATGCTGTTAACAAGCGCTCTCTTCTTTAAGCCTGCTCTCTTTACCATTCTTATCATTAAAGAAAGGGTGATTATTACAAAAGGCGCTATAATTCCGTTTCTGTAAAGTCTTGTGCCACTCCACACATCAAAAGCCTGAGGCATAAAAAGTGTGTACACATAAGTAAGAAAAGCAATCAGTTTTCTTTTGCCTAATAATTCAAACACCACCTCATACACTGTAAATGCTGCTACGACCCAGACCGACGCCATAATTACAGGATAAGGAAGTTTTAATAAGGACGTCACCTTCAAAAACACGGAAAAGCTTAAATCCTTTACAAGGGCAAGATGCGAAAAATTGTTAAAGTGGTCGCTTAAATCTGCATAGGCAATCATAAGTCTGTCATCACAGGTCTGTGATGCAGCAAACCATATACCGATTAAAACGCTTAACAAAATTCTTGTAACCGCAAGCAAAATCATTGCCATTAAAAGTTGACCGTTGATTTTCCTGTTTGAATCAGCATTCATTTATTTCTCCATTCCGTAAAGCACGCCTCTTGAGCCCGAGGCGATAAAGAATCTTCCGAAAACTCTCTTATCAGCATCCAGGCTGTTGATATCTCCATACATCTGGCTGTCCGAATTAATGCGCTCTATCGTCTTTAAATCATTGAAGGATCTGAAAAATCCATACTCGCTGTTTATTTTAGCACACATATATACAGCTTTCGAATCCTCAATATAATTTTTTGAATCCTTGTTAATGCCAAGACCAACTCTGTACACAGAGTCTCCGTCAGCGCTCAACTTCCTTAACGCATTGTTTTCAAGCTTCCATAAGCCCTTATCTCCTGCTGCAATGTAGGCAGTTCCTTCTTTTCCGGATTCAAAGCGTATCTCTGTTTTGTTGGCACAATCTATGACCCCGAAGTTAACTCCCTCTAAAGAAAGTCCTTCTATACGCTCAAAGCTTTCCCCTTTGTCTTTACTTATATAAATGTTCCCGTTTTCAGTAAAGCCAAAGAAAATTTTTTCATTAACTCTGTCTGCATATACTTTGAAATTTTTATCCAAAGCTCCCTTAGTATTTATTTTTACCTTTTTAAAGGTCTTACCTCCATCCCCGCTCGTAATTACAAGGTCTATAGGTAAGTCCGTACAGTCGGCAACGCTCCATACTATAGTCTCGCAGTCTTTAGACATTGCCACCCAACCCGAATTTACGTTAGGCTGCTCTATGTCCTTAAAATGCCTGTCTAAATCTTCTGAGAGCCCGAAGGGTAAGGGAATTCTTTGCCAGGTATCACCATTATCCATGCTCTTTATAAGACCGCCTTTGGTTTTACCTGTCCAGTTTCCTCTTGGAGTTACGATAAACACATTTCCCTTTTCATCTGAATAATCTGCATTTATACAGGTAATGTATCGGTTCCCGTTTTCATCATCAAAGGAATTTTTGCAGGGCTTATCTAAATCCTTAAAAGCAAAGCCCCCAAGATCTCCAAGAATATCCAGTAACTTCGTATCGCCCTTTACCGGCGCATATACATTTAAATGTACCGTCTCTTCTATTCCCGTTGATTCATCGTGAAAGGCAGGAATCTTACTTAAAAAGTTTTCACACTTAAATACACCTGTGCCTGTATTAAACCACACTTCGTTATCGTCAAAAGGATTAAATTCAATATCCGTAAGCCAGTGTATAAGAGAATCGTTTCCGTTACATTCAGGCTTCATGTAGGGCGTATTAAATTTAATATCCCCGATTCTTAAGCCTTCAAGCACGTTTTCCCAGGTGTCACCCCCGTCATAGGATCTGTATACAATGTCGCCTTCTCCCCTTGTGATTGTAGAAAGCACCATCAGTCCCTTTTTGCCACCGGCTATCGATAAATTTCCATAGCCGTAGCGCATTGTTTTAAAGTCCTTACAGGGTGCTATGTTTACAGGATTTAAAATCTTTCCGTTTGCATCAAAGCCGTATTTTAATACCATCCCTCCGAATACCTGACCGCAGTCAGCGCTGTATCCGGGCTCTACGATGTAGGCATATTCTCCCGTGTGATTGGCAGTTATATATAAATATTCTCCGTCAAAAGAAAGTCTGTGTCCCACAAGCCCTGTCATTCTGGACTTTTCAATTACACCCGTTTCAGGCTCCGGCATTTCTTCAAAGGTGACACCGTTGTCATAAGAAATATATAAGGAATGTCCTCTTTCCTTGTCGCTTTTCTTTTTGCTTATGCCGGCAGTTCCCACAACAATCGTATCAGTCCCTGGACGTTTAAACGCAAAGGTCATGTGCTCTTCTCCGCACACATCCAGTTTTTTCCAGGAATCACCTTCATTTTCAGACACTAAAAGCCCGCCTTCATAGGAAGCAAAATAAATCGTACCCTCTTCATCCACAAAAAGGCGTTTTCCGGTACCTCTTCCGTTTTTATTGCCGTGAGCGTTTACAGGAATCTGTTTTTTAATGAAGCTCTTCCCGTAATCCTTAGATATCAAAAGCTCTCCCTCTTTGACTCTGTCTACGCCACAGGCAATGTATAAAGATCCAGGTATTTTCTCATTTACCGCAAGAGCTGCCGCATAGGTAGGTGCAAGGTCTGTCATGTCAACAGCATCGTTTAAGGCAGTAAATCGGCCTTTACTTCTTTCATATCTGTAAGTGCCGCCAATGTCGGTTCTTATATACTGAGCCTTTTCATCATTTCTGCCAAATAAAAAGCCTGTAACATATCCGCCTCCGGGAATTGGGCAGTTTTTATATTCATAAGGAATGTTTATCAAAATTAATCCTCCACTGTTGCATATACCACGTTTCTGATGCGACGCATATAGGTTGTTGTGCCTGCGTTAGTCTTTTGAATCATATGTAAAATAGTAACTTTATGCTTAGGATCGTTAATAAAATAAGGTCCAAGCCAGCCGTCCCAGCCATATTCTCCTTCCACTGCGTTAGTAACGGCAAGACCGGGGTTTTTCATAACTCTTAAAAGATTAGCATATACAAAGCCGTCCATTCCGTCCCAGCTCTTTAAATCTTCCTTGGGTCCTTCTGCCATATCGCCGGAAGTCATGTATTTTACGGTACCTGGCTGCATAATTCTCTTTCCGTTATATTCGCCCATATTAATAAGCATTGTTGCAAATTTTGCATAATCCTCTATCGTGGTGCAAAGTCCCGCTCCACCTGACTGAAATGCAGGCTCATGGTCCATCCTTAAATTAATATCTAGGTGATTGTAGTGAAATTCTCTTAAGCCTTCTTCAGAATCCTCATACACCTTTACAAGTCTGTCCTGCTTTTCTTTTGGCACATAAAAGCCTGTATCGTCCATTCCGAGTGGCTCAAAAAGTCTCTCCTTTAAATAGTCGCCAAAGCGCTTTCCCGTCACCACTTCAACAATTGCTCCCAATACGTCAGCACTGTAGCTGTACTGAAAATGCTCACCCGGATTAAATATAAGCGGCACCTCTCCAAGGCGTGTTGCAAATTCCAGGGTGGTCATTTCATGATCCGTTCCAATTCTTAAAATTCCGTCTTCACAGATTGCTGCAGTTAAAGCTTCTGGGGTATTTAAATCTCCGCCGTAGGTTAAACCACCTGTCATATTAAGTAAGTCCTTTACCTTCATGGGGCGCTTTACCTGATATCTGTCATAGCGCACTGCCACCTTCTGGTCTCTAAAGGTCTCAATAAAATCTCCTACAGATCGGTTTAAATCTATTAGACCATCCTCCATTAAGCACATAATGGCTGCACTTGTAACAGGCTTTGACATCGAATAGAGTCTGAAGATTGAATCTCTTTTAATGGGCTTCTTATTTTCAATGTCCACTAACCCGCAGTCTCCGTAATATACTTCCCTTCCGTCTTCAAGCACCATACAGGAAGCACCTGCCACAAAGCCTGAATCCGTCATATCTTTTAATATTGAATCTATTTTCCTTAAATGTTTTCTATCCATTTTTATTCTTATCCTCCTTTGTCTACCTTTTATTTTATATTTATAGTAAAGTAAAAAAGGCATTTCGTGCCAATGATGCGCACTCGCGCGTAAGGAATATGTCGCCTTAGCGACCGCGCTCAGCGCTTTAGTTTCGCAAGCGAAGCTCTTTTTTATTTAATTTTCTTTATTTGGTGTTAACTGGGCCAGAATAACTGCCGCAAACATTATCACACATCCTATAATTTCACGACCTGAAAGCTTTTCTCCTAAAAGTATAAAGCCAAACACTACAGAGAAAACCGATTCAAGGCTCATTAAAATGCAGGCTACCGTAGGACTTACTCTCTTCTGCCCTTCCATCTGAAGGGTATAGGCAACGCCACAGGATAAAATACCTGCATAAAGAATCGAAATGTAACAGTCAAGTATATTATCAAGCACGGGATGCTCAAGCATCATAGGCACAATACTTAACACGCCGCACACTGCAAACTGATAGCAGGATAATTTAAGCACATCCACGTTTGGTGCAAATTTATCAACAGCAAGTATCTGTAAAGCAAATAAAATTGCACAGGCAAAGAGCCATAAGTCACCCTTTTGTATCGAAAAGCTTCCGTTTATACAAAGAAAATATAAACCAACAAGTGCAAGCACTACGCTTAGCCAGATATATTTACCTGGCTTCTTTTTTAAGAATAAAGAAAAAATCGGCACAAGCACAATATATAGGGCAGTTATAAAGCCTGATTTTCCGGCAGTTGTATAGATAATACCAATCTGCTGGGAGCTTGTTGCCAAAAATAAAAATACACCGCAGATCAAACCACCCTTAATTAAATCCTTATCGCCCCATTTTGTGATTGCTCCTTCCTTTTTATCCATAAAGATAATACATGGAACAAGTACAACGGCGCCGATTATCGATCTTATGCCGTTAAAAGTAAAGGGACCTACATAATCCATTCCTGCGCTCTGTGCCACAAAGGCTGCGCCCCAGATTACTGCAGTCAGCACCAGCATCAGGCTGTATTTAATATTGGTTTTTGAATCTGCTTTCATAAATTTAAATACTCCTTTTATCATCAACACTCATATTTTATCAAATTAATTTTTAATTTCAATATACTAAGACTGCCTCATTGACGAGACATTATATTATCATGCTGATAATTTACCACAATAAAATACCGAGTCCGTAGGACCCGGTATTTACTATAGGAGAGACATGATAAAAGAAATATACAATAATTACTTATTTTTCTCTACTATAAAGAAGCACAATTAATGCTGAGTTAACACATTAGTTTTTGTCAATGATATTTGCAATTTGCTTCGCTATGCTAAAAGCGACACTACTTTCAAATTTCATTATTCTATACCCCTTATTGACACCTGCTTTACAAAAGGCTTTAAAATTTCAACAAATTCTTCCATTTCTTCTTTTGTATATGGCGTTAACCCCTTATAAATTACACAGTCTGAATCTTCAAAGCCTTGAAGAAAATATTTATCGGCCCCCTTTATCATTTCTCCGATTCCCTTAAAGGTCTCCTTATCATGAAGCTCCCTCACAACGGTAGTGCGAAATTCATATTGAATTTTTGAATTAATTAATAAATTAATGCTTTCTTTTATTCTTTCTGTATCCGTATCAATGCCAGAGCTTTCTGCATACCCGGATTCTGAAGACTTTATGTCCATTGCAACATAATCAAGAAGCTTTTCATTTAATAAATCCCTTAGCACCTCCGGCCTGTAACCGTTTGTATCAAGCTTTACCATTAGTCCAAGGTTCCTGCACTTTTTTATAAAGTTTTCAAGGTCAGGCTGTAGTGTAGGTTCTCCTCCAGATATGCATACTCCCCTTGTAATCCCCTTTCTTTTTTCAAAAGTTGAAAAAACTTCTTCTTCCGAAATTAAAGGCTGAGAACCTGGATTAAGCACCAGATCTCCGTTTTGACAGAAAGGACATCTGAAATTACAGGCACCAGTAAAAACAGTGGCCGCCACAATTCCTGGAAAATCTAAAAGAGTCGTTTTATTAAATCCATGAATCTGCATTTGATTAATCCTCAAAAATTTTGTATAGTATGTACTAATCTAGTATATCACGTATTGTCAGGGAAAAGGCTATTGAAAAAGAAACTTACTGAAGACGAAAAATACATGAAAGAAGCTTTAAAGGAAGCAAAAAAAGCCTATACTTTAGGTGAGGTTCCCATTGGCTGTGTTATTGTTTACGAAGGTAAAATCATAGGTCGTGGCTACAATCGTCGCAATACTGACAAGACCACCCTTGCCCACGCAGAAATTTCCGCCATTAAAAAAGCCTCCAAAGTCATAAAAGACTGGCGCTTAGAGGGCTGTACCATCTACGTCACCCTGGAGCCCTGTCAGATGTGCGGCGGCGCCATTATCCAGGCCCGAATGGACCGTGTGGTATACGGCTCTGGGAATCCAAAGGCAGGATGCGGCGGCTCTTTATTAAATATTCTTGAAAACGAAGCCTTTAACCATCAGGCACCTGTCACAAGAGGCGTTTTGGAGGAAGAATGCTCTGAAATCCTCACTAAATTTTTTAAGGAATTAAGAGTAAGAAATAAAATAGAAAAGGCCATAAAACGGGCCAAAGAAGAAGTCAAAGAAGAGAATTCAGATATTATTTGACTTTTTCTCATTTCTTTATTATTATAACAAAGCGTGCTGATACCGTATCTTCACGGTTACCGGACGTCGCATATGAGCATTTTGGTCTTACGCAATGGGAATCCACGAACCGTGTCAGGTCGGGAACGAAGCAGCACTAAGAGGAAGCTTCCATGTGCCGTAAGGAAACTGATTTGCCCGCGGCGCCGGTAGCTATGTAGATACGGTATTTTTAATATGAATAATTTATTTTCTTTATACGAAAACTGCACATTGTGCCCAAGAAACTGTAACGCAAAGCGTTCCCTTGGAAATATGGGAGTCTGCCGTGAATCCTCTGATTTGTATTTATCGCGTGCCGCACTTCACATGTGGGAAGAGCCCTGTATAAGCGGTAGCAACGGCTCCGGTGCTGTCTTCTTTTCAGGTTGCAATTTACACTGCGTATACTGTCAGAACAGGCACATTTCAAACGGCGATGCCGGGAAAAAAATAACCACTGAAAGACTTTCTGAAATTTTTCTTGAGCTGCAAAAGAAAAATGCAAATAATATAAATCTTGTAACTCCCACCCACTACCTTCCTCATATTGTAAATGCCGCCTCACTGGCTAAGAAAAACGGCTTAAATATCCCCTTTGTGTATAATTCAAGCGGTTA
This sequence comes from Lachnospiraceae bacterium, assembly GCA_963643225.1. GTDB lineage: Bacteria > Bacillota > Clostridia > Lachnospirales > Lachnospiraceae > UBA1258. Next base: position 103,595 of record CAVIIX010000005.1, read on the forward strand.
TGAAAAGCCTGAATCCCTTGAATTACTTAGAGGAATCGTAGATATATTTTTGCCTGATTTTAAATATTTCAATCCTGATACTGCACAGCTTTTTTCAAAAGCAAAAGATTATCCGGAGGTTGCAAAAACAGCCCTTGATAAAATGGTTGAAATTGCAGGCAAGCCTCTATTTGATGAAAACACAGGCCTTATAAAAAAAGGGGTAATCGTAAGAATTTTAGTGCTTCCTTCCCACACAAAAGAAGCCATAAATATAGCCCGCTACCTTTATGAAAGATACTCAGACTCTGTTTATTTAAGTATTATGAGTCAATATACTCCTCTTTCAGATACACTGCCTTCAGAAAAAGAATATGACTGCTTAAGACGCTCTTTAACAAAACGTGAATATGAAAAAGTAATAAATGAGGTTTTAAATATGGGTGTCACAAATGCCTATTTTCAGGAAGGCAGAGTTAATAAAGAAAGCTTTATCCCGGAATTTAACTGTGAGGGAGTTTAAGCCTTTAATCTGTATTCTCTTGGAGACATTCCAAGCTTTTTTTTAAAGAGTCTGTAAAAATAGCTTGAATTATCGTACCCCACCATTTCACCTATATTGTTTATGCTAAGCCTTGTGGTTTTAAGCAAAAATTCCGCCTGACTTAAGCGTTTTTCCTGCACAAGGTCTGTAAAATTTTTACCTGTAATTTTTTTAATTAAACGGCTTAAATTATATTCTTCCATTTTAAGGCTTTTAGCCAGATCAAAAAGTTCTCCGTCTTTATAATTTTCATCTATAAATCTGTATATCTTTAAAAGCAGTTCTTTTTCGTAATTACCGCTTCCCACCATTACCTTATCGGTTCTGTTCATAAGCTGAAGTATCAAAAGGCCCATGGTAATCTGATTAATGCTGCGTTTTGAAGGTGTTTCGTTAATCAATGACCAAATAAGATTTTCGACTAAATTCTGAATCGGCAATATATCTGACACCTTAAAATAAAGATATCCGGTTTCATTGTCTTTTCCCAGCATACACTCAAGCAAAAAGGCTCTTATTGGATTATCTTCAACACCCATCATTTCTAAAGTTCTATCAAAAAACTGTGGAAGAATAATAAAATTGACAGCTATGTCGCCTTTCCCGGCAGGTTCTATTTCCTGTTTTGCATTCTGGTTTAAAAATAAAAGTTCCCCTTCGTTTAAGACTATTCTGTCACCATTTATTATGTGAGTCGTAGCGCCTTTGCACATATAAATAACCTCAACATAATTATGAGTATGAAGAGGGAAATGCACAAAACGTGTGTGTGGTCTAATATGAATAAGCTTCCCGTTTTCGAGAAGCTTATTTGCATCCACCACATTGGCGTTTGAGTCTGTATATAATTTTAAATCTACATCCTTTCCATCAAGGATATCCTGTTCCTCCTTGGTGATGCCACTCAGAACATTTAAAATTTCTACACTAATCATTCAATTATTCCAAAGTATCAAGAAATTTAATATAGTTAACTACCATTAAAGCAATCTTAAAGGTTAATGCATCATCAAAGGTACGTACATCAAGTCCGGTTGCCTTTTCAAGCTTTTCAAGACGGTATACCAAAGTGTTTCTGTGTACGAACAGCTGTCTTGAAGTCTCAGATACATTAAGATTGTTTTCAAAGAATTTATTTACTGTTGTAAGTATTTCATCATCGATGGTATTTAAGGCTCCGTCCTTAAAAATTTCATCAATGAAAATATGACATAAATTTTCTGGAAGCTGATAAATCAAGCGCCCGATGCCTAGAGAAGAATAGCTTATGATATCCTTTTCTGCATAGAAAATCTTTCCTACATCAAGGGCAAGCTTTGCTTCCTTGTAAGACTTTGAAACATCCTTAAGCTCATTAACCTTTGTGCCAAAGGAAACCTTTACCTTAAGCATTGCTTCTGTATTTAAAATACCTACTATTGAATCCGCAATCTCCGTCAATTCTTCGTAGGAGCTTCCCTCTTCAACATTCTTTATTAAAATAATGTTCTTTTCATCAACTGCAGTTAGATAATCTCCTGCCTGCTGGGAGAACATTCCTTTTAATACTTCCATTGCGGAGTTGTCTTTTTCGATACATGCTTCGATTAAGAAAACAACTCTTGGAACATTAACCTCTATATGCAGCTTCTTGGCTCTGTTATAAATATCTACAAGAAGCAAATTATCAAGCATAAGATTCTGGAAGAAGTTGTTTTTGTCAAAACGTTCCTTGTAGGCTACAATCAATGCCTGAATCTGCGAAACGGCAATCTTTGCAACCATGTAAACGTCCTCTGACATTCCTCTTGCCACAAGAATATAAGTAAGTTCATCCCCATCGTAAATCTTTAAAAGATGATGTGAACCAATTACCTGAGAATCTGCCGGAGATGAAATGAAGGCATCAATAAAATCCTTTGAAATGTCCGTAGGTTCAAAAGTATAAGCCACCGTAATTCCTTCCAAATCATATACGCAGAAATCTATTTTTGTAATAACATGTAAATCTTCAATACTGTTCTGTATTACCTGACCTGTTATCATTAATTCCCTCCATAAAGGATTCATTCACAAATATTTTATAGCACCAATTCTTATTTTACAAGAAGAAAAAAGGGCACCGGCAATTGCCGATGCCCTGTAAGTTTATACTAGTTAGTAATAACCTGTTCTGTTTCCTTATCGAATACGTGAATCTTTTCAACGTCAAGAGCAAACTTGATAGCGTCGCCGGGTCTTGAAGTTGTTCTGGAATCAACTCTTGCGGTGATAGGGAACTCAGCAAGATCGAAGTATAAGTAAACTTCTGCACCAAGTAATTCGTAAACCTTAACTACAGACTCGAATACGCTCTGAGGAGATGTTTCGATAAACATCTGTGAATCATAAACATCTTCAGGACGGATACCGAATGTAACGGTCTTTCCATCGTAACCGCCATCGATAAGCTTCTTGGACTTTGCAGGAGGAAGTGCAATAGACTTGCCTGCAATATTAAGAGATGCAACGTCGCCGTTTACAGAAACTTCAGCATCTAAGAAGTTCATCTGAGGAGATCCCATGAATCCTGCAACGAATAAGTTGCAAGGCTTCTCGTAAAGGTTCTGAGGAGTGTCAACCTGCTGGATAACGCCGTCCTTCATAACTACGATTCTGGTACCAAGTGTCATAGCTTCTGTCTGGTCATGTGTAACGTAGATGATGGTGGTGCCAAGTCTCTGATGTAACTTAGCAATCTCAATTCTCATCTGTACACGAAGCTTTGCGTCAAGGTTTGAAAGAGGTTCGTCCATAAGGAATACCTTAGGGTTACGAACGATAGCACGTCCCATAGCTACACGCTGTCTCTGACCACCCGATAAAGCCTTGGGTCTACGATCAAGTAAGGGAGTTAAGTCAAGAATCTTAGCAGCCTCCTTAACCATCTTATCGATTTCGTCCTTAGGAACCTTTCTTAACTTAAGGCCGAATGCCATGTTGTCATAAACTGACATATGAGGGTATAATGCGTAGTTCTGGAATACCATTGCGATATCTCTGTCCTTAGGTTCTACGTCATTAACAACTCTGTCACCAATCTTCAATTCACCTGAAGAAATATCTTCAAGACCTGCAATCATTCTAAGTGTTGTAGACTTACCACAACCTGAAGGGCCTACGAAGATGATAAATTCTTTATCTGCGATCTCAAGGTTGAAGTCCTTAACGGCTTCGAAACCATTGGGGTATACTTTGCAGATGTTTTTCATTGATAAACTTGCCATAATAATCCTCCTATTTTTTTATACGAGGCCTCCCGCCCCAGTCAATCTGTTAACAGTATATTAAAATACTCAATCAAAAACTATGCCACATTTGAACAAAATTTAATTTAATCCTTGTAACTATTGCCAATTTTTATTTTTTGTTTATATTTGACCTAGCAACTTTTCCAATGTATAAGTTTTTAATTGTGCAGATTTACCATGTAATTGGCAAAACACCCTATTTATAAAAGCTCAATAGCATCCACTGCCCTTAGGCGGGTACTCTTAAACGAGGTGTTTTGTTACAAGCTAAGTACCTCGTAAGGCACGTAGTGCCACTTTTAGCATAACCCTAGCGAAGCGATTTGCGAATATTATTGACGAGCAGTTTCGTTGTAAAATACAAGCTGATTTTTGCCACGCCTTTTAGCTTTATATAAAGCCTGGTCGGCGGCTACATACAAATCCTTAAAGGTCTTCGCATCATCTGGATAGATTGCTGCGCCGATACTTGCAGAAGCTGAATATTTTACGTAATCTCCACCTGCCTTAAAGTCGTGGAAGAAACGTGTAATTCTGTTTGCTTCTCTTTCAACGATTAAGTCATCCGTTACGTCCTTTAAAAAGACCATAAATTCATCACCACCGGTACGCCCGATAATATCAGTCATTCTGAATTCTGTCTTAATTTCCTTACCCAGCGTCTTAAGCAGAGTATCACCAAAGGCGTGTCCCATTGTATCGTTGATCTTTTTAAAGTTATCAATATCAAGAATGAACATCAAGGCTCTGCCGTTAGGATTGTTATCAAGGTATTCCTGAATCTTTCTTTCTGTTGCCGCCTTATTGTTAAGCTCCGTAAGAAGGTCTGTATCAGCCTTATCTTCAAGTACACGTCCTATCTCTTTACTCTTAACAGAATTGAAGAGGAAGGTACTTACTGCAAAGATTCCGAACACTGCGACTACAATTCCAAGTTTTATAACCGTTGACTTGATGGTAGAAAAGTTTGTTGAAATAACTTTATCTACATAAAACTGTCTTACACCGTATGCAAGATACCAGTCAGCCTGAGTAAGATGTGAAAAGCATATTGTTCTTGCATCATTTTGATAGGTTGCTTCAGCAGCACAGCCCATACCGTTATAAAGCTTCACCTTGAATGTATTGTAGGCATCCTTGGTGGCAATGCCTTGAGAAATGGCAGAAATAAGGTTACCACTTGCAATGTACATACTGTCTGTATCTTTATATTTATCGAAATTTCCTATAATCTTACCATCCTTGGTCACGATTGAAAGGAATGAAACATCCTCATAAGCAGAAATAACAAAGCGCGTAGAAATATCGGATAAGTGTGTAACTAAAAGAATATAATCACCCTCATCACCTATAGGCGCATAGGAAATTAAAGACGCATTTTCGTCGTATCCGGGAATACCCGATACCACATTAAATGCTTCACCTGTCCCCTGAGCATACATAGAAAGATTGATATCAATTGCCTTTTCGGAATTTTCATCGGAGATTACTTTATCACCCGTACAGAAAATAACGTGAGACACATCGGTATCCTCAACCAAAGTCTTTGCAAATGCTCTGCAGTCAACATCACCGACAGAGTAGTTCTCTCTGCCAATAAGATCTGCAAAAATAAGTGCATTTTCCTGTGTACTTTTCATCTCAGAATCTACCTGAACAGCCCATGCAGTTGCATAATTGATTAACTTATCCTGGGTCTGTGTCGTCACGGTTTTCTTCCCATCCGTAACGAATTTTGCAAGCAAAAAAACAATAATAGCTATAAAAGCAACCCCGATAAGTGTCCAGGAAGTTATTGCTCCCCTTGTCTGCTTACTTTCTTCCATTACTCCTCCGTTTTATTTGAGTCTTCAAACTCCTCAACGACTGCGTCTTCCGTGACTGCAGTCTCTGCTTCTCCTCCTACTGTCCAGGAGAAATCGTCGTTTGTTGAAGCTGTTTCTGGCTCAAACCTTTTGAATGTTTTATTGTATAACTTGGCCATATAATAAGCCGGTGCCGAAAACCAGAACAATGCCACAAGCGGAATAAGCCAGGTGGCTGTTTCAAAATATTCCACGCAGTAAAGAATTACCAATGGGGATACTAACAGTAACACCATTAATATCGTACGTGGAAGAGCCAAAATGCTCATAAAGAAAGAATTCTTTATTGTACCCTTAACGGTGTTTTCAAAGTGTGACAGCACTGGAAAAACATAAAGCACCGTGCACAACATAAAGATTGCAGCAGCTGTAATTGCCGCAAACATAAATGTAGGATTTTCAACATACTGTAAGCATTTGTAATCTGCATAGATAAGAAGCGTAAGCAGCAGTACGATAACCCATATAATTGTCGCCTGCTTAAAATTCTTCTTAAAGGACTTAAAAAAGTCTTTTGTAATATACCCCTCTTCATCACGTACCATCTTTAAACATACATAGTGAAGAGCCGTAAAGGAGGCTCCTATCGTTACAATCGGAAGAGAGCATACGATTGTAAGAATATTAAGCCACAACACATCCGTCATGCGATTTAAAAATTTCATTAAAGGGCTGTCTAAACTTAAAAATTTCATAACTAAAATACTTCCTTGCTTATTTAATCCTTTTTAATCTGCCTGTATGTAATTTCATAGTTATCCTGTAGCTTTCTGTACATGGCAAGCATTTCTTTATTTTTTTCCTGTACGCCCAGCATAATAGAATCGTAATAATTAATGGCTGTACGCACAATGTCTTTATTTAATTTCCCCTTGTCAGCCTCTTCCCTGAGAATGGTTATAACCAGATCTCTCGGCTTTGGATCACGGAAGCTTCTAGGAGCAGTAAGACCTGTAATTGTATCTGCTACCTGCAGTATTTTCTGAAGACGGTTCATCTGGGCATCCTTTAATTTCTTAGGATATCCGCTTCCGTCTCCTCTTTCATGATGGGCCGTCACTATATCAAGCGCTGCATCATCAAGTCTTCCCTTAAGAATACCTTCTATTACGCCTACGTGGGTTCTTAAGGTGTTCATTTCTTCATCCGTTAATTTTCTCGGAGCTTCTATTATATCTCTTGACACAACGCACATTCCAGCATCGTGTAATAAGGTTCCGTAAAATAAAAGCTCTGCTTCCTGCTTGGATAAAATAAGCTTTTCGCCTATCTGCTCAGCAATATGGGTACAGGTAACCATATCGAGCATTGTGTATTCGCTTCTGAAGCCTACGCAGTACATAAGACCAACAAGGCAGTCATGCTTTTCTTCGTTGGTAAAAATCAGGTAATCATAAAGCTCGCTTAATTCCTGCTTGTATTCACCTGTTGAAAGTTTTTCAAAAATGTTGTATTTCTTTTCAGCCTGATACAAAAGGTCCAAAGCTTTTGGTGAATATTTTGTACCTGCCTGCTTTTGAAACATCTGATAATCAAATTTTGCACCAAGGATGTTTGAATAAATATCCATCTGCTCGGCCACGTGCAAGCAGTGAATAATTTCTATAAATTCGTAATCAGTCTTTGGTACCCGATTATAATCAGTATGATGGTATAAAAGAATCTTTGCTCTGTCCTTAAAGGGCGTTAAATAAAGTAAGAATAAATACCCGTAAATTGAATGCGGCATATATTCTTTTGTCTCGTAGCGAAGCTGATCCTTCATGTAATCGGTTTTATAGGCACCTATATCATGAAGAGTCGCAAGCATGCCAAATTCTGCAAGCTCGTACATCTCATATTTGTCCATGCACTGAAGCATGCGATACAAAATGTAAGAGGTACGGGAACCGTGGTTCATGATTTTTGGATCAAGGATCTTTAAGACATCCCTTATTATGTAGTAAATATCCTTACTGTGAATCAGCTTCATATGAAACCCCTTGTTTCATTACACAATTATTTTGGTAAGGCAGGTCATGGGATAGTACACAACTCCATCCTGTGTCTGTTGTGAATCCGTCTTTATAAACCCTGTTTTTTCGTAAAAGCCCACTCCGTAGGGAGCTGCATTTACCGTAAGCTTATTTTCACCATTCCTTAGATATGTATCCTGAAGGAAAGCTAAAAGTCTTGTTCCTATTCCCCTTTTATGGAATTCCTCATCCACAAAAAGAAGGGAAATATGAGAACCGCTGCGCAGACTTGTTACCCCTACAATTCTTTCATCGACTTTAGCAACAACTACTTTGTAATTTCCGATTCTGAACATTTCATGTATACGTTCATTGGAGATAAATTCCAAAAAGGTCTTTGTTCCTTCTTCTCCGTATGAAGTAGCTTCGAATTTGAGAAAGGTTTTCCACACCATTTCCATGGCAGGCTCCCAGTCTTCCTCTTCAGCCTCCGTTATTTTTAAATTTTCCATTTATTCAAGATACCTTTGTAATCCAGTTATAAATGTCTTCGTAAACCGTTTCTTTATCTGTCTCGTTTAAAATCTCGTGACGGTCGTTATCATAAAGCTTTAAATCTACGCGCTGCATGCCCTGGGCAATGTAAGAATCGTAGACCTTTTTAGGTCCCACGCCGTAGTCACCCACCGGGTCTTCAGCGCCACTTGTAATAAGCACTCTTAACGTAACCGGCATCTTCGATAAGTTGGAGTCCTTATAGAGTCTTAAGATCAATTCTGCCAAAGTCTTAAAGCCGTTTGCCGGGAAAGTAAAACCGCACAAAGAATCTTCAAGATATTTATTAACGACTGCTTCATCCTTTGTAAGCCACTCGTGACCGTTTTGTGAATTTTCAATTCGCTTTGTATATGCGCCAAAGCTTACTTTATTAATAAACTCGCAGGGTTTTGAAGCCTTACCGAAAGCACTGGCCACGCCTGCCATAGCTTTCAAGCCGAAGGCCATAATCTTAGGCTGCATTCCGGTTCCCATTATAATAGCGCCGTCAATACCCTTCCCATAACGGAAAAGATAATTTCTTAAAATAAAGGAGCCCATTGAATGACCCAAGATATAATAGGACACCCCTGGATACTGCTCCTGTGTCATTTTCTTTAATCTGTGTACGTCTCTAACCACAACGGTTGCTGGGTCCTGCTTACAGAAATACCCTTTTTTACCATCCTGTACGCTTTTACCATGTCCCAGATGATCTTCTGCTGTCACAAGAAAGCCTTTTGAAGTCATAAATTCTGCAAAGGCTTCATATCGGTCCACATGCTCTGCCATGCCGTGTACGATCTGTAGGATTCCTTTTGGAGCCTCATCTTCAGGCGTCCACTTTACAGCATGAATTTTACTTCCGTTGTCTCTTGAATCGTAATAAAAATCTTCCCTTTTCATACACACCCCCGAAGATAGACTTATACAGACTCTATTATAATCTAATACGGTTTTATGCGCAACAAAAAGGAACAGGATTTTCCTGTTCCTTTCGTAAATTCTTCATAAAATTCTTTTGAACTTAACAGATTTCGGAGCCAGCAGGCACATCCTTTTCAGGTGTCACAAGTGCAAGTGTTCCGTCAGGACCTTCTGCACAAAGAAGCATACCCTCAGATACTACTCCTGCAAGTGTAGCGGGCTTAAGGTTTAACAATACCATTACCTTCTTTCCTACCATCTCTTCAGCGCTGTAATGCTGCTTAATACCTGATACTATCTGCTTTACTTCGTTTCCGATCTTTACCTGTGAGCACAGAAGCTTTTTAGACTTCGGTACTTCTTCACATTTTAAAATTTCGCCCACCACAAACTGACACTTTGCAAAATCGTCATATTCGATTTTGGGAGCAGGCTTTACTTCAATTTCAGGCTCGTCTTTCTTTTCTTTCGCTATAGGAGCAAGACCTAATGCGGCCTGTTCCTTTTCATATTCTGCCTTCTGAGCTTCCTGAATCTTTGTAACGGCTTCAAGTACTTCCTTAAGATCCTTTCTTGAAAATAAAATCCTTGGAGAATCTGTTACACTTTTACCGGATTCATATAAGCCAAACCGGTTAAGTACTTCGTAGTCTCTCTTTTCGGCATTTAACTGATTAAGAATTGCCTCTGAGGTCTCTGGCATATAAGGAGCAAGAAGGTTTGCACCGATTACTATAGCTTCCGTAAGATTGTACATTACTTCGCTTAAACGTGCCTTCTTCGCTTCATCCTTTGAAAGTACCCAGGGCTCTGTTTCATCTATATATTTATTGGAACGCTTAAAGATTGCAAATACTTCATTTATCGCATCTGCCATCTTCATTTCATTCATCTTGCTTTCGGCTTTGTCTCGAGCCTGCGTCACAACCGCCTTTAAGTCGGCATCAACAGCTTCTTCAACCCCTGTCCTTGTCACAACGCCGCCAAAATATTTATTGCTCATGGAAATTGTACGGTTTACAAGATTTCCAAGTACGTTTGCAAGGTCTGAATTGTATCTTTCGGTAATGAGTTCCCATGTGATTGTGCCGTCATTTTCATAAGGCATCTCATGAAGCACGTAATAACGTACAGCATCAACCCCGTAAAGGGAAATCAAATCATCGGCATAGATTACATTGCCTCTTGATTTACTCATCTTCTCACCGCCCTGTAAAAGCCAGGGATGACCAAATACCTGCTTAGGTAAAGGTTCCCCCAGACTCATTAAGAAAATAGGCCAGTAAATGGTATGGAATCTTACAATGTCCTTACCGATAAGATGTAAGTCTGCAGGCCAGAGCTTCTTATACTGTTGTGTAGAATTGCCGTCTGCATCATAGCCGATACCAGTAATGTAGTTAGAAAGAGCGTCAAGCCATACATATACTACATGCTTTTCATCAAATGTAACGGGAATGCCCCATTTAAAGGAGGTTCTTGAAACGCACAAATCCTGAAGACCTGGAAGGAGGAAATTGTTCATCATCTCGTTCTTTCTCGAAACAGGCTGTATAAATTCAGGATGTGTGTTGATATGCTCGATTAATCTGTCTGCATATTTGCTCATCTTAAAGAAATATGCTTCCTCCTTGGCGGGCTTTACTTCTCTGCCGCAGTCAGGACACTTTCCGTCTACAAGCTGTGATTCTGTCCAAAAGGATTCACAGGGTGTGCAGTACATGCCTTCATAGGCACCCTTGTAAATGTCGCCCTTATCATACATTTTCTTAAAAATCTTCTGTATCTGTTTCTCATGATCCGCATCGGTAGTACGGATAAATTTGTCATAAGAAACATTTAAATCATCGCAGATACCTTTAATGATACCTGCAACGTTATCTACAAATTCCTTGGGAGATACGCCTGCAGCATTTGCCTTTTCTTCAATTTTCTGACCGTGCTCGTCGGTACCTGTCTGGAAAAATACATCATAGCCTTCCATTCGCTTATGGCGGCAGATTGCGTCAGCCATTACGATTTCATAGGAATTCCCGATGTGGGGCTTGCCTGATGTATAGGCAATTGCGGTCGTTAAATAATATTTACCTTTGTTCATTTAGTATCCTCCTGTATCTATGTAAAAAGAAAACGCCTTCCCGCACCCTTTGTACAAGAAGACTTCTTTATTGTCTTATCTCGTTGTCTTTACAGAAGATAGCACATTTTCAATTCCTTTGTCAATGTTAAGCAAACCCACGTCACAAAGTATCTGTGTTCATCAACCAAAAAACGAGAGTTTTTAAGCTCTCGTTTTGGTTTGTTTTGTTATTTTTAACAAATTCTGTTATTTAATTGCGGCGTGTAATTCCTGTAAGGACTTTACCTCTGAAATTTCACCGTTCTTAACTGCCCTGATGCCAACTGCCGTAGCCTTGGCTGCAGCCATTGTGGTGATGTAAGGAACCTTTGCTCTGATAGCCGCCTTGCGGATGTAAGAGTCATCCTGCGAGCTCTTCTTGCCGATTGGCGTGTTGATAACAAGGTTAACCTCTTTATTGATGATATAGTCTGATACGTCTGGACGTCCTTCATACATCTTTGCTGCCTTCTTTACGTTGTAACCTAAATTTTTAATAAGCTCGTATGTGCGTCCAGTTGCCACAAAGTCAAAGCCTGATGCTGCAAGAAGATTCACCACTTCAGGTAATTCAGCCTTGTCGTTATCGTTAACGCTTATTAAAGCTGTTCCTTCTAAAGGAAGGCAGGTCTGAGTTGCCTCCTGTGCTTTATAAAAGGCTTCGCCGAAGTTTTCCGAAATACCTAAAACTTCACCGGTAGATCTCATTTCAGGTCCTAATACAGGATCTACTTCAGGGAACATATTGAAGGGGAATACAGCTTCCTTTACGCCGTGATAAGGGATATTCGTTTTCTTAAGTGAAGGCACGGGTGAAGGTTTTCCTGTAAGTTCTCTTGTGACAATTTCCGTAGCAATGGGCACCATCTGAATGTTGCACACCTTTGATACAAGAGGAACTGTACGGGAAGCTCTTGGATTTGCCTCAATTACATATACCTTGCCGTTTTCGATTGCGTACTGCATGTTCATAAGTCCCTGTACGTGCATTTCTTCTGCAATCTTTCTTGTGTATTCCTCAATTGTCTTTAAATTTTCTTCCGAAATGTTAAGGGAAGGAATGATGCATGCAGAGTCGCCTGAGTGAATACCTGCAAGCTCGATGTGTTCCATAACTGCAGGCACAAAAGCATGCTCGCCGTCACAAATAGCATCCGATTCGCATTCCGTAGCATGACGTAAAAATCTGTCTATAAGAATTGGTCTGTCAGGAGTAACACCTATAGCAGCCTTCATGTATTCTACAAGAGTTTCTCTGTCGTGTACCACTTCCATGCCTCGACCGCCCAGTACATAGGAAGGTCTTACCATTACAGGATATCCGATCTTTTCAGCCACCTCGATTGCTTCTTCGGTAGTAACTGCCATTCCCGCTTCAGGCATGGGAATTCCAAGCTTGTCCATCATTGCCCTGAACTGGTCACGATCTTCTGCAAGGTCGATAACCTCAGGAGAAGTACCCAAAATCTTAACGCCGTTTTTCTTAAGCTCTGCAGCCAAATTTAATGGTGTCTGACCACCAAACTGTGCGATTACGCCCACGGGCTTTTCCTTCTTATAAATGCTTAAAACATCTTCTAAGGTTAAAGGCTCGAAATAGAGCTTATCTGAAGTATCGTAGTCGGTTGATACGGTTTCAGGGTTACAGTTTACAATTATTGTTTCAAAGCCAAGCTTCTTTAATGCAAGTGCTGCGTGTACTGAGCAATAGTCGAATTCGATACCCTGACCGATTCTGTTGGGACCGCCGCCTAAAATCATAATCTTCTGACGATTTGTATTAACAGGACTTAAGTCCTCTGCGTTATAGGTTGAATAATAATAAGCGCTGTTCTTTGTACCACTTACGTGTACGCCTTCCCAAGCCTCCTCTACGCCGATTGCAATTCGTCTGTTTCTTATGTCCTCTTCCTTAACTCCCAAAAGTCTTGAAAGATACTTATCGGAGAAACCATCTTTTTTAGCCTGAGTTAAAGCTTCATCCGTAGGAAGGGAGCCCTTAAATTTAAGTAATGCTTCTTCCTCTTCCACAAGCTCCTTCATCTGTTCGATAAAGTAGTGCTTAATCTTTGTAAGCTCGAATAATTCATCAACGGTAGCGCCCTTTCTTAAGGCCTCATACATAATGAACTGACGCTCCGAAGTCGCATAAGCTAAGAGTTTTAAAAGTTCTTCTTTTGATTTATCATTAAAGTCCTTGGCATAGCCTAAGCCATAACGGCCGGTTTCAAGGCTTCTGATAGCCTTCTGAAAAGCTTCCTTGTAGGTCTTTCCGATACTCATTACCTCGCCTACCGCACGCATCTGCGTGCCAAGTTTATCCTGTACACCTTTGAATTTTTCAAAGGCCCAGCGGGCAAATTTGATTACCACATAGTCGCCGTCCGGAACGTATTTATCTAAGGTTCCGTACTTTCCGCAGGGAATTTCATCAAGAGTAAGCCCGCTTGCAAGCATTGCCGAAACCAAAGCGATAGGGAAACCTGTTGCTTTTGAAGCAAGTGCTGAAGAACGCGAAGTACGTGGATTAATTTCGATTACGATTATACGGCCGCTTACCGGGTCATGACCAAACTGCACGTTTGTACCGCCAATAACGCCTACTTCCTCTACTATCTTATAAGCCTGACGCTGTAATTCCTTCTGTACATCTTCTGAAATAGTAAGCATGGGTGCCGAGCAGAAGGAGTCACCTGTATGTATGCCCAAGGGATCGATGTTTTCAATAAAGCATACTGTAATCATCTTGCCCTTTGCATCTCTTACTACCTCGAGCTCTAATTCTTCCCAGCCCAAAATTGATTCTTCTACAAGTACCTGTCCTACCAAAGAAGCCTTTAAACCACGCTCACATACTGTGGCAAGCTCTTCTTTATTGTATACAAGGCCTCCGCCTGCACCGCCCATTGTGTAGGCAGGTCTTAATACTACAGGGTAACCTAATTTATCTGCTATAGCCAAAGCCTCCTCTACAGAATAGGAAACCTCTGAACGTGCCATTTCAATGCCAAGCTTGTTCATGGTCTTCTTAAATTCGATTCTGTCTTCTCCGCGTTCGATGGCATCCACCTGTACGCCGATTACCTTTACGTTGTATTTATCAAGTACACCTGTGGAAGCAAGCTCCGAGCAAAGGTTTAATCCTGACTGTCCGCCTAAGTTAGGAAGAATTGCGTCGGGTCTTTCTTTTGCTATAATCTGCTCAAGCCGCTTTACGTTTAAGGGCTCGATGTAGGTAACATCTGCAATGCCAGGGTCTGTCATAATAGTAGCGGGATTAGAGTTTACAAGAACTATCTCATATCCTAAGTTTCTTAAAGCCTTACATGCCTGAGTTCCGGAATAGTCAAACTCGCATGCCTGTCCGATGATAATCGGGCCTGAACCAATAATCAAAACTTTTTTAATATCTGTTCTTTTTCCCATAGTAAATCTCCTTTTTTACTTTTATATAGAAAAAACCTCTTAAAAAACAGAGGTTTTATTGTGCCTTAAAATATTTAACATTGGAGGCAATATCGCCTTTAAATACAGATGAGCCTGCCACAATAACATTTGCACCGGCATCTAAAATCCTTGAAATATTATCACGGGTAACGCCACCATCAATTTCAACATTAACGGCTACACCCATTTCATTTATCTTTTTGCGCACTGCTTTAATCTTATCAACAGTGCTGTCAATAAATTTCTGGCCGCCAAAGCCTGGCTCAACAGTCATAACAAGCACCATTTCAAGCTTATTTAAAAAAGGGAACAATACGGAAACATCGGTGCCGGGCTTAACGGAAAGTCCTGCCCTGCATCCGCATTTATGAATCAGATCGATTGTGGCATCAACGTCGCTACAGGCTTCGTAGTGAACAGTAATAATGTCTGCGCCGCAGTCAGCAAAATTCTTAATATAACGAGAAGGCTCGTCAATCATAAGATGTACATCAAAGGGTTTTTTTGTAACCTTTCTGACGGAAGCAATAACAGGCATTCCAAAGGAAATTGAGGGAACGAAAGAGCCGTCCATTACATCGATATGGATGTAATCGGCGCCCGCCTTATCACAGGTTTCTATCTGATTTCCCAAAGCTGCAAAGTCTGCTGCCAAAATTGAAGGAGATAAAATCATATCGTTTCCTTTAAGTACTTGTTTATCGTATTAAGGTTAATTCAATCTTTTTGCTTTTTCAAGCACGAATCATTACAAATGCCTGAAAAATTTTAAGGAGTTGTTGGTAATTCTACACATTCTCCCTACATTAATTTAAGCAAATCCTCGTAGGTCTCTCTTTTTCTTATGCACCTTACATCCCCTGCTTTTGTTATCATAACCTCTGCCGGTCTTGGACGAGAATTGTAAGCAGAACACATACTGTAGCCGTATGCACCAGTATCAAGTACAGCGATTAAATCACCCTTTTTAATCTCAGGGAGAAGTCTTTCCTTACACAATATATCGCCGGATTCACAAATATTACCGGTTACGTTGATTTCGCAAAGTTCCTTTCTTTCTACAATTTCATTGTCTCTTATAACCTCAGCATCGTGCCAGGAATCATACATTGATGGACGAACCAATACGTTCATGCCGATATCCGTGCCTGCGTATTTTCTGCCTGCGTTCTGCTTTACAGCATGCACTCTTCCCAAAATAATGCTACCCTCTGCCACACAGTATCTTCCGGGCTCTGACTTAAATAACGGAGCATATCCGTATTTTTCTACAAAATCATCAAGGATGGGCTCTAATTTCTTCTTAAAGTCTTCCATTGGATATTCCTTTTCATCCTCAAGCTTGTGATAGGGAATACCATAGCCACCGCCAAAATCCACAAATTCAAGATTTTCAAATCTTAAAGCAATTCTTAAAAGATTGCTTACCGCATCAAGGTATGGTTCAGGGCTCATAAAGAGAGAGCCTATATGCTGATTAATGCCTGCAATGGTTAAATCATATTCTTTTGCTATTTCAAAAATTTCGTCTATATCTTCTTCAGCAATGCCAAATTTCGTTTTTTTGCCGCCTGTTACTACCTTTTCACAGTGACCTGCACCTACGCCCGGGTTGATTCTGACAGCACACCTTCCGCCTTTGTTTAACTGTCCGTACTGTTCTAGCTGAGACAGTGAATCGAGGCTTGTCATAATGCCTCTCTCAATTGCATACTGCATTTCTTCATCAGATACATTATTTGGCACAAAGAAAATTCTGTCATAGGGAAAGCCTGCTGCCTCAAGCATTCTGATTTCGCCTTCACTCATAGCATCGCAGTTAATGCCCTCTTCCAAAGCCAGCTTTAAAATATGAATATTTGTGTTTGCCTTAACGGAATAATTGGCAGTATAGGGATATTTTGTAATAACCCCTGCCACACTCTTCATGTGGGCTCTTATAATTTCTTCATTATAGACATATACAGGAGTGCCGTAAGTCTTTGCAATATCCTCTGCCTTATTGTTCTTTAAAAAATCCGTTTCTTTAATATAAGAATCCATAAATGCCTCATTATAATAAAAGTCTTCTTAATTCGTCGTCTGATAAGGGGCTTAAATATGCGGGTGCAATATCAAATACAGTCTTACAGCCTGTAACGCCTTCCTTGTTGAGTCTGTTGATTGCTCTGGCAAAAGAAATAATAACTGAAGAAGTAAATTCAGGGTTTGAGTCAAGCTTTAAGCTGTATTCAATAACATGCTTATGCTCTTTGTTTAATCCTGTTACACCACTTCTGAACACAAATCCGCCGTGTGGAATTTCAGCATGGTCTCTTAAAAATTCTTCTTCCGAAATAAAGTGTACGGTTGTGTCATATTCATCAAAATAATTGGGCATTGTCTTGATTTCATTTTCAATTTTCTTTAAATCAGCGCCCTCTTCTGCCACCACAAAGCACTCACGCGTGTGCTTTTCTCTTGTGGAAAGTGCAGGATTTTCACCGTTTCTTACAGCCTTAAGTGCTGCTTCAATGGGAATTGTATACTGCTTACCGTTCTTTACACCTTCAATTCTTCTGATGGCATCGGAATGTCCCTGGCTTACGCCCTTACCCCAGAAGGTATAATCGTTTCCTTCTGGAAGCACACAGTTTCCGTATAAACGCATAAGTGAAAACATCCCCGGGTCCCAGCCTGCAGAAATCAATGCTATATGTCCGTTTTCTTTTGCAGCCGCATCTACGTTCTTAAAGTGTTCCGGAATACGTGCGTGGGTGTCAAAAGAATCAATTACGTTAAAATATCTGGCATATTCAGGAGTCTGTTTTGGTAAATCGGTTGCAGAACCTCCGCAGATGATTAAAACATCCACCTTGTCCTTGTAGGCTTCAGCCTCACTCACACTAACTACCGGAACGCCCTCTGTCAAAAGCTTTACGCTTGAAGGGTCTCTTCTTGTAAACACACACACAAGTTCTGTATCGGCATTCTGCTTTATGGCGCATTCAACGCCTTTTCCTAAATTTCCGTATCCTAAAATTGCTACTTTCATAATTTTCCTTTCCGATTATCTGTCTATATTGATGATTTAAATGATATGTTACATCGTAAGATACAAGCCTGTAAATGTCAAAGATATTCGCAATTCGCTTCGCTACGGCTCTACTAAAAGCGGCACTACGTGCCTT
>CAVIIX010000006.1:0-120861 GCA_963643225.1 Lachnospiraceae bacterium
TGGGTATTCAGAGCGTTGTCATGAGCGGAGACGGAGCCGCTAACGGATATACGATAAGCCCTTTTACGGCGCTTTCGATGCGTGGGGATCATCCAAAGGTAACTGTAATCTTATCGGTTTTGTTTCCGGGAATTTTGTTTTTAAGCCATATAAAGGATTTTTATAAAAGTAAATACTATTTATGGTCCTTAATAATGGCAGCCATCGGATTTTTGGAAGTCTTTTTGTTTTTAGAAACAGGAGAAAGAAGCCTTGATTCTAATTTTATGTGGGGATATTCAATTTCACTTTTCTTTTTATTTTTAGAATCAATTATTGTTTTAATAATGGATTTTAAAGAAGCTTTTTTAAGGACTGCAATAATTAAAAAGGGTTTTCTTTTGCTTGAAGCCATATTGCTTTTGTGGCATGCATTAAGCGGTGTGTGGTATTTTGGCCTGTTACTTACGGGGGTAACCTATTTTGTCTGAAAAGTGGACCGACAGAACTGAAAAGTTAATAGGGAGTGAGGCTTTATATGAGCTTTCAAAAAAACACATTGCGGTTTTCGGCCTTGGCGGCGTGGGCGGATATGTGGTTGAAGCCCTTGCAAGAGCGGGTGTTGGGGAATTAACCTTAATTGATAATGATGAGGTTAACATAACCAATATTAACCGTCAGATTATTGCTCTTAATTCAACAATCGGGCTTAGGAAAACTGTTGCTTTTAAGGAAAGATGCCTTGACATTAACCCTGATATAAAAATAAATACCTTTGATACATTTTTTTTACCAAAAAACAGTGATAAAATTAATTTTAGTGCATTTGATTATGTAGCCGACTGTGTTGATACGGTTACTGCCAAGCTTGAAATTATAAAAAAAAGCAGGGAAGCTTGTGTACCAGTGATTTCATCCATGGGGACGGGCAATAAATTAAATGCTTCTAAATTTGAAATATGTGATATTTCAAAGACAAGTGTATGTCCTTTAGCCAAGGTGATGCGAAGGGAATGCAGGGAGAGAGGCTTTAAAAACGTAAAGGTGCTTTATTCAAAAGAAGAACCGGTTAAATCAGGCGAGCACACTCCTGCAAGCATTTCTTTTGTACCAAGCGTAGCGGGGCTTTTGATTGCCGGTGAAATTGTAAGAGATTTAGCTTTATAAAAAAATTGGAGATTACCATGAAAAAAATTTTGTTTGCAGCAAGTGAAGGTGTACCTTTTATTAAGACAGGCGGTCTTGCGGATGTAGTTGGCTCATTACCAAAGTGCATCGATAAGAAATATTTTGATGTGAGAGTTTTTCTTCCGAAGTACGCCTGCATGAAGGACGCTGTCAAGGCGAAAATGGAATATGTGACTCACTTTTATATGGACTACAACTGGAAAAACGAATATGTGGGAGTGTTAAAGTGCGAGGAAGAGGGAATCACCTATTATTTTATTGATTCAGAATATTATTTTTCCGGCCTTAAGCCTTACGGTGACAACGCCTTATTTGAAATCGAGAAATATGCTTATTTTTCAAAGGCTGTGCTTTCGGCACTTCCTTTAATAGATTTCCGCCCGGATATTATACACTGCCATGACTGGCAGACAGGACTTGTGCCGGTTTATTTAAAGGAACGCTTTCAGGGTAATGAATTTTATCAGGGCATTAAGAGCATTATGACTATTCATAACCTTAAATTCCAGGGACGCTATGGTGTTAAGGAGGTACAGAATATTACAGGTCTTTCAGATTATTTCTTTACCTCCGATAAGCTTGAAGCCTATAAGGACGCTAATTTATTAAAGGGTGGTCTTGTATATGCAGACGCCATCACTACGGTAAGTGAAACCTACGCAAAGGAAATCATGACGGATTTTTATGGGGAAGGCTTAAACGGATTACTGTGTGCAAGAGCCAATGATTTAAGAGGTATTGTAAACGGTATCGATTATGAGGAATACAATCCAATGACGGAGGGTGTCTTAAAATACCCCTTTGATGCCATTACCTTTAGAAAAGAAAAGGTTAAAAACAAGGTGGCTCTGCAGGAAGAATTAGGGCTTGAGGTAAATCCAAAGACTATGATGATTTCAATTATTTCAAGACTTACAGATCAGAAGGGACTTGATTTAATTGCCTATATGATGGACGAAATGTGTCAGGATAACCTTCAGCTTGTAATTGTAGGGACAGGTGAAGAACGTTATGAAAACATGTTCCGCCACTTTGACTGGAAATATCACGGCAAGGTTTCTGCCAATATTTATTATTCGGAAGACCTTGCAAAAAAGGCTTATGCTTCTTCCGATGCATTTTTAATGCCTTCTCTTTTTGAACCCTGCGGTCTTTCACAGCTTATTGCTTTGCGCTATGGTACACTTCCAATAGTAAGAGAAACCGGTGGCTTGAAGGATACAGTTGAACCCTACAATGAATATGAGAGTAAGGGCACAGGCTTTTCCTTTACCAACTATAATGCTCATGAAATGCTTGCCTGCGTCAGAAATGCCGAGCGTATTTATTACGATAAGAAGCGGGAATGGAATAAAATTATAGACAGAGCCATGGCCGCCGATTATTCCTGGCATAAGAGCGCACTCAAATATCAGGAAATGTATGACTGGCTGTGTGAGCGATAAGTTACAAAAGCCAAAGAACACACACTGCCTAAAGGCAGTTGGTTTTCTTTAGCTTTTATAAATGAAGCAAAGAAAAGGGTTAAACATGGATATTTACATTACAGGACACAGAAATCCGGATCTTGATTCAGTATGCTCGGCAATGGCATACGGGGCCTTAAAGCAGGAGCTTGATAAAGAAAATAATTATATTCCGGTGCGGTGCGGTCATTTGAGCGAAAGCTGTAAGAAGATTTTGGCTTCCTTAAATATTACACCTGCACCCTATATGCCGGATGTTTTTCCAAAGGTCAGGGATGTAATGCTCACAAGTGAACGTCAGGCAGAGGCAAATTCTCCACTGACGGAAATTGCAAAATATTATAAGGATTCCAATCCTTCTGTAACGCCTATTTATGAAAACGGGAAATTTACAGGGCTTTTATCCGTTGACGACATTACGGCATGGCTTATGATGCGTCTTTCAATAAATGAGACAAAGCCTATTGACAAAATTCCAACAATACGCGAAGTCATGAGGGCTCAGGAACCACCAATTCAGATAAATGACTTATTTGAGGAAGCAAAGGTGGCGCTCTCACTATCAGAAAAGCGTGGACTTTCCGTATTTGACAAGAATGAATACAAGGGCTTTGTAACGCGAAGATGCTTCTTAAGAGCTCCTAAATATAACGTTATATTAGTGGACCATAACGAACCAAAGCAAAGCATAAAAGGTATTGAAACTGCCAATATTTTAGAAATAATCGACCATCACAGACTTGATGCAATTAAAACAAGCCTTCCTATTTTTATAGATGCTGAGCCGCTTGGCAGCACCTGTACAATCGTGTACCAGCTTTATTTAAGAAACAAGCTGATCCCTTCAGAAGAAACAGCCAAGCTGTTGCTTACAGGCATGATGGCAGATACACTTATTTTAAAGAGCCCCACAACAACCTCAATCGACATTGCATCAGCTGAGCAGCTTGCCGAAATATTAGGGGTAAATGTAAATGAATTCGGCAGTGAAATGTTTAGCAACATGGAAAGCCTTAAAAATGCAGATTCCGAAGCTGCCATTCTTTCAGACTTTAAACGTTACACTGAAAGAGGCACAAACATTGGTATCGGACAGTGCGAAACTACAACTCTTGATGATATTGAAGAATACAAGGATGCATTTCTTAATGCACTTGAAGATGTGCGGCAGAAAAACGGCTTAGACTGGGCCGTTGTAATGATTACAAATGTAATGAGTGAAAACAGTATTCTTTTAACAACTAATTACCGCTCTGTTAAAGCTTTACCATATTCACTTATTGAACCAGGAGTGCTTGATATGCCCGGTGTTATGAGCCGCAAGAAACAGCTGTTGCCTGAAATGATTTACACACTCTGAATATAAGGGTCGTCCGGAATATTACTTCCGGACGACCTTTTTTTACCTATAGGAAATTGCGTTGCAATTCCATATATGTTAAAAATGCACTACGTGCCAATGATGCGCACTCGCGCGCAAAGAATATGTCGCTAAAGCGACCGCGCTAGACGTAAGCGAAACTCTTATTTATTTTGAAATTTGTATATCAGATATATCTGAATCGATTACCATTGAATAATTAGTGTAATAAACTACAAAGCCGGGTTTGGCTTTGGCGGGCTTTTTTACGTTCTTTTTGATTAAATAGTCGATTTCAACTCTGTCGGTGCCTCGACCCTTTGAATAAAAGGCAGCAAGTCTGGCGGCCTCTTCAAAGGTAGTGTCAGGAACCTCTTTACCGTTTGTGCGGATGATTACGTGGGAACCGGGTATTTTTTTTGCGTGAAACCACCAGTCATTACCGTTTGCAAAATCAAAGGTTAAATAATCGTTTTGCAAATTGTTTTTTCCTACGTATATGTCAAAGCCGTCGGAGCTTATGTAGTGAAAGGGCTTTGATGTGATTTTTGCTTTTTTTGTACCGGGTTTAAAATGAATATAGCCTGACTCTGTTAATTCTAATTTGATTTCAACAAGATCCTCTTCAGAAACAGCAATATCTAAAGAGGTCATGATGGATTCTAAATGCTTTACTTCATCGCTTACTTCTTCAATGATTACAGTTAAGCTTTCGGCGGTACGTTTAAGCTTTGTATATTTGTCAAAATAGCGCTTGGCGTTTTCTTTTGCCGAAAAATCAGGGTCAAGGGGGATGGTGATGGCTTCGTTTGTGTAATAATTTAAGGCCTCAAAGGATTTTGCGCCTTCCGGCACGCTGTAGCCGTAGGTATTGATTAATTCGCCGTATATTCTGTATTTTTCTTTTTTTTCTGTATCCTCTAACTGTTTTCTCTGTAAATCCAGCTTTTTAACATTACGCTCTAAGGCAGTCTGGGTGATTTTTCGCAAATCCGTTGATTTCTGTCTTATTCTGACTACCTGTGCCTTTTCTTTATAATAGGTAATTAATAATTCAGAAATTGATAAGTAAGAGGCTTTATTTAAATTATCATAAATTGATAAAGGAAGAGCCGAAAATTCTATAGGGGTTGTGCCTTCATAAATGATTTCTGGATTAAAGGCGCCTGCCTTAAGCTGATTAATTATTTCTTCAAATTCAGAATAAAGAGAGTCTAAATCAGAATCCGTAAGGGAAGAGGTGGAGGTATCTGCATCAAGGCCTGCTCTATAGGCAATTTCCGTTGCAATTACAGGGGAAATACCAGTAAAGGAGGAATAGAGAGCCTTTTTAACAGAAAGATGAGCGTCTTTAATTTTTAAAATGAAATTTTCTTTATCTGTATTTAAGGGGTCAAGCTTTTCTAGGGTAGAGGGGATGAAATAATCTCTTCCCGGCAGCACCTCACGCACCGAACTTATATTATGGGAAATTCGCTTTATTGAATCGATGATTTTGTTTTCATCATCCGTAAATATAATATTTGAATGCTTACCCATTATTTCTACATATAAAAATTTATGCCTGACATCACCCATTTCATCAAGGTGTTCCAGTTCAAATTTTATGACACGCTCAAGCCCGGGCTGAGTAACGGAAATAATTTTGGCATTTGTTAAATGCTTTCTTAAGAGCATGCAAAAATTGGGTGCTGTAAGTGGCGCCGGCTTATTTTCATCGATTATATATACAAGCGGAAGAGAAGCATCTGCAGATAATAAAATCCTGAATTGTGAAGAATTTCCTTTAACGGTTAAAATAAGCTCATCCGCTTCTGTCTGTGAAATTTTATAAATTCGTGTGTTTTGAGTGGCAAGGGATAATTCCTTTACGATACATGCCACTGTAATGCCGTCAAATGCCATAAAATAAAACCTCGTTTTCTTTCGATTTATAATAGCATATAATGAATTTGTATGGTATTTGATTTAAAAAAAATACATTTGTTTTTGGTAAATTTTAAATTATATTGATTTTATCAAGGGAGGTTTTGATATGAGATATTCTAATCCTGTTATACCTGGCTTTTTCCCTGACCCGAGTATATGTAGGGCAAACGGGAAATATTACATGGTAAATTCAACATTCCAGTATTTTCCCGGTGTACCGATCCATGAATCTGAGGATTTGGTAAACTGGAGGCTTATAGGACATGTACTGACCCGTCCTTCACAGCTTATACTTAAGGATGCGGGCAATTCTGGCGGTATTTTTGCCACAACAATCCGCTTTAACAAGGGAAGATTTTACATGGTCACCACAAATGTTTCTTTTGGCGGAAACTTTTACGTATGGACTGATGATATTTACGGCGAATGGTCAGACCCTATATGGATTGATCAAGACGGCATCGACCCTTCCTTTTATTTTGAAGGCGATACCTGCTATTTTATGACTAACGGTACAGACGATGAAGGCAACGGCGGCATTATCCAGTGCGAAATCGACATTGAGACGGGTAAGATTTTAACTAAGAAAAAGCGCATCTGGACAGGCTGCGGCGGAAGATACTTAGAGGGACCGCATCTTTATAAATTTAAGGATACCTATTATATTCTTGCGGCTGAAGGCGGCACTGAATATGGTCACATGGTAATAATGGCTACGGGTAAGACGCCTTACGGACCTTTTACTGCGGTTGAAAACAATCCTGTTTTAACCAATCGCAATTTAGGAGGCTATGAAATTCAGGGCGTAGGTCATGGAGACATCGTGGAAGATGATAAGGGCAATTTCTGGATGGTGCATTTAGCATACAGACAGTTAGGACAGTGGATGATGTTCCACACAACCGGCCGTGAAACCTATTTAGTTCCAATGGAGATTGACGGAGACAAAATTAAGGTCGGTGATAACGGCACCACACGTTTTGAATTTGAAACGGATAAAATAACGGCTGTACAGGAATCACCAGATAAGACCTACACCTTTGAAAATACTCATCTTAATAGGGAATGGATTCATATAAGAGAGCCAAAGAGTGAAAATTATGAATTTAAAAATAATGCCTATTATTTAAAGGGTACGGATGAAGGAATCTGCAAGGATTTATCCAATCCTACATTTATGGGCATGCGCTTAAAGGAAATGAAGGGGGTGCTTGACTTAAATGTCAAGCCAGGCACCGGTCTTGGGGGCGTTACCCTTTATATGGATAACGAACATCATTATGACATATGTATTGCAAAGGAAGATGAAAAGCTTCATGTAATGCACAGATGCGTAATCGGGGATGTAAACTACATTAAAAAAGAGGTTTATATTAAGGGTAGTAAAGAATGCGTTATCAATATTAAATTTGAGCCTGAATATTTTTCTTTTGCAGTAAAGGATAACGGAAAAGAATATGATTTAGGTAGCGCAAGAGCAAGATATCTTGCTACGGAGGTTACCTGTGGCTTTACAGGCGTAATGGTGGGACTTTTTGCAGAGGATGAAAGCAAAGAGAAAATCCCGGTTGAATTTAAGAACTTTAAATTTGTTACAAAAAGATAGTGATGAAACCTCGTGCTTTTGTGCGAGGTTTTTTCGCGCTTATGTACGGTGGTTTTCCTTGACTATTTAGAGAAGATTTCCTATAATTACAAAGGGTATGCAACCAGGCATTGAGATATGAAGCTTGCATACCACAGTAAATTCAGGAGACAAACATGATAAAGAGTATGACCGGATTCGGTCGTGCCGAGTATGCCGATGACAAGCGTAAATTTACGGTTGAGATTAAGTCTGTTAATCATCGTTATCTTGACATGGCTATCAAGATGCCCAAAAAGCTTAATTTTTTTGAGGCAGCTATTCGTAATGAGCTAAAGAACTCAATCCAGCGTGGTAAGGTAGATGTTTTTATCACCTACGAGGATTACACTGAAAACAATGTTGGCATTAAGTACAATAAGGACGTTGCTGAAGAATATTTAAAATATTTAAAGCAGATGTCAGAGGAATTTGAACTTGACTGTGATGTAAGAGTTTCAACTCTTTCAAGATACCCTGAGGTCTTCACAATGGAAGAAATAGACGTTGATGAAGATGAAATCTGGGCAGGCTTACAGAAAGCCATTCAGGGAGCTGCAGAAAAGTTTGTCGAGGCAAGAATTAAAGAAGGAGAAAACTTAAGAAGCGACCTTATTGAAAAGCTTGACGACATGTTAATGCACGTAGGCTATATTAAGGAGAGAGCTCCGGAAATTATTGCTGAATACAAAAAAGGCCTTGAAGAGAGAATTAAAGAGCTTTTAGGGGACACAAAGGTTGATGAAGGAAGACTTCTCACAGAGGTGACCATATTTGCCGATAAGGTGTGCATCGATGAAGAAATCGTGCGCTTAACAAGCCATATTGAGACCACTAAGAAAACCTTAATTGAAGGCGGCAGTATCGGCAGAAAGCTTGACTTTATAGCTCAGGAAATGAACAGAGAAGCAAACACCATTCTTTCTAAGGCTAATGACCTTGCTACCAGCGATCACGCAATCGAGCTTAAGACAGAAATTGAAAAGGTAAGAGAGCAGATTCAGAATATCGAGTAAGGAAGTTGTTTATGAATGGATTATTGATTGTAATGTCGGGATTTTCAGGTGCGGGGAAAGGGACTCTTATGAGGAGGCTCCTTAATGACTACGAGGACTATTGTTTCTCAGTGTCCATGACTACACGTGCTCCCAGAGAAGGCGAGGTTAACGGCAAGGATTATTTCTTTGTCACAAAGCAGGCCTTTGAAAAGACAATAAGCGAAAACGGCCTGGTGGAATATGCAAAATACTGTGATAATTATTACGGTACACCTAAGGCCTATGTCGACGAACAGTTAAAGAAGGGTAAAAATGTTATTTTAGACATTGAAGTTCAGGGAGCCTTACAAATTAAGGAAAAATTTCCGGATGCCCTTATGGTGTTTATTACACCGCCTTCGATTGATGTGCTCATAAAGCGTTTAAGAGCAAGAGGCACTGAAACTGAAGAAGCAATTAAGAAGCGTATTAACCAGGCAAAGGAGGAAGCACTTTGCATGGACGAATATGAATATTTAGTAATTAATGACGATCTTGATACTGCAATAAAGCAGCTTGATTCAATTGTGAAGGCTTCAAAATTCTCAATTAAGAGAAACGAAAAATTTATTGAAGAAATCAGGACAGAGCTTAAAGAGACAAAGGAGAATTAAAATGTTACATCCCTCTTATTCAGATTTAATGAAGGTAGTAAATTCAGACGTTGAGCCCGGTGAAGCAAAGGTTGTTAACTCCCGTTATTCAATCGTTATGGCTACAAGCCGCAGAGCACGTCAGATAGTTGCAGGCGATACTCCATATGTAGAGAGTAAGGGAAAGAAGCCCTTAAGCGTAGCAGTTGATGAGCTTAATCAGGGCATGATAAAGATTATTTCAGACGAAGAAGATTAAAGGTAACAGAGAAAGGCGTTAAGCGTTTCCCTACTTTTTAACAGGAACTATATGAAGATATTTTTTGTATCCTTAGGCTGCGATAAAAATTTAGTGGATTCTGAAATGATGCTGGGAGAACTGTCAAAGGCCGGCCACGAAATCATTGACGATGAAGCAAAGGCTGACATTGCAGTTATAAATACCTGTTCTTTTATCCACGATGCCAAGGAAGAAAGCATTAACACGATAATTGAACTTGGGCGTCTTAAAACAGAAGGCTTCTTAAAGGGACTTATATGCTGCGGCTGTCTTGCTGAAAGATATTCTAAAGAAATACGTGAAATGCTGCCTGAAGTGGATGCGGTTATCGGGACCATGGCAATTGATGAAATCGTAAATGCCATTGATGCTGTAGCTGGTGGCGCAAGAACTGATTATCTAAAGCCGATTGACGGCCCATTAGTATACGGTAAGGAAAGGCTTATCACTACCGGCGGGCATTATGCATATCTTAAAATTGCGGAAGGGTGCGATAAGCACTGTACCTATTGTGCCATTCCTAAAATGCGTGGCTCTTATCGCTCGGTTCCTATGGAAGTCTTAATTAAAGAAGCACAGGATTTATGCAAAAAGGGTGTTAAAGAGATAATCCTGGTGGCTCAGGAAACGACTCTTTACGGAATTGATTTATATAAAGAGAAGAAGCTTTATGAACTTTTAAGAAGACTATCAAAGATAGAGGATTTATATTATATACGTATCCTTTATTGCTATCCGGAAGAAATTACGGATGAGCTCATATCGGAAATTAAGGAAAACAAAAAGGTAGTAAAATACCTTGATATTCCCATTCAGAGCGGTGCCGATAAGGTACTTAAGCGTATGGGCAGACGTACATCCTGTAAGGATATTGAAAAGCTTGTATTTAAATTGCGTGAGGAAATTCCCAAAATCTGCATTCGTACGACTTTAATTGCAGGCTTTCCGGGAGAGACCTTAAGGGATTTTCTTGCGACAAAGAAATTCATAAAGAAATGCCGTTTTGACAGACTCGGAGTATTTACTTATTCAAAAGAAGAAAATACGCCGGCTGAAAGAATGGATGGACAGAAGCCTGAATTTATCAAAAAATTAAGACGCAATGCGCTTATGAAGGTGCAGCAGAAGATTGCCTATGAAAAGGCACAGTCTGAAATCGGAAGAGAATTGACGGTAATGGTGGAAGGCCTGGTTCCGGAAGACAACGTATACGTGTGCAGGACTTATAAGGATGCACCAAACGTTGACGGCTTTTTGTTTATGGAAACAAAGAAACGGCTTATGACCGGAGATTTAATCAAGGTTAAGGTGACCGGTGCAAAGCAATATGATTTAATGGGGGTACCAAAGGATGAATTTACCGAATAAATTAACAATGCTTAGAATCATTATGATTCCATTTTTTGTTTTCTTTTTACTTGCAGGCTTTGTGCCCTACAATAATTACATTGCATTAGGAATATTTGTAGTGGCAAGCTTGACGGACATGCTGGATGGAAAGATTGCTAGAAAGAAAAATTTAGTTACAAATTTTGGAAAGTTTATGGATCCTTTGGCAGATAAGCTTTTAGTAACAAGTGCACTTATGTGCCTTTTGATTGTGGACGGCGGCAGTCGTATGTGCTCAAATCAGGTGCTTGCTCTTGTGGCAGTTTTGATTATCGTGGCAAGAGAATTCATTATTTCAGGCTTCAGACTTGTAGCAAGCGATGCAGGTCTTGTAATTGCTGCTTCAATGTGGGGTAAATTTAAAACTGCCACCACAATGATTTCAATCTGCTTTATGCTTATTGTTAAGGAATTTCCTATTCTTGATAAGATTACCTCAGTTTTATTCTGGGTCGCAGTAACGCTGACAATTGTGTCACTTGTTGATTACCTTGCAAAGAATGCATCTGTTCTTTCCGATGCAGGCTTATTTAAAAAGAAGAAAGCTTGTGAACCTGTACCAATACCAGTTCAGCCTGAAATTCAGACAGCAGAAAATCCTACGGAGAATCAGTTTTAATGGAAGATGAAAAGGTTGTTGAGATTGTGTGCGTAGGCACAGAACTTTTACTTGGAAATATAATCAATACAAATGCGGCTTTTCTTGCAGAGGAATGTGCAAAGCTTGGTCTTTCCAATTATTATCAGACGGTTGTGGGGGATAATGCAGCAAGGCTTGATGGCACCTTGCGTCTTGCCCTTTCGCGCTCAGATATTGTTATTTTAAGCGGCGGTCTTGGGCCCACTGAAGATGACCTGACTAAAGAAGTGTGCGTAAAGGTAGCAGGAAAGAGCACCTACCGTCATGAAGAAAGCTATGAAAGACTGGTTAAGGACTTTGAAAGGCGCGGACTGAAGCTCACAGACAACAATTTAAAAATGGTTGAAGTGCCGGCTGATTCTGAAATTTTGGTTAACGAAAACGGAAATGCTCCCGGGATGATAATTCCAATAGATAATAAATTTATCGTTCTTTTGCCGGGACCTCCCGTTGAATTAAAGCCCATGTTTTTAAATCAGGTGGTGCCTTTTATTCAAAAGCTTTCAAACAGGGTATTTGTTTCTTCAACGGTTAAAATCGTATCGGTTGTGGAAAGTAATGTTGAGGAAATGATTAAGGACTTAGTCGACAATCAGACAAATCCTACAATTGCAACCTATGCAAAAGGCGGAGAGGTCCATATAAGAGTTACGGCATCTGGCATAGACAATGCGGCCTGTGAAAAGCTTATTAAGCCTGTTGTAAGAGAGCTTAAAAACAGATTTGGAAGCAATATTTACACCACGCGCTCAGACGTGACTCTTGAAAAGGCGGTTGTTGATTTACTTGCAAGCGGTGAATTAAGAGCCATGACAGTTGAATCCTGTACCGCGGGAATGGTGGCTGCAAGAATCGTTAATGTACCTGGGGCTTCGGAAGTGTTTAAATACGGTCTTGTGACTTATTCAAACAAAGCCAAAAGAAAGCTTGCAGGAGTCAAAAAGTCTACTTTAAATAAATACACGGCAGTAAGTGAAGAAACCGTAAGAGAAATGGTAAAGGGCACTGAAATAGGTCCTAAGGCGGATGTAATCGTAGGCGTTACCGGCTACGCAAGCCAGGGGGATGAAACACAGCCTGCAGGACTTGTATATATAGCGTGCAATGTATGCGGTAATACAAGAGTTAAGGAATTCCATTTTAACGGAAGTCGTGAAAAGGTGAGAATTAATGCAACTACTCAGGCTCTGGTATTAATGCGTGAAGGCATTCTTGAATATTTAAGCGAACAGACCTTTAAGCAGCAATAATAAGTGCATATTGATTTTTGTATAAATTAATGTAAAATAGAAGCGTGGATTTACTCCATGCTTCTTTTGTTTTGAAAATACAGTCGTAGACGGCTGTGAAATTTTCAAGCGGGCAATAGCCCGACTAATGTTTCTCGTTTATCTTTACGTACTCCCACGTGACGAAACAGAAATTTTTATTGAATTAAAAATCACGAAAGAACCACGGGAAGGAGGTGGGTGTACGAAAAAATGGTCTCAGAATCTGATATTATAAAAGCAGTTAAAAAAACAGAAAAAACCACAAAAACATATTGACAAAAACGAACAGATGTTTTAATCTGTATTTAGAACGTCTGTTCTAAACGAGAGGAGTATTTTGTAATGGAAAAAGATGAAAAAATGCGTGCCCTTGACGCGGCTCTTGGGCAGATTGAAAAGCAGTATGGTAAGGGCGCTGTTATGCGTCTTGGCGATCCTGCAGCACAGATGAATGTTGAGACAATACCAACAGGCTCTTTAAGCCTCGATATTGCATTAGGCCTTGGCGGTATTCCGAAGGGCCGTATTATTGAAATATTCGGTCCTGAATCCAGCGGTAAGACAACCGTTACCCTTCATATGATTGCAGAGGTACAGAAGAGGGGCGGTATTGCAGGCTTTATAGATGCCGAGCATGCTCTCGATCCCGTTTATGCCAAAAACATAGGCGTTGACATTAATAACCTATATATTTCACAGCCTGATAATGGTGAACAGGCTCTTGAGATTACTGAGACAATGGTACGTTCAGGTGCAATTGACATTGTAGTAGTAGACTCTGTTGCTGCTCTTGTTCCCAAGGCTGAAATTGATGGCGATATGGGTGATGCACATATGGGTGCTCAGGCTCGTCTTATGTCCCAGGCTTTAAGAAAGCTTACTGCAGTTATCAGTAAATCAAACTGTACTGTAGTATTTATTAACCAGTTACGTGAAAAGTTAGGCGTTATGTTTGGTAATCCCGAGACTACCACCGGTGGTCGTGCCCTTAAATTCTATTCATCGGTACGTTTAGACGTACGTAGAATCGAATCCTTAAAGCAGAACGGTGAGGTTATCGGTAACCGTACCAGGATTAAAGTCGTAAAGAACAAGGTATCACCTCCCTTCAAGGAAGCTGAATTTGACATTATGTTCGGCGAAGGCATTTCCCATGCAGGTGATGTTTTAGACCTTGCTGTTGAGGATGATGTTGTAAATAAGAGCGGTGCATGGTTTGCTTATGAAGGCAATAAGATTGGTCAGGGCAGAGAAAATGCCCGTCAGTATTTAAAGGACAATCCGAAAATTTTATTCGAAATCGAACAGAAGGTACGTGCTATCCACGACCTTCCTATAGAAGAGGCACTCCCTAATGCTGATTAATTCAATAGAGCCTGTTACAAAGGAAAGGTCTAAAATTATTCTTGATACAGGAGAAAGTTTTGTACTATATAAGGGTGAATTAAGACTTTTAAGGCTTAAGGAAAATGGTGAGCTTCCGGTTGAAAATTACAATCAGATTATGAAAACCGTGCTTCCAAAGCGGGCTAAGCTGAGATGCCTTAATTTATTAAAATCTAAAAGCTATACGGAATATCAGCTTAAGAAGAAGCTTTCAGACGGCGGATATCCTGAAGCTGTTATTGATGAAGCAATCGAATATATTAAATCCTTTGGATATATTAATGATAAGGATTACGCGGTTGATTACATTAAATATCACATGGAACAGCACTCAAGAAAGGAAATTTATTTAAAGCTTTCTAAAAAGGGTATTCAGAAGGAAACACTTGATAATGCCTTTAATGAAGTGTACGGCTCTTATAGGGAAGCCAAAGAGGATTCTTCCTTTAGTGAACTTGAACTAATTATAAAGACCTTGAAAAAGCGTGGTTTTACAGGCACTGAGTCCTATGAAGACAGGCAGAAAACTCTGGCCTATTTCTACAGAAGAGGCTTTGAAATGGATATGGTTTATAAAGCTATGGATACTTTTACTGAAGTGATATGCTGTGAACTGTAGATGTCAAGTGCTGCATCATAAGGGCAAAGTAACAGTGACCATTGCATAAGCCTTTGCCGAGAGCGAATTTGAAAAATACCGTGTGATACAGGATCGTCAGTATCAGAGCGATTTTAACAGACTTGTAGCCAGCACTGAGAAAAAGCATTAAAACTAAGAAATGCCCATTATTAGCCATGTAGCCAATAATGGGCATTTCTTAGTTATATACAAGTCCTGTCAGCATAATTTCCTCTGCGCGGCTGTGAATATTGTTCATTCGGCGCATCAATTCCATCTGGTAGGCAGCCTTGAGCGCTTCAGTCATACATTTTTACTTCACCAAATCGGAAACGATGATTTTATGAGATTAAGCTCCTTTTTGTGTGTCAAGCATTTTTGCATGTTTACTTGACATAACTACATTATTTGGTTAAACTAGATATGTTGTTAAAATGTTCGTTAGAATGCTTACATTCTTTCATAATATTTATGCAATAAAACTTAATAAGGAGGTGCTCCTGTATGTCTGGAATTGAGTACATATTCCTCATTCTTGCAGTAGTTTCCATCCTTGCGGCTACTCTCTCAATTTATAACAACAACAAGCGTACAAAAGAAGCCAATAATAAAATTGGCAATGCAGACGCTAAGGCTCGTGAAATAATCGATGAAGCCCTTCGTGAAGCTGAAGCTAAAAAGCGTGAAAGCTTGCTTGAAATCAAGGAAGAATCCATTCGTACAAAGAATGACCTTGACCGTGAAATCAAGGAACGCAGAGCTGAAATTCAGCGTAATGAACGCCGTATTCAGCAGAAGGAAGAAAACATCGACAGAAAAACAGAGTCTATTGAACGCAAGGAAGCAAGCTTAACTGCAAAGGAAGAGAGTCTGGCAAGGGAAAAGGAAAAAATTGCCAAGCTTAATGAAGAGCGAATACAGGAACTGGAACGTATTTCCGGACTTACCTCTGAACAAGCAAAAGAACACTTATTAAAAATTGTTGAAGATGATGTAAAAATCGAATCTGCTAAGCTTATTAAGGATATGGAGCTTAGAGTCAAGGAAGAGGCAGATAAGAAAGCGAAGGATTACATTGTAGGTGCCATTCAGAAATGTGCAGCCGATCACGTATCCGAGGCAACAATATCTGTAGTACAGCTTCCTAATGATGAGATGAAGGGAAGAATTATCGGTAGAGAGGGTAGAAATATCCGTACTATCGAGACCTTAACAGGTGTTGACTTAATTATTGACGATACTCCTGAGGCAGTTATTCTTTCAGGCTTCGATCCCATCAGAAGAGAGGTGGCAAGAATTGCCCTCGAAAAATTGATTGTGGACGGAAGAATTCATCCCGCCAGAATCGAAGAAATGGTTGAAAAGGCCCAGAAGGAAGTTGAGACAACGATTCGCGAAGAAGGCGAAGCAGCATGTCTCGAGGTTGGCGTTCACGGATTACATCCAGAACTCATAAAACTTTTAGGTCGTATGAGATTTAGAACAAGCTATGGTCAGAATGCTTTAAGGCATTCTGTAGAGGTGGCTCAGCTATCAGGTTTACTTGCAGCCGAAATCGGTTTGGACGTACGTGTTGCTAAGCGCGCAGGTTTATTACATGATATCGGTAAGGCAGTTGACCACGATATGGAAGGCACTCACGTTCAGTTAGGTGTTGAACTTTGTAAGAAATACAAAGAATCTAATATTGTTATTAATGCTGTAGAATCACATCACGGTGATGTTGAGCCTCAGTCATTAATCGCTTGCATTGTACAGGCATCGGATGCTATTTCGGCAGCCCGCCCAGGTGCAAGACGTGATACTTTAGAAACATATACAACCAGATTAAAACAGTTAGAAGAAATATCCAACAATTTCAAAGGTGTAGAAAAATCATTTGCTATTCAGGCAGGTAGAGAAGTACGTGTTATGGTAGTTCCCGATATGATTACCGACGCAGACATGGTTATTTTAGCTCGTGACATCGCTAAGAAGATTGAAGCTGAGATGGAATATCCTGGTATGGTAAAGGTAAACGTAATTCGCGAGTCCCGCGTAACAGACTATGCAAAATAATTTTTGAGTGTAACTTAAAAACAGAGCAAAATAAAAGGCGATTCACAAGCTGACTTGTGAATTGCCTTTTTTAAACCTATAGGAAATTGCGTTGCAATTCCATATAGGTTAAAAAGGCACTACGTGCCAGGGATGCGCACTCGCGCGCAAGGCATATGTCGTCAAGGTAATCCGAGAATATTGTGCTACAGCGGATTGGAATAATGTTCCTAAAACGCTCTGCCTTTGATTAATAATTCATAAACAGGCTTTTGGTAAGATGGCTTCCAAGGAGGTGCTTTCAATGTTTAATGCGCTATTTGGATTGAATGGTACTCGACGGGATAGCGGGAATAAGAATGTAATAAGCACAGCATATGATGTTTTCTCAGAGAAGGGCTATGCAAATGCTTCGCTTTCTGAAATTGCAGGGAGAGCAGGCATGACCACTAAAAATTTAGAAGCCCTTTTTCTTTCAAAGGATAAACTCTTTAAGGAACTGATTCTTGACATGACCGATTTAGACAAGTGCTTAAAGGACTGCGATGAGCTTCTTGAAATGCTTGTGGTGATCATTGAAGAACTAAAAACAATGGTAGTGGAAGAAGAAAGCAGGACATCGGTTTTTGCAAGTTTTTTGTTTGACTCGGCAGTGCCTGATGAAGTAAGAACCGAAGCAGTTGAAAGGTTTAAAACATCAAGGTTTTTTGCTTCCTTAAAGGCTGCTCAGACTCAGGGCAGAATTACAAGTGGCGATACAACGGAAATATTTGTTAATTTCCTTTCTGCCACCTTTAAAATGATGCTTGGATTTCACGAGGGCGGAATTGCAATCCCAGAAAATGAATGGTTTTTAAACGTTTTACATTATTCAGACGAAGTGAGAGTACCGTGCAATACGGATATCATAAAGCAGCAGGAGGCTGTTATTACTGGGTTTATCGGAGACATTGATTTTATCATGTTTACAGACCTTGATACGGGCACAATGGATGTATTTAAGGCAAACGGCGAAAACGACACATGGTTTATAAAAACGGCAGAAAAGGGCTTTGAAGAATTTAAGATTAAATTCTGCGACCGGTTTATTTTACCTGAAGACAGAGACTGGTATTTAAAGGAAACTTCTGTTGATAATATTTTAAGAAAGCTTGACGCAGACCCGGTTCTTTGCATCGATCACAGGATTATAAAGAAGGGTGTGCCTGTTTCCTATCAGACAAAAATTGTACTTGACCCAAACTCTTCAAGAGACAACAAGGTGCTCATTGGTGGCAAACGCACCTACGATAAGACAATTGATGCGGCATATTCAAATATGACTGCAAAAGAAAATTTTCCTAAAAGCGTAGTAGGAATTGAATAGGTTAAAGGTATTTAAAACACGTCCCAAAGCAGGGGCGTGTTTTTTGCCATATAGGAAACCCTATATGGCAAAAAAGGCACTACGTGTCAAGGATGCTTTATTTTTATTTCAAATTTATAATTATTTATATTTTAAATATTTTTTCTTTTGCAAGCCTTTGCTATAATCCCTAATGTAAGATGAATCTAAGGAGATGGCTATGAAAGCATGGTTAGAAAAAATGTCGCGTAAAGCACAGAACTGGATGATAGGAAGATACGGTACAGATGAACTTTCAAGATTTCTTCTCTGGACCGGCGTTATATGTATGTTTTTATCCTGCTTTGATAAGCTTAGGATTTTATATATACCTGCATGGATTTTAGTAATATGGTCATATTTCAGAAGCTTTTCAAAAAACATTATTAAAAGAAGCAGGGAAAGAGATCAGTATATAAGACTGACAGCGAAGTTTCGGTCTAAGCTTTCGATTTTAAAAAGAAGATGGAAAGACAGAAAGACACATAATTATTACAAGTGTCCTAAATGCAAGACCTATATAAGAGTACCTAAGGGGAAGGGAAAAATCGCTATTTCCTGCACTAAGTGCAGAAATGAAATTATTAAGACTACCTGATAACGGAGAAAACAATGGTAAACGATCCCTACAAGGTGCTGGGCATACAAGAGGGCGCAACACAGGATGAAATAAAAAGTGCATACAGAAGGATGGCTAAAAAATACCATCCGGACCTGCACCCTGATGATGAGCAGGCGGCTTTAAAGATGAATGAGGTTAACGAAGCCTATGACATGTTAACACATCCTGAAAAGTACGCAAAAAGAAGGGCTGAAGAGCAGGCAAGGCAAAATTATTCAGGCTATAACGATTATTACAGACAGAATAATAATGCAAACCGCAATGGCTATCAGGGCGCGGGAGGCTGGTATTCGGATTTTAACGGCTTTGATTTTGAAGACTTTTTTAATTTCGGAGGCTTTAATTACTATAGCCAAAATACAAACGTAAACCTTAATCCTAAGGCTGAACCGGGAGATTCCGCTGAGATTATAAAGGCAATTAATTTAATTAATCAGGGCAGATACCAGGAGGCCTTCAGGACGTTAATGAACATAGAGCATAGCGGAAGAAACGCAAGATGGTATTACCTTAATGCGATAACACTCTACGGGTATGGAGATACAAGCCAGGCAGTTGATTATATACAGAAGGCTGTACAATTAGACCCTAATAATTCAAATTATCATACGTTACTTCAGAAATTCAGGACAGAAAGCAAGACCTATTACACGCACAATACGGTAGTGTTTAATCCTTTCAGGAAAATAGGAAGAATCATTTTATTTATATTTATAATACGAATTTTCTTTAATTTCCTTCAGCTTTTAATGATGGGCGGTTCAGGCTTTTACCCGCCCATGTAATTTTTTTAAAAAGGAGCCTGTAATAAGTAATACTTGTAATAAGAAAGTGAGCAGAATATGGGAAAGACAATTGGTATAGATTTAGGCACCACGAACTCCTGCGTATCGGTAGTGGAGGGCGGTAAAACAGTTATTATTCCAAATGAAAAAGGGCAGAGAACCACACCAAGCGTTGTGGCATTTACTCAGTCAGGGGAAAGACTTGTAGGGGAATCAGCATTAAGACAGGCTGCGGTTAACGCCAAAAGAACAATTTCTTCCGTTAAAAGGGAAATGGGCACTGACTGGAGCATAAATATTGACTCACAGAGCTTTTCACCTCAGGAAATAAGCGCAATGATTTTAAGAAAATTAAGAGAAAACGCTGAAGTATATCTGGGTGAACCGGTTACTGATGCAGTAATAACGGTTCCTGCCTATTTTAATGATATTCAGAGACAGGCTACCAAGGATGCAGGAAGAATAGCAGGCTTAAATGTAAAAAGAATAATTAATGAACCCACAAGTGCGGCTCTTGCCTACGGCCTTAATAACGGAGCCTCGCAAAAGATCATGGTGTACGATCTTGGAGGCGGTACCTTCGATGTTTCCGTTATTGAAATCGGTGATGGCGTTATTGAAGTGCTTGCAACAAACGGCGATAACCATTTAGGCGGAGACGACTTTGATGAGCGTATTGTTGATTTTCTTTTGAAGGAAATTAAAGCTAAATACAAGGTCGACATACGTAAAGATATAGCAGCAATGCAGAGAGTAAGAGAAGCTGCGGAAACTGCCAAAAAGGAATTATCAACGGCAGGCACCACAACCATTAATCTGCCTTATTTAACAAAGGCTGGTGCAGAAATGGTGCACTTTGAATATACACTTACAAGAGCTAAATTTAACGAGCTTATAAGCGACCTGGTAGATAAAACCGCAGGGCCTGTAAGAAATGCGCTTAATGACGCAGGACTTGCTCCTTCAGAGCTTTCCATGGTACTGCTGGTGGGGGGCTCTACAAGAATACCCGCCGTACAGGAAAAGGTATTTTCGCTTACTGGAATTCAGCCCTCAAAAAGCATAAATCCTGAT
This sequence comes from Lachnospiraceae bacterium, assembly GCA_963643225.1. Lineage (GTDB taxonomy): Bacteria > Bacillota > Clostridia > Lachnospirales > Lachnospiraceae > UBA1258. Next base: position 20,664 of record CAVIIX010000006.1, read on the forward strand.
GAATGTGTAGCTCAGGGTGCCGCAATTCAGGGAGATATTTTATCGAACGGAGATATTGTTTCTTTTGCAGGAGGCAATCAGATACTGCTTTTGGACGTAACGCCTATGAGCCTTTCAATAGAGACGGTGGGAGGCGTAGCCACAAGGCTTGTAGAAAGAAATTCAACTCTTCCCATTCACTATTCCCAGGTATTTTCAACGGCGGCTCCCTTCCAAAGGGATGTTGAAATACACGTGCTGCAGGGGGAACGCCCCATGGCAAGGGACAATAAGACAATCGGCAAATTTAAGCTTACGGGAATTAAGAGAGCTCCGGCAGGCGTGCCTCAAATTGAAGTGACCTTTGATATAGACACAAACGGCATTTTGAAGGTATCTGCCAAGGATTTAGACACGGGTCGGGAACAGTCGATTGTAATTACCGCTAATGATAAGATGAGCGAGGTCGAAATAGAAGAGGCAATTAAGGATGCCGAAAAATATGCGGCAACCGACAGAATAAGAAGAGAAGCTCTGGATGTGCTAAATGAAGCCTCAAGAACCCTGGCAAGAGCCGAAAATGCGCTGTCCTTTGCAGGCAAAGAAACAGAAAAGGAAGAAAAGAAGCAGATAAAAGAGGATATTAATTCCTTAAAGAAAGAAATGAATAAGGCTAAGCCTGAAAATATGACGGAAACACAGATTAAGGATGTTAAAAACGCGATAGGCCGCCTGGAAGCCTCCAGTGCAAATATTGTCTGGAGAGCTGATAATCAGGCAAAATAAAACAGTTTGTAACTCTCTCTATACAAAAGACTGCCCTGTATATTACAGGGTGGTCTTTTTTACTATATAGGTAAAAAAGGCACTACGTGCCAAGAATGCATGTAAAACTTCGGTATTAAATTTCAACAGTAAATTTGTGCTATCGATATATAATCAAAATTTGCTTTTGGTAAAGGACTGTTGTACAATATAAAAACTAAAGTGCAAAATGGGAGATAAAATAATGAAAATTGCTGTTGCTGGGACAGGATATGTAGGATTAAGTATTGCGGTATTACTGGCGCAACACAACAAAGTATATGCTGTAGATATTATTCCTGAAAAGGTAGAAATGATTAATAGGCGTAAATCTCCGATTCAGGACGAATATATTGAGAAGTATCTGAATGAAAAAGAATTGCAGTTAACAGCCACACTGGATGCCAAGGAGGCGTATAGTGATGCGGACTTTGTTGTCATTGCGGCGCCTACCAATTATGACAGTCAAAAGAATTTTTTCGATACATCGGCGGTAGAAGCGGTTATCAAATTGGTCATGGAATATAATCTTGATGCAATTATGGTTATCAAGAGTACAATACCTGTAGGATACACACAATCTATCAGGGAAAAAACAGGCAGCAACAGGATTATTTTCAGCCCTGAATTTTTGAGGGAAAGCAAGGCCTTGTATGACAATCTTTATCCCAGCAGAATTATTGTTGGTACAGATATGAAGGATGAGAAATTAGTTGAGGCGGCAAATGTTTTTGCAAAGCTATTACAGGAAGGTGCAATTAAGAAAAATATTGACACGCTGATTATGGGCTCTACTGAGGCTGAGGCCGTAAAGCTGTTTTCAAATACCTATCTGGCTCTTCGTGTATCCTATTTTAATGAGCTGGATACTTATGCCGAGATGAAGGGTCTTGACACTAAGCAGATTATTGACGGGGTGTGCCTTGATCCAAGAATTGGAAGCCATTATAACAATCCAAGCTTTGGGTACGGCGGATATTGTCTGCCGAAGGATACGAAGCAGCTGCTTGCAAATTATTCGGATGTGCCGGAAAATCTGATTGAGGCAATTGTGGAATCCAACCGGACCAGAAAGGACTTTATTGCAGACAGAGTGCTTCAGATGGCCGGATATTACGGATATGAAGAGGATAACGAGTATTCCGGCAGCAAAGAAAAGAACATTACTGTTGGCGTCTACAGGCTTACCATGAAGACAAACTCTGATAACTTCCGCCAAAGCAGCATTCAGGGAGTTATGAAACGAATAAAGGCGAAGGGTGCAACGGTTGTTATCTATGAGCCTACCTTGAAAAATGGGGAAACCTTCTTCAGTTCTCTTATCGTAAATGACTTGGAGAAATTCAAGGGTATGTGTGATGCGATTATTGCGAACAGATATGATGTATGCCTTGATGATGTGAAGGATAAGGTATACACGAGGGACATATTTAGGAGAGACTGAAAAGAGCGGAGAAATATTGTGAATAACCCAAAAGTAAGTGTTATTGTGCCGGTATACAATGTGGAGAAGTACCTAAGAAGGTGTCTTGATTCTTTGGTTAATCAAACACTTAAGAGCGTAGAAATTGTGATTGTCAACGACGGATCAAAAGATACTTCACCGGCAATTATCGAAGAATACATACAAAAGTATCCGGACAGATTTATATACAGGACGCAGGAAAACCGTGGACAGGCAGTAGCCAGAAACAGGGCAATTGAATTATGTAATGGCGAATATGTAGGATTTCTCGATTCTGATGATTTCGTGAAAACAGATATGTTTCAGCGGATGTATGAAAAGGCTGTTGAGACTGATGCGGATTACGTTGCCTGTGGTTATACAGATATTACATATGAAGATGGAAAAGAAATAGAATTGCAGCATTATGTTGCATCGCAAGTGGCTTTTGAAACGCGTGATATGTTTAAAGGGGCACTTGTCTCTCCTTTTTTACACCTATACAGGGGAGATATTTTAAGAAAGTCAAAGGTTCGTTTCCCTGAAGGTGTGATATACGAAGATACAGCCTTTTATCTGAATCTAATTCCATATATTAGAAAGCTTGCTGTCATTGAAGAACCCTTGGCCTTCAGGGTACGACACAGTAATTCTACGATGACGACATTTCAGGCGTCTAAAGTTGCACAGATTTTTCCGGTGTTGGATGCAGCACTGGAGTTTTATAAAAAAAATGAATTTTATGATGCATATAAGGAAGAATTGGAGTATTTTTGCGTAAGAGTACTGTTATGCAGTTCAATGCAACGCATTGGGAAGGTTAATGAAAATGCAGAGAGGAAAAAATTAGTTCAGAATACGATAGAATACTTATATGACAATTTTCCGAACTATCAAAGAAACAAATATTTCAAGAGCGGTTTACAAGGCTTATATATAAAATGCTTTAGCAAAATAACCGCTGGTTTTTTTGCAGGACTGATTCGACTTAAGGGAAAGACAGAAAGGCAATATTCATGAAAATATCAGTGGTAATGGCTACTTACAATGGAGAGAGATACTTGCAGGAACAATTGGATACCATACGGTTACAAACACGTAAGGTTGATGAACTTATTATTTGTGATGACTGTTCCACTGATGAAACTGTAAAGCTGGCAAAAGAATATATTTCACAATATGGATTACAGGATACTTGGCGTATAGTTATAAATGAACAAAATCTTGGGTACGCAAATAATTTTAATAAGGTCACTTTACTGGCTTTAGGAGATGCCATTTTCTTTTCTGATCAGGATGATATATGGAAACCGGATAAGGTACAGAGAATGTTAGAAATCATGGATGCACATAGTGATTGTATGGTATTATGTACTGACTATGACCCATTCTTTGATGGAGAGAATGCTACCAGTGCGCCCACGAAGGTTTTAGACAGAATGCCTGATAACGGGGTGTTTGAGAAGGTCACATTGTCACCGAAGAGTGTTTATATAGGAGCCCTTGGATGCTGTATGTGCGTAAGAAAAGATTTTTATCTTGCAATTCAAAAGTACTGGTTTGATGGATGGGCGCAGGATGATCGCATGTGGAGACTATCACAATGCGCTGACGGGTGCTATATTTTGCACAGCAATCTTGTAAGACACAGAATTCACGGCAATAATACAGCAACATATGGAAAGTACCACACAATTGAAAAAAGAGTACGGCTTTTTAATGCTATGCTTAATGCAGATAGAATTATGTACAAAATGCTTTCTGATAGGCATGCTGACGGGAAGGAAATAGCGCTAATCAAGAAGCACATACGGATGATGGAATTAAGAATCGATTTGCTATCCAATAGACATATTATGAAGATTATCCCACTTCTTGCTTATTTAAAATATTATGAGAGGATAAAGTCATATCTTGTAGAAATTTATATGGTTATAAGGAAATAACATGTAGTACTATGGTACTATTGATTTATTTATAATTTTTTTGTAAAATACAAATAAATTAAATATTTGAAATAGAAAATAGCAAAATTGTCGAAAGGCAGTGACGCAAAGCTAAGGGTCTAAAGCATGTATAGCGCTATGACAGCCGGTTGCCTAATTTTTTTATGGTAATCTTTGTCATGGTTGTATGGCAAAGATTTTTTTAAATGACTTTATTTAGTTAATAAATGACGAGGTGAAGAAAATGAAAAATGGAAAGAAGATAGCACAAGTATTTTTTTTGGCAATATGTTTATTTTCATTGTGTATAGGATTATATGACAAAACTATTGATTATGTTCAAATTCAGGATGATGATGTTGCACTCAGCGGGAATGTTGGCAATTTAGTCAAAGAAAATGATTATGATATTTGCGTAATTCCAGATAAATATAACACTGGTGCAAGTGGAGATTTAACCTCGATTACGACTGATTGCTATATGTCCGGAGTGAAATTTGGAACAACAGGTTCTTCTGATAGAAAATTGGATTTGTTTTATCAGAAGACAGAAGTTCCAAGCTTGATTGTTGTGGAAAACTGTGATTTCAGCTCGGGTGGTTTTAGAGTTTATAATGTAGGTTTGGTTAAAAAACAAATAAAGGTAGTGTTTAAGAATTGCAAATTTGCATCATATGTTATCAGTGGTTCCGGAATGGTTAAGCATGAGTTTTATAATTGCACTTTCACCCATTTTGACGGTAGCGATTCTATATTTGAAAATTGCTATTTTGGTGGCGGAACGGATGGAGATGGAATAAATCCAGGTGCTAATTGTACATTCACTAATTGCATGATAGCTGATTTAATTTATGAAGCTGTAACACCAGGCAAAAAACATATTGATGGATTCCAGATTTTTGGAAATCAGGACGGGAAAAATAATTCTAATATTATACTCGAGAATTGCAGGTTTGAAGTGCCAGCTATTCCATTAACATCTCCATCCGGAGCAATGAATTGTCCTGTGACTTTTACAATGAGATTTAGTGACGCTGAAAATATTTCAATCGAAAATTGCCATATAAATGGAGGAAAATACTATGCACTAATGGCTTTTTCGGGCGATTTTGCTATTAGAAATATTTCGGTCAAAAATGTTGCTATTGGAGAAAGCAGTAAGTCATCATATGCTTGTGATGGAGAACTTGACAATATATTCAAAGCAGGAACAAAAACTACTGATAAGCTGTATGTTGCTTCGGTCAGAAAATTGTCAGATGGTGTTCATTTGAGCGTCACAAATGATACTGCGAAAGATAGGGTATTAAGTGTTGTTACAAATGCTGGAATTCAAACATATGATATTAAAGCGTGCCCTAAGGCTATAGATTTAGCAATAGACTCAGTTTCGTATGAGAATTTTCCGTTTGATATAGACATTGTAGTGCCAAATTCAGAATGGATAGTGTGTTATGATACAACAGATTTGCCAGAACAAATAAGATATGTAAATTGGTCAAACGAACCTGTATATGTAAACATAGAGGATATAAATAGTGGTACAAATGAGAAAAGCATTGATTCGGAGATAAAATCAAATATAGTAAATCAAAAGACTTCTGATAAAACTGGTGCGTCTATTTCGAAAGTGGCTGATAATGCTGCTGATGATGGAGAGAATTACCAAGGAATGTGTGGTGATAACGTTGAATATTCTTTTAGCAATGGAGTATTAACCTTGACAGGGAAAGGAGCTACCTATAATTATCATTCTGGGAAGAAAGCACCTTGGTATGTTTATAAAACTGATATTATAGAGGTTGTTGTTGATGAAGGAATTAGTTGCTTGGGAAATCAATTGTTTGCCGAATGTTCTAACTTAAGCCGTGTTACTTTACCTGATGGGCTACAGGCGATAGGCACAAATGTTTTTAAAAGATGTGGTTCTCTTTCATATATAAATATTCCCAAAACCTTAGTTTCTATTGGCGAGAGAAGTTTTACTTCTAATATTAGTGAGGTGCATTATGGGGGCTCTATAGATAGCTGGAACGATATGAAGATGGGAAATTATAATCAAGGTCTACAAAATGCAAATATCGAATATGAAGATAGTGAACGTATTTTATATTCTGGAATGTGCGGAGATAGTGTGGAGTGGACACTTAGTGCTAATGGATGTTTGACGATATCAGGGAAAGGAACAACTTATAATTACCATTCGGGAAAAACACCGCCTTGGTATGAGTATACTCCGTGTATTCAAAGCATAGTTGTTGAAGATGGTGTGACAGCAATCGGTAATTTCTTTTTTAGGGATTGTTTGAATGTAAAAAAAATAAAATTACCTGATAGCATAAGAACAATTGGAGTAAATGCTTTTAGTAGGTGTAAGGGATTACAGGAAATTAGCTTTTCATCAAAGCTAACCAGCATAGGAAAAAATGCATTTGCTTCAACCAATATTTCAACAATCTATTATAAAGGAACGTCTAGTGAATGGAATAGGATTTCTGGTAATCAGTTCTTGACAGAGAAGATTATTTTCCAGTGATATGACATCAAATCGAGCCGATGTTATAAAAGGCAGTATAATTGTTAATGGTGAAAATTGAAATAGACGCCCTATGGAGTACCTTCCATAAGGCGTCTGTTTTGTTTGTATGAATAGCTAAGAGCAGGAATATACTTATAACTGTACATTGTTTGTGCTTTATGATAATATTTATTTAAAATGGGTTATTAACAAAAAAATCCAACTTTCATTGTTTGACTGATATAGATGGAGTATTAGTAATGATTAATAGTACGAGCATAGTACAAAAGCCTCAAATGAAAAATATGAGGATATTCTATTTTCTGAGCGGTTTTTTACTTATTACAGACTATCTAATGCCACAGTACTTTGGAATAGATATAGGATATGATCTCACATGCACACGAATTGCTAATATTTTAATATTAATATATTTCTGCTTGAATCCTAAATTATTTACTCACTTTTGCAAAACAGTATTAAATTGTAAACTTTTTTCCTTTTTTGCAATATATATGCTTGTTTGCGCCTATACAATGGTACTACGAGTTGACTTGAATGCTTTTTTTATGGTGTTTTTTGAAGTGCTAACATTATTTATGCTTATTTATTGCATAAGATATGTGATAGGCGTTGAACGAACTATATGCTGGGGAATCAATAGTGCCTATTTTTTGTGTATATTAGGATTGGTAGATTATATGTTAGGACAATCTTTAATGTTAAAGCTTTTAAAGACAGTACCTACTGCCGTTTCCAATATATACCGGTCTGGGCAATACAGAATTATGGGACCTTGCGGACATCCATTAGCATATGGTCTATATCTTATTCTTCTTATTCCATTAGCATGTATTGATTTGAAAAAAAACGAGGTGTATCTTTTTAAAAGACCAGTACTCATTTTGTTGTTAATACTAAATGTTTTTTTGACTGGCTCAAGATCTACACTGGGGATAGTTATTCTTGAGTTATTTTTAGTAATTATTTTTAGCAATAAAAAAAATGTTAAGAAGACGTTTTTTTTTCTTATCGTACTAATAATTGGAATGACTTTTTTCCTATTTTTGTTTAATAAAACAAAAATAGGCCAATATGTTTTAATGCAGCTTGCAAGTTTGATTGATCAATTTTTGGGAACTGAATACGCGGCGTATTTTGGCGCTGAAGTGGCGCGATTGGATGATAGCGAGGGATATCGCAAGATGCTACCACTAATTTTTACCTTGGATTGGTTGAATCCTTTTGTTGGAAGGGGGGTATCCAGATCCTTTGGCGCGGAAATCAATGGAACATTTATTATTTCAATTGATAATTATTATGTTTCTCAATATATAAAATATGCATATCCGGGCTTGATTGCTTATATTATGATAATTGCCGCAACTGCCATTGGAATGATAATAGCGATAATAAAGTACAAATCTCCGGTTTTTAAGATGACTTTTGTAGGTACGATATGTTACTTTATCAATCTGTGGTGGCTGGATGCGTTGCAGACATTAAAGTATGAATATATTATTATCGCTATTTTTTATGCATTGTATTTATTCTATGAAGAAAAACGTGATATAACCCAAACGACACTTGTTATGAGCGAAGGAATTAATAATGAATAATACTAATCTTTGTAAAGAGTATTGTATAGGATGTGGTTTGTGCAAATCAGAGTTAGGAGTTAATTTTTATCAAGATGACAAGGGATTTTTAAAACCGAATTTTGATAAAGAAATAGAGCCCTATTTTTTAGAGAATGTGTGTCCTGTTATGGATAAAAAAACACATCAAAACACATATTCCTTGTGGGGAGATTTTCTTGGAGCTTTTGAAGCGTACTCATCAGATTCAGATATTCGCATGAAAGCATCCAGTGGCGGGGTATTGACAGCATTAGCAATATATCTTTTAGAGTCGGGAGAGGTTGATGGAATTATTCAAGTATGTGCCAGAGAAGATGATCCTACTGAAACGATTTGCGTTGTTAGCGAGACAAAGGAACAAGTTATTGCTTGCTGTGGCTCAAGATATTCCATTTCAAGCCCATGGTATAATCTTTCAAATTTAATCCAACAGGATAAACAATATGCTGCAATAGGTAAGCCATGTGATATATCCGCTTTAAAAAGGCTGCAAACAAAATATAAAAGATACACAAACATTAACTATTTTCTTTCGTTCTTTTGTGCTGGAATGCCAAGTAAAACTGCAAATAACAAATTGTTGTTTCAAATGGGGTGCACGAGAGAGAAATGTAAATCGCTGGTGTATCGTGGAAATGGTTGGCCTGGAATTGCTACTGCTGTTGACATCAATGATAAAGCTTATATGATGGACTATAGTAAAGCTTGGGGTGAAATACTTGGTAGAGATGTAAATCCATTTTGCAGACTTTGCCTGGACGGGATAGGTGAAGATGCAGATATTGCATGCGGTGATGGATGGTATATTAAAGATGGAAAGCCGGATTTTTCTGAGCGAGATGGTAGAAATTTAACTTTTGTACGAAATAAAAAAGGAGTTAAACTCTTTCAGAATGCAATAAATTCAGGATACCTTGTTGCAAAAAAATGGGAGGACTTGACACAATTACAGATTATTCAAAAATATCAGTACACAAGAAAAGCTACAATGAAAGCGAGATTAAGTGCTTACCATTTATTAAATCGGAAGACTCCCGTATATGATAAGAGAACTTTACGTGAATATGCAAAAGCTGTTGCCATAAAAGACAAAATGAGAATTTATTTTGGGACAGTCAAGAGAATATTATGTAAAAAAATATAATATTTTTGGAAAAGTGAAAGGAAATCAAAGCAGTGAAGGTAACGTTTTTAGGATTGGAATTTGCATTAGAAAATTTGGGATGCGAAGCCTTAGCTTATTCATTTGCAAATGAATTAAGCGCTATAGTACAGGAGGCCAATATTGATTGCTGCTATACTGCGGTTGTTTTTGCAACTAGTTCAGATATAAAGATACCTAATTCTGACCAAGAAGTAAAATGTTTAAAAATACAATATAAAAACGTTAAATTTTGGAAAAAATTATGGATGCTATTTAAGCAAAGTGATTTTATCTTTGATTTTACGGGTGGAGACAGTTTCTCAGATTTGTATGGAAAAAAACGATTTTATATGGCGACATTGATTAAGATTATTGCTATTAGATCAGGAGCGAAATTTATTTTAGGACCACAGACGTATGGACCTTACAGTCATAAAATAGTAAGACAAATAGCAGCTAAGGTAATTAAAGAAAGCGACTATGCGTTTGCCAGAGATATTATTTCACAGAAATATGCAATGGAATTATCACACAGAAATGTTGTGCTGACTTCGGATATAGCATTTTCTTTACCGTATGATGTGTCTAAATACCATAAAGATGAGTCCTGTATAAATGTAGGTTTTAATCCATCGGGATTGCTTTGGAATGGTGGATATAGTCATGCTAAATTGTCATTAACTGTAGATTATCGAGATTATTGCGATAAGGTATTAAATGAATTGAGTCATAATTCAATGTATAAAGTTCATTTGATTGCGCATGTTGGGACAAGCCAGAGTGATAGATGCGAGAATGATTATACAGTTTGCAAATTATTACATGCAAGATATCCTCAGACTATATTGGTAAGTGTATTTAATTTTCCGATGGACGCAAAGTCATATATTGCGAACATGGATGTATTTATAGGTGCTCGCATGCATGCAACTATAGCAGCATTTTCTTCTGGTGTTGCGACAATTCCTTTTTCGTACAGTAGAAAGTTTGAAGGGATGTATAACAGTATAGATTATTATTATGTTATTCATGCATGTAAAGAGTCTACTTCAGATGCCATTGAAAAAACATTAGAATATGTACAGGATTACCAAAATATTGCAGGTAAGGTAGCAAAGTCAATGCAAAAAAATACTTTGTTGCAGAATAATTTTAAAGTTGAACTAAAAAAGATATTAGAAGAAAATATGCAGAAATCGGTTTAGACAATATAAATTTTTGATTTAGTATATTGAAGGGCGTCTGGTAATGAACAGATCGAAAAAAATATTATATATGCTAAATTTTCCATATTAGGTTTTGGGTAATTATGTTGCTACAGTAGGAAGAGAATTATCATGTTACAGAAATGACAAATTCAGTCCTAAAAAGCTTGTAAAGCAAATATTATTGGAAAGTGATGAAGTGCAGGATGCTTCAAACAAATTAGTAAATTTAAGAAAAAAGGAAGTTTACCAGGTGTTTGATTCGCTTTTAGAGTTGGTGTATGAAAGAAAATAAATTATTAAAAAAATATAAAAATATACCTGTAGTGGCAAAGGCTACGATGTGGTTTATGATTTGTTCTCTATTGCAGAAGGGCATTTCATTTATAACAACTCCTATATTTACAAGATTATTAACAACAGAACAATATGGATTGTTTAGTGTCTATACATCTTGGCTCCATATAATAACAATATTTTCCACTTTCAGGCTCGACTATAGTGTCTTTAATAAAGGAATGTCGAAGTATCCTGAAAAAAGAGACGAATACACTTCTGTTATGCTGGGACTTACAACTGTAATCAACTCAGTGCTATTGGTTATCTATTTACTATTTCGACAGAAGATAAATCACTTTACTGAACTGAATACGACAATTTTTTTGTGTATATTTATTCAATTATATTTTATACCGGCAATAAATTTTTGGTCCTTAAGACAGCGGTATGAATTCAGATACAGAATGGTGGTTGCCGTGACAATGCTTATGGCAGTATCTAATGCAGTCATCGGAATACTGGCAGTACTGGCATCAGAAAATAAGGGTCTGGCAAGAATATGTTCCTGCGTACTGGTTGAAACTATTATTGGCATTATAGTATATGTTTGTGTAATGATTAAGGGACGGGTTTTCTGGAAGTATGAATATATTAAGTTTGCCGTTCTGTTTAATATACCCTTAATGCCTCATTATTTTTCAACATATATTGTAGAGCAATCAGATAGAATAATGATTCAAAAATTAATTAATCTGGGGGCTGCTGCCTTGTACAGCATAGCGTACACGGTTGGCGGAATTGTAAAGATTTTCATTTCAGCATTATCAAATACATTAATTCCATTACAATATAGATTATTAGAAAACAAGCAGTATAAAGAACTTAATCGGCAAATTACAGGAGTGATGATAGGTGTTTCATATATGATAGTATGCATGGCAGTTATTGCACCTGAAATAGTTCTGATTCTTGGGGGTAAAGAATATATGTCTGCAGTATATGTAATGCCACCAGTCACGGCCAGCGTATATTTCTCTTTTTTATGCACTCTTTTGGCAAACATAGAATTTTTCTTCGACAAAAACAAATTTGCGATGAAAATATCACTTATTGGAGCAATAGTTAATGTTATATTAAATTATTTGCTGATACCACCTTTTGGATTTGTTGCGGCGGCCTATACTACATTGATATGTTATGTTATTTATGCCGTTGGACATTTGGTATATGTTAAAAAAATTTCTGTAAGTAATGCTAATGTAAGTATTTTTGATTCGGTTAAAATGATTCGCATGGGCGTCCTTACAACTATTTTGAGTATTATGATAAGTGCATTATACCAATATAGACTTAGCAGATATTTTTTACTTTTGATAGCCCTAATGATTATTCTGTTACAGCGGAAAAAAATATATAAGTTTATTAAAGAGATGAGCAAAACAGAATATGTTTCCTAAACAGAGAATAATGTAGGAGAGATAGGAATATGGAAAAGATAAGCGTTATTGTCCCTGTATATAATAATGAAAAATATTTGCATCAATGTATAGATAGTATTTTGGAACAGTCATACAAAAACCTGGAGATTATACTTGTTGATGATGGCTCGACAGATGGCTCTGTGCAGATATGTGATGAATATGGACAAAAAGATGATCGAGTGAAGGTGTTACATCAGGTTAATGGCGGAATATCGGCTGCAAGAAATGCAGGTTTGAATTTAGCAAGCGGTGATTACATTGCTTTTGTAGACAGTGATGACTTTCTTGATAAAAATATGTATGAACGCTTACTTCATATTTTACAAGCTAATAATGCAGATATGTCAGTCTGTTGCTTTCATCAGATAGATGAAAACGGAAAGCAATTTGATGTACCCTTTAGTATAGTAGATGAAGTGACTGAGCCATATTCAGTTTTAAAACGATTGGCAGAGAAAAGAGGATGGGTATATGTGGTTGTTTGGAACAGACTATATAAAAGGGAAATATTTGACAACCTACGATTTCCTGTTAATAAGCTGCATGAGGATGAATGGGTTGCGCTGCCAATTTATACTTCGTGCAAAAAGGTGGTCTTTACAGCCTCTGCATATTATTACTATCGGGTGAACCCTAATAGTGTTATGGGGAGAAAAAACAATATAAAGCATTTAGATGGGGTAGAAGCAGTGTATAATCGCACTTTAAAATATCAGGAATATGGATGGACTGAATTACTTCCAAGTGCTTATTTTTGTGCAAGAAATATGCTTGAAGCATTAAAAAATATAAAAATTAAAGGAAAAGCGGATAGGGAGAGAAAAAAAGAAATAGTGAATATGTATCGGTATGTGATGAAAAGTGCTGATATAAGATTTAGTATAAAAGACAGAATAGTGGGGCGATTTCCAACTCTGTATTTTAAATTAAAGTTTATGATTTCAAAATAGAAACAAGGTGCGTTTATGGATAAAATCAGTATAGTTATACCGATATATAATGCTCAGAAATACATAGACAGGTGCTTAAATAGTATATTAAATCAAACATATACCAACTTTGAAGCTATATGTGTTAATGATGGCTCCAGTGATATGTCAGGAGAGATATGTGAGCAGTATAGTAAGAAAGATGCTAGAATCAGAGTGTACAATATATCAAATGGCGGTGTGGGTAATGCGAGAAACTATGGCTTGTCAATGAGTAGCGGTGATTGGTTTGCATTTATTGATGCGGATGACTGGTTGGAGCCTAACTATTTAGAAGTGCTTTATAACAATGCAATAAAAACAGGGTGTGACATATCAGCCTGTTGCTTTGAAAGAAATGATTTATACTGTCTACATGGAGATAAAACAGAGATTGGGAAATTACATATGTTTAATTCTCCAACAGAGTGTATTCATTCTTATATCTGTCCGGGTAGATCGCTTTATGGGATGGTATGGAATAAGCTATATAAATCAGAATTGTTTAAGGATATTAAATTTGACCAGGATATAAAGTGTAATGAAGACTGCTTGTATACACAAAGAGTTATGGGAAAATGCCAAAAGGCATGTCTAACAGAATTAAAATTATATCATTGGTTTTATCAAAATGACAGTGCGTGCCATTCAATAAATATAGAAGCTGATTTTTCGGCAGCAGATGTATTTCATTCCTTGCTGATTAAAAACCAAGAGTTAAATGACAATGATGTGAACAGACAGCTCAAGAAGAACTATGTTCTATGTGTAATCAAAGTCCTTTTATATTCAAGTTATGATAAAAATGCAGCTTGTGTCAGGCAGGCGGTATGCTTATGTCGAGAATGGATTAAAGACATATGGGGGATAATGAATCAAAAGGAACGAGCGAAGTATTGTATGGTTTTTTATCTTCCGTGGATAAAAAATGTTGCTAAAAAGCTATTTGGTAAAAGAAAGGATTCGATATGAAAAACGAGAAAAAAGTGATAGAACTTTACGAGAATTCCAATCAAATTGTAAATGCAGCTGTGGATCGTATTGTTGTAGAACTGTTTAATAAAAGAAATGAAAGCGAAGGAGGACAGGCAGTTTTGCTTACCGGCTGCTCTCCTCTTGCGGGGACTACCTCAACCTGCATTAGTCTGGCAATTGCTATGGCTAATACAAAACGAAAGACCCTGTTGGTTGACTGCGATGTGAGAAAATCAATTCAGTATAAGAAATTAAACAAAGAGGTAACAAAGGGACTAGCTAATTATTTACTGGAAATTCCTGAGAAAGATAATTGCATTGAAGAAGTGATTTATGCAACGAATGTGGAAGACCTATATTATATTCCATGCGGAAAGTATTTCGATAATGCTACGCGTATTTTATGCTCTTTAAAAATGAAAGATCTGATTGCAACGGCGAAGCAGCAATTTGACTGTATTATTTTTGATTTACCGTCGCTTGCAATTGTACCGGATGCACAGGTGTTATTTGGCTCGGTGGATGGAATTGCACTTGTGACGGCACTGGGAGAGACAAGAAAGAAGCAAATAAAGGACGCTAAGCGGAAAATAGCTCCCTTTGGTGAAAAATATTATGGAATGATTATCAATAAGGTTGACACGAAAGTATACAGAATGAATCTGAAGGATTACGATTACTATTTTGTCAATAAAGAAGGTGAGCAGAAGCTGACAGCGGAAGCTAAAAAAAAGTACAAAGTACTTTCAAAGCAGGAGGAACAATAATTTATGAGGAAGAAAATTAAGAAGACTAGGAAGGCGTTTCTGTTTGGCTTGATAGGTTTTATTGTTTTTTGGAATTTTCCTGCAAAAGCAAATGCGATAAATCTTGAGAGCAGTCCATATATTATGGTGGAGAGCTACGAGCTATCGAATGAGAAAATAATACCCGGGGAGGATTTCAAGCTTACAATCACGTTAAAAAACTATAGTTTGAGCGCAACTGCTAAAAATGTGTTGGTCGATATTTCTAATCCGACGGGCATTGCTCCGGTGTATGGAACGGTTTCCCAGACTTGGGTGGAAAAAATGGACCCTGGTGAAACGGCTACTGTAAGCTTTGATTATACTTCCTCTATGGATATTAAGGGTGATTATCTGGACTTTTATGTTACCATGGTTGGTGAAGTGACAAATTATATTACAATGCGGGTACCGGTTGGGTCGGATTCACCCTTCTCTGTGCTTGCGGTTAACATACCGGAGAAGATAAGCATTGGAGAAAATTCTTCTGCTTCAGTGTCTTTCAGGGTTCTTGGAGATGAGAATGTACGAAACGTTGCTCTGGAGTTTGCCTTGAATGGCGAATCTGTAAGCAAAAGTTCGATAGGAATTCTGACGGCAGGAACCACGCGTACTCATGGCATTTCGGTAACGGGTATTACACCTGGGCGTTTTAATGCTTCGTTAGTTCTCTGTTATGATGATGAGGCAGATCAGCCACAGAGTGTTATAGTCGGGTCTGCCACAGTTGAGGTTGTTGATGAAGCAAAATCAGAAGGGGCGCAGGATAATTTGGATGAGATTGCGGACAGCAATGAAAATTCTAAAGGTAACAATATTGTCATGCTTGGAATCGGAGGAATCCTTATTCTTGGTATATTTACAATTGTTCTTTTGTTTGTGCGTAAGAGAAAGTAAGGAGGCAGAAAATGAAGCTGGATGTAAAGGAATTGGAAACGGCAGATTATGATATTCTTGAGAATATTAAGACTGCCTTTTACAGACTTTGGAATATGAAGGCAATTGTGATTTTGTTTACCATGATAGGGTTGTGCTCTTCCTTAGTTTATATTGGTATAGTTGGAATTCATACAAATTATTATTCTACGGCATCCATATACAGTGTTGTTTATGGTTCATATTCTGAGTCGACAAGCGGTGTTACGGTAATGAATACCTATTCGAGTATGCTTGGTACGACCAGAGTATGTGAGCGTGCGGCGGAAAAATTGAGTGGTAGCGGAGTTTCCGCAAACAGACTTCGAACTATGGTGAATAATGGAAATATCTATCTTAGCGGGGCCAGCAGTGATTCTAAAAAGTATGGTTATAGTTTAAAATTAGTAGTGGTTTCCACTTCACCGGAGAATATTACGGATATTGCCAATGCCATGGCATCGGCATATACGGATGAAATCAATGACTTGCTGGGAACGAGTACTCTGCAGGTACTGGATGAGGCTCTTAGCTATGCTACGGCAAGTTCAATCAATGTAAAGCTATATATGCTTCTGTTTGCTGTGGTGGGATTTGTCCTTTCTGCGGGTGTTATCTTTGTAAAGGAGTTTTTCTCAAGCAGAGTATACAGTGTTGCACAATGCGAACAGGATAAGGACCTGATTCTTGGATTGATTCCATATAGCAGCAAGTCGAGGTGAACGAGGTGAAAATTATTTTTGCTGCCTCATCAGGCGGACATTTGGAGCAGCTATTGATGCTTAAGCCACTTATGGAAAAATACGACAGCGTGCTTGTTACAGAGAAAACTGACTATAGTGCTGGAAAGCTCAATGTAAAAACCTACTATTTGAAACAAATTAACCGTAAGGAAATTTTTTTTATTCCAAAGCTGATAGGAAATTCATTCCGCTCATTGCGTATTATTATAAAGGAGCGTCCGAAGGTAATGATTACGACAGGAGTTCTTGCTATTATACCACTAGCACTGCTTATGAAGCTGATGGGTGGCAAGCTGATTTATCTTGAGTCCTTTGCTAAGGTAACATCAAGTACTCTGAGCGGTAAACTATTATATAAATATTCAGATCAGTTCTATGTGCAGTGGGAAGAAATGCTGAAATTGTATCCAAAGGCTATTTATAAGGGAGGGATTTATTAATGATTTTTGTTACATTAGGATCCCAAAAGTTCCAGTTTGACAGGCTATTGAAAAAATTGGATGAACTTGTGGAACGTGGAATAATAAAAGAAGAGCTTTACGCCCAGATAGGAGCCAGCACATACGAACCAAAGTATTTTTCCTATGTAAAATTTATGGATCGGGAGAAATTTGCAGAGGTAATGGATTCTTGTTCGACAGTAATTACTCATGGAGGTACTGGAGTCATTATTGGCGCTGTGAAGAAGGGGAAAAAGGTAATAGCAGTTCCGAGACTGGAAAAGTATGGTGAGCATGTGGATGACCATCAGATACAATTGCTTCGACAGTTTGATGATTTGGGAATTATATGTGCATGTTATGACACAGAGCAGCTGGAGCAGTGTTATCAGGCATTAGAGCATATGACGTTCAGACCGTATGTATCCAACACTCAAGTAATCATTGAGTCAATAGAGGATTATCTACGTACTCTGGAATAAAATATTTTCTTAATGGGAATGGGAAAATGAGACTGTTTTTAAGTTATTGTAAGTCGCATATTTATGATATTCATTCAATTATTGCAGGGACTCTTGCACTTGCACTTGTGTTTATGATTAAAAAACCTATAAAGGAGCGTATTGCTGCAGTGGTTGAACAGAGGGCACAGAAGGATGAAGGCTACAGACAGAGAAAAGAAATTTATTTAAAGAAATATAATGGCATTTTGATAGTGCTCGTGACACTGATTGCTTTTTTGCTTTTTGGTATTCTCTCAGTTTTTTCACCGTTTATCCATTTCTCTGTTCCGTCGGCAATTATGAGCGGGGCGATTTCGCTGGCGGAATATGCGTTTATTGAACAATTGTTTATTACGGGGAATAAATTATGAATTTTACAATCGCTTTTTTTGTGGGCAGTGCAACTTTTGTACTGATGATGGTTTTAAAAATTCCAATAAAACGTTTGACACGCTATCTGGCGGACAGAGCCGACTATGTTGACAGCGACGTTTTATATAAGCGTTATAATATTATACTTCAGATTCTTACTATGGCTCTGGCTTGCCTTATCTATATGCTTGTCCTAAGGTGGTTGGGAGACGATCACTTTAAACTGTGTTGTTCTTTGAAGGCCGGAGTCATTGCCATGGCATTATATGCGGTTTATGAACGATTTTTATAATAGGTGGATTTATGGAGATAAAAGAATATCTATCAGAGCTTGTAAGGGCGCAGTTAGAGGGTAGAAAGCCTTTGCCGCTTTCTGGAGGAATCACAACAGAACAGTTAATAGATATAGCAGGCAATAATCATATGGATTACCTTCTATTGGGAGCACTTGTCAAAGCAGATGGGCTTTCAGAGGACGATAAGGAAAAAGCTCGTGCGAGAGTAAAGAAAAGTGTGATTCGCACATTGACACAAATAATGGAATTGAAGCAGATAGAGCGACGATTTGAGGAGGAGCATGTAAAGAATCAGCCCATGAAGGGGGCACGGATGAAGTTTATCTACCCGGCTCCCGAAATGCGCGAAATGAGCGATATAGATATATTGATAGACTCTGAGAGCATGGGGCGTGCAAAAAAAGTTCTGACTGAAATGGGATATTGCTTAAAACAGTCTGTGAAGCACCATGACATTTATCATAAACCTCCGTTTATGGTGGTAGAAGCACATCGTGCTATGTATGACAAAACTGTGGATAATAATCAGTATAAGTATTTTTCGGGATTTACCAAGGCTGTTTTGCGTGAGGGAATGCAGTACACATATGATTTTACTACGGAAGATTTCTATGTGTATATGATGGCACATATGGCGAAACATTTTTATGCCATGGGATGCGGTATCCGCAATTTGGTGGACGTCTATATTTATTTGGAGAAATATGGGTCTGCAATGAATCGGCAGTATGTAAATGAGGAGTTAAAGAATTGCGGGATTCTGGAGTTTACGGAGCATATGGAGAGGCTGGCCTGTATATGGTTGAAAGGCGAAAGGGGAAGTCAGTTTTACGATGATTTATTCCTTTATATGTTAAACAGCGGAATTTACGGTAAGGATGAGAACGGAATCTGGAATAAGTTTTCTGATGAAAAGATGAAGGATCGTGAAGTCACGTTGAAGGAGTTAAAAAAGTGGTATTATTTTCCGCCTGTTTCATATATGTCGGAATATTATCCATGGCTGGAGGATTATCCGTATCTGCTGCCTGTTGCCTGGGGAATCAGAGCATATCGTGGGATTTTCTTAAAAAAGGGTGTGCACAAGAGGGAAATGCTTCAGGATATTGAGCAGGAACAGATAAGAGTATATAAAAATATATATCAGAAAATGCAATTGCATTTTAAACGATAAGTGGCAAAAAGATGAACGTGATAAACTTTTTGAGATATAATCCGCAAAAGAGACTTACAGTTTATGCGTACTTACTCTCGGCAAAATATCGATTTCTGATAAAATTCGTCAAACCGAAGAAATTACAGAAAAAATGGGGAAAAGAAGGGTTAGAGTCTCCGGAAGACGAGGTTCTCTGGAAATATCGTTATGCGCAGAATGTTTCCATGGTTGTGGACAGAATATGCTCGAAGACTGCGTGGGAAAGTAAGTGCCTTGTACGAGCTTTGACAGCTCAGCAGATTCTCAGAATGAAGGGCATTCAGTCCACACTTTATCTGGGATGTGGATATGATGCTGGGAAAATGGTAGCTCATGCCTGGCTCCGTGTCGGAAAAATGTATGTAACCGGCGGGGATGGGACAGGGTATTCGGTGGTGGATAAATTTTGCACGTGATGGAGAAAGAAAACTTTGAAGAAAGTAATGATTGCTACGTTTGTTTGGGCAGATAATTACGGAGCAATGCTCCAGGCCTACGCGTTGGAAAAGTTTTTACGGACTAATGGCTATGAGGCACAGCTTCTGAATTACAGAGACAAAACAATACTCCGACAATATAGATTGTTTAGAGGCAAAAGCAGTACAATTGTGAAGAGTATTAAGCTTGCCGTGTCATCATTAAGAAATCTGAGGATAAATTACAGAAGACGCAGAGCTTTTTTTGCTTTCCGAAAAGAAAAATTACATATGACAGACTCTTTTTGCTCAGCAGTAGAAGCTGAAAGCTTAGCGATTAATGCAGATGCCTTAATCTGCGGCAGTGATCAGATATGGAATCCTCAGATAACAAATGGGCTTGATGATATATATTCTCTTAACTTTGGAAATTGTGAAGCTAAAAGAATAGCATATGCAGCCAGTATAGGCATCAATGCAGAGAAGGTTGAAAATAAACACGAGTTTGCGAGTAAGTTAAAAAAACTTGATTATATCTCTGTCAGAGAAAAAGAAGGAAAGACTATCTTACAGGAAGTATTGAAGGATAGAAATATTGTTACAACCGTAGATCCTGTTTTCTTGTGTGATAGGAAAGCCTGGGAGCAGGATATACAGGGAGTAAAAGTTCCAAAAGAAAAATATATTTTAATCTATTTTTTGGATGAGGGACAAAGGGAATGTACGGAAATAGCTCGAGAACTGAGTATTATGACCGGGATGAGGATTATTCATTTTCGACCTCATTTAAAAGGACTGAAAAACTCAAAGTCGATGTACTCAAAGGATCCGTTTACATTTGCTGCATTAATTCAAAATGCAGAAGTTGTAGTAACTTCTTCCTTTCATGCCCTGGCGATGTCATTAATTTTTCACAGGGAATTTTGGTTGGTTCCACATAAGCAGACAGGAACCAGAACTTTAGAACTTTTGGAAATGGTTGGGTGTAAAGATAGAATTGTAGAGAATGTTTTACAATTTCGAAAACGCTATGGAATTGACAGACTGGACTTTGCAGAAATAGATAGAAGGCTGGAGGTAGAACGGGTTAAATCTGCAAAATGGCTGTTACATTGTCTGGAAAATCAGAGTTTTAGCCATGTATGCGGTAAACAGGAATGTACAGGATGTACGGCATGTATGCATGTATGTCCTCAAGGTGCAATTTATATGTATCAGGATGTAGAAGGGTTTTTCTATCCAAAAATCATCGAAGATAAATGTGTAAATTGTGGAAAATGTAAGGAGATACATGAAAAAATAGCATTGGGAATAGTAGGTGGTGTATGCAATAAGGTAAGCCAGCCTGAGGCCTATGCTGTGCGGATAAAAGATAAGGAAGTACAATATAAAAGTTCCTCGGGTGGAGTATTTACAGCATTGTCAGATGCAATATTGGATAAAGGAGGGGCTGTTGCATGCTCCGTATACGATTATTCTACTCATTGTGTTCGTTATGAATTAATCAGGGATAAAATCACGCGCAATAAAGCACTGGGATCTAAGTATATACAGAGTATTCCTGGAGATATTTTTACAAAATGTTGTGATTTTTTAAAAGATAATTCTGACAAACCACTTCTTTTCGTAGGTATGGGATGTCAGGCGGCAGCTTTTAGAAGTTTTTCGGATAAATTAGGATTCTCTCACAGGGTTTATATTGTTGATATTATCTGTTATGGCTCACCAAGCCCCGGAGTTTGGAAAGACTATGTAGAATATCTGGAGGGAAAATACAGAGGAAAGATTGAATATGTAAACTTTAAGGACAAGGAGAATGGATGGCTCAGACCAAAGGCCTATGCAACAATAGCAGGAAAAAAGGTTGGTTTGCAAAGTTATGTAAGCTTATTTTATCAAAATGTTATGTTGCGTCCTTCCTGCCATACTTGCCGTTATGCTACGTTAAATCGGACTGCGGATTTAACAATTGGCGACTTTTGGGGGATTGAAAAAGCCATGCCGGAGTTTTATGACAGGAACGGAAATTCACTGGTTCTTGTTTCGACACAGCAAGGTAGAATGTTATTAGAAAGGGCTGGTGCTGATCTTGAAATGAGAAAATGTTTAATAGAGAAATGCATTCAGCCTGCATTAGAGCATCCTGCAAAGGTATCTCCTTCGAGAGAAAGATTCTGGCAAGATTATAGAAAAGGAATACGCTTCATATTAAAAAGGTATACAAAGTCTTCAATGCTTCGTAGAATTTATAAAAGCTCAAGAAAACCCACTGCCTTTAGGCGGTGGTGCTCCCCGTGAGGTGCTGGGTTACAAGCCCAGTACCTCGTAAGGCACGTAGTGCCGCTTTTAGTAGAGCCGTAGCGAAGCGAATTGCGAATATCATTGACCACAGGATTTACCGTGGAACGTTATGAAAATGGTTGGCATAGTGAGGATTATGGTTGTTGTTGCAGAGCTGTAAGCTTAGAGAAAAGCTGTGTAACATACAGAAAAAGAGGAGTATTAAATGTGTGTAAACGAGTGACGATTATTGTTCCTTATTATAATTGCAGGGATTATGTGACAGCATTTTTAGAATCAGTGTTACATCAGTTATATTGTAATTTGGAATTGATTATGGTGGATGATGGATCGACTGATGGGACGTATAAGGTAGTTTGTGATTATCAAAAAACGCTTAATCAGCGGGAAATAGAGTTTATACACATTCAACAAAGTCATAAAGGCCAGGCAGCAGCTATCAATGAAGGACTAAAGTATTTTTGTGGCGAATACCTTATGTGGGCGGATGCGGATGATATATTGCTGCCAGACAATGTGAAGGCCAAAGTGGAATTTTTAGAAAATCATCCCGAGTGTGACTTTGTATTCGCACAAGGAGTAAAGGTAAATGCCTATGAGCCTGATAAGGAATTGTGTATTTTGAAAAGAGTGCCACCATCGGGAGAGGACACATTGTTTGATGACTATATTCACGATAGAAACGGTGTGTACGGACCTGGGGTAGTATTGGTGCGCCGAGAGGCTTTTTTTAAGGTGAATCCACGGCAGAATATTTATGAAGGTACGGAGGGACAAAATATTCAATTAATGCTTCCTCTGGCATATTCTTGCAAATGTGGGTACATTGAAAGACCTTTGTTTAAGTATGTCATTCATTCAGACAGCCATTCAAATCGTACACGTTCATATGAAGAAAATATAATGAGATGCGATGGATTTGAACAAACTTATCGGGAAACGATTCTTCAGATTCCACAGATGAATGAGAGAGAACGCTGTCATTGGATAAAAGTTACAAGAATTAAATGTTATAGAATGAAGTTAACCCATGCACTGACTGCCGGGAAGCATAAGGATGCTGGGATATATCGAAGAGAACTGAGAAAGATGGGTTGCTTCCCCAAAATGTCTGATTACAGTCTGATGTGGAGGAAGGTGATGCGGAAGCTGAGAAATTTTGTTTTGCAAGCGTGTAGCCTTAGAATACTTACATAGTACAATGTGCAAAGTCAGAGTGTATTATCAAAAAAATCCGAGGCATCAGCCTCGGATTTTCGTAGATATCTCTTACTATTATTTGATTACCATGAAGGGCTCTCCGGTTGTCTCCCCGCCACTTGCGTAAGAAGCATAAAGCTCTCCAGTAACTTTATCAGTCCATAACTTATCTACTTTCTTAATGTCTTTTCCGCCTTCAGCGGTCTCGTTAATGCTAAGTTCAACCAATTCTGCCTTTTCCCAATTTTTCATATTATATTCTCCTCTTCATTGTGATTCATATTTCACAGTGCTATAATATCAGCACAATTGTTTTTTGTAAACGAATCTAACATAACTGTTAGATTTTTGGGGGAAGGGAAGTATGCATCAATATTATATTTATGGGCTTGGAATTCATACAGATGTTAGACTGTATCATCTTGATGAGAAATTGGTGAAAAGGGATGTGCTGGTGCACTATGGTACTGTGTCGGATGATATCGAAGAGTATACTAAAAAAGGCCTTGCCAGTACCATGTCTCCGTCTCGCGTTTGGTTTCGAAATGATATCGGGCACTTTATAATCAGTGGCGGAAATGATATTCTGGTTCAGCCTTTCGAAAATGCGAGGGAAGAAGACTTGGCTTCTTTCGTTTTGGGTTGGTGTATTGCCTTTCTGTTCCAGCAAAGGGGTGTTTCGGCCATACACAGCAGTGCGATTGAGATTGACGACCGTGCAATCCTGATTTCAGGTGTCAGCGGTTCCGGCAAGTCTACTATCGCACTTTCCATGATTGATAAAGGATATCGCTATCTGGCTGATGATATTGCCATGGTGGATCCTAGAACTGATATGGTGCTTCATCCGGCCTTTCCGCAGCAGAAGGTGTGCAGAAATGTAGCGGAGAAGATGAACTCTGCAGAGCTTCTCTATATAAATGAGAAAAAAGATAAATTTGCATATCATAATCAAAGGGATTTTTGTGATGAACCAAGAAAACTGACGACTATGTTTCAGCTGAACATATGTGATGGAGACAGGGTTTTAGTGGAAAAAGTGACGGGCGTTGAGAAGCTGAACAGCGTTTTGAAAAATTTGTTTCTTTTGGATGCATATATGGCACTTGGGCTTACAATGGAAGAAAAGGTGCGATGCCTTGAAATTGCGGGGAAGATTGATATTTATAAAATATCAAGACCCAGGGAGAAGAATACGGTTGAGGAAATCAGGGAGCTGGTAATAAAGCTTGTAAAAGGATAATTTGAAGGGAGATTAGGATGTCGGCCATTTGGGGTGTGATTGAAAGGGAGAAATATATTACGGCTGATACTGTGTGCAGAATGCAGGACAGTATGAAGGTGTTTAAAATTGACAGTTACAGAAAAGTGATTCGTGATTCCGTTTATTTTGCATGTGGGATGCAGCTTTTTACAAAGGAGTCAGTACGTGATGACATACCATTATACG
Organism: Lachnospiraceae bacterium; assembly: GCA_963643225.1. Classification (GTDB taxonomy): domain Bacteria; phylum Bacillota; class Clostridia; order Lachnospirales; family Lachnospiraceae; genus UBA1258. Next base: position 45,663 of record CAVIIX010000006.1, read on the forward strand.
ATGATAAGGCGGGCGTTTTTTTTACAGCGGATTGTGTGCTTGCAAACAGAGAAGAATTATTGGTAAAATTGGCAGGTACTTATGACAAAAACGAACTGGATGCTTATGGGGATGGACAGCTTTCCTATAAGGCGTATCTTCTTTGGGGAGAGAGCTTCGTTGAAAAATTAAGGGGTTCTTTTTCCTTTGCAATTTATGATATTGAGAAAAACGAATTACTTTTATATACAGATCATTTCGCAAGGAGATATTTAGCTTATCATATCAATTACCAAAGAATCTGCTTTGCCACGGTATATCAGCCGATTTTATCTATCCTTGACAGGAGTCAGAAAAAACTGAATGGGGAGTGGATTGCTTCTGCCTATTCTGACTGTACGGCGGATACGATAAAGCTTCAGGGGGCTACTGTGTATGATAATATTTACCATGTGGAGCCTGGACAGTATATCAGAATTGATATTGCTGATAGCAGGGTTGAAAAACGGACCTATTGGAACCCACTTCACAATATTCAAAAAGTCAGACTTAAGTCGGATGAAGACTATCGAGGACTTTTCTTATCAACCTTCAGAAATGCTGTTAATAGTCTGTTGCGCACGAATGGGGAGGTAGGCATTATGCTGAGCGGAGGTCTGGATTCTTCCTCAGTGGCAGCTTTTGCAGCAATCAGACTTGGCGAGGAGGGACGCAGACTCTATAGCTATACTGCTGTACCTGTTGATGATTATCACTTTACAAATACGCCCTTGACAATAGAAAATGAAAAGGGGTATGTCTGTGTGCAACAGAAGAAATATCCTAATATATATCCACAGTTCATAAATGCGAATGACACAAATTGTTTTACGAAAATAGAGCTTCACAATGCTTGTTATCTGGAACCTGTTAAACCTGTACTAAATATTGTCAACAATCATGAAATGATGGAAAAAGCGGCTGCGGACGGATGCAGGCTGATGCTGTCCGGACAAAACGGAAATGCAACGATTTCTTATGGCAGTATCATGACATATGTATACCAGAAACTTGTAAGTTTACATTGGAAACAGGCATATAAGGGTATTTTGGATTTTTGCGGAATGCATCATGTATCGAAGAAGCGATTCCTGAAGGTTTTTTTAAAGACTTTCAGGGATGAGAAGATAATGAATTACAGATTGGGAGAAGATTGCTTCTTGAAACAATCGGATATCAACAGGTACCATGTTGAGAAGCGGGAAAGAAAAATGCTTATGTCTCGCGGAACCGGAGCTATGGATTCTAAGCGACAGAGAGAAGGGTTTGGTTTTATGCCGCTGGTTTATCAGCATATGGGGTTCTATGACACATACGACAGCTTAAGGTATGGTGTTTTATCCGTGGATCCGACTCTTACCAAAGAAATGGTGGAGCTGTGCCTTGGCATGCCGATTGATTGTTTTGTTCGAAAGGGAAAGGAACGAAGGGCAATCCGTGACTATATGAAGGGGTATGTACCGGATATTATTCTTGATAATTATGCGGGACGAGGTGTGCAGGCAGCAGACTATGCATTCAGGGTGAACCGTGACTGGGATGTCATCCTGGATGATGTGTATAGATTGCTTAATAATCCTAAATTGTTGGAATATGTGGATAAGAACAAGCTACATCGACTGGTTAGTCAGATAAAAGCAAGCGAGTATCATCTGGATAAGACAGTAGTTGCAGAAGCCGCGGTAATATCATCTTTATCTGCTTTTTTAAATACAGCTGATTAAGATATCATTGGAAGCAAAAAACGCTTCCTATAATCGAATAAGTTATATCATGGTAATGACGGTGTTTATTGCATTATTGTCAAGGAGGTTACTGTTTGCAATTATAAAGGTGATATAGTAAAATATTTATAAAAGCTAAAGAAAACCCACTGCCTTTAGGCAGTGGGTGCTCCCCGCGAGGTGCTGGGTTACAAGCCCAGTACCTCGTAAGGCACGTAGTGCCGCTTTTAGTAGAGCCTTAGCGAAGCGAATTGCGAATATCATTTACATTATAATATATATTCGAGGGGGAATAAAAATGGACAAAAACAAGGCAATTACGATAAAGAAAAAGTTGAATGTGACGGATCTTTCAGGGGAAAAGGTAATGATTGACTTCGAGACAGGAAAATATTTTTTAATTAAGGGTGTCGGAAATGATATCTGGGATATGCTTCAGGAGGAAATTACCCCAAACTGTATTATCGAAAAGCTCTTAGGCGAGTATGAAGTGGAACGGGAAGAGTGTGAGACTTCCGTTATGGATTTTCTGGAGAAGATGAAGTCCTACGATTTTATTGACTGAGTGAGGGCAGACGGAAGTGTTGAAGAAGATTAAAGGGCTATGGAAGGACAGGGACAATCAGACCAGATATGCAAGATGGCTTTTTTCCTATTCAAAACCTTATGTCGGACGTGTTGCATTGATGATGCTTATAAGCATTATCAGTACGGTTGCGTCACTTGTCATGGTACAAATTTCCAAAATCATTATTGACAATGCATCCTTCGGAAACGGATTCATCAGGCTGCTTGTTGTTTACCTGGTGCTGATGCTTGGAATGCAGGCGATGAACGTTGTGTCGACTTTGTTATCCACAATGCTTACAGAGAAATTTTCCTTTGGAATCAGAAAGCAGATTTATGACAAAATTATTCAGTCTCACTGGATGGATGTAAAGAAATACCATACAGGAGATTTGATGACAAGGCTGACAAGTGATGCCGGAAACATAGCAGACGGAATTATCGGTACCATTCCAAATATTATTTTGCTGATTATTGAACTGATAATGGTGTTTTTTACTTTGTTCAGCTATTCACCGATCCTGGCATTCTTAGCACTGTTGGTAACACCTGTAGCCGGAATCATGTCCTGGTGGCTTGGAAAGAAGCTGCGCGTATTACAGATAAAGGTGCAGGAGTCGGAAGCCGCCTATCGTTCCTTTCTTCAGGAAAGTCTTGCAAATCTTCTGATTGTCAAGGCTTTTGCCAATGAGGAGTACTCAGTTGACAAGCTTACAAAATTACGTGAAAACAGGTTTTACTGGGTGTTTAGGAGAACAAAAATGGGACTGGTCAGTTCTACTGCCATGTCGATAACCTTTCAGATTGGATATATTGCTGCTTTCTCCTACGGCGTGTTTCAGATAGCCAACGGCTCCATTACATATGGTACTATGTCCGTATTCCTGGCGCTGGTAAACAGGGTTCAGTCACCAATTCTCCAACTGGCACAGCAGATTCCGAGAGTGGTCATGATTCTGACCTCGGCGGGTCGTGTGATGGAACTACAGAATATTCCAAAGGAAGAAAAGCTGGAAAAGAAAATCACGCCGGAGAAGGTTGGTATAAAGGTAGAAAACCTTTCCTTTGGTTATTCTGAAGAATCTGTGCTGCAGGACACTTCCTTAGATGTCAGACCTGGTGAGTTTGTGGCAATTATCGGTGAATCAGGAATTGGAAAGACTACGCTGATTCGCCTGATGATGTCCTTTATGAGCAATTACAGTGGCAACATTACATATTATAACCAAAGAGGTGAGAGCGTTCCGGCGAATGCTGGAACAAGGGAGTTTTTAGCTTATGTGCCGCAGGGTAATACTCTTTTCAGTGGTACTATTCGGGAAAATATTCGTATGGGAAATCTGAATGCTACTGAGAAGGAAATGATAGAGGCTTTGAAAATGGCATCCGCTTACGATTTCGTAGCAGAGCTTCCTCAGGGGATTGATACAGTGATTGGCGAGAGGGGGCATGGTTTATCGGAAGGACAGGCTCAGAGAATTGCGATTGCCCGTGCTTTCGTAAGAAAAGCACCCTTCCTGATATTGGACGAGGCAACTTCTTCTTTGGATGAAGCGACGGAATTATCAGTGCTTCAGGGCTTACAGCAGCTGATGCCAAGACCAACCTGCGTGATCATTACGCACAGGAAAAGTATTTTGAAGTATTGCAACAGAGAGATAAAGATAGCAGAAAAAAAGGCAACGGAAGAATAATCCGTTGCCTTTTTGAATTATTTTAGAAAAAATCCCGGAGAACCGGGTTTTTGAACTAGCTATAGAATTCTTCGGGATTTTCTGGTTCTTCTGGCTTTTTGGGCCCTTCGGGCTTATCCCAGGTAAGATGACCACTAAAATGACCATCACCGATATATCCGCCATCGCGGTAAAATCCAGTCCAACCATGAGCTGTCTCAGTAATATTTAATTCTTCTAAAACAGGTGTGCTCCAAATTTTCATTGTATTTACCTCCATGTGTTTTTCTGTTGATATCATAAACCTGTATGACTGTCTTGTAAAGAAAAATAACATAAATGTTAGAATTACTATTTAACACACAAATTGATGAATAATATATATATAGATGATATCGTCAAATGTGAGAAAATCAATGTCTGAAGCATTTTGAGCAAGCTGCTTTAAATAATCGGCAAGCTCTGAACGGTTAAGCCATTCCGGAAATGGGAAGCCTTCATTTAAAGAGTTTAGTTTTGTAAGTATCTGTTCTATATCACGTATGATTCTTGAAAGATAGTCAGCATTTTGCACACAGTAACGCATCCAGTTGTCCATGATGCTTTCAGGCAGTAAATCTTGCATATTGCCGCGGATTAACCATCTTGGAGTTCCGAGATAGGCAAACAGGTGATAAGGTAGATGATAACAGAAACTTAGCATTCGCATGTCTTTAGTAGGGTCCCGTATGATGATTCCATTCGCAAGCCCCATTTTTGTTTCCAGTTCTCCAAGATATGTATACATAGCCGCCTTATAAAGTCCTGATTGATAGTAGGAGCCGGAGGTTGGAATATTCTCAAGAATAGTGTTTTTGCTATCTGTAAACCGTTCTTTAAGAGGATAGTTATTTAGAATATCATGCGCGACAAAAGAGTTCGTAATATTGTAGTTAAAATCCTTTTTCGCATATACCTTTTTGGTGTGCTTAAAATACCGGCAGCAACTGATAAGAGCCTTCTTACGGCTTTCTTTGACTGTTTTTGAATAGCTGTTTAAATATCTTAAAAAGCGAAGGTAGTGTTTCTTACTGTAGAGCTCGTATAGTACATCATCAATATAGCCGTGGGAAACTGTTGAGTTTCCACACTGCCCGGTCAATAGTATTTTGCAGTTGTCCGCTGCAGCATGTCGGTAAATTTCGCACAAATTTGGCATATTTACATAGGCTTTAAAGGGAATTTCCATAATGCTAAGTTCCTTATCCAATTCTGCCAGACAGTTTTTGCCATCATTGTTTAGAAAGTGAGGAATCATATTTGGATACATGGACAGGATGCTTTCTACATCTGACTGCTCATTCATTACATGATTAAAAGTATTTTGGACAGTAGTTTCACAACAGGGAACATAAGTGTAAGTCATAAGCTTTTTGTCTGTAGTCGCCAAATCAATTGCGGCAAGTGCACCTACAGTAGCAGAATCCAGACCACTGCTCATGGCAATGCCGATTTCACCGTTACAGCGAAGGACATCACTGACACAGGAATGGTATAATTTTCTAAAATAGTAACCATATTCTTTTGGAGTATTACAATTAACATCTGACATAGGGAACGAAGGCTTCCAATAGCTGTTTTCCGTTACGAAATTACCTGTGATTTCAAGATATGTGCCGGGGTTTAGTTTATAAATGCCGGTGTAGGGCGTTTCGTTGGAAACGATATTTGGCATCAGTCCGGGCGCTGCCAGATAGTCCTTAAGGTAATATTCATTAAGCGTGATATCAGGATGGACAGCAAGTATTGGCTTTATTAGTGTGGAAAAAGTGAATCCATCATTAAACCGATAATAATACAGACAGCGGGAAGCGGTCTGATCGGTTGCAAGATATAGTGTTTGCTTGGTTTTGTCAAAAACTGCGAGCGAAAAAAGTCCTCTGAAATGTTCTAGGCATCTGATACCCCATTTAAGATAAGAAAGATACATTAATGTGCCATCCGACTCATCTGAAGAAGCACAGAGCAATTTGATTAGTTCATTTCTGTTGTCCAACAGACAGTCGGCATTAAAATAAATATCATGTTTCGAATCATAAACAGGAAGCTTTTCCATAGATGCTTCCTGTGTAATATATTGAATTCCGCAGGCCATATAAACGTTGGCTTCTGAAATCTGGGAATAAGAATCAATTTTGCAATGCTTAAGAAAAGGCGCCTTCATAGATAACGGTATTTCTGAAGAAAGTGGCGCAGATAATGAGATGCTTCCCCATATAGCTGACATAAAATTTTCCTCCAAGAAAATGATAGCGGTATTATAGCATACCGTGAGGTGGACTACAAGAAACAGAAAAAACCTTTAAATCCATGTGCTGAAATTGTTATTTTTTACACAATCTGGTAGAATATAATTATAATGTATATCTGATGAATTTTTTAAACCGTAAAATATGGGGGGATTAGTGTGTTTACATATCAGGCATTTGGATTAAAGCTGGAAACGGACCTGGAATTTAGACAGCTGATTGTTAGAGAAAATGGCTTAGCAGCGGATGTAACGGTAACTTCAGGCTTAATTCCTGAGGAAATACTTAAAAAAGAAGCTGATAAAAGGTATGAGTTTGGGGAAACGATGAGCTGGCTTTCTAACAAAACTTGTCGGTTACTTGTGGAAAATGGAGAAAAAATCACATATTCCTTAAAAGAAGGCGGCAGGCCGGAAGGTTTGAAATCCTATATTATGGGATGGGGGATGTCAATGCTTGCAATGCAGAGGGGAATTCTTGCAATACATTGCAGTGCGGTTGCGGATGAGAGGGGGGCAATTCTTATCTGCGGGGAGAGCGGAGCCGGAAAGTCAACTCTGACGACTGCTTTTTGGGAACGTGGTTATCGAATGATGGCGGACGATATGGCTTTTGTGGAGACGAAGCCGGGAGAAAAGCCCTTTGCAAGCCCTGCATTTCCATATCAGAAACTGTGCAGGGATGTGGCGCTGGCTAAAGGTTATCATTTGGAGGAGTTAATTTATATTGATGAGGATAAGGACAAGTTTTTAGTACCTTATAGAGGAAAATTCGAGTTGTGTGCGACACCTGTCAGAGGTATGCTTATACTTGGGGTCGTTGACGGTAGCGAGGTTGTTGAACGTGAAATTAACGGCGTGAATCGTTTTCAGATGGTAGCGAATAATCTCTTTTTGAGGCATTTACTGGGTGTCAGGAAATATGAGCCAAGAAACGGGCAGCTTTGCCTGAATATGGCAGCAACAGTTCCAATGAAATATATTGGTAGACCTATAGGCATAAATACTACAGATATCATAGTAGAAAAAGCTTTCAAGACTATTGAACAATGGTGATTATGAAGAAGGAAGGAGATTCGTTATGCGGTTGCAGGAAGGATATCTGTTAAAAGAGATTGCGGGTGAGTATGTTTTGTTCCCGTTTGGACAGAATGTTGTAGATTATAAAAGCATTATGAGTGTAAATGAGACGGGTAAATTCATAATTAATAAGCTTCAGAATGATATCAGTTATGATGAATTGCTTCAATGCATGGTAAGCGAATATGAGGCTGAAGAAAATGAAGAGGTGCAGATCCTTAGGGCAGATATGGAGGCTTTTTTACAAATGCTTAAAGCTCTAGGATTACTGGCAGAATAAAGCATCGATATATTGCAGTGGAATAAGGTATGAAAAGAAATTATTGGATTGCGGAAAGTCTTTTAGAAATTGAGTGCGATGAACACCTTTTTCCAAAGGATATGCTGGATTACGAAATAGCAGATACAGAGGCTATGAAAATAAGAGAGCAGATTTGCAGAAATTGTAATTACGGTACAATACATATTGTCATTAAAAACAAACGGGAGATGGAATATCCTGATAAAAGTCTTTTAAAAACTGAGGAATTGGAAATTTATGAGACTAAAGAAGAGTTTATCATTCGATATAACGTACCGGAATCTGTTTGCTGCTGTGTACTGTCAAAAAATAATGGGGAAGTCAATATATATTTAAATAAGGAAGTCACTGAAAATCCTTCTGATATTACATATGTTATTCGTAATGCATTTTTTTTCTACTTACAAAAGCAAGGAAAGACAGTGATTCATTCTTCGTCTGTTATATATAATGGCAGAGTTTGGCTGTTTTCGGCACCATCAGGGATCGGAAAGTCTACTCACGTAGAGCTGTGGAAGGATAATCAATATCCGATTGAGGATTTTAATGGAGATATGGCGGCATGCTATATTGATGCGCAGGGGAATGCAATAGCTGCAGGTGTGCCGTGGTGTGGCACATCCAAAATACAAAACAACCTGATTATGCCGTTAGGCGGTATTCTTTTTTTGAAAAGAGGAAAAGAAAATAGTGTAAAAAAATTAGGGATGCTGGAATCAGTAATGCAAATAACAGCCAGAGCTCTGACTCCATGCTGGAATCGTGAGTGTGTGGACAGTAACATTGCTATCGCAGAGACATTGGCAGAGCGTATATGCGTTGGCGAATTGATTTGTACAATAGAAAGGGAAGCAGCAGGTATTTCAAAAGAGTTTATTGACGATAACTAAGGTGCTAAAGAAAAGGTATCAATTTTGTTAGATATTTTAGCTTTTGTTGACAAGGTATATGAAATTACATATACTTTGAATATATTTGGAAAAGCGAGGTGTAAATTTTGAAGAATTATGCTTCACCTAAGATTGAACGAATTGATAATTTCCTTGAGGGAGTATATGCGGCAGGAAGTGGTTATGTTCCGAGCATCGTTCCAGAAGAACCAAAGCCTGTTATTGGTGGATGGGAGATTAGCTGTGAATGGAGAAACCATAATACTGGACATCATTCGGAAGTGGCTATTAAAGGAATTAATAACGGATTGATTTCCGGGGAGTCGTTGACAATGCACTTTGCCATTAATACAAGTGATTTCCAACTTGTTTCTGTAAAGGACAATGGCGGCTGTGAGGTTTATAATGTGTCTGAAGGTGGCTTTTCAATAATAAGAAGAGGACACTTTAATCCTGGCGAAAAAATAGAATTTAATATACAGATTGTAGTTAAGGGCAGTCAGTTCAATAAAGATAATACGGGATCATATGGTATTACAGGAACATGGTATCCATGCAGTATAACATGTACGGGATATATGGTTGGTTAGGTACGGAACAGTATAAATGAGAGGCATCACTTAATGGGTGATGTCTTTTTTTGGAGTTTAGATTATGTTATCAAAATGGAAGCATTACATACAAAGAATCAAAGAAGGGCAGTTGAGAGAACTTAAAGTGCTGGTCAGGTGGCTGTGGAAATATGCCAAACCGCATCTTTTCATGATAGGGATATATACGGCTCTTGGATTGATGGGAACTGCGGTATCACTTATCAGCAGTCTGGTATCAAGGGATCTGGTAGATATTATTACCGGCCATCAGACAGGAAAGCTGATTACTACATTTTGTGCAATGGTGGGTGTAACCCTTGGAAGCACTTTTGTGGGACAGATATCAAGCTATATATCCACGAAGATAAATTTAAAGGTAGATAATTACATAAAAGCAGAAGTGTTTGATGAAATTATGTCAACCGAGTGGGAGGCGTTGAATAAATATCACTCGGGAGAATTGCTGGTAAGATGGAGCAGCGATGTTTCAACAGTTGCTTCCGGAATTTTAACGTTGGTTCCAAATGCTATTATTTATATCTTTCGATTTGTATCAGCACTTTTAATGGTCATAAAATATGATGCATCCTTTGCTGTATTTGCTTTGGCCGGTGTACCGGTCAGCTTGCTTATATCCAGGGAAGCAATGAAGAGAATGAAAAAGAATAATATGAGCACATTGGTAATCAGCGGGAAAATATCAAGCTTTAATCAGGAGGCATTTTCCAATGTACAGACACTTAAAGCCTTTGATATGATTTCTTTGTATTCCAGAAGATTGAGAGACCTGCAAAAGGAATATACAAGTGTTCGTCTGAAGTACCAGAAAATGTCAATTATAAATTCGATGATATTGACTGTAGTTTCTATGTTGGTTTCTTATTCTGCACAGGGTTGGGGAGTATATAAAGTATGGAGCGGAGCTATTTCGTATGGTACTATGACGATGTTTTTATCATTATCGACAATGCTTTCCGGTACTGTGAACAGCTTAATCAGTCTGTTTCCAAGTTCCATATCTCTTTTAAATTCGACAAAAAGATTAATGGATATATCAAATATGCCTAAGGAGGATTACAGCAAACGCGATGAGGTAAGCGCATTTTATCAAAAACATATATCAGAAGGTATTGGCATATGTGTTCGCAATGTCTCTTATGCTTATGGCGAGGGAGATATGGTATTCACTGATGCGGAATTTAATGCACATCCTCATGAAACATTAGCCTTTGTTGGACCTTCAGGTGAAGGAAAAACCACGATGATGCGATACATTCTTTCGATTATTAGAGCGAAACAGGGCGTTGGCTATTTGTGCGCAGGGGATAGCGTTCCGGAGGATGGACAATGTATTGAGCTGACAGCTTCAGCCCGCAAGCTGATGGCCTATGTACCACAGGGAAATACAATGTTTTCCGGAACTATAGCAGGAAATATGCGTAATGTCAAAGTGGATGCTACTGACGAAGAAATCATTGAGGCACTGAAAATGGCGTGCGCCTGGAAATTTGTGGAAAAACTTCCTGAGGGTATAAACAGCGAAATAATGGAATGTGGCGGTGGATTCTCAGAAGGGCAGGCACAGAGATTGTCAATTGCCAGAGCGTTACTGCGTAAATCACCGATTCTTTTGCTGGATGAAGCGACTTCGGCATTAGATGTTGCAACGGAGAGAGAGGTGCTTAGAAATATAATGGCTGATTCATATCCGAGAACCTGCATTGTAACAACTCACAGACCAACTGTGCTGACAGTATGTAATCGGGTATATATGATAAAGAACAAAAAATGTGAGATGGTGAGTGCGGAAGAAATTGACAGTATGATAAAGGATTTCTAGAGCGTTAATCAGCGAAGCTTGTTCCACAGATGTATAAAAACGGGACGGACAGGGCGCAGAACGAGCCATGCGGAAGCAACAATGCGGTAGAGATAGTTTTTCTGACAATCAATCAGCTTTCCTTTTCGCAGAATTTTAACGGCTTTTGCGAGAATTTGTGACTCTTTGACAGGTCCCTCCAGCCATGTCTGATTGTCGCCGAGCATATAGTAAAGACATACGCCGGAAGCATGTTTGATATGATGGACTCTGTGAAGCACATGTGTCCCGTCCTCTCGCTGAAAAAGTGCAATGTCTCCACGCTTTAATGGAAATTTGGGGCGTTGCAAATATACATCGTCTCTTCCACCATAGAAAAATGGACACATACTGCTTCCTATGGGAGTAATTTTTAGAGTCTGGTTTTCTTTAAGCATATTTAACGTAAAAGAGAGGTTGGTCATTTTATAGCTCATTTCTGTAGATTGCGATGGAGATATTGTCGTATTAGTATACACTGCATCAGCTAACGACAGGAAGTAAAATGGTAAAGCAGCACCCCTTTTCTTTAATGCTTTCACAGATAACATTTCCTCCGTGCCTTTCAACGATTGCCTTTACAATAGATAAGCCTAATCCACTGCCGCCTTCAGAACCCGGGGTGCGGGCGGAGGATACGGTGTAAGTGCGGTTGAAGATATGTGGAAGGGCATCTTCCGGAATGCCCGGGCCGTTGTCTGAGACAGATATCTGCAAAGCAGAACAGTCATAGACGAGGGCGGCACTGAGCGTGATGCAGGAATCAGACTGTGTATATTTTGCCGCATTCGTAAACAGATTGTCCAGTACACGGACAAATTTCTGTATATCTATTTTTATCTGACAATTTAAGCTGTCCGGAAGCTTTAGGCGCATATCATGAGAATCATAGCGGATGTCTGCAAGCGCATCGTAAAAATACTCTTCCAGAAACAATCCGGCATTTACTGTTTCAAAATTAAGCTCCTTTGAGTTGTCCTCCACGCAGAACAGGTAGTACATATCCTGAATCAGGTCTTCTAAAGTTTTTGTTCGTCGGTCTATCAGGACAATGGTGGATTTTATATCTTCAAGGGACAAAGTATCGTTTTTCCCCAAATAGTCCAATGCACTGCGGATAGCTGTAATTGGGGCGCGCAGGTCATGGAATATATTCGATAGCATTTCTTCACGCTCCTTCTTAACCTGCAAAAGCCTCTGGTTTACATTTTTAAGCTCTACCGTAGCAGCCAACAGCTTTGAGGACAGACTTTCTATTGTTTCACTTTCAAGCTGCGGCTTGCTGAATTGATTTTTCTTTTTCATATATAATATCGACCTTATTTGCATGTGTTTGCTACATACAGCTTTGGAGCACTACATTCCTGCTGATAAAAGAATAACCCTATTTTACAATGAATTTGTAGCCCTTGGACCATACTGTTTCTATCATATTCTCAAGATCAAAATCAACAGCCATTTTCTTACGCAGACGGCTTACATTTACCATGACGGAACGGCGGTCAGTTTCCAGATAGGAGCCAAACAGCGCGGTTCCCAGTTCCTCAAAGGTTACTTCCTTGTTCGGATGGGTAGCGAGATAGAGAAGCACTTCATATTCCCTGTTGGCAAGCATTAAGCTTTCGTTCTTATAGAGAGCTTTATGATTCAGTCTGTCAATGACAAGATTATGAAAGGTGAGTATGTTTGCATCTTGGACTGGAGTTGAGTAACGTTCGACTCTCCGAAGGATTACATCAATGCGAGCTTTTAGCTCCCTAAGACTGTAGGGCTTTACGATGTAGTCGTCTGCGCCGGTCAGCAGTCCGTTGACCTTATCATTCTCGGAGCTTTTGCCGGTAAGGAAAATGATGGGAGCAGTAGTAAATTTTCGAAGCTCTGAGCATACCTGATAGCCATCCATGCCTGGCATCATGATATCTAACAGGATGCAGTCCGGCTGGTATTTTTTTGCCATGCCGATGCTCTTTTCAGAATCCGAAGAAATATACACGTTAAAGCCTTCGGAAGTCAAATATTTTTTGTTAATCTCCAACACCTCATTGTCGTCGTCAATCAGAAGCAGTGTCGCCATGAAAAATCTCCTATTGAAATTAATAGTTACAGTTTACCATAAAATAGGAAAAGAAACCATTGCGAAAAGATTTTAAGAAAATGTTATATATTTGCGTTTAACCATGCTTAAGTATATAATAAATAGAAAATAGTTATATACGGGGGAAGGCTTGTGAATAAGTCAAATGCAAGTGCAAATACAAACGTTTTACAGATAGCATTGGATATTGTCATTATGGTGGCAGCCTATCTGATTGATCTGGTTTGTTTTGGGAATAGTCTTGAAGAGGGAACATTGCTTGGATATACGATTCTGTGCGGTGTGTTTGTATTGATTTTTATTTTATCCAACAAAGAGGGATATCTGTACAACATCACATTGTTTTATTATATGGACCGTATTCACAGAAAGCTGACAAAGTCTTTTCTGATAGCTATGATTGCAACTATGGCAGTAATGAATTATGTGGAGAGTTTTGAAACTGGTCGAAAATTCTATTTTTTTTATCTGATTCTCTCGTATGCTCTTGTTTGTATCAAGATGTTTTTCTATAAGCCCTTGATGGCCTATATCCAAAAAGACAGAGTTCCAAGAATTGCATTCGTAGGTAAGGTGGGGGCATTTAACAAGTTTCGGTATTTTATGGAAAAAACCAGTATTCATATTGAACTGGTGGGATATATTGCAGCGACAAGGCATGAGCTTGAGGAGGATTACGACCATAAATACATCGGATGTCTGGAGGATTTGGAAACTTTAATCAGAACTTACAACATAGATCAGATATGTATCCTCCAGAAGAACAGCGAAGAACTTCCGATTACGCAGAAATATGTTGATTTGTGTATTGAGATGGGGGTGACAGTCAGGCTGATTGTCGATTTCTATAAGAGAAGACGTGCAAACAATTATGTGAGCTCGGTGGGAACATATCCGGTTATCACATACCATACGATTACCTTGAATGCCTACGAACAGATGCTGAAGAGGATTATAGACCTGATTGGAGGGCTGGTTGGATGTATCCTGTCTTCCCCGATTATGCTAGTGACTGCAATCGCAATCAAGCTGGATTCACCTGGTCCGGTTATTTTCAAACAGATACGCGTAGGGCAGAACGGCCGCCATTTTATGATATATAAATTTCGCAGTATGTATATTGATGCAGAAGAACGTAAGAAGGAATTGATGGTGCAGAATGAGATTGCAGGCGGGGTTATGTTTAAGATGAAGGACGACCCTCGCATTACAAGGGTTGGAAATGTAATCAGAAAGTTCAGCATTGACGAATTGCCGCAGTTTTTTAACGTGGTTCAGGGAACTATGAGCCTTGTTGGGACAAGACCACCGACAGTGGATGAGGTGGAAAAGTATCAGCGTAATCAGTGGAGACGAATCAGTATTAAGCCGGGAATAACGGGCATGTGGCAGGTTAGCGGAAGAAGCAATGTTAAGAACTTTGATGAGATTGTAGAGATGGACCTGGATTACATAGATAACTGGTCGCTTGCATTGGATATCAAAATATTGTTTAAGACGGTGTTCGTGCTGCTGAAACATAATGATGCCTGCTGATGTACAGAACAGCAGATAAGATTGAAAAGGTGCTTTGGCAAAAGCCCGTACCTTGTAAGGCACGCAGTGCCGCCTTTAGTAGAGCCGTAGCAAAGCAGATTGCGAATATCATTGACAAATTAAAAAAATGTGAACCTTTTCTTAACGTACTAAAGTCCTATATATTAGAGAGACAGAAATACAACGGACAAATGTTACTGAAGACTTATTGAAAGGAAAGGTATTCGCAATGGGAAATAATAATGGTAATTTGGCTCTTGGATTGATAACCGGTTTTGGCATTTTTGCGGTGGGCGCACTATTTGAGCCGCTTCTTATGATTTTGGGTGGATTGATTATTATTTCCGGGACGGTGACAAAGGTAGTTTAACTCAGTCAGAAAAATACCACTCATCCAAATGAAATTAAATAATTTTGTTTATTTAACTATTTTATGATATACTGACTAGGTTGTTTATCAAACAAATATTTTTTGGAGCAAAATTATTATGAAATACGATGTTGTAATTATTGGTGCAGGTCCAGGCGGTATTTTCTCTGCCTACGAGCTTATGAAGAAGGCTCCTGATTTAAAGGTATGTGTTTTTGAAGCAGGAAACACACTTGATAAGAGACACTGCCCCATTGACGGTAAAAAGGTAAAAAGCTGCATTAAGTGTAAGACCTGTTCCATTATGAACGGTTTTGGCGGTGCAGGCGCTTTCTCTGACGGTAAATATAATATTACAAATGATTTTGGCGGTACCTTATATCAGTATATAGGTAAGGACAAAGCACTCGAACTCATGAAGTACGTGGATGACATTAATATGTCCCACGGCGGAGAAGGCACAAGGATGTTTTCAACTGCAGGCTCTGAATTTAAAAAGCTCTGCATGCAGAATAAATTAACACTTTTAGATGCATCCGTTCGTCACCTGGGTACGGACATCAATTATGTAGTGCTTGAAAATCTTTATAATGAATTAAAGGAACATATTGAATTTAAATTCAATACTCCCGTTACTTCAATTGTAGCACTGAATAAGGGCTTTAAAATTAATTATGCAGACGGAAGCATTGAATGCGATAAGTGTATAGTATCTGTAGGCAGAAGCGGCAGTAAGTGGATGGAAGAGGTATGTAAGGATTTGAATATCGATACTCTTTCAAACAGAGTTGATATTGGTGTCAGAGTTGAACTTCCCGCTGCGATTTTCTCGCATTTAACAGATGCTTTATACGAAAGTAAAATCGTATACAGAACAGAGAAATTTGAAGATGCCGTAAGAACCTTCTGCATGAATCCTAACGGTATCGTGGTTAATGAAAATACAAACGGCATTGTGACAGTTAACGGTCACAGCTTTGAAGACCCTGCCAAGAAAACAGACAATACTAACTTCGCATTACTTGTATCCAAGCACTTTTCAGAGCCCTTTAAGGAAAGCAATGCATATGGTGAATCCATTGCAAGACTTTCAAATATGCTTGGCGGCGGTGTAATTGTACAAAGATTCGGAGACCTTGAAAGAGGAAGAAGATCCAATGCAAAGAGAATAGAAGAGGGTACCGTAAGACCTACCCTTGATGCTACTCCTGGCGATTTAAGCTTAGTACTTCCAAAGCGTATTCTTGACGGCATTATGGAAATGATTTATGCCCTTGATAAAATCGCTCCCGGTACAGCCAATGATGACACACTTTTATACGGCGTTGAAGTTAAATTCTATAACATGGAGGTTAAGCTTGATGAAAATCTTGAAACCTCTTATAAGGGCTTATACATTATCGGAGACGGTTCGGGTGTAACACATTCCTTATCCCATGCATCCGCAAGCGGCGTATACGTAGCAGGTAAAATAATAGAAAATATGTAAAAAAAAGGAACTTCATATCTGATATGAAGTTCTTTTTTAAACCTAGAGTAAATTTGTAAACCTTTTTTTGATTGCCTCAAAGGTTTCATCGCTTATGTCGTGCTCAATTTTGCAGGCGTCATTGGCGGCTGTTTCCTTTGACACCCCAAGGCTCATTAAAAGATCTGTTAAAATAGTGTGTCGTTCATAAATCTTTTTTGCTATTTCAAGACCTTTTTTAGTAAGGGTAATGTAATTATCCTTATCTATTTCAATGTATTTGCCTTCCTTTAAATTGCTCATGGCTCTTGAAACGGAGGGCTTTGAAAAGCCCATATATCCACATATGTCTATATTTCTTACGTTTTTGTTTCCTTTTGAAAGTATGAGAATTGTCTCAAGGTACATTTCACCAGATTCCTGTATAGCCATAATTATCCTCTCTTAATTTAACATGTATTTATCTAATCTTTCATTAAATTCCTTATAAAAATCTTTATTTGTATCAAAGGGTGTTACAAAAAACGTGTTTAAAAGCTTTAAATTTACGTCTCTTAAAGTCACCGCAGATAATCCTTTTTCGGAAGCAAGCGTAATGTTTTTTGTAATTTCATGCCATTTTTTTATATATTCTTCGTATAAAGAAAGCCTCTCTATTCCAAGCCAGGATTTTATTTTTATTTTTGATTTATTAGGATAGGGGCATTCATGAACCTGGATAAAATAATTAAAATTCCCATCATCCTTATATATGCGTCCTAAGGGAAAAAGCCTGCAAAAGCCGGGACGATAATCATGGATTTTACAGCGCCCCTTTTCATCTAAGAAATTACAATAGCCTGTTATAGATTTTGTTAAAAAGGGTGTGATGACATAATCTATCACCTGAAGCTTGATTACTGAATCAAGTAGTTCGTTAAAGTCTTTATTTAAGGCTTTTTTTAAAGAAAAAATGTCGTATGGGTCGAGTAAAATCGTATCATCCGTTACCTTACAGCATTCAGAACAGTTTAAACAGCCGTTACAGGAAATCTTTGCAAGGTCGTCCTTAGTATATAATTTTCCGTCTGATATTTCATCAAACTTTAAATCCCGCTTCATACCTTTAATTATATAGGTTTTAATTTATAATTCAATATTTAAGCTATAAATTCTTTATGATAGAATAGGCTTATGAAAAAACAGGTGACGGGTATTTTGGCCCATGTTGATGCAGGAAAAACCACATTTATGGAAAGCCTTTTATTTACTGCAGGCGTCATTAAGAAGGCGGGAAGAGTAGATAAGGGCGATGCCTTTTTAGATACGGACCGCTATGAAAAGGAACGTGGCATTACTATTTTTACAAAGGAAGCAAGAATTGTTTTTGGCGACAGGGAATTTATTTTTGTGGATACACCCGGACACGTTGATTTTTCTTCGGAAGTGGAAAGAGTACTGTCTGCCCTTGACCAGGCGATTTTGATAATAAACGGAAGTGACGGAGTTTTGGCTCATACAAAAACCTTATGGCGACTTTTAAGACTTCGTAAAATACCGACTTTTATTTTTGTAAATAAAATGGATCTTCCGGGTACAGATAAAGAAGAACTGTTGTTAGGATTAAAAAAGGATTTAAGCAATGAAATAATTGATTTTTCTGATTTAGACTCAGACAGCTTTTTTGAAAACGTTGCAACGGCATCTGAAGAAATCTTAAATGAATTTATGGAAAACGGCAAAATTTCCGACACAAGTGTCACGAAAGCTTTTTCCGAATCCTTACTTTTTCCTGTTTTCTTTGGCTCTGCTTTAAAACTTAAAGGAATAGATGAATTTTTAGAGGGCTTTAAAAGATTTTCCTTTGTCAGGGAATACGGAAGTGACTTTTTAGCACTGTGTATTAAGATTTCAAAGGATAAAGCCGGGACCCGCTTAACACACCTAAAATTAACCGGTGGAAATATTAAGATTAAGGGCTTGATTAACGGTGAAAAAATCAATGAAATCAGGTTATATTCCGGAGATAAATACGAAACGGTACAGGAAGCCTTTGCGGGAGACTACGTAGCGGTTACAGGACTTAAGAAATCAAAGGCAGGTCTGTCCTATGGCGGTGAAACAGCTTCATTTCCTTTAAGCCTTACACCTGTTTTAACCTATGCGGTTATATATCCTTCTGATATTGATACTGCCACCATGCACAAAATGCTTTTAGAAATTGAGGAAGAGGACCCTTCACTTTCGGTTGAATATAACGAAGGCACTAAGGACATATTTGTGCACTTGATGGGTGAGGTTCAGACTGAAATTTTAACCCGTAAAATTGAAGACAGATTTAATGTGCATGTTACATTCGGAACAGGTAAAATTTTATATAAAGAAACAATTTCAGACACTGTTGAAGGGGTAGGACATTTTGAGCCCTTAAGACACTACGCGGAGGTACATTTAAAGCTTGAACCATTAGAAAAGGGAAGCGGCCTTGTATTCGATACGGATGTATCGGCGGATGCTTTGGCACTTAACTGGCAGAGACTTATTTTAACGCACTTACAGGAAAGAGAGCATAGAGGTGTGCTCACAGGCTCCCCCATTACCGACATGAAGATTACACTGGTAGCAGGGAAGGCTCACCTTAAACACACAGAAGGCGGCGACTTCAGACAGGCTACCTACAGGGCAGTGCGTCAGGGCTTAATGCAGGCTGAAGCTGTTTTGCTTGAACCCTTTTATTTTTATGAATTAACAGTTCCTGAAACGGCTGTGGGAAAGGCGATGACTGACATTGACAGAATGTGGGGAAGTGCTGTGGTTACTAAGCAGCATAACGGCTTTTCTACCATTACCGGCACCGCGCCTGTTGCCACTTTATACGGCTATGCAAAAGAAGTGGCGGCCTATACTAAGGGGCTTGGCACTTTATCCGTCAGTCTATCAGGGTATGAGCCCTGTCACAACACAGAGGATGTGCTTATGTCAAGGCATTACGACCCTACAGCAGATTTAAAAAACACTCCGGATTCCGTATTTTGTTCCCATGGAGCAGGAACGGTTATACCCTGGAACGAGGTGTTTGACTACATGCATTTGCCTTTGACGATTTTAAAAAAGCCTAAGGCAAAAGAAAATGTTTCTTTTGCAGCACCTGCTACAAAAAAAGAAGTATTCGTCACTACCGAAGAAATCGATGAAATCATAAAGAAAACTGCCTATGCAAATACAAAAGAGCGGCAGGGAGCCTATAAAGGGCGGTCTGAAGCTTCAAGAGAAAGGCAGAGAACAGCAGGCAGAAAAATAGAAAAGGACGTAGTGTATAAAGGCACAGAGGCGCGTAAAAAATACATGCTTATTGACGGATATAACGTGGTGTATGCCTGGAAGGAATTAAAGGATATTGCCGCTTCAAACATTAACGGGGCTTTAAGCAGGCTGTGTGATTATGTAAGTAATTATGCGGCAATGACCGGAATCGACACGATTTTAGTGTTTGATGCATACAGGGTACAGGGGTATATGGAGGAGGTGTCAGACTACCATAACATTAAGGTTGTCTATACTAAAGAAGCCGAAACTGCCGACCATTACATTGAACGCTATGCCCACATCAATGCTAAAAAATATGATATTATTGTGGTGACAAGCGACGGCGTCGAACAGGTTATTATAAGAGGCGCAGGGTGTGAGCTTATGTCTTCAAGGGATTTTTATGAGGATTATTTAAGAAGAAGCGATAATCTTAAAAATATCAGGCTTTCAGAGGGCATAACAATCAGCTAGGAGAATACGGTCAATGATATTCGCAATTCGCTTCGCTACGGCTCTACTAAAAGCGGCACTACGTGCCTTACGAGGTACTGGGCTTGTAACAAAGCACCTCGCGGGGAGCACCCACTGCCTAAAGGCAGTGGGTTTTCTTGAGCTTTTATAAATAAAGTTGTTAGTTACCCTTAAATGTGATACTATAACTTAATTATAGGAAGCGTTTTTGCTTTCTATAAATATAGACGTTAGAATATGAGCAAAAACGGCTAAGGTTTTTAACTAAAAAGCGGTAAATTCAGAATAAAAAGAAGGTAGGACAGTTACAATGCTTGAGCTTAAAAATATAAGCTACGAGGTTGAATCAAAGCTTGAAATTATTAAAAACGTAAATTTAAAAATTGATTCAGGTCTTGTGGCAATAACCGGCCCAAACGGCAGCGGTAAATCTACACTTGCAAAAATAATTGCAGGTATTATTACACCTACTTCAGGTCAGATTTTTTTAGACGGTGAAGATATTACTAATTTAAATATTACTGCGAGAGCCAATAAAGGCATAAGCTTTGCCTTTCAGACTCCCGTGCGCTTTAAAGGCTTAACCGTTAAGGATTTACTTACACTTGCGGCAGGCAAGGATACCAGCATTAATGATGCCTGCACAATTTTATCTGAAGTGGGACTTTGCGCAAGAGACTACATAAACAGAGAAGTAAACGCTTCTTTATCAGGAGGCGAATTAAAACGAATTGAAATTGCAATGATTTTGGCCCGCGGCACAAAGCTTTCCATATTCGACGAGCCTGAAGCCGGAATTGATTTATGGAGCTTTAATTCTTTAATTCAGGTGTTTGAAAAAATGCATGAAAAGATTAACGGTACTATTTTGGTTATTTCCCATCAGGAACGCATTTTAAATACTGCAGACAGAATTATCGTGCTTGCAAACGGCGAAATAAAAGCAGACGGCAAAAAGGACGAGGTGTACCACGGTTTACTTGATGGTATCGGAAGCGGCACCTGTGTTAAGCTGTCGGGAGGTAATAAATAATGGACCAGATTCAGAAAAACCTCTTAAAGGAAGTAGCGGATATTCATGAAGTGCCTGAGGGAGCATACAACATTCGTGCAAACGGAGCAACAGAAGCTCGCAACACTACCGCAAATATTGACATAGTTACAAAGGAAGATAAAGCCGGTATTGATATTTACGTTAAAGCAGGTACCAAGAAAGAAAGTATTCACATTCCGGTTATTATTTCAGAAACCGGCTTAAAGGAGCTTGTTTACAACGATTTTTATATAGGTGAAGAGGCTGACGTTACAATAGTTGCAGGCTGTGGCATTCACAACTGCGGTGATCAGGATTCGGCTCATGATGGTATACATACTTTTCATCTGGCAAAAAATGCAAAAGTGAAATATATAGAAAAGCATTATGGCGAGGCAGACGGCAAGGGCGGAAACGTAATGAACCCCACTACGATTTTTTATCTTGAGGAGGGCGCCTACATGGAAATGGATTCAACCCAGATAAAGGGCATTGATTCCACCTCAAGACTTACGGAGGGTACGCTTTCAGAAAACGCTACCTTAATTATTCATGAAAAGATAATGACTCATGGAAGCCAGTATGCGAAGACTGATTTTAAGGTTGAATTAAATGGTAAAAATTCAAGTGCAAATGTTGTATCTCGTTCCGTTGCAAGAGATGAATCAAAGCAGGAATTTGCATCACAAATTGTGGGTAATGCGGAATGCAACGGTCATTCCGAATGCGACGCCATAATAATGGACAAGGCAATTGTTACGGCTGTTCCTAAGCTTACGGCAGCCAATGTGGATGCAAGCTTAATTCACGAAGCTGCAATCGGTAAAATTGCAGGTGAGCAGCTTATAAAGCTTATGACCCTTGGCTTAACCGAGGAGGAAGCGGAAGAGCAGATAGTAAACGGATTTTTGAAATAAAAAAGAGTTTCGCTTGCGAAACTAAAACGTCTGGTGCGGTTACTTAGGCGACATATTTCTTTTGTGCGAGTGCGCATAATTGGCACGTAGTGCCGCTTTACAATATAGGGAATTGCAACGCAATTTCTTATAAGGTAAAAAGGTTTGGGATTTTTTCCCAAACCTTTTTTGATTCATAAAGACATATTGGCTTCCATGAGGCTGTAGTCTACGGTAATTTCTTTACCTGTATTAAGGGATAGAACCACCGGACCGTAGGCACCGGTTTTTGTATCGTCAGTGTATTTTATGGCTTCTATCGGGAAGAGCTCTTCTTTGGTAAAATCGGAACCGTCGGTATTTGTAATAACCTGTGATATAAAAATATAGGGTTCCTTTGCATCATACATATTTTTTTGGACTGCAAAAGCAGCAATTACAATTGAATTCTCAGAATCAGGATTTGTGCCCCTTGAGTGGGTTATATTTAAATCGGTAAAGCCTGAAAATACAGTCATTGCAAGAGCTTTTTTGTTGCCGCAATAATCTGTTCCTTTTAAAATTATTGCCCTTGCACCGTTCTTTTCTTTGTAGGAAATATAAGTACCGTTATCAGGAAAACCGTAGGAGCCAAGAGTGATTAAAACGGGTTTTCTGTAAAGCCTTAATTTATCAATTCGTAATATGCCCTTTGAAACAGGGACATCTGCAAGGTTTATTGCCTGGTTCCAGTGATTTTCGGTATTATCGTTAAAATCAAAAAACAGACGTCTGTATAAAACCCCGTTTTTTACTCCGTTATAAAAGATGGCGTTTCCGTATAACCGGTTGCCGGTAGTAATGTCTTTAATTAAATAGCTTTCACTTTCCAAATCGCCTGTTTTTAATCCGATGCCTTCATCAATTAATGGCGTGGATTCCCATGGAAATTTTGAATTATAGCTTAGCTTATTATAATTCCACATACCGTGAAGATCGTTTTTATCCTTGCGAATTTTAGCAGAGCGTAAAATAGTCTCGGAATTTGCCTTGTGATTTGTATATACTAAAGCGGGTCCGTTTAAAATCGTTTCCTTTATTTCGGAAGCTGACAGCTTTTCCCAGGAGCCGTTATTTTCCTTGGCAGTCCAGAAGGGGTGATCTTTTGGCATATGAAGGCACAAAAAGGCTTTACCGAACCAGTAGGGAGATTCCGCACAGGAATAGCCCTGTACCAAGGGCTTAAATTCCGAATAGAAGCCAAGAGAAGGCACTCCCTTATAAAGAAAATCTTCACGACCTAAAAACTGCATAAGTGACCCTGAAGCGATTCTTCTTGCAAGCCCAGGATTAACCTTTGAATTTTTCAATAATAAATTTCCGTCAAAAGCAGAGGTGGCGGCATTTCTGTAAATACAGCTTCTTCCCCACATGTTGGTAAAACCGTCTTCATCAAAAAAGTCAGGGAAGGTCTTCATTAAAGCATTTGAATTTTCTTCAAACAAAGCGGCAATATATGGCATATTATCATAACCGTACCAAAGATTCCAAAGAGCGGTATACATATTAAAAGCCCAGACTGAATAATAATCAAAACACTGGCCGTCTCTGTACCAGCCATCACCTGCATAATAGGCTAAAATCGCCTGAGCATGGTCAAGCATGATGCTATCATTTATTTCATAACCTTCCTTATTTAAAAAGGCTAAATCAAGCATATTGAAAAGACGCCAGTTTTGTGGAACCGTTGAGCAGGTTGCAAAGCCATTTAAAAAGTCTGCGATTAAAGCCTTTTCTTTTTTAGTATAGGAATTCCAGATTTCTGCTTCACAAGCCCACAGGCCTATTACAAGAGCGCAGGTTTCAACCGTCTGTTGATAACATCTGGTAGGGTCTGTAGCATTCGTTAATTTTGTTAAATATTCGTAGCTTCCCACAAATAAAGGGTCTGTGGGGGTAACTACATGCAAAATGTGAGCCTTATAATAATCCTTTATATTTATGCCGTTAATGACTAAATCGGGACGCTCGTGAATGATTACTGAAGCAATGAAAAAGGTACGTGTAAGACCTTCAAATATTTCAGCCTTACGCTGGGTCGCCTGTTCACCTTCTTTATCCCTTAGATGTGGATAGGAAATTTCCGTATCATGTCTTGGCATTACTACAGGGTCGTTAAAAGCCTTTATATTATTAAAGCAGCCTTCAAGAATATAAATGCCTGCTTCAATCCAGGATTCTCTTGTTAAACCGGTATAGGGTGATAAAATTTTATCTATATGTTTTGGTGTAAAATGCATGGCGTCTCCTTACCAGATGAAAAGTTCGTTTCCCTTTAATTTTAACAAGGCCTCTAGATAATAATAGTCACCATAAATAATAGCAAAGTGGTGGGTGTCTGCGTGATAGGAAGCAGTGCAGTAGTTGAGTAAATTATCCTGCTTAAGACTAAAATCGACACGCTTGTCAGTTAACGCTTTTAACATAATAACAGCTGCATTTAAATATTTTTCTTTTTCAGCGCCTTTACTTATTTTGGAAAGCTCTATTAAACCGCAGGAAGCAATGGCGGCAGCGGTAGAGTCTTCATAGGCAGGAGCCTTGGGTTGTTTAAAATCAACGGGAATAAGTCCTGAAGCTGGAATGTTTTTAATAAAATAATCTGCTACTTTTTTAGAGGCCTCAAGATAACGGGGTTTACCTGTATGCTTATAGCTTAAGAAAAATCCGTATAAAGCCCAGCCCTGACCTCTTGTCCAGGATGAACCCTG
The DNA here is from genome assembly GCA_963643225.1 of Lachnospiraceae bacterium. GTDB lineage: Bacteria > Bacillota > Clostridia > Lachnospirales > Lachnospiraceae > UBA1258. The sequence continues at coordinate 70,561 of CAVIIX010000006.1, forward strand.
TGCGTACCCCTGACCGCCGAAGCTTTGTACAAATTTTCCGGTTTCAGGATTGATTTCAACGATGTGGTTAACAGAGCCGTCCTCACGTAAGAAATTTTTAATGGCCATATCTGCGTGAGCCATTGCTATATGTTTAAATCTTGGATCTAAGGTTTCTTCTGTTGCCCAGTAAAGAAGAGGTAAATTCATAAGGCAGTCGATAATGCACCAGCCCACATTGGAAGTGGGGCCGTTTTCTTTGCCTATACCGTCATTCCAGGCTCTTATGTAATTACCCTTTAAATTAAAGCGTCCGGCTAAAAGGCTTGCGGCAATTAAGCCTCTGCGGCGACCGTCTTCATTGCCTGTTTCTCTATAGGAAGCTACGTCTGTGGGAAGCCATAAAAACCCCATGTCGTGGTCTAGATTATAATATTTATCAAAGCATACGGAAATCTTATCGGCTATTTCCAAAGCCATTTCTTTATATTTTGCGTTTTTTGTTTCATGATATAGAAGCCAGAGAATACCAGCGTAGAAGCCGTTTGTCCACCAGTTAATGTCATGTCCATCATTGGACACCGCTTTATCATCAAAGCGTCCGTTAACGGTAGAATATGGTATTATGTGACGGCTTCTGTCAGCAACCTTATCAAGCTTATCCATTGTTTTTGAAAGGGTACTTAAAAGCCATTCTTCGTTTTCCTTATCTATATACATAAAGGTATCCTCCTGCTTTTATTAATAACAGTTTAAGGCAATTTTGCTTATATTTAAATGATAAAATCTTATTTTTTCTTGTAATATTTCATTGTTGTTTTCTTTTGAAGTGTTATAATTGGCAATGTATTAAGAGGATAGAAATGTTAAAAAAATACAATAAAAAATTAATTAAAACAACAATTGATATGGCATGGCCAGCAATTATTGAATCCTTTTTCACCGCCTTTGCAGGACTGGTGGATTCCTATATGGTGAGCGGTCTTGGAGCCAATGCGGTTGCAGCTGTAGGGCTTACCACTCAGCCTAAATTTTTGGGATTATCTTTATTTTTTGCACTTAATGTGGCAATTTCAGCCCTGGTAGCAAGAAGAAGAGGCGAAGAAAGAAAAGAAGATGCCAACAGGATATTATATGCAGCCATTATTTTTATAATAATTGCATCCATTATTTTAAGCGTTTTGTTCGTAATATTTGCAAGTCCCATTATAGGCTGGTGCGGTTCTAATGAGGATACGCATGACATGGCTGTCACTTATATAAGAATCATAATGGGCGGAATGATTTTTAACTGTATTCAGATGGGTATCAATTCAGCACAGCGTGGTGCCGGCAATACAAAAATTACCATGAAGACAAATGTTACCTCGAATACGGTCAATATAGTATTTAACTATTTACTTATCGAGGGTCATTTCGGATTCCCGGCTCTTGGCATTACAGGAGCTGCTCTTGCAACGGTTTTAGGAACGGTTGTGGCTTCTGTTATGAGTATTTGTTCTTTATTTAAAAAGGATTGCTTTGTAAGTATTCCTTATATTATAAAGGAAAAAATCCGACCTACACTTTATGCCTTTAAGGATTTGGTAAAGGTGGGATATTCGGTTTTCTTTGAGCAGGTATTAATGCGTATAGGCTTTATGCTTACGGCCATTATGGCAGCCGACCAGGGCACATACGCAATGGCGGCTCACCAGGTGGGCATGAACATAATGGGACTTTCATTTTCTTTTGGAGACGGTCTACAGCAGACAGCGGTTGCTTTAATCGGGAGGTCTCTTGGAGAAAACAACAAAGACCTTGCCAGGGAATACGGACGCACCTGTCGTATGATGGGGGCAATTATTTCGGTAGGCCTGGCGCTTGTATATTTGCTGGGCGGCAGGTTCATGATGGGCTTATTTTTCAAAGAGCCTGAAATCATCGAAATCGGCGTTTCAATAATGTATGTTATTATCGTGGTAGTAGTATTCCAGATAAGTCAGGTTATTTACATGGGATGTCTGCGCGGCGCCGGAGATACCTTCTATACCGCAATGGCTGCAATGATAAGTGTTACAATTGTAAGAACCTTATTTTCTTATCTTGGCGGATACGTGTTAGGCTTTGGAATAGTAGGAATATGGCTTGGTGTTATTGCCGACCAGGCTTCAAGATTTTTATTTGCCTCCATCAGATTTAAACAGGGCAAATGGACAGAAATTAAAATATAGAGGATAAAAAAATGTTCGGACTTGGTACAATTATCAATACTGCTGCAATTTTATTAGGTGGCATACTTGGTCATTTCTTTGGAAAATTAATAAATGAAAGAATTCAGACAACCCTTACCACTACCTGCGGTGTGTCGGTTTTATTTATAGGAATCGGCGGCGCTTTGGAGGGCATGCTTTCTGCTGAAGGGAGCGTGATCTCAAGCAATAGAGGAGTATTTATTGTGGTGTGCATGCTGCTAGGCGCTATTGTTGGTGAAGCTCTTAACATAGAAGGCTGGTTTGAACGCTTCGGCACCTGGCTTAAATTAAAAACCGGTAACGCCAAGGATAAAAATTTCGTAGAAGGCTTTTTAAACGCTTCTTTTACAGTATGCATCGGTGCAATGGCAATTGTAGGGGCAATCGATGACGGCCTTACTGGAGATTATTCAATTCTTTTAACCAAATCCATTTTAGACTGCATTATTGTCATGGTTATGACTTCCTCATTGGGAAAGGGCCCTGTATTTTCCTTTATTCCTGTTTTTGTGTTACAGGGCTTGGTGACGGTTTTGGCTAAATTTATTCAGCCTGTTTTAACAGAGGCTTCCTTGGGCAATCTTTCAATGATAGGCTCAATTCTTATTTTCTGTGTAGGCATTAATTTAGTATGGGGCAAAAGGGTGAAGGTTGCAAATTTACTTCCTGCCATTATCTTTGCAGTTGCCTTTGCATTTTTACCCTTCGAAATATAATTTACAAACGTTAGTTCTAGAAAAACTTGTTTTTTATTCTAAAATGGAGTATCCTTACTTATAGAAAGAGAGGATACTCCATGAGGTTAATTCATTGTGCTGATCTGCACTTAGATTCTAAGCTTAACGCTAATTTATCCCCTGATAAGGCAAAAGAAAGAAAAGCTGAATTATTAAGCACCTTTGTTAGAATGGTTGACTACGCTAAGGTTCACGACGTAGAGGCGATTCTTATTTGCGGTGATTTATTCGATACTAAAAATATTTCGGCACTGGCCCGTAACACCTTTAAAAAGCTGGTGCTTGATAATCCTGAAATTCTTTTCTTTTATATAAGGGGCAATCACGATGAAAACGTATTAATAAATACCTTTGATGAGTCGCCAAAGAATCTTTATTTATTTAATGATGCCTGGAACTCCTATGTACTGGGTGAATACAATAACATATATATTCACGGGGTAGAGCTTACAAAGGATAATTCAGGCTTTATTCAGTCTAATTTTGCCCCGGACCCTTCTAAAATCAACATTGTTATGCTGCACGGTCAGGAACAGGAGACTAACAGTAAGGATAAAACCGAGACAATAAATTTAAAATTATTCAGAAACAAAGGCATTAATTACCTGGCGCTTGGTCATGTACACGAATATAAAAGAGTGCAGCTTGACGGAGGCTGCGTATATTCATATTCGGGCTGTCTTGAAGGCAGAGGCTTTGACGAAACCGGCGACCACGGCTTTGTGCTTCTTGATATAGATGAAGAAACGGGTGCTGTAGCAGATACCTTTGTTCCTTTTGCTAAAAGAAAATTATTTGAAATAAATGCAGACGTGACAGGGCTTAACAATACTCCCGATATGCTTAAGACGGTAAGAAAAGCTCTTGACGAATCCGATGCCTCTGAAGCAGACCTTGTAAAAATCGTGCTTACAGGTGAGGTGGATGTGGAATGTGAAAAAGATACGGATTTTATACTTCACACCTTTGAAGGCGAATTTTATTTCTTAAAGGTATACGACAAAACAAAAATTAAAATAAACATCAATGACTTTATGCTTGATTCTTCCTTAAAGGGAGAGTTCGTTAGATGCGTTTTTGAAGATGAATCCTTATCTGAAGAAGACAAGGGGGAAATTGTGCGTCTTGGGTTAAATGTATTGTGGGGAGGTAAAGCAGAATGAAATTAAAATCCTTACATATAGAAAATTTCGGTAAATTATCGGATGTTGATTTTTCCTTTGAGACGGGTGTAAATGTGCTCTGTGAAGAAAACGGCTGGGGAAAGAGTACTCTTGCGGCCTTCTTAAAAGCAATGCTTTACGGACTTGAAGGAGACAATAAGCGTGATGATTTTCAGTGCGAAAGAAAGCGTTTTGCACCCTGGCAGGGTGGCGCCTTTGGCGGGAAATTAATATTTGAAGCTGCCGGCAGAACATACTCTGCCGAGAGATTTTTTGGTAACAAAGCCTCCGATGATACCTTTACATTAAGAGACTTTAATACAAATTTAGAAAGCAGTGATTATTCAGAGCACCTTGGAGAAGAGCTTTTTTCAATTAATGCAGAGTCCTTTTTAAAGACTGTATTTGTAAGCCAGCTCGATATTTCGAATTCTTCTTCAACCGATGACATTAACGCTAAGCTTGGAAATATTTCAGACGGCCTTGACTTAAATAAATTTGCTTTAGTGGATGCAAAGCTTAAGGATGAAATAAATTCTTTGTCGGCAACCCGTAAAACAGGTGAAATATCCCGCTATAAAGCCAGGGCTTCAGAGCTTAAGGCAGATATCAACAAAGGTATCGGTCTTGATGACACAATGGCTTATGTTGAAGGGCGCATCAACGATAATAAGGTGAAAATACTTGAATTAAGGAATGAGCTTACCTTAGTAAATGAAAAAATTAAGGAAGCATCCAAAAGGGAACAGATTTTAAAGGATAAAAGCCACTATGAAGAAATGCTTGCAGATTTTTCTGCAAAGGAAAAGGCATTAAAGGAATGCAGCGAATATTTCCCTGGGGAAATTCCCACAAAAGAAAATGTAATTGAATGGAGTGGCGCTTTAGATGACATTAATGAAAGCGAAGCAATCGTTAAATCAACAAGTTTTTCAGAGCTGGAGGCAGGTTTATACGAATCGTTGCTTCTTACCTTCAAGGACGGTGTGCCAACAGAGGAGTCCTTTGATATTTATTTAAAAAAGGCAAAGCGATATACAGAATTAAAAACAAAGGCATTGCAAAACAGTCTTTCAAAGGAAGACGAGGATGCTTTGTATATTTTTAAAAATAAATATGAGGATCCCGATACTGCAATTTCAGAAATTAATGAAGCAGGCAGAAGACTTTCTGAAAGAAAAGGCCTTTTGGAAAAGAAGGATTTAATTTCAAATAAGCTTACTGACAGTGAATACGAGCGGGTAAGTCATAAATCAAAGGCACCCTTTGTATTTATGCTTTTGGCATTTATATTAATACTTTCAAGTGCTGCTCTTATTTATTTTACAAAGCAGTATGAGCTTAATTATATATTCTCTTATATACCTGCCGCTGCAGGCTTTATATTTATTATTTTAGCTTTAATAAGCAAACGAAAATCAAAGACCAGGGATGAAGTTTTTTATGCTGAAATTTCCAAGCTGGAAGCTGATATAGAGGTCATCGATGAAGAAATTGCAGGTACGAATGAATATATAGAAGGTGTTAAAGAAAAATTTGGATATATTTCCGATAGCGACGATGCTTATGAAGCCCTTCAGACTCTCTTAAATGATGCATTTACCTTTAAGAGCCTTAAAAAGCGTGAAAGCCTTTCTGTTAATGCAGCTGAAAGGGAAGAAATTGAAAGCTTAAGCAATGAACTTTCAACATTTTTATCAAGCTTTTTAATGACCAGTGAAAACGCATCCTATGAAGCCTTGATTATAGATTTAAAGGGGAAAGCACAGCATTTTAAATCGCTTGAAAGAAAAGAGAATACCTATAAAGCATCCAAAGAAAAACTTGTTGAATTAAAGGATAAGCTTTTAGCATCTCTAAACTTTTATAAAATCAATCCGGGACTGGATGTAGTCTTTAAAACAGAAGAAGTAATAAAGGTACTTGATGAATACGATAGCCTTTATTCTTTATACAAGGACGCCTATGACCGCCTTGAAAATTTTAAAAAGTCTGTTAATCTGCAGGAAATATCTAGGATAGCTGATGACGTTGGAGTTTCTCTTGATGAGCTTCACGGTATGGAAGCTAAAATTTTAGATGATATTGAAATTTTTAGGAACAATTTATCAACAGATAACCGTTCTTTGGATGAATACAGTCGTATTTATGAAGAAATTAATGATAAAAAGGCTGAGCTTACAGAATTAGAAGAAAAAATTGCAGATAAATCAAAGCATCTTGATTATGTGGTAAAGACTTCAGAATTCTTTACAAAGGCCAAGGAAAACCTTACTGCAAAATATATGGCACCGTTACTTAGGGGCTTTAAAAAATATTACGGAGTGCTTACAGAGGAAAGTGGCGATAATTATCATATAGATGCAAATACCGTTATTACGGTGGAAGAAAAAGGAAAGCAGAGAGATACCAAATTTTTAAGCCGTGGTTATCAAGACTTAGTGGGTTTATGCGAAAGGCTTTCAATGGCAGATGCCATGTATCCGGATGAAAAGCCTATACTTTTGTTTGACGATCCCTTTGTTAATTTAGATGATAAAAAGATGAAAGGCGCAAAGCTTTTACTTAATGAAATCTCAAAGGATTATCAGGTAATATATCTAACTTGTCGTGAAAATCGAATTTAAAAGATGGATAATTGTATACAATTATCCATTGACAAGAAATTAAGACTCTTATAAAATATTAAGAGTCTTAATTATTATACTTGGAGGTAAGTATGTCACTTACATTATCTGAAAAGGCAAAGGCAGTTAAGCCTTCCTCAACACTTGCAATTACGGCAAAGGCTAAAGAACTTAAGAAGAGCGGAGTAGACGTTGTGGGCTTTGGCGCAGGCGAGCCGGATTTCAATACTCCCAAAAATATTTGCGATGCAGCTATTAAGGCTATTGAAACAGGCTTTACAAAATATACACCTGCTTCCGGTACCAATGAATTAAAGGCAGCCATCAGCAAAAAATTCAGAGAATTTAATAACCTTGACTATGCTCCCAACCAGATTGTTATTTCAAATGGTGGTAAGCATGCCTTAACAAATATATTTGATGCTATTTTAAATCCAGGAGATGAAGTTATTATTCCGGCACCTTTCTGGCTTTCATATCCTGAAATGGTAAAGCTTTCAGGAGGTACACCTGTTATTATTACAGGCACCAAGGAAAACGGCTATAAGGTTACGGCACAGCAGCTTAACGATGCCATTACAGATAAGACAAAGGCATTTGTATTAAATTCTCCCAATAACCCTACCGGTATGGTTTATTCTAAAAAGGAATTATCAGCACTTGCAGATGTTATTGTTAAGAGGGATATTTACTGTGTTGCAGATGAAATGTACGAATATTTAACCTACGATAACGAAAAGCATGTAAGTATTGCTTCTTTAGGTAAGGATATTTACGAGCATACAATTACATGTTCAGGCTTATCAAAATCCTATGCCATGACAGGCTGGAGAATCGGTTATACAGGCTCAAGCGTTGAAATTGCAAAGCTTATGTCTGCAATGCAGTCTCATGCCACCAGCAATCCCAACTCTATCGCTCAGTTTGCTTCTGTTGAAGCTCTTAATGGTCCGCAGGACAAGGTTAAGGAAATGAGGGACGAATTTGATAAGCGTCGTCTTTATATGTATGAAAGAGTTTCAAAGATGCCTTATATAGAGGCATGTAAGCCTCAGGGCGCTTTCTACTTATTTATGGATATGAGCAAAGCTTTAACGAAAAAATATAAGGGTGAAGAAGTTAAGACTTCAGCACGTCTTGCAGAAATTCTTTTAACAGATTATGCTGTTGCTGTTATTCCCTGTGCTGACTTTGGTTTCCCTGATCATATAAGACTTTCCTATGCTATAAGCATTGAAGCAATCGATAAGGGCTTAACCAGAATTGAAAGCTTTTTAAATGAACTTAAATAAAGAAATTTAAAATATACATTAAAAAGACCCTGGAAGTTAATGATATTCGCAATACGCTTCGCTATGGCTCTACTAAAAGTGGCACTACGTGACTTACAGGGTACTTGGCTTGAAACAAAACACCTCGTTTAAGAGCACCCACCGCCTAAAGGCAGTTGGTGCTCTTTAGCTTTTATATATCCAAGTCCTTTTTCTATAGCGGCACGTAAGGCATATGCCGCCTAGGCGACAACGTTTGGCGCGTAAGTTTTGCAAGCGATTATAACGTATTAAGATAATCGGTAGGAGAGATGCCTTCGTATTTTTTAAATACCTTACTGAAATAGAAGGAACTTTCAAAGCCCATCATATCGGCCACCTCATATATCTTGAGATTACCCTCTGAAAGCAGGCGTTTACTTTCTCTGATTTTGCATATATTTATATATTCAGAAAAGCCACAGTCATTAAACTTTGAAAAAAGCTGACTTAGATAGTTGGGGCTTATACAAAATTCCGTCGCTACATCGTTTAAAGAAAGGTGTTCGCTTGCGTGTTCCTTAATGTATTTTTTTACGTTTCTTACAATGTGGTTATCGGCATCCGTTGAATCAATTGAAGCTTCACCAAGCTCTGATTTTAATTTATCACGTGCCATTTTACAGGATTCATGAATGCTTAAGGCATTGGTAACCGGTCTCCCGATTCCGTAATTAAAGGAAATTTTATAATATTTAAGAAGGGTTTCATTAACGGAATCAATTATTTCCTTTATTTTTTGCGTGATTTCTGAAGGAGTTAAATTTTTACATTCCTTCATACAGAAAATTATTGCAAAATGCCTTGAATCAAGGCCGATACAGTAGCAGGGCATATATTTGTTTACAAGCTCTTGTATCATTTGAATAGAATTTTTGAAAAGGCTTAAGCGCCTGTCAAGCACCATGGAGCTTACCTTTTTTTCATCAAGACAACCGTATACGCACACTAATCTTTCGTAATTAAAATTTAAGGATAAATCCTTACATTGAGCCTTAAAGCTTTCTTCCGATTCAAATAAATTATTTAATAGCTTAATGAAAAATTTATCGTGTAAAGAATTTATAAGCTCTGAATCGCTTTGGTACGCATTTGGCTTTTTCTTTTTAAGACGTTCAATTACTGTAATGATGGTGGAAGACAGGGCTTCACCTGTTAATTCTACCTTTACAAGGTAATCGGTCACCTGGTATTTAATTGCTTCCTTTACCATGTGGAAATCCTCGTAGCTTGTAAGAATCACAAAATCCTGAGAATCATTACCGTATTTGTCACGGCACCGTCTTATTAATTCAAGACCATCCATAACCGGCATTTTTATGTCGGTTATTATGATTTCAGGCTTATATTCTTCTATTAAATTAAGTGCAATCTGTCCGTTTACCGCGGTTGCGATTACTTCAATATCGTAGTCTGACCAGTTAAGCATCGATTTAATGCCCACCTGTACAAGCGGCTCGTCGTCAACAATCAAAAGCTTATACATTAGATACCTCTTTTAAGGGAATGTGTATGTACATATCCGTGTATTCGTTTTCTTTACTTTGGATGGTAAGACCGTATTCCTTACCGAATTCATACTGAAGTCTTTCATGCACGTTTTTGACGCCTAATTCTCTGAAAAATTCAGATTTACCCATTTGGTCCTTTGTTAAAAGGGCCTTAACCTTTTCTTCGCTCATGCCCACACCGTCATCGTGTACCAAAATAACGATGCCGTTATCTTCATAGGAAGCCTTAACTAAAATTTTACCGTTTCCCTTAGGCTCAAGACCATGGAAAATGGCGTTTTCAACGATAGGCTGGAGTGTAAATTTTATAATTGAATATTTTTTTACGTCAATGTCTGAAAAATCTAAAGAAAGGGTAATGGTGCCGCCGTATCGATAGCTTTGTATTGTAAAATAGTCATTTAATAAAGATATTTCTTCTTCTATACTTACTAAAGTGCTGGTACCCTTTGAAATACTTTTTAAAAGCTTTGCAAGAGCGGTTGTCATTTCACTTATGCCGTCAGCTCCCTGGACGGTAGCCATCCACTTAATTGAATTAAGGGTATTATAAATAAAATGAGGATTTATCTGACTCTGTAATACCTTATATTCAAGGTCGCGTTTCTGCTTTTCATCCTCAACTCTTTTCTCCATTAAAAGGTTTACGTCTTCTGCAAGGTCGTTAATGCCTTTACCGATTACTCCAAGCTCTGTATCCCATTCAATGGAAGAGTCTCTTAAAAAGTCCCCCTTTGATACCTTGTCCATTTTTGCCTTTAATTTACTAACAGGCTCTGAAATCATGCGGTTTAGCATAAACATTTCCACAACGCCTATTAAAATAATGCTTAAAATTATTCCAAATATCACATAATACAAAAGCCTTGCTTCTTCGTTTAATTCAGACGAAGAAATGCTTTGGGAAATAGATATGCCGGGGAAGGTTAATGCATGTGTTACTAGCTCCTCCGGAAGTGTTTCAATTTCGGTTAATGCATTTTCTTTATACAGATAAAAATGCCCGCATACAGATAAATACAGATGAGAATCATCGGTTAAATTGTATCTTGAAAAGGCATCCGTAAAAAGAGAAGAGGATATTTCCATAAACAGGATGCCGCCGGTTTCTGAATTATATTTATAGGTAATGGGTCTTATAATGGGAAGCACCATAATACCGTTTCTGCAAAAAGGATCTTTAATAAAGCCTGTTTCAAAATTGTAATCCTGTGAATTTATAAGGCTTTCAAAAAAATCAAGGCTTTTAACCTCCTTTGATAAATCAATGTCCTGTGAATAGATTGCAGTTACTATCTGAAGAAAATGTTCATCCGTTACAACGGCAAGCCTTGGAATATAGCCGCTTGCAGGGTTGTTTGCATATTCTTCATAAATCCTGTCATAGGTTGCAACGCTTAAAACAGGACTTTGGTTGGGGGATTCCTTTATATATTCTGAAATGGAAGAATTCGACTGACAGAATCTTACCATTCGGTATATTGAGTCGATGCTTGAATCAATGGAATCAGACAAAAGCTCTAAGCTTGTACTTGAGGACTGTATTAAGCTTTGATACAAATAGCGGTTAAACACTATGTAGCTTACAGCACTTACCATAAGACACATGGTAATTAGGCTTACAACGGTTATAGTGACTATTCGTGACTGAATTTTACCTTTTTTCTTTTGCATAATGTTTTCCTTTGTGAATGAGTATAGCACGTAAATGATTTTTATTGTAAATTTACAAACACATTCTTAAAAAAGTGCATTTTAAATAAAAATATTACATTTATCATGAAAATATCTTCAAAAATAAGATAAACTATTAAATATTTTTCCATTCTTTAACATTCTGGTAATTTTTATAATTTCCTTGTAACAGAAAATTTTCATCAAAATCAAATGGAGGGAATTTATGAAAAAGAAAGTTTTAAGTTTAGTACTTGGTCTTTCAATGGTTGCTTCTCTTTGTGCAGGCTGCGGCGCATCTACCGATGCTACAAGTACAGCAAACAAAACATCCGCATCCGAGACTAAGACGGAAGCATCCGTAGCAGCCACAACAGAACCTGCTGCAGAAGAGGTTACCTTAAAGTGGGCCATCTGGGATGAAAGCACCACACAGTACTGGGGAGACATCAAGACAGCATATGAAGCCTCTCACAAAGGCGTAACAATTGAAATGGTAGACTTAGGCTCTACAGATTACATGACAGTTCTTGCTACCGAATTATCCGGTACAGGCACAGACTTTGACGTAGTAACAATTAAGGATGTTCCAGGTTATGCAACCTTAGTTCAGAAGAACGCTATTTTAGCACTTGATGACTATATTGCAGCAGACGGCGTTGACCTTTCCAAATATTCAGGCGCTACCGATCAGGTAACAGTTGACGGAAAGCTTTACGAACTTCCTTTCAGAAATGACTTCTGGGTTATTTTCTATAATAAAGACATTTTCGACAGAGCAGGCGTTCAATACCCCACCAACGATATGACCTGGGATGAATACGATGCTTTGGCAAGAAGCGTTACAGATACTACCTTCGGTGCTCAGGTTTACGGTACTCATTACCACACCTGGAGAAGTACTGTTCAGCTCTGCGCTATGCTTGACGGCAAGCACACAATCCTTGATGGCAACTACGATTTCGTAAAGCCTTTTTATGAAATGGTTCTTAATCAGGAGGCTGATGGCGTATGCCGTAAATATGCCGACCTTAAGACAGAAGGCTTACATTATTCTGCAGCCTTCTCAGGCGGTGACGTTGCCATGATGAACCAGGGTTCATGGTTTATTGCAACCTTAATTTCCAATATTAAGTCCGGTGACTATGATGCCTCTCTTTGCGGCAACTGGGGTCTTGTTAAATATCCTCACGCTGAAGGCGTAGAAGCAGGCTCAACACTTGGTACAATTACCGGCCTTTCTGTTACCACAGCAACAGATACTCCAGATGAAGCATGGGAATTTGTTAAGTGGGTTTCAGGTGAAGAAGGCGCAGCTGTTATGGCTTCAAGCGGTAACTTCCCTGCAATTATGACAGACGAAGTTAAGAATATGATTTCATCTATGGAGGGCTTCCCTACAGATGATGCAAGTAAGGAAGCATTAAACGTTTCTAATCTTTACCTTGAAGTTCCTTACGGCGAGGGTGTTTCAGAAATCAACTCCGTACTTGATTCCTACCATGGCTCCATCATGACAGGCGAAATGTCAATCGATGAAGGCATTGCCAAGATGAACGAAGAAGTAGGCAAGATTTTAGGCAAGTAATTAAATCTACTAAAGTGGGGTCGTTAAAGACGGCCCCACATTTTTAAGAATTCAGTCACAGACAGGAAGGAGACAAAATGAGCGAAGATGCATTGGCTTTAAGACAGCCAAAGAAAAAGGGCTTAAGCCGTGAAACTAAAAGAAATCTTGTGGCATATTCCTTCATACTCCCTAACTTTTTAGGCTTCTGCATTTTTACACTGGTGCCCATGGTGTTTGCCTTTGCACTGGCATTTATGAAATGGGACGGTTCAAACCCCATTCAGTTTGCGGGATTATCAAATTTTACAAGGCTCTTTGACGATACCTTCTTTAAGGCAGCCTTAAAAAACACAATTATTTACTGCATAGGAACAGTACCCTTAACGATGGTTGCATCCCTTGCTTTAGCTATAGTATTAAATCAGAAAGTAATAGGAAGAGGGGTGTTTAGAACTCTTTCTTTTTTCCCATATGTAGCGTCTCTTGTTGCAATTACAGCAGTTTGGAAAATGCTTTTCCATCCTTCAAAGGGACCTATCAACAATATTTTATATAATGTTTTTAATGTAGAACAGTCAAAGCTTCCCCAGTGGTTTACAGGAGGACTTGTACTTTTATCCATGATTTTATTTTCTGTATGGAAATATATGGGGTACTACATGGTTATTTATCTTGCGGGTCTTCAGGGTATTTCCTCAGAGCTCTACGAGGCAGCTTCTTTGGACGGAGCAGGCACCTGGAACAAATTCAGATATATCACATGGCCACAGCTTTCATCCACCACCTTTTTTGTAGTGGTAATGCTTACAATTAACTGCTTTAAGGTCTACGATATCGCAATAATGCTTGCCGGCGGAGGCTCTGGTGAGCTTACTACCTCTGCAACGGTTTTGGTTTACTACATTTACCAGAAGGCATTTATCGACTGGGATCTTGGATATTCAAGTGCGGTTGCTATGGTGCTCTTTTTAATGGTCTTAATTGTTACTCTTATCCAGTTTAAGGGTCAGAGCAGTAAAGAAAAGACAGAAAGGAAGAGAAAATGAAATCTGCACACAAGAAAAAAGTAATTGGAAAGGCTGTTGTTTACCTTATCCTTATAATAATTGCAGCTTTAATGCTCATTCCCTTTCTTTGGATGTTTTCAGCATCAATAAAATCCGACAGAGAAGTATTCATAATGAATCCCTTTGTTTTTATCCCTGAAAATCCTAAGTGGAGCAACTATTTAACAATCTGGACAAAGATTCCTTTTGCTAAATTTGTTGAAAACACGGTTTTTTTAACAATAGTAGTTACCCTTTTACAGCTTCTTACCAGTTCCTTTGCGGCCTATGCCTTTGCAAAGCTTGATTTTAAAGGAAGAAACAAACTGTTCCTTGCATACATTGCCACAATAGCAATGCCCTGGCAGGTTTACATGGTACCTCAGTTTATCATGATGCGTAAAATGGGCTTAAACGATAAGCTTTTGGCAATCATTTGTCTTCAGGCCTTTTCTGCCTTCGGCGTATTTATGATGAAGCAGTTTTATGAAGATATTCCGGATGATTTGTGTGAGGCGGCAAGAATTGACGGCATGAGTGAATACAGAATTTACTCAACAATAATGCTTCCTTTATCTAAGCCTGCACTTTCAACACTTACAATTTTTACCTTTGTGGCCACCTGGAACGACTATTTGGGTCCATTAATTTATTTAAAAAGTCCTGAAAAGAAGACTATACAGCTGGGCTTAAAAATGTTTATAAGCCAGTATTCATCAGATTATGGTTTGATTATGGCAGGCTCGGTACTCTCCCTTATTCCGGTGCTTGCGGTATTCTTAATACTTCAAAAATATTTTGTGGAGGGTGTCGCTTCCACAGGCCTTAAGGGCTAAAGAAAAGTTTCTTCTTCATATAAAGAGCACTTCCTTTTAAAAATCAGGAAGTGCTTTTTCTTTTTGTATAATTTTACCAATTGAAATCTGGTTGTCATAAAAAAATCACGGAAACCATGATTATGTTTACTAATTTTTAAAATCAACAAAAATTTTTTTCTCTATATTTTGTGAGGAAGCTCACATAAAAAATCTAGATTATGTGTTTTTGTTATGTGAACCATGAAAACCTTGAAAAATGGGCACTTTTAACATTTGTTTTTTTAAAAACAAGCCTTTATAATAGTGATTACACGGTTAACAGAACTGGATTTTCATGAGGTGTAAAAGGACTATGGAAACGGAAGTAAATGCTTTTATAACTTATTTACATAACGTAAAAAAGATGTCTCTTAACACAGAACTTTCTTACAGGCGTGATTTGAATAAGGTGGCAGCCTATATGGAACAGCAGGGTATAGATAACCCCTCAGACATTACCGCCACCAATTTAAACTCCTATATTCTTTATCTTGAAAAGAATAATTTCAGTGCGGCTACGATTTCCAGAAGCATCGCCTGCATTAAGACCTTTTACCATTATTTATACAAGGAAGGAAAGGTTAAGGAGGATGTTTCCGATTCATTAAAGGCTCCAAGGGTAGAAAAGCAGATACCAAAAATCATGACTACCGAAGAGGTGGTAAGACTTTTAGAGCAGCCTAAGGGTAACACTCCCAAGGATATACGAGACAAAGCAATGCTTGAGCTTTTATATGCAACAGGCATCAGAGTTTCAGAGCTTATTTCCTTAAAAAAGTCAGATGTTAACCTTCAGATGAGTTATATTATCTGTCATGATGCTTCCAGGGAACGTGTAATTCCTTTTGGACATAAGGCAAAGGAGGCATTAAAGAAATATCTAGATGAAGCAAGAAACACTATGCTTGAAGATAAGGATTTGGATATTTTATTTGTAAACTGTTCCGGACAGCCTATGTCACGTCAGGGCTTTTGGAAGCTTATTAAATATTATGCAAAGAAAGCAGGAATTGAAGCAGACATTACACCACATACGCTTCGTCATTCCTTTGCGGCTCACCTTGTTGAAAACGGTGCCGATTTAAGAAGCGTACAGGAAATGTTAGGACATTCTGATATTTCCACAACTCAGATATATGCAAATATGAGTCATTCAAGAATCAGGGATGTGTATTCAAAGACACACCCAAGGGGATAATGTTTTATAAAAGCTAAAGAAAACCCACTGCCTTTAGGCAGTGGGTTTTCCACTACTAGGTGTTTTGTTACAAGCAAAGTACCCAGTAAGGCACGTAGTGCCGCTTTTATATGATCCGTAGCGAAGAAAATTGCGAATATCATTGACATAAAAAACAAAGCCATAGGCTCTATTTTTTTGCTTTTTATACTTGATTAAATCAATAAAAAATAGGAAACTGTTTTTATGATTAAAAAAAGAATTTATCTAGACAATGCGGCTACAACTAAATTATGTAAGGAAGCCTTTGAAAAAATGACACCCTTTTTCATTGAAAATTACGGAAACCCTTCCGGTACCTATGAAGAAGGCATTACGGCAAGGTGCGCCGTTAATGAAGCAAGACACATTATTGCAAAAAGTCTTTCATGCTACGATAAAGAAATTATTTTTACAGCCGGAGGCTCTGAAGCCGATAATTTTGCCATTATCGGCATAATGGAAGCAAACATAGCTAAAGGAAGGCATTTAATCACCACTAAAACAGAGCACCATGCAATTTTGGAAAGCTGCAAATATCTTGAGAAAAAAGGCTTTAGAATTACTTATTTAAATGTAAATAAAGAGGGCTTTATAGATTTATATAAGCTTAAAGATGCCATATGCGAGGATACGGTTTTAGTATCAGTAATGTATGCAAATAATGAAATCGGTTCTGTTCAAAATATTAAGGAAATCGGTAAAATCTGTAAGGAAAACAATTTATATTTTCACACGGATGCGGTTCAGGCTTATGGAAAATTAATGATTAATCCTAAGGAATTAAACATTGATTTACTTTCCGCAAGCGCCCATAAATTTAACGGACCAAAGGGTGCAGGCTTTTTGTATGTTAAAGCAGGCACTAAAATAAACAGCTTTATACACGGTGGCACGCAGGAATATAAATTAAGAGCGGGCACAGAAAACGTTGCTTCAATTGTTGGAATGGGAGAAGCTTCAAGAATTGCTTTTGAAAATCTCTCAGACACACAAAGGCACGAAGAAAATTTAAAAGAGCATTTCTGGAACAGCATTAAAAACATTAAGGATATTAAATTAAACGGGACCTTTGAAAATTCTCTTCCAAATATTTTAAATGTATGTATCAAAGGGATTGAAGGAGAGTCCTTGGTTATTAATCTTGATATGGACGGCATCAGCGCATCAACCGGCTCTGCCTGCGCCATAAGCCTGGAGGAGCCTTCCCATGTGTTACGTGCAATCGGCTTAACTCATGAAGAAGCAAGGGCTTCTGTAAGATTTTCTTTTGCAAGGGAAAATACAATTGAAGATTTAGACTACGTGGCTGAAAGGCTTATTAAAAACGTTGAATATTTAAGAGGCTTAAATGGATAAAGAAAAGGTAATAGTGGGACTTTCAGGAGGCGTTGATTCTTCCGTCTGTGCTCTTTTATTAAAAGATAAATACGAAGTAATCGGTGTCACAATGCAGCAGTTTGAAGAGGAGAATTTTGTAAATGATGCAAGGGCCGTGGCAGATTTTTTAAATATAAGGCATATTGTGGTTGATGAAATTGAAAATTTCAAAAAATCTATTATGGAAGATTTTGCCTGTGAATATTTAAAGGGCCGCACACCGAACCCCTGCACCAGGTGTAATCCCTTAGTAAAATTTAAAGCTTTAATGGATGTGGCAGCATTAGAAAATGCAAAATATATAGCAACAGGGCATTATGCAAGAATTGAAAATATAAACGGAAGATATACCATTAAAAATTCAAAAACTGCCACAAAGGATCAGACCTATGCCTTATGTAATTTAACTCAGGAGGAATTATCGAAAGCCTTAATGCCTCTTGGAGATTACACCAAAGAAGAAATACGTGAAATGGCGGTTAAAGCAAATATTCCTGTTGCAAATAAGCCTGACAGTCAGGATATATGTTTTATTCTGGATGGAGATTACGCTGCGTTTTTAGAAAGGTTTACAGGAAGGCCTTCTGTTTCTGGGGATTTTTTAGATGGAAGTGGCAAGGTGCTTGGCAGACATTCAGGGGTAAGTCATTATACAATCGGCCAAAGAAAGGGTTTAAACTTAGCTTTGGGGCATCCTGTGTTTGTAACAGGAATCGACGCAGAAAACAATGCAGTTTATATAGGGGAAAACGAAGATTTATTTAAAACGGTTTTCTTTTGCAGTGACATAAATTACCAGGCAGGAAGCGATGAAGATCTTTCAAGGGAATTAATATGTAAAATTCGATACGCCCATAAGGGTACTGCCTGCAATGTAAAAAAAATAAAGGATAATTTATACAGAGTAGAATTTAAAGAGCCGGTACGTGCCATTACACCGGGGCAGACGGCGGTATTTTATGACGGAGATTATGTGTTTGCAGGGGCAAAAATTTTAAATGTTGAATAAGGAGATAAAAAATGGCTTTATATACTTCGATTGATGAGATGATTGGAAATACACCCTTACTTGAACTTACAAATATTGAAAGAGAGCTTAATTTAAAGGCAAAGCTTTATGCAAAGCTTGAATTTTTCAATCCTTCCGGCTCGGCTAAGGACAGAGCCGCACTTTCAATGATAGAGGATGCGGTTAAATCGGGACGTCTTAAGGAGGGCGGCACTATAATTGAGCCTACAAGCGGCAATACAGGCATAGGTTTTGCCTGCATCGGTGTTCCAAAGGGGTATCAGGTAATTATCGTTATGCCAGATTCCATGAGTAAGGAACGTCGTCTTATGATGACTGCCTATGGGGCAAAGCTTGTGCTTACAGACGGAGCACTTGGTATGAAGGGAGCAATTGAGAAGGCTAATGAATTAAATAAGGAAATTCCTGGAAGTATTATTGCGGGACAATTTGAAAATCCCGCAAATCCCAAGGCTCATTTTGAGACAACAGGACCTGAAATTTATAAAGACTTAGAGGGTAAGGTTGATTATTTTGTGGCAGGTGTAGGCACAGGCGGCACTATTTCAGGAACAGGCGAATATTTAAAGAGCAAAAACAAGGACTGCAAGGTTATTGCGGTTGAACCCTTTAACAGTGCGGTATTATCGGGAGAGCCTGCAGGCAGGCATGATTTACAGGGAATAGGCGGCGGCTTTATCCCTAAGGCATTGAATACTTCCATATATGATGAAATCATAAAGGTAAAGGATGAAGAAGCCTATGAATATGGCAGAATGCTTGGAGCAAGGGAAGGCGTACTTGCGGGCATTACATCAGGAGCCGCACTTTTTGCAGGTGTAGAGCTTGCAAAAAGAAAAGAAAACGAAAATAAAAACATAGTTGTTCTTTTGCCGGATACGGGTATGAGATATTTATCAACTAAATTATTTTCATAACAGAAAGTTTTATATTTTAAATTTTCTGCGATATTTTTTAAAAATCTGTCAAGTCAGTCTTATTTGGTTGACTTGCACAGATTTTTTTTATTAAATTAACATATCATAATAATTTTACACAAAGAGGAGGAATATTATGAAAAAAATTTTGTCAATTGTGCTTGCAGGAGCCATGATTTGCGGCCTTACCGCTTGTGGAGCAGCAAGTACAGAAACATCCGCATCTACACAGACTTCCGTTCCAGAGACTGAAACAGTCTCAAAGGAAGAGGCTTCCGCTAGTGAAGCATCCTATATGGATACTTTAATCGAAGCAGCTAAGGCTGAAGGCGAATTGGTAGTATACGGCTCCTGTGAGGAAGAATATCTTGCAGCAGCATGTGAAAAGTTTGAATCCTTATACGGCATCAAGACATCTTATCAGAGGCTTTCCACCGGTGAAGTTCAGGCTAAGATTGAAGAAGAAAATGGCAACCCTTCCGCAGACGTTTGGTTCGGCGGCACAACAGACCCCTACAACGTAGTTGCAGCTGAGGGCTTACTTGAAGCTTATGAAGCTGAAAACGCTTCTCATTTAACAAGCTCACAGTATCGTCACGCTGACGGCTGCTGGTATGGTATCTACAAGGGTATCTTAGGCTTCATGGTTAATAAGGACGAATTAGAACGTATGGGTATTGAAGCTCCCGCTGACTGGGCTGATTTGACAGATCCCAAATACGAAGGTTTAATCTGGTTATCAAACTACAACACAGCAGGTACTGCTAAGTTAGTTCTTAACACAATGATTCAGAAATACGGTCATGACGAGGGCATTAATTATCTTGTAGAGCTTGATAAGAATATCGAAGTTTATACAAAGTCCGGTTCGGGTCCTTCAAAGAACGTCGGTACAGGCGAATGCGTCATCGGTATCGGTTTCTTGCATGATGGTATTACCCAGATCATCGATAATGGTTACGAGAACATCGAGCTTATCATTCCTTCATCAGGCACTTCCTTTGAAATCGGTGCTACAGCAATCTTCAAGGGCGCAGCTCATGCAAACGCAGCTAAGCTCTGGATTGAATTCGCACTTTCACCTGATTGCGTAAACATCGCAAAGGACAACGGTTCCTATCAGTTCCTGGTTATTGACAATGCGAAACAGCCTGAACAGGCAGCTGCATTTGGTCTTGATCCTGAAAACGTTATGGAATATGACTTTGAGGATGCTACCAACAATGTAAAGACATACATCGAAGACATTATGGCTGCACTTGCTAATGCAGGTGCTAACACAGGTTCTGACAGATTTAAGACAGAATAAGCTTGTTAAATTAAGGGGATGGCAGCTTAAGGCCGCCATCCCCTTTTAAATCTAATGAAGGGAGCAGGTTATGGCAAAAGGACAGGGGGCTTCACTTGACAGGAAAAAGCTGTTTGCAGATCCTATCTTAGTGACAACTATAGTATTATTAATAACTTTCCTTACACTGTTTATTCTTTATCCGCTTGCAATTCTGTTAGTAGACAGCTTTGTAAGTGATAACGGACTTACATTTGACGTATTTAAAAGAATCTTTCAGATTCCAACATTTAAAACCGCTATTACAAACACCTTAAAGGTAGGCTTCGTGGTAGGGATTTTCTCAACGGTTGTAGGGCTTTTGTTTGCATACGTGGAGGTGTATGTAAGCATGAATAAATTTGTAGGAGGCTTGTTTAAGGTAGTATCAATGCTTCCTGTAGTATCACCTCCATTTGTACTTTCCTTATCAATGATTATGCTTTTTGGTAAGGCAGGCATCATCACAAGATTTTTACTTGGTATTTATGACAATTCAGTATACGGCTTCTGTGGCATCGTGGTAGTACAGTCACTTACATTTTTCCCTGTGTGCTACATGATGCTTAAGGGCTTACTTAAAAACATAGATCCTTCTTTGGAAGAAGCAGCAAGAGATATGGGCGCTTCAAGATTTAAGGTATTTACATCAGTTACCTTACCGCTTCTTTTGCCGGGACTTGGTAATGCATTTTTAGTTACCTTTATTGAATCCATTGCAGACTTTGCAAACCCCATGCTGATAGGTGGCTCTTACGATACACTGGCTACAACCATTTATTTACAGATTACAGGCGCTTATGATAAGGCCGGTGCATCTGCAATGGCGGTTGTATTGCTCTGCATCACACTTTTAATGTTTGCGGTTCAGAAATATTATCTTGAATCAAAGACAGCAGCCACACTTACAGGTAAGGCTTCAAGAGCAAGAATGTTAATAGAAGACAGAAGCGTCAAGATTCCTTTAACGATTTTTTGTGCTCTTTGCGCAATCTTTGTAATTGCAATGTACATTTGCGTGCCGATTGGCGCATGCTTTCCTACCTGGGGCTATAAATTCTTCCCTCTTACTGGTAAGTGGTTTAAGTTAATTTTTACACGATATCACGGCTTTAAGGCATTTAAGGATTCCTTCTTATTGTCAATAATAGCAGCGCCTATTACAGCGTTACTGAGCATGATAATTTCATATCTTGTTGTCAAAAGAAAATTTAAGTCAAAGGGCTTTATTGAGGCGGTATCAATGCTTGCAATGGCAGTTCCGGGTACGGTTCTTGGTGTTGGTTACATCAGAGGCTTTTCAGGCGGCGTCTTCCATACAGGCTTTTTACAGGGATTATACGGAACCGGTGCAATTTTAATCATTGTATTTGTGGTACGTTCACTTCCCACAGGTACCAGAAGCGGTATATCTGCTTTAAGACAGATTGATAAATCAATTGAAGAATCTGCCTATGACATGGGTGCCGATTCCTTTAAGGTATTTATGACAGTAACACTTCCTTTAATCAAGGATTCCTTCTTAAGCGGTTTAGTTACTGCTTTTGTAAGAAGCATAACGGCTATTTCGGCTATCATCCTTTTGGTTACTCCTCAGTTCTTACTTATTACAGTACAGATTAACGAATTTGCCGAAAAGGGTTCATACAGCCTTGCCTGTGCTTTTGCATCAATACTTATCTGTATCACCTACGGTGCAGTTTTACTTATGAATTTATTCATCAAGCATTTTGGCACCAGTAAGCAAATTAAGGAGGAAGAATAATAATGGAAAAAATTAAAAAGGGCGTACGCCTTGAACATATTTCTAAAATTTACAAGGATCCTAAAACCGGCAAGGATTTCTATGCTGTAAAGGATACAAACCTTGAGATCGAACCGGGTTCCTTTGTTACATTACTGGGCCCTTCAGGCTGTGGTAAGACTACAACCCTTCGTATGATTGCAGGCTTTGAAAGCCCTGATGAAGGTGAAATCTATTTGGGCGATGAAGCGATTAATGCCCTGACGCCCAATAAGCGTGATACCGCAATGGTATTCCAAAGCTATGCATTGCTTCCTCACTACAATATTTTTGATAACGTAGCTTACGGTCTTAAATTAAGAAAGGTTCCGGAAAAGGAAATAAAAGAAAGGGTTACAAAAATATTAAAGCTTGTGGAATTATCGGGTATGGAAACCCGTATGACCAACCAGTTATCAGGCGGTCAGCAGCAAAGAGTTGCCCTTGCAAGAGCTCTTGTAATCGAGCCCTCGGTTTTATTATTTGATGAACCCTTATCAAACCTTGATGCAAAATTAAGAGTTTCCATGAGAACGGAAATAAGACGTATTCAGCAGGAGGTTGGTATTACCGCTATATATGTAACCCACGACCAGTCTGAAGCCATGGCTCTTTCAGATGAGATTATAGTAATGAATAAGGGGGTTGTAGCTCAGATGGGTACTCCAAAGGAGATTTATTATAATCCTGCTGATGAATTTGTAGCTGATTTTATCGGCGAAGCCAATTTCCTAAAGGGCAAAATGACCGGCACCGACGGAGAATACAAGGTGCTTGATATTAACGGTTCTCATTTAAGGGTATCAGGTAATGATGAAATGAAAGAAGGGGAAGAATACACACTTGTATTAAGACCCGAAGCCGCTGTATTAAAGGACGAAGGTGGAATTCCCTGTAAGGTAGTTTTATCCTGCTTTATGGGTTCATATCAGAACTACCATGTAATGGTGGGAGATACTCTTGTAAAGCTTCAGGACTTTAACCCTAAGGCTAAAAGGATTTATAACGTAGGAGATGAATGCTCTTTGGTATTCAATCCGGATTCCGTACATGTATTAAGAAAATAAGCTGTTTTATAAAGCAAAAGAAAACCCACTGCCTTTAGGCGGTGGGTGTTTCTTTTGCGTAAATTATAATTTTACATAGGTAGGAATTCTGTCTTTAAATACGGAATAATATTTAAAACCTGCATTCTTAAGAATGGAATCAGCTATGTCAAAGGCACCTGCCACGTGGTAAGTGTAATGGGCATCAGAGCCAACGGTTATGATTTCACCGCCTCTTTCCTTATAACGCTTTACTAAAGAAAGGGGAGGATTGGGAGCATCAAAGCCCCGTCTGTATATTTGCGAAGTGTTAATTTCGATTCCCTTTTCGTTTTCTATTAAAAAGTCAAAAATTTCATCGGTATAATCAAGATAATTTAAGGGATTATATTCACCGATTTCCTTTGGAAGAGTGCGCACGATGTAATCAATGTGACCTAAAACGTCAAAATTATTAAACTGCTTAATGTTTTTAAGCATTGCCCTGTAATATTCATCCATGCACTCATTTAGGGTGCGACCTTCAAAAAATGAGGGCCAGTACGTGTCCACACCGTTAACCAAATGAATTGAACCGATTATAAAGTCGTATTCGTGGGCTCTTGCAAGAATCGCATTTTTTCTGAAGGCGGATTCCTGCATGCCGATTTCAATACCGAAGGCAATCTGTATCTTTTCTTCATACCTGCTTCTTAAGCTTAAAAGCTCATAAAGGTAAGCGTCTGTATTTAAATCCCAACATCCTTTAGGACATTCCTCAGTAACAGGATAGTCAAAGTCATTATGATCTGTGAGGGCTATGTGCTTTAAGCCTTTATTGATGGAAGAAATTACCATTTCCTCCATTTTTGCATGCCCGTCAAAAGAAAAATCCGTGTGCATATGCTGGTCTGCAAGTATTGCCATAGGTTTATCCTCCGTTAATTTTTTTATGGTACAAAACAAATGATACGTGTTAATGGCGCTATTTACTTTATCATTATTTACAAAAAGAATTATATCATTTAATACTTTTTGGTCAAAGCGCTCATTTTACAATATTTTTAGAAGTTTGGTATTGAATTTGAGTGACAAATACTATAAAATAATGGCGCTGACAAAATTTTGACAATCACTTTGCGAAAAAGGCTGTGTCAAAACAAAATATATTCAAATTTCTAGGAGGAAATTAAAATGGCAGTAAGAGTAGCAATTAATGGTTTCGGCCGTATTGGCCGTCTTGCATTCAGACAGATGTTTGGTGCAGAAGGTTACGAAGTTGTAGCAATTAACGACTTAACCTCTCCTAAGATGTTAGCTCATCTTTTAAAGTATGACTCATCTCAGGGTAACTACGCTAATAATCACAAGGTTGAAGCTGGCGAAGACAGCATCACAGTTGACGGCAAGACAATCACAATTTATAAAGAAGCAGATGCTAACAACCTTCCTTGGGGCGACTTAAAGGTTGACGTTGTTCTTGAATGTACAGGTTTCTATACATCTAAGGATAAGGCTCAGGCTCATATCAATGCAGGTGCAAGAAAGGTAGTTATTTCAGCTCCAGCTGGTAACGATCTTCCTACAATCGTTTACAATGTAAACCACAAGACCTTAAAGCCCGAAGATACAATCATCTCCGCAGCTTCCTGCACAACAAACTGCTTGGCTCCTATGGCTAAAGCTCTTAACGATTTAGCTGGCATTAAGTCCGGTATCATGTCTACAATTCACGCTTACACAGGCGACCAGATGATCCTTGATGGTCCTCAGAGAAAGGGTGACCTTAGAAGATCTCGCGCAGGTGCTATCAACATCGTTCCTAACTCAACAGGCGCTGCTAAGGCAATCGGTCTTGTTATTCCTGAATTAAATGGCAAGCTTATCGGTTCTGCACAGCGTGTACCTACCCCTACAGGCTCTACCACAATTCTTGTTGCTACAGTTGAAAAGTCTGTAACAAAGGAAGAAATCAACGCTGCAATGAAGGCTGCTGCTACAGAATCCTTCGGTTACAACGAAGATGAAATCGTATCCAGCGATATCATCGGTTCTACCTATGGTTCAATCTTTGATGCTACACAGACAATGGTTGGCGCTGACAACCTTGTACAGGTAGTTTCATGGTATGATAACGAAAACTCTTACACCTCTCAGATGGTTCGTACAATTAAGTACTTCTCAGAGTTAAAATAATTAAGGGTTTTTAGTAAAGACCTAATCAGGGTCCGGTCTCCATGGACCGGACCTTTTTTTTCCATATAGGAAATTGTGTTGCAATTCCATATAGGTAAAAAAGGCACTGCACGCCAGTGATGCGCACTAGCGCGTAAGGGATATGTCACCTTAGCGACCGCGCTCGGCGCTTTAGTTTCGAATTAAAAAACATTGGAGGATATTAAAATGTCTTTAAATAAGAAGTCAGTTGATGATTTTTCAGCTAAGGGCAAGAGAGTATTAGTACGTTGCGACTTTAACGTTCCTTTAAAGAACGGTGAAATCACAGACGATACCCGTATCGTAGCTGCTCTTCCCACAATCAAGAAGTTAATCGCAGATGGCGGCAAGGTTATCCTTTGCTCCCACTTAGGCAAGGTTAAAGAAGGACCTAACGAAAAGGAATCTTTAGCACCCGTTGCTAAGGCATTAACTGAAAAGTTAGGCAAAGAAGTTGTATTCGTTGCTGATTACAACGTAACAGGCGAAGCTGCAACAGCTGCAGTTAACGCTATGAAGGAAGGGGACGTTGTATTACTTCAGAATACCCGTTTCCGTATGGAAGAAGAAACAAAGCCAGCTAAGGCAGGCACAAAGTTTGCTGAAGAATTAGCAGACCTTTGCGATGACTATGTATGTGACGCTTTCGGTTCTTCCCACAGAGCACACGCTTCAGTTTCTGTTGTTACAGAATTCGTACGCAAGAAGGGTGGCAACTGTGCAGTTGGTTACTTAATGCAGAAGGAAATCGACTTCTTGGGTAACGCTGTAGAGAATCCTGTTCGTCCTTTCGTTGCTATTCTCGGCGGCGCTAAGGTTGCTGATAAGCTTAACGTTATTGATAACCTTCTTGAGAAGGCTGACACCCTCATCATTGGTGGCGGTATGGCCTTTACCTTCTTAAAGGCTCAGGGCTACGAAATCGGTAAGTCTTTGGTTGATGATGAAAAGCTTGATTACTGTAAGGAAATGATGGCAAAGGCTGAAAAGCTTGGTAAGAAATTATTACTTCCCATCGATACCACAATCGCAGCTTCTTTCCCTGATCCTATTGACGGACCTATCGAGGTTAAGGTTGTAGATGCTACTGCAATTCCTGCTGATATGGAAGGTCTTGATATTGGTACAAAGACAGCAGAATTATTTGCTAACGAAGTTAAGAACGCTAAGACCGTTGTTTGGAACGGACCTATGGGCGTATTTGAAAATCCTACTCTTGCAAAGGGTACATTATCTGTAGCTAAGGCTTTAGCTGAAGCTAGTGCAACAACCATTATCGGTGGTGGTGATTCAGCAGCTGCTGTTAATCAGATGGGCCTTGCAGACAAGATGAGCCACATCTCTACAGGTGGCGGTGCTTCTCTTGAATTCTTAGAGGGTAAGGAGCTTCCCGGCGTTTACGCTGCAGATGATAAATAAGGAGAAATAAAAATGGCAAGAAGACGTATTATTGCCGGCAACTGGAAGATGAATAAGACTCCCAGCGAGGCAGTTGCACTTTGTGCAGAATTAAAGGATTTAGTTAAAAACGATGCTGTTGATGTAGTTTACTGCGTTCCAGCAATAGACATTGTACCCGTTGCAGAAGCAATTAAGGGCACAAACGTACACCTTGGTGCTGAAAACTTTTATATTGAAGATAAGGGCGCTTTCACAGGTGAAATCTCTGCTCCCATGCTTAAGGATGCAGGTGTTGAATATATAATTATCGGTCACTCAGAGAGAAGAGATATCTTTGGTGAAAACGATATCTTAATCAATGCAAAGGTTAAGAAAGCATTTGCTGCAGGCTTAAAGCCCATTCTTTGCTGCGGTGAATCACTTGCTTTAAGAAAAGCCGGCACCTATGCTGAATGGATTAAGAGACAGATTACCTGGGATCTTTCAGGGATTAGAGCCGATCAGGTTAAGGAACTTGTTATTGCTTACGAACCCATCTGGGCTATCGGTACAGGCGAAACAGCTACAGCAGACCAGGCTGAAGAAGTATGTAAGATGATTCGTGAGACAATCGCTGAAATGTACGATGCTCCTACAGCGGAAGCTGTAAGAATTCAGTACGGCGGTTCCATGAACGCAGGCAACGCCAAGGAATTACTTTCAAAAGACAACATCGATGGTGGTCTTATCGGCGGTGCTGCATTAAAGCCTGATTTTGGTCAGATTGTTAATGCTTAATAGTGATTTTAAAAACCCGTTACACGATATGTGTAACGGGTTTTTTTTTGCTATAAAGGCTCAAGAAAGCCCACTGTCTTTAGTCAGTGGGTGATTTCAAACGAGGTGATGAGGAAAAAGCCAAATA
This sequence comes from Lachnospiraceae bacterium, assembly GCA_963643225.1. Classification (GTDB taxonomy): domain Bacteria; phylum Bacillota; class Clostridia; order Lachnospirales; family Lachnospiraceae; genus UBA1258. The sequence continues at coordinate 98,469 of CAVIIX010000006.1, forward strand.
CCAAGTAAGGCACGCAGTGCCGCTTTTAGTAGAGCCATAGCGAAGCGGATTGCGAAGTTTGCTACTACTTCTTTCTGCATTTTGCCAGTGACCTAATGGTAAGGTTAAGGTGCACTTTGTAAAAACAGTTGTCAAGCACAATTTTTTGAGATAAAGTTTTACAAAGGAGAGCAAAATATGCTTACATTATTAATTAAATTATTTATAAAGAATTCGGAGGATATTAAGAACAAAAATGTACGTGAAAAATACGGAGTTTTGTGCGGAGCCTATGGTATTTTCTTAAATATTTTGCTTTTTTCCGGCAAATATATTGCAGGATTATTAACGGCATCAATTGCAATGACTGCAGATGCCTTCAACAATTTATCAGATGCAGGCTCATCCCTTATTTCGGTTTTGGGCTTTAAGCTTGCAGGGCAGAAGCCAGATCCCAAGCATCCCTTCGGGCACGGGAGAATTGAATATTTGTCAGGTCTTGCGGTATCCGCCATTATTATAATAATGGGCTATGAGCTTATAATGGATTCTTTTGACAAAATTATGCATCCTGAAGAATTAAGCTTTTCATGGCTTGCTGTTGTTATTTTATTAGCTTCCATTGCGGTAAAATTTTATATGTCGTTTTACTGCAAAAGAATAGGCATAAAAATTAATTCAGGTACCCTTCTTGCCACTTCGACAGATTCTTTATCAGATACAATTTCAACTGCGGTTGTACTTGTGTCAACTCTTGTGCACTATTTCTTTGATATACACTTAGACGGCATATGCGGTCTGGGAGTAGGCATACTTATTATAATTGCAGGCATTAAGGCTGCAAAAGAAGTGATAGACCCGCTCCTTGGCGCTCCTCAGGACCCTGAATTCGTTAAAAGCATAGAAGAAATTGTTTTAAAACATGAAGAAATAGTGGGAATTCACGACCTTATCGTACATGATTACGGCCCAGGCAGAGTGATGATTACCCTTCATGCAGAGGTACCCTCAACCGGCAATATAAATGATCTGCATGACGTAATAGACAATGCGGAATTTGAACTCATGAAGGAGCTTGGATGCCATGCCACAATCCATCTTGATCCTGTAGCGATAGGAGATCCGGTGACGGATGAATTAAAGGCAATGGTAAAGGAAATCCTTAAAGAAATTGATGAAAGAATTTCTTTTCATGATTTTAGAATCGTGGCAGGGCCTACACATACAAACCTTATTTTTGACATTGTGGTGCCATATTCTGTCAAAAGAAGCGATGATGAACTTGTTGATACGGTAAAAGAAAAGGTTAAAGAAAATAAGGAATATTGCTTTTGCGTAATTAATGTGGACAGGGATTATACGGGCAGATAGTTTTGTTGACGTAACAAGCAATTATTGATAATATTGATAAGGCAAGCAGTGCACTTTTAGTAGAGCATAGCGAAGCAGATTGCGAATATTCTTGACATGAGCAGGAAGCGAAGCGGATTGCGAATTCATTGACTTAAGGGGAACAAAAATGGTATCAATTGAAGAAATTTTAAAAACCGCGAAAATTGCGGGTGCAAGTGATGTTCATTTAACAGTAGGCATCCCTCCTAAAATGAGAGTTAACGGTGACCTTCTTAATATGGACTATGACAGACTTCTTCCTCCCGATACAGAGGCAGTTATGGAAGAGGTTATGACAGAAAAGCAGAAAGCAATCTTTATGGACAGGGGCGAATATGATATGTCCTTTTCCATTCGTGATGTTGGTCGTTACAGAGTTAATGTATTTAAGCAGAGAGGGTCTGTTGCAATGGCGTTCCGTCTGGTAGGTACAAAGGTGCCTTCGCCAGAGGAATTAGGCATTCCGGAATCGGTTGTAGAATTATCTCAGCGCAAGCGTGGTCTTGTGCTTGTAACCGGTCCCACAGGTTCAGGTAAATCCACTACCCTTGCAGCTATTATCGATAAAATCAACAAAACAAGGGATGCTCACGTCATTACACTTGAAGATCCTATCGAATATCTTCATCAGCATGATAAATCTATGGTTAACCAAAGAGAAATCGGTCTTGATTCAGGCTCCTATGCAAATGCTTTAAGAGCAGCCTTAAGAGAAGATCCTGATGTGATTTTGGTAGGTGAAATGAGAGACTTTGAGACTATTTCCGTAGCAATCACAGCTGCAGAAACAGGACATCTTGTTCTTTCTACATTGCATACAATAGGCGCAGCCTCTACGGTTGACCGTATGATTGATGTGTTTCCGCCACATCAGCAGCAGCAGATTCGCATCCAGCTTTCAAACGTACTTGAAGCAGTTGTATCACAGCAGCTTATTCCTACCGTAGATGGAAGAGGACGAGTAGCTGCTTTTGAAGTAATGCATGCCAATCACGCTGTACGCAACCTTATAAGAGAGGGTAAGTCACATCAGCTTATGAGCATTATGCAGACCAGCCGTAAGCTTGGCATGGTGACAATGGACGAAGCAATCACACAGCTTTTCAATGCCGGAAAGATTTCAAGAGCGGATGCTATCGAATTTGCCCAGGACGTTGAAGGAATGGAAATTAAATTAGGATAATACACTAAACTCCCTTAATATGATAAGGGAGTTTTTTTATTTACATTTTAATTAATCTTATGTATAATCATTTCGGTTTAAAATTGAATAATATAATATAAAGAAAGAAGGAAATATAAATGGCAAAAAAACCTGCAGTATTATTAATTCTTGACGGCTATGGCTTAAATGACAGGGTTGAAGGCAATGCTGTTGCACAGGCCAACACTCCTGTTATGGATAAGCTTATGAAGGAATATCCTTTTGTAAAGGGTAATGCAAGCGGTATGGCAGTAGGCCTTCCGGAGGGACAGATGGGTAACTCTGAAGTTGGTCATCTTAACATGGGCGCCGGCCGTATTGTATATCAGGAACTTACAAGAATCACCAAGGAAATTCAGGACGGTGTATTTTTTGAAAACGAAGCATTATTAAAAGCTATTGAAAATTGCAAAAAGAACAATTCCTCCTTACATATGTACGGCTTGCTTTCAGACGGCGGCGTACATTCCCACAACACTCACCTATATGCATTGCTGGAGCTTGCCAAGAGAAACGGTCTTGAGAAGGTTTATGTTCACGCTTTCCTTGACGGACGTGACACGCCTCCTGCCTCAGGCAAGGATTTCGTTTCCGAATTAATGAAGGAAATGGAGAAAATCGGTGTAGGTAAGATCGCTACAGTTACCGGTCGTTATTATGCAATGGACAGAGACAATAACTACGACAGAGTTAAGCTTGCTTATGATGCTCTTACAAAGGGCGAAGGCTTAGAGGCTGACTGTCCCGTATGTGCTGTTAAGAATTCCTATGAAAAGGGTGAGACTGATGAATTCGTTAAACCTACAGTAGTAAAAGAAAACGGCGCTCCCGTTGCTACCATTAAAGACGGCGATTCGATTATTTTCTATAATTTCCGTCCGGACCGTGCAAGAGAAATCACCAGAGCCTTCTGCGATGATGATTTCAAGGGCTTTGAAAGAGGCAGGAGACTTGATGTAACCTATGTATGCTTCTCTGATTATGATCCTACAATTTTAAATAAGGAAGTTGCCTTTAAGAAAATCTTAGTTACAAATACCTTTGGTGAATGGCTTGCAGCTCATAACATGAGGCAGGCACGTATCGCTGAAACAGAAAAATACGCCCACGTAACATTTTTCTTTAACGGCGGTATTGAAGCACCTAATAAAGATGAGGATAGAATTTTGGTTAATTCTCCGAAATATATTCCTACTTATGATAAGAAGCCACGTATGGCTGCTTTCACGGTTGCAGATAAATTATCCGAAGCAATTTCCAAAAAGAACGAAGACGGCTCCGCTTTTTATGACGTAATCATCTGTAATTTTGCAAACCCGGATATGGTAGGTCACACAGGTGTCCTTGAGGCTGCAAAGGAAGCAATTGAGGTAATAGATAAGTGTGTTGGCGAAGTTGTTAATTTAGTTAAGGAGCATGACGGCGTAATGTTTATCTGTGCCGACCATGGTAACGCAGAACAGCTTGTGGATTATGAGACAGGTGAACCCTTCACGGCTCACACCACCAACCCGGTTCCTTTTATCCTGGTTAACTATGACGAAGCTTATACCTTAAGGGAGGGCGGCTGCCTTGCTGACATCGTGCCTACACTTATTGAGTGCATGGGTATGGAACAGCCTTCAGAAATGACAGGAAAGAGCTTATTGATCAAAAAGTAAAGTGTAAAAATTTTACCTAAAGACCTGCAATTTTTGCAGGTCTTTTTTTGTGTAAAAATTTTATGTATGTACATGTCAAATTTTAATGGTGTCTAACTTAAAGGATTTCGTATAAATTTTAATTGTAAAGGGCGTAGTGCCCAAAAACTTATTTAAATTTAATAAGGGAGGAAACAAAATGAAAAAGCAGTTTAGAAGACTCATTTCTGCAGCTTTGGCGGGAATGATGGTCATCGGTTCTTTAACACTTTCTGCAAAAGCAGATGGCAATGAGTGTGCTTATACCGATGGCACAACCCCCAGTTATTCTTATACTGTTACAGGCGAAAATGTAAACACTGTTACAGCAGATATTACATTTGCTCCTGCACTTGAGGATGATTCATTTGCTTTTAATGACTGGTGCGGCTATGGCGTGGTTGTAAATCACGTAAACGGTAACAAATCTTACTATCAGTTCGGTGGTAAAGAAGTATCATGGGGCTGGGATGCAGACGGTGATGGCAAGGAAGATTCCTTTGGCTGCAACGGAAACACCTGGTTAGGTTCAGCTGATGCTGAAGCTCTTACAGCTAAGCTTGGTATTCCTGCTGAAACGGGTGCAACAATCGATTTCATCGTTACATCATGGGATTCTTATGCAGGAACACAGTTCACGGTTGACATTACAGAAGGCGGCGATGCTACAGTTTCGGGAGCAGTTGCTTATAACGGCGGTAATGCTTCGAGTATTTCTCACACAGTTACAGCTGATTGCAATTCAGTAATTATTGACATTGAATATTTTGCTGCAGTTGGCGATTCATTCGCTTACAATGACTGGTGCTCAAATGGTATCAAGGTTACTCATGCTGACGGAACAGCTTCCTATTATGTATGGGGCGGTGCTCAGGTATCATGGGGCTGGGATGCTGATGGCGACGGCAATGATGACTGCGTTGACGGTATCAATGGCAACAACTGGGCAGGTACAGTTGATTCTACAACCTTAATCGGTTCCTTAATAATTGAAGCAGCAAAAGATGATGTTATTGAAATTTTTGCTTTAGGCTGGGATTCCTATGCAGGCCCTCAGTTTATTGTAAGAAGCTTTACAGAAAGCGGTGTTGTAGTGGGACAGACAGCTACAGCTACACTTTCCCTTAACAATGGTGACTGGTCTGATACAGGCGCAGTCATTAACGAAACAGAGGTTAAGGGTAACGGCACCTACACAGTATCTGCTGAATTACCTGCAGCTTTAGGCTCGGGCCAGTTTGAATGCTTAACACTTATAAACGGTGAAAACGTATTCGGACCTACATACACAGTTACAATTGACAAGATTGTATTAAACGGCGAAGAAATTGAATTACAGGGCACATCTTATACCAGTTCTGCAGACGGTGGTGCTGTCGATACAAGAGTTAACCTTTACAATGAATGGAATACTCCTGACTTTGAAGGCGTTAATGGCGCAGGCTACATTGATAACCGTACAGCAGGTGACCAGGCTACAGCTACAGCTAAGCTTCTTACCGCTGAGCAGGTTGCAGCTCTTCAGACTATCGAGGTTACATTTACCGTTGCTGGTGCCTTCGAAAACATGAATACAGGCGAAGCTGAAATCGCTCTTGAGCCTGTAAATCTTGATGGCAAATACAATGCTTACATCGGCATTCAGACACCTGCATATTCCTTTAGAAATACCTGGTATGATTCTTATGGTCTTGATTACACAGATGACACAGGTATTGATTACTTCCATCAGATTACCGGCTGGGATGCTGACAGCAACGCAGTTACCAAGCCAGGTGTTATCAACGATGCAGTTATCGAAGGTAATGGTACCTATACTGTTTCTATTACAGGAATGGATCTTACAGGAGACTTCGAAACTCAGGATTACATGAACCAAATCTATGTTGATACCGATATCCCAAACACTGGTGAAATCGTTATCTCAGATATGGCTCTTACAATTGATGGAAAGTCAGTTTCCATTAATCCTGTTATAAGTCCTGATTCCAAGGAATATTTAACAATGCTTATCCAGAACATCTGGAATGATGATGTTAAGACAATCGGCGCTTATACAGTACCCTTTGAAACAATCGAAATTACTTTTACAGTATCAGGCTTTAACTATGATAAGGCTGCTGAAGCAACGGCTGAAACAACAGTCTCAGCAACAGCAGAACCTGTTGTTGAGACTTTAGCTACTGAAGAATCAGCAGGCGTGCCTGTTTGGGTATGGGTTGTAATCGCAGTAGTAGTTGTATGCGGTGCGGCAATTGCAGTTACACTCATAAAGAAAAAAGGCTCCAAGAAGGAAGACTAAATTAATCATTACATGCCAACGGGCAGGTTTATCCTGCCCCGTGGCATTGTATAGAGGTAAAATTATGAAGGTTATTGTAAGATCGGCAGAAGAAAAGAAATGTGATAAATTCTATATTGCATCAAGAATAGTTTCTATTCTTTCTTTTGGCTTATTGTTCGTACCGGCATTGAATCCGGCAAGAGTAAGCGAACTTTTAAATGAAAATTTGTCTCTTTTCTCCTGTGGATTTTCTTATTCAAAAATAGTAAGTTCATGCGCAAGAGCAATTAACAGAGGCTGGGTTGCGGAAGGAAGTTTACTTCTTTTGGTAATTGCATCTTTAGTTATCTGTCTTGGTATAACTGCAGGGCTTATAAGTGCCTGTATGTCTCTTGGCTCTTTAAAATTTAAATCTAAGGCAAATACTTTATCTTTAGTAGGAAGCATTGCTGAGATTGTGGGTCTTGCAGGAATTATAGGTTCCTATATCTTAATATCTAATACGCAAAAGCCGGATAAAGTGCTGCCCGTGTTTCCTGTGGGAATTTATATATTCCTTACAGCGGCTTTGATTTCAATTATCCTTACGGTAATTTTATTGATTAAGCTGCCTTATCCTTCCGCAGAGGATGTTTACGATATGGAATCAAAATACAAGCTTTTCTTAATGTTTACACCCTTTCTTTTGCTTGCATTTCTGTTTTCCTATTTGCCTCTCTGGGGCTGGAGATACGCATTCTTTGATTATAAATCAGGTCTCGGCCTTTCAGCGGAAAACTTTGTAGGCTTTAAGTGGTTTAAATATTTATTTGATAATGAAGCAACAAGCGAAGATATCATAAGAGTATTAAGAAACACCCTTGCAATGTCCGGTCTTGGATTATTAACCAGCTGGTGTTCAATGGCCTTCGCAATTTTCTTATCTGAAATTAAGACACACTGGTTTAAAAAGCTTATTCAGACCTTTACCACAATCCCTAACTTTATTTCCTGGGTTTTGGTTTACGCAATTGCACTTGCAATTTTCTCTACAGACGGTTTCTTAAACAGTTTTTTAACAATTATTACAGACACGGCTCACAACACAAGCTATTTAATGGATGCAGGCCACACCTGGCTTAAGATGCTTTTGTGGGGCATGTGGAAGGGTATAGGCTGGAGTGCAATTATCTACATTGCAGGCATTGCAGGTATCGACCAGCAGCTTTACGAAGCAGCTACTGTAGACGGTGCCGGAAGATTCCAAAGAATGTGGCATATTACAGTTCCTGGATTACTTCCTACATATTTTGTAATGCTTCTTATGGCTATTGCAGGTATTTTATCTAACGGTATGGATCAGTACCTTGTATTTGAAAACGCAAGAAATACAGACGTTATAACAGTCCTTGACTTATATGTATATAAGCTTGGTATTGGCTCAGGTTTAATACCTATGTCGACTGTAGTAGGTATGACAAAGTCAATTATCTCCGTAATCCTTTTGTTTGGTGCCAATAAGGTATCAAAGTGGATTCGTGGAGAGAGCATCATTTAAGGAAAGGAGATAGTCATGAAAAGAAAAACAGAGCAGGAAAAGATGGACGCTAAGCGTGAAAAAGAATATTACAGGAGTCATAAAAGAATTTACAGACTCACACCCGGCGATATTGTTTTTAACATTATCAACTATGGCTTCTTTGGACTGTTCACACTTATTTGTGCCTTTCCTTTTTACTACATTTTTATCAATACAATTTCAGATAACGACCTTGTAAGAAAAGGTCTGATTAACTTTATTCCAAAGGGCTTTACAATTTCCAACTATTTATCCTTAAGAAGTGTTTCGGATTTGGGACAGTCCTTCCTTGTAACCCTTGCCCGTACGATTTTAGGAACGATAGTACTGGTTGTGGCAAGCGGCTTTTGCGGATATTTAGTGACAAAGCAGGAAATGTGGGGCAGAAAATTCTTTTACAGATTTTTGGTTATTACAATGTATTTCAATGCAGGTATTATTCCATGGTATTTGAATATGTCAATGCTTGGTTTAACCAACAACTTCTGGGCTTACATTATTCCGGGCATTGTATCACCATATAACATTATTCTTGTAAAAACCTACATTGAATCGATTCCTTCAGAACTTGAGGAAAGTGCCTTTATGGACGGAGCGTCTTATATGACAATATTTTGGAAGATAATATGGCCATTATCAAAGCCTATTCTTTCAACAATTGCCATTTTCAGTGCGGTAGGACACTGGAATTCCTTTACGGATTCCTTAATCCTTATGCAAAATGCTCCTCAGTATTTTACTTTACAGCACAGACTTTATAATTATTTAAATGCAACTTCAAATATTGCAATGCTTATGAATTCAGCCACCACAACGGTTGACGGAGTATTACAGAATCAGCTTAACATGAAGGTTATCAAATACACCATTTCAATGGTTTCTGTAATTCCTATTTTGTGTGTTTATCCCTTCATGCAGAGATATTTTGAAAAGGGTATTATGTTAGGCGCAGTAAAAGGTTAATTTTTATATTCATTATAAAAATAAATAGGAGGATAATTATGAAAGGAAAGAAAATTTTAGCAATTATTTTAAGTCTCACAATGGTAATTGCCATGTTTGCAGGCTGCGGCACAGGATCAGGCTCTAAGGATGTTATCACCCTTACCTGCTACACACAGCTTGCCAACACATCCGGTGAACAGACCGGCTGGTTTGCTCAGTTACTTGAAGAAAAATTCAACGTTAAGCTTATTATCGTATCAGAACAGGACGGTACTTTTGAGACACGTATGGAAGAAGGAGACTTAGGCGACCTTGTTATCTGGGGTGATGACGGTGATAATTATTTAAATGCCATTAAGGCAGGTTTATTACTTGACTGGGAAGAAGATGATTTGCTTGCTGATTATGGTTCTTATATTCAGGAGAACATGCATGATGCCCTGGAAAAGAATCGTTCCATTTCTCCTGACGGTAAGGTGTACGGCTTTGGTCATTCCGTTGCAACCTCATCTAAAGACCACCAGGACTTTATGTATTCCTGGGATTTAAGATGGGATTTATATCAGGAATTAGGATGTCCTACAATTAAAGACTTAGATGATTATTATGATATGCTTGTTGAAATGAAGAAGCTTTGCCCTACAGATGATAACGGCAACGAAACCTATGCATTCTCAATCTGGCCTGATTGGGACGGCAACATGGTAATGTATGTTAAGTCAATGGTAACAGCTTATTACGGCTATGATGAATTCTGTCTTGGTAACCTTGACGCTGTAACAGGTAAATTCTACGGCTGCCTTGATGACGATTCACCCTACATTGAAATGCTTGCTTTCTTTAACAAGCTTTACAGAGGCGGATTGTTAGATCCTAACTCTATGACTCAGGATTATACTCTTATGTCAGAAAAGCTTGCTTCCGGTGGTGTCTTTGCATCTATCTTTAACTATGCAGGCGGAGACGGCTACAATACGGAAGAGCATATTGCAGCCAATAAGCTTATGACAGCAGTTGCGCCTGAAGATGCCAATCCTATCGTATATGGCTTAAGCACACTGGGCGGCAACAGAGTATGGTCAATCGGTGCCAACACTCAGTATCCCGAACTTTGTATGGAAATCATCAACTGGATGTGTACTCCCGAAGGCAGAATGGAATCAGAATATGGTCCTAAAGGCTTAATCTGGGATTATGATGAAAACGGCAACACCTACTTTACAGATTACGGTAAGAAGGTTAGAAACGATTCTTCCATCGATATGTCTGCAGAATCTGATTATTCAGGTACCTGGACAGACGGCAGACAGGCCATCAATAATATCACCTGGGCTGCTGATGCCAAGAACCCTGATTCAAACAACGAAACCTACAACTGGAAATACTGGGCATCTAACCTTAGCTCAGTCAGAAATGATGCTGAACAGGCTTGGAGAGACTGGACCGGCTGCTTATCAGTTAATCAGTACATGGAAAGCAGAGGAAAATATTCCGTAATGCCTGAGACCACTTATTCTTCAGGCTCCAGATCCGATGAATTGGAGCTTACCTGGAACAACGTTACAAACTGTATAGTTAACGGCTCGTGGAATGCAATTTATGCTGAATCTGAAGGTGAATTCCAGTATTATATTAAGACAATGCAGTCAGATGCTAAAAGATACGGCTATGACGACTGTATCGATTGGAGCCTTGAGGAAGCAGAAAAGAAATATGCTTTAATCTCTGCCTTATCAAACTAATTAATAAATAAACATAAGTGTTAAAAAACTGCTTGAAAAAGCTAAATAAGTATGATACCATAACTAATGCTTGCATTAGGAGGACACAAAACAATGGGCGTTTTAAGAATTATTTTGACAATTTTATTCATAGTGGTTTCTATAGCACTTTTAATCGTAGTATTAATGCAGGAGGGTAAGTCTGCAGGCCTTGGAGCAATTTCAGGCGCGGCTGAAACCTACTGGGGCAAGGCAAAGGGCAAGAGCATGGAAGGCTTTTTACTTAAATTTACAAAGGGTCTTGCTATTGCATTCATGGTACTTGCCGCAGTGCTTAATATTAATAAGTTTTAATTATTAAAAGGATTAAAATGATTAAAATCGAAGCCACTCGATTATTCGAGAGGCTTCTTTTTTTAGGGAAAATACATGGCAGAAAAGATTAAAGATAAAAGAAAAAAATTAATATTAGAGCTTTTTAATGATGAACTTTATTCTCCTATGAAGCGTAAAGAACTTGCAATGTTTATGCAGGTTTCAGAAAACATGCGTGGAGACTTTGATTCTTTAATAGATGAAATGCTTAACGAAGGCTTGATTGAACAGACTAAGCGTGGAAAGCTTGTAATAAAGTGTAAGGGTGAAAATAAAGAAATCAACAAAACAGAAAAGCTTAAGGGCGTCAATGAACCTACTTACATCGGTACCTATATCGGTAATGCAAAGGGCTTTGGCTTTGTGGAAGTAGAAGGCTTATCGGAGGATTTCTATATTCCTGAAGGCATGTCTTTAAATGCCTGCCATAAAGACCTTGTTGAAGTAGCCATTTTACATGGCGGCAGGAAGAGTGGTTCAAGAACGGAAGCAAAAATAATAAGAATAGTTGAACGTAGTAAAGATGTGATTGTAGGTACTTATGAAGCCTCTAAAAATTTTGGCTTTGTGGTAACTGACAATGCTAAATTTTCTACTGACATTTTTATAGCAAAAGAAAATTCTAAAGGCGCAGTTACAGGCCATAAGGTAGTAGTTGATATTATAGATTACGGTGACAATACTCATAAGCCTGAAGGCAAAATCGTTGAAATTTTAGGACATGCAAATGACCCTGGGGTTGATATATTATCTATTGCTTTAGCCTTTGGCATTAATACGGAATTTCCTGAAAAGGTATTGAATCAGGCAGAGTCAATGAATAAGCCTTTGATTGAAGGTGATTTCTACGGACGCACCGATTTAAGAAACACGTTAATGGTGACAATTGACGGAGAGGATGCGAAGGATTTAGACGATGCTGTTTCTTTGGCTGTAGAAGGCGATAAATATGTATTAGGAGTACACATAGCGGATGTAAGTAATTATGTGCAGGAAAATTCTGCCCTTGACAGAGAAGCTCTTAAACGAGGCACAAGCGTCTATCTTGCAGACAGGGTTATTCCTATGCTGCCTCATGCTTTATCAAACGGAATTTGTTCTTTAAATCAGGGAGAAGACAGACTGGCCTTAAGCTGTATTATGAAAATAGATAATACAGGAAGAGTGGTTGATATAGATATATGCGAATCGGTTGTAAATATCAATCACAGAATGAGCTATACGGAAGTTAAAAGGATTATTGAAGATAAGGATGAAGAATTAATTAATGTCTACCCAGATGTTGCACCAATGCTTTTGAAAATGCAGGAATTATCTTTAATTTTAAGGGAAAAGCGCCATAAGAGGGGCGCAATAGACTTTGATTTTCCTGAAACAAAGCTTATATTAAACGAAAAGGGTGAGCCTGTAGAAATTAAACCATATGAAAGAAATGAGGCTACAAAATTAATAGAAAGCTTTATGCTTGCTGCCAATGAAACGGTTGCAGAGCATTATTACTGGAAGGAAATTCCTTTTCTTTACCGTATTCATGAAAAGCCGGATGAAGAAAAGATAAACAGACTCCGCACCTTCATTAAAAATTTCGACTTAAACATTAAGACAAATGGTGACGATATACATCCAAAGGAATTTCAGAAGCTTTTAACTAAAATTGAAGGCACAAAAGAGGAGCCTTTGATTTCAAGGCTAACACTTCGTTCAATGCAGCAGGCAAAATATTCTCCTGAATGTGAAGGACACTTTGGACTGGCCTGTGAATATTACTGTCACTTTACGTCCCCCATCAGAAGGTATCCTGATTTACAGATACACAGGATTATAAAGGATGATTTAAGAAACAGACTTGAAGAAAGAAAGCTTAAACACTATGAAGAAATTCTTCCCTCGGTTGCAATGTCAACCTCAAAGTCTGAACGTAAAGCCGATGAAACCGAGCGTGAAACCGTTAAATTAAAAAAGGCTCAGTTTATGCAGGCCCACATTAATGAGATTTTTGAGGGGGTTATAAGCGGTGTCACAAACTGGGGCATTTACGTGGAGCTTGAAAACACCTGTGAAGGGCTTGTGCATGTGTCAAGCTTAAAGGGCTTTTATTGTTTTGATGAGGCTAATTACGAGCTTGTGGGTGAAGATACAGGCATTACCTACCGATTGGGAGAAAAGGTTAAGGTAATGGTAAAGGACGTTGATTTATCCTTGCGCACTATTGATTTTATAATTGCTGATTTTGACTTAGATGATGCAATTCATGATTTTTATAAAAAGGGCAGAAGATAGTTAATATTTTTATATTTATTTTATTTACAGAAATTTTTATTTGAAATAAAATGTTTATGTTGAAAAGAGGTGAGATGAGTGGCTAAGGCAGAGCCTAGGAAGCTTGTATGCAACAATAAAAAGGCATATCATGATTATTTTGTTGAAGAAAAGTACGAAGCAGGCATTGAACTTGCAGGCACTGAGGTTAAGTCACTTCGTCTCGGGAAATGCTCTATTAAGGAAGCCTTTATAAGAATAGACAAAGGCGAGGTGTATGCCTACGGCATGCACATTACTCCTTATGAAATGGGTAACATTTTTAATAAGGACCCATTAAGACCCAAGAAGCTTTTGCTTCACAAAGAAGAGATAAGAAAATTAGTTGGTAAAATTACTGAAAAGGGCTACACCTTGGTGCCCTTGGAGGTTTATTTTAATAACGGCAGAGCCAAGCTTGAATTTGGGCTTTGCAAAGGTAAAAAACTTTATGATAAGCGAGAGGACCTTGCGAAGAAGGATTTACGCAGAGAAATCGAGCGAGAATTTAAAGTAAAAAACTTATAACCCGGGGCAGTCAAGGTTTCGACGGGGGATATGCAGCTTAAGAAGCGAGTCGCATGGCGATGCGTTAAATGGCCAAATTAAAATTAAACGCTAACGAAAATTTAGCATACGCTGCCTAATGGCAGTAGTCGGCTCTAGTGCACCTACGCATTAGAATTCCGGCTTCGACTACGTAGGAAACGACGCAGGCAAAGCTTTGAGCCTGCGGGCGTATTATGAAGCTACTTAAACCGGTAGGGTGTTTGCTCCCGCCCGGCAGAGGGAATGTAAAATAACAAACTACACTCGTAGAAGGGAAGGGAATTATCCTTCGGACACGGGTTCGACTCCCGTCTGCTCCATACAAAAAAAGACAGGCATAGCCTGTCTTTTTTTGTATGGAGCAGACGTAGTGTGTTATACTCTTATTAATCGGAGGCGCTTATGACAGAAAAATTATATGATTTTAATGCTTATGATAAAGAATTCAAGGCTACCGTTACTTCCTGTGAAAGAGTTACGGAGGGCTTTTTAATTACACTTGATAAAACGTTGTTTTTCCCTGAAGAGGGAGGTCAGTCATGCGATAGGGGGGTTATCAATAAAGAGCAGGTTAAGCATGTAAGCATCAAAAGGGATGAAATATATCATCTGCTTGACAGAGCTTTTAACGTTGGTGAAGCTGTTATTGGAATTATTGACTTTGAGCATCGCTTTTTAAACATGCAGATGCATTCAGGAGAGCATATTTTTTCGGGTCTTGTATATAAAAAATACGGGTTTAAAAATGTTGGTTTTCATTTAAGCGATAATTCAGCAACCTTTGATTATGACGGTAAATTTTCTTTTGAAGCTGCATTGACATTAGAAAAAGAAGTAAACGAAGCAATAATCAAAAACATACCGGTTAAGACCTATTTTCCAAGCGAAGATGAACTTGAAAAATTAGATTACAGATCAAAAGCTTGCATAAAGGGAAAGGTAAGAATAGTAGAAATTAAGGGCTATGATTTATGCGCCTGCTGTGCACCGCATGTTAAGAGTACAGGGGAAATTGGCTTTTTTAAGATAACAGGCTTTGAAAATTATAAAGCCGGTGTCAGAATTAATTATTTATGCGGCTTCAGAGCTCTTAAGGACTATAATCTTAAAATCAATTCGCTTAATAAAATTTCTCAAATTTTATCTTGTAAGTCAGGAATCGAGGAGGCGGCGGTTAGTGCTCTTGACGAAACGGTTAAAAAGCTTAAATTTAAAATTGTTGAATTAAACAAACGGCTTGTAAAAGAAAGCGTTGAAAGGTCATTAAACGATAAAGAAAACGGAATTGTTTTTCTTTTGCCTGAATATACTGAAAACATAAAATATGCAATGGAAATTTTAAAGAAGCATTATAAAGGCATCTCAATTGTGTGCGCAGGAGATGACAAATCAGGCTATAAATTCTTAATAGAATCAGATATAATAGACTTATCTGATATAAATAATCGTTTAAAAGATGAATTAAACGCTAAAGGTGGCGGAAGAAGGGACTCAATTCAGGGAAATGTTATTGCTACTAAAGAAGATATAATTAAATTGCTGAATTTATAATCCCTTGTTAATACAAATTGTGCTACAATATTCAACGGTGAACAATGTTAACACCAAGCCCAATTTTGTCTTCAAAGGTGGAGGAAAAACAATGGAGAAAACTAACGTAAAGGATGGAAAAATTTCACTTATTAAATCCATCAAATTTAAGGTTATGCTTGTGGCATTTGTTGCAGTTATCGCAACCTTCTTTATCCTGGAAATTATGCTTTTGTCTAACACAAGGACCACAATGAAAGAAACAAACGGTAACTACTTACTTGATATGGCAGAGCTTACATGCCAGATGTTTGACAATAATTGTGCTAATCTTGGCGATTATGCCATGACCTATGAAGGGCTTGACTCAGTATTTAACGGTGTTGGACTTGAAGGCATTGAATCAAGCTATGCATACGTTGTGGATACAGAAGGAACAATGCTTTACCATCCCACTCAGGAAAAGGTTGGCAATCCTGTATCAAATGACTGTGTAAAGGGTGTTGTTGCAAATATTGCAGCAGGAAAAGCAAAGGCAGGGGATGCGGAATTCGTTGTTTATACTTATAACGGCGCTGAAAAATATGCCGCCTATAAGATTGCAAACAATATGTGCGTTGTAGTTGTGACAGCAGATGAAACTGATGTTATGGCCACAATGACTGCTTTAAGGAAATTTGCCTCAGTTGTAGGCTTTATTATTTTAGCATTAACCGCTGTTTCTGCTTTCTTTGTTGCTTCCATGATTGCAAAGCCTATTGTTGATGTTACAGGTATTATAGAGAAAACGGGTGATCTTGATTTTAGTGAAGATTCATCTCTTGAAAAGCTTTCTGCACGTAAAGACGAAACCGGTGCAATGGCCAGAGCCGTTGCGGGCATGCAGGGTAAGATGGCTGAAATTATCAATACTTTAAAGAATCAGGGCGAGACCTTAAAGACTGCATCTTTAGAATTAAACAATTCAGCCAATGAAACAGCTACAACAGTTGAGCAGGTAGAAAAGGCAGTTTCCGAAATCGCTGACGGAGCAAATTCACAGGCAGAAGAAACTCAGAAGGCTACCGAATCCGTTATCTTAATGGGCAACATGGTAGAGGAAACCAACGCAGAGGTTGAAAAATTATCTGAAACAGCCAAGGTTATGAAGCAGTCCGGAGATTTTGCTACCGCTACACTTGAAGAACTTGAACAGATTAATATTAAGGCTAAAGAATCTATTGATATTATCTATGAACAGACTAATACCACAAACTCTTCAGCCAATAAGATTAGAGAGGCTACGGCTTTAATTACTTCTATTGCAGAAGAAACAAACCTTTTATCCTTAAATGCTTCCATCGAAGCAGCCCGTGCCGGCGAACAGGGAAGAGGCTTTGCAGTTGTAGCATCTCAGATTTCAAAGCTTGCAGAACAGTCCAATGAATCTGCACGTCAGATTGAAGGAATTATCGATTCCTTAATTGCAGATTCCGAAAAGTCCGTTGAAACAATGGATGAAGTACAGAAGATTATGCAGACTCAGTCAGAAAAGGTTGAACAGACTGTTGAAATGTTCAGCCAGGTTAAGGAAGGTATTGACACATCTATCGTGGGCGTTGCAAATATTGCCGACAAGACAAAGAAGCTTGACGATGCCAGAGTAACGGTTGTTGATGTAGTACAGAACCTTACTGCCATCGCTGAAGAAAATGCAGCAAGCACACAGGAAACAAGCGCTTCCGTTACGGAGGTTACAAGTATTGTTTACAATATTTCAGAAAATGCGAACAGACTTGATGCTGTTGCAAATGAGCTGCAGGAAAATGTAAATCTCTTCATCGTTTAGCGAAGGACAAAAATTTAATCCCCGGTTCGTTTATGAACCGGGGGTTTTTTAACCTATAGGAAATTGCGTTGCAATTCCTTATATTAAAAAAAGGCACTACGTGCCAGTGATGCGCACTCGCGCGAAAGGAATATGTCGCCTTAAAGACAGCGCCAGACGTTTTAGTTTCGCAAGCGAAATTTTTTTCAACATAGGAAATTGCGTTGCAATTCCCTATATTAAAAAAAGGCACTACGTGCCAGTGATGCGCACTCGCGCGAAAGGAATATGTCGCCTTAAAGACAGCGCCAGACGTTTTAGTTTCGCAAGCGAAATTTTTTTCAACATAGGAAATTGCGTTGCAATTCCCTATATTAAAAAAAGGCACTACGTGCCAGTGATGCGCACTCGCGCGAAAGGAATATGTCGCCTTAGCGACAGCGCTCGGCGCTTTAGTTTCGCAAGCGAAACTATTTTGAGAGGTATAAGATTATGGCAGATTTAAAAGAATTAAGCTTTGACGGATATGTATTTGCAAATTCTCAGGATTGCGAGCTTGCTAAAAGCGAAGCAAAGAAAATTTCATATATTGAATCCCACACGGATATGACAAATTTAAATATTGTTAAATCCGTGTATGAAAAGGCGCTTGAAGAAAGGTATTTTCAGACACCAATCGGGCTTGAATACATGAGAGAATTACAAAAGGCTTTGGAAAACGGAGAATATGCCAAAGAAGAAATTAAGCCGATTCCGTTATACACTACCTTTCGTCGCATTGATTTAAAGGAATCAAGGCCTGTTAAAGAAAGAGTTACTAAAGCTAAAAAGCAGGAAATGAATTTAAGGATGAAATACAGGAATGCTGTTTTAATAGCAGTTATTTTCGGAGTTCTTTCAATTGTAATGCTTTGTATTTCCTTAAATGGCACTACGCCCAATGCCTTAAACTATAAAACCGTTATTAACAATCAGTATGCCACCTGGGAACAGGAGCTTTCGGAAAGAGAAGCGGCTGTAAGAGCAAAGGAACGGGAATTGAACATTGATTATTAACGTAAGTTTCACACAATAGACATAATTTTTCTTTATACTTTAAATACATAAAGAAAGCGAGGCTCTATGGATAATTTAAAGGTACTTGTAGTTGATGATGAAGCAAGAATGAGGAAATTGGTTAAGGACTTTCTTGTAAAGAAGGACTTAAATGTAATTGAGGCAGAGGATGGCGCAGATGCCCTTGATAAATTTTACGAAAATCCGGACACGGCGCTTATAATACTTGATGTTATGATGCCAAAGGTTGACGGCTGGCAGGTGTGCAGAGAAATAAGAGCTTCTTCCAAGGTGCCGATCATAATGCTTACGGCAAAAGCAGAAGAGCATGACGAACTTTTAGGTTTTGAGCTTGGAGTTGATGAATATATATCAAAGCCCTTCAGCCCAAAGATTTTAACCGCGCGTGTTGAGGCAATTTTACGACGCACAAATCCGGAGGCTTCGGAATCCGTTATTGAATACGGCATAGTAAAGCTTGATAAATCTGCACATATTGTTATGGTTGATAATAAGGAAATTGAATTAAGCTTTAAGGAATTTGAACTTTTGACTTATTTTATGGAAAACAGGGGAATGGCTTTATCAAGAGAAAAGATTTTAAATAATGTTTGGAATTATGATTATTTTGGCGACGCCCGCACCATTGATACACACGTTAAAAAATTACGTGCAAAAATGGGTGCTGCAGGTGACATGATTAAGACAATATGGGGAATGGGCTATAAATTTGAATAAAATCAAAAGGATAAAAGAAAAAACGGTAAAAGGGAAAGCACCTTACAAATTCTCTTTAAAGAGACAGATTACAATTGTTTTTGTAGCCATCATGACCCTGACTATAGGACTGTGCTGGCTTATTAACAATGTTTTTCTTGAACGGTTCTATACTCACAATAAAGAGAATACACTGTTGTCTGTATACAATTCAATGAAATCAGCCTGTGAAGATGATACCTTTTCTTCTGATGAATTTGATTTAACACTTCAAAAATACAGCGGCACCCACAATGTAAGCATAGTAATAATTTCATCAGGCTTAGAGCCATTAAAGATTTATGCCAATGAGCCGCAGGAAAAATTATTTATGGAGCTTACAGAAAATTTAAGGGGTACCATCAGAGTGGATCGCTTAATTAAAGAAACCGATAACTATATTTTAATCCAGAAGCATGATTCAAGAATGGGGACTGATTACCTTGAAATGTGGGGTGTGCTTCCGGATACTTCCTTTTTTCTGATGCGCACGGCAGTTGAAAGCATTAAGGTTTCTGCAGAATTGGCAAACAGATTTTTACTATATGTAGGTATCGGTGGCATTTTAATCAGCGCAATTATAATTTATTTCTTTACGAATAAAATATCAAAGCCTATTTTGGAACTTGCGGATATTTCTGAAAAAATGTCTGAAATGGATTTTGAAGCAAAATATACCGGCACCGACAAAACGGAAATTGCGGTTTTGGGTAACAGCATAAATAAAATGTCTGATAACCTTAAAACTGCTATAGAAGAATTAAGAGCAGCCAATGAAGAGCTTAAAAAGGACAATGAATTAAAAACTCAGATTGATGAAATGCGCAAGGAATTTATTTCAAACGTATCTCATGAATTAAAAACCCCAATAGCTTTAATTCAGGGCTATGCCGAAGGGCTAAAGGAAGGCATTAACGAAGCAGAAGAGCGGGATTATTACTGCGATGTCATTATGGATGAATCCTCAAAGATGAATTCAATGGTAAAGCAGCTTTTAATACTTAATCAGCTAGAGTCAGGCCATGATATCCTGACAAAGGAAAGCTTTGACATTGTTTCTTTAGTTAAAAATTACGTCCAGTCTGCTAAGCTTTTGGCCAATCAGTCTGATATAAAGGTTAATGTTGAAGCAGATGTTGATTCTTTGGAAGTATATGCCGATGAATTTAAAATAGAGGAAGTGCTTATGAATTTTTATTCAAATGCACTACACCATGCAGAGTCTGAATCACAAAAACGAATTGACGTATCTGTAAAAAAAGAAGAAAATAAAGTTAAGGTTTTAGTATTTAATACTGGAAAGCCTATACCTGATGAGAGTATAGAACATCTTTGGGAAAAGTTTTATAAGGTTGATAAAGCCAGAACCCGTCAATACGGCGGAAGCGGCGTTGGACTTTCCATAGTAAAGGCAATTATGGAAGCTCACGGCGGGGAATATGGAGTCTTTAATTCAGAAGAAGGCGTTACCTTCTGGTTTTCATTAAATATATAGCGGAGGGCTCATGAAGAGGGGATTAGGTTTAATGAGCATTGCTGTTGCAGGAAGTATTTTTCTTGCAGGCTGTGCATCAATTCCGGCAATGACAACTGAACAGGAGGAAATGGTATCTGAATATGCTGTTTCTTTATTATTAAAATATGATTCTGAAAATCATACCCGCTTGGTAAGTACGGAAAGCTATTTGAATGCTTATGAAACGGCAAAGAAAATACATGATGATGCAGAAAAAAAATATTATGATGCAATTGCCGAAGAAGAAGCCAAAAGAAAAGCGGAAGCAGAAGAGCAGAATGCTCTAAATGATTCCTACAGAGAAAGTACTAAGCAGGAGACTATCGTTATTATGGATGAAAACGAAAACCATAAATTCTCTGACGGTACAGGCGGAGCAGCTGTTGTGGACGCTGAGACTATTGAAAGCTTTTTGGGCTTAAGCGGTTTTCTTGTGCAGTATGCAGGCTATGACATAATGGAATCTTATCCTGAAGATCTAGGTGAATTGTATTTTGCCATTGATGCAACAAAAGGAAATGATTTATTAATAGTCTATTTTAACGTAACCAATACTTCTGCCTTAAATCAGACTCTTAATATATATGATTTAAATCCTATATTTAAGCTTTCCGTTAACGGAGAAAAATATTCAAGCACCTTTAAGACCTTTGTGCTTGAGGATGATCTTTCAATGTATGTAGGAGACTTTAATTCAGGAGAAATGAAACGTCTTGTATTGGTAACAGAGGTTAAGGACGCAACTACGATTTCAAATCTTGGATTACGTATTTCACTTGGTGATGACTCACTTACTAAATCTTTAAAGTAAAATGCACAAGTTGCAAACACAATTCCGACAATTTAATTAAATTCCATAAGTTTTTAGAAAGTTATATGGCTTAGATGCGGCAAAAAACCCGTATTTAAGCCATTTTTCGTTTTCTAAAAAAATTTTTTAAAAAAATGAAAAATTGTTGTTGACAATGCAAAATAAGGGGTGTATATTAGTCAATGTTCCGAGCAACACGGAAGCACTTAACGCCGGAACGATAAGGACCTTGACAATCAAACAACAATGCAACCCTGAAAATCTTTGAGAAAAATTTTCAGAGTCTGAAGTAAACAGACATTAAAAAAACTACCCAAAAACAGTAAAACGAGGATAGATTAGCTAGACGTTAATCTTGACAGGGAATTGTTAACAGAATTTCTTATAAACAACGCTCGTGCGAGCACGGCGAGTTGTATATTTTAAAATTTTGGTACAATTTTTAAAACACTCAAATACGAGAGTTTGATCCTGGCTCAGGATGAACGCTGGCGGCGTGCTTAACACATGCAAGTCGAACGAAGCAGTACGCTGTTTATGAAGCTAGCTTGCTAGCCGAGTAAACTTGTACTGACTTAGTGGCGGACGGGTGAGTAACGCGTGGGCAACCTACCTTTATCAGGGGGACAACAGTTAGAAATGACTGCTAATACCGCATGAGACCACGGTATCGCATGATACAGAGGTCAAAGGAGCAATCCGGATAGAGATGGGCCCGCGTCTGATTAGCTAGTTGGTGAGGTAAAGGCTCACCAAGGCGACGATCAGTAGCCGACCTGAGAGGGTGACCGGCCACATTGGGACTGAGACACGGCCCAAACTCCTACGGGAGGCAGCAGTGGGGAATATTGGACAATGGGGGAAACCCTGATCCAGCGACGCCGCGTGAGTGAAGAAGTATTTCGGTATGTAAAGCTCTATCAGCAGGGAAGA
>CAVIIX010000007.1:0-81314 GCA_963643225.1 Lachnospiraceae bacterium
GTTGCATTGTTGTTTGATTGTCAAGGTCCTTGCTGCTTCCGTTTCGGTCGCAACGTTGATATATTATCACTCGATGCAACTCACGTCAAGCACTATTTTTCTTTTTTTAAACTTTTTTTGGAGTTTAAATCAGAAATATTCCACCGAAACGCGGTGGAATTTAATCATAGCTTTATTTGTCCCAAAAGTCAACACATTTTTATGGTTTTCCTTTAAGTTTTTCAAAAAATCCTAACAGCCTTTTTACGAACGTTTTTAAACAAAGAATCCTTCCCGGTAGGGCTTTTTATGTAATTTGAAATTCCAACGGAATTTCATGTTATTTTTTTTCGATATATGAAATTGCATCGTGATTTCATATATCGAAAAAAAATTCAGGCTCCGTTTTTTATGCGGAGCCTGAATCCTTTTACTGTTCTTTCTCCTTTGATTTTTCTGGAAGCTTTGAAATCAAAGCAGTGACGATCATAATGATGATAATCGATACAAAAATACCGACCAGGCCTAAGCCTGCTATCTTAAGTGCAATTAATAATTTTGCAGTCATATTAACCTCCTAAGTACAAGTACCTTTTACAGATATGAAGAAACAAGCGTGATAATCAGTCCGCCGGCAATTGCGGAAGCAATCTGGCCGGAAACATTTGCACCTGCTGCGTGCATTATCAGTATGTTTGATGGATTTTCCTTTAAAGCCATCTTCTGAACAACTCTCGAGGACATGGGGAATGCCGAAATACCTGCTGCTCCGACCATGGGGTTTACCTTTTCCTTCATGAAAAGATTTAAGAACTTTGCAAAAAGAACGCCGCCGATTGTATCGAATACAAAAGCAAAAAGCCCGATTGCCATAATGAGAAGAGTATCTATGCGTACAAAGCTTTCAGCCTGCATACTGAAGGCAATTGTGATACCAAGTAGCAGGGTGATAAGGTTTGAAAGTGTGTTCTGAGCAGTTTCTGACATTGTTCCGAGCACTCCGCATTCTCTTATGAGGTTACCAAACATTAAGAATCCGACAAGAGACGCAGATGTGGGAGCTATAAGGCCTACTACAAACGTTACAATAATGGGGAAGGCGATTCTGACTCTCTTTGAAACCGAACCGGCTTCGTATTTCATTGTCATGCATCTTTCTTTCTTCGTGGTGACAAGCTTTATAGCAGCAGGCTGAATGATGGGAACCAAAGCCATGTAGGAATATGCTGCAACGGCAATTGCACCTATGTAGTTTGAATGTAAGATCTGAGAAACCAAAATTGATGTGGGACCGTCTGCGGCGCCGATAATTGCAATGCTTGCCGCATCCTTAAGATCAAAGCCGAGCAGTGTGGCAAAAATCAAAGCTGCGAAGATACCAAGCTGTGCAGCCGCTCCGTAGAGAAACAGTGCAGGCTTTGAAAGAAGCGGACCGAAGTCAATCATTGCGCCGATACCGATAAACAGCAGTATCGGAAGAGCTTCCGATGCATCAATTCCGATGTTGAAAAGCCATTCGATAATACCCTGTGTTTCGCCGACTCCTTCGAGGTACTGATTAATAGCACTTGAAGCTGGAATGTTTACAAGAATTGCTCCGAAACCCATAGGGAGCAGGAGCGAGGGCTCGTACTCTTTCTTTATGGCCAGATAGATGAGTAAAAGTCCGACTGCGTACATTACACATTGCTTCCAGGTGATGGCCATGAGGCCGTCGATTAGAAATTCCATGTTTCTTCCTCCTAAATTGGAAATTTTTTGCCAAATTCAAAGGGGTGTGACTTTTCGATTCTTGGATTATGCCGGATTGTTCTGTACCGTGTGCTCTCGCAATCCTTTAAACCTATTCCTGCAAGCAGGCTTCTTAGTCTGTGACTGGTCTATAAGGCGACATATTCCTTACACGCGAGTGCGAATCCTTGGCACGTAGTGCCTTTTATAACCTATAGGGAATTGCAACGCAATTTCTTATAGGATAAAAAAATAAAGACTCTTATTACATGCAAAAATGTAATAAAAGTCTTACCATTTAAACCTTTGGCGGGCTTTCGCCGAGATGACGCCAAAAATCCATCCTGCGATGGCGGTTACTCCCTTTGATTGCCGTTATTTTACCGAAAATAAACACCATCGTCAAGAGATTATAAAAAGAAATGTGCTGAAATTTTTTTCATGTTTTCATTAATATTTCATTTCATAAAAGCTTATTTAAGCATAGTCATGATTTCAAAGGTGTTAGCATGCGCTTTAACCCTTGCAACAGCCCCTGAAATTATCGGTATCATGGGAGATAAATGACCTAAATCAACATCCATTACAATAGGGACATTATATTTACCTAAGATTCCGGTAACTGCCTCGTGAACCGTAAAGCCATCATAATTTTCTTCATAGCATAAGGGTCTTCCTATTATAAAGCCCTTTAAATATTTAAACCATCCGGACTGTTCTAACTGCCATAAACCGCGACGAACAGACATTACGTTTAAATCACAGCTTTCAATAAACCAGATAAAGCCATCCTCCCTGTATTTTTCAAGGAATTCTTCCACCTTATCAAATTTAGTTCCTACTATATTAATAAGACAGTCAAGACAGCCTCCGATTAATCGCCCCTCAAATTCAGCAAAAGACCCACCGTAAATAGTCTGCTTATATTCTTGTGTAATGTTGTAGGGTGCCGTAGGCTCAACTTCTCTGTCCGGCCACCCCTTTTCCCAACCGTCATAATTTGAAAATGTAAGCTTTTCACCCTTTAATAATGAAAATGCATCTTCAATAGATTTATGCCAGGGATTCATTCCAAAATCCGACACACAAGGGCCGTATATGGCAGCGGTGTCAGTAAGAGTCGGCAAAAGAAAAGTTAAATTTGTATTGTCTGAATACCCAAGATACCACTTGGGCTTAGCCTTGCTGATTTTATCAAAGTCAACATAGGGTAAATCTTCGCACATGGTTTCCCCACCACCTGCGCTTATTATCACATCGCTTTTATCCTTTATAAAAAAATCATTTATTTCAGCGCCGCACTTTTCCGGCGTGTTGCTTTTGCCGATGCCTATAGCCAGATGCACATTGGGACCTTCTACATTTATATATCCCATTTCTTCAAATTTTCTTTTGGCAGAATTAAATCTTGAAGTATATGGTTCTGTCGCGCAGCCAAAAGAAGGTGCTATATAGCCTATCCTTCCATTCGGTTTTAAAAAATCAGGATATCTCATAGCACCTCCGTATTTTACATACCTAATTTGCTCCAGATGTCATAGGAAGCAAGCGTTGTACTGAAGTTTGCGATTATTGAATACATGTAATTGTACTGATATAAAAGCTTCATTAACTGATTATTTCTTACACAGTCCATTATCCAACCTTCAAAAGCACCTACATCATAAACCATTATGAGACAGTACACAGCCCAAACTAAAACTACCACTTCACAGATTGCAACCGGAATCGCTAGAAGCTTGTTTACAAAGCTTACAACAGGAAGCTTTGCGATAAGCTTAAGGGTGGTAAGTGCAAGGTCTAAAATTCTGTAAATGATGACTAACAGGAAAAGCATAATTATCGTAAGTACGAAAATAACCCTGTCTCCATCGAAATATTTACGAACTGCAAAAGCGATAAGCAATACCACAAGAGATGCCAGGATAATTGACACCAAAGAGCATAGCTCTTTAACCGCACCCTTTTTAACAGCCATAATTATCTTAACAATAAGAAGAATTATAACTACAAAAAAGGGAATCTGAACTAAAATTGAACTCATTACCATTCTCCTCTTTATTTGAATTCCACCGTGTCGATGGTATTTTGCGTAACTATAGTGTATCTGTAGGCCACAACCGTAGGAAGTACAAGCTTTATTGGTTCGTCATAGCTTCCTTCGTATTTTGTTTCGCCCTCATAGCTTCCAATATAAAGATTCTTGTCTCCGTACAGAATAACATTTCCGTTTCCGAAGGTTAAATCCGCATAGTCAAAGTCAAAAGCCTTTTGGGAAAGAACCTTTCCGTCAATATCGTACACTTCAAGACGGTATTTACTGCCCTTTGATGTGTTTGAATAGATTATGGCGATTACATCCTTGTCATAATAAACCGATTGGATTTCATCGTTAATAAACATATCCGATACGCTTAAGGGTTTATGTGCGCCGGCGTAAACGGATAATCTTCCGGAAGAAACAGCTATTGCGGTTTCATCATCAAGAAAACGCACCATGGGCACAAAAGTGTCCGTGTAATTATATCCGCTTACATAATTATCAATGCTGTTTTGTCCCACATCACCAAAATTAAAGAAGGCAACGGAGCTTTTCACATCATTGCAATCCACATAATAATATGAAACGCACACAAGCTCGCCGCTTGGAGAAATGTCTATATCAACAGGATACCCGCTTTTCTCCATGGTAGTACGAAAATATGCAATTGTGGTGCCGTTTAAATCATAAAGATAAATCCAGGTAACATCAGTATCTTCAAGGACTGCTGCCACATATCCCTTTTCTGCAACTGAAATTTTACGTATTGGCATGTCGGTTTTAACGGTGCCGGTTTCACCTGCGGCACTCTGTATATAAACCGTGCTGCCGCCGTAATCTGCAAAAGCAGCCATTTCCCCACATATTGAAATAAGTGGGTTTTGCATGTCAAAGGTCTGATTCCATAAAAGCTTTCCTGTAGCATCAACCGCGCCGGCGCCGTCCTTACTGAAGCTTAAAATATTATCTTTAAAGGGTAAAGTCTGTGTCCCTTCAGCTTCGGTTCTGGCAACAGAAGAAGAAACCGTATAGGTTTCATAAACCTTTGTCTTCTGATAAATAAGGTATGCCGTTAAAAGCGCCGCAACCAGCAGCACTCCCAAAGCCACCTTGTAGGCGTAACCGAATTTTCTTCTGCGTTCCGCCTTTTTAAGCTCTTTTACCCTGGAAGTTTTCTTTTCATTAAACTGAACAATTTTCTTATCTTCCATTAATCGGTATACCGGCCTTAAAATTTATAGATGGTAATTGATGAATAATCCTTGCCGGGGCCGAAAATGCAGGAAGGAAATTCAGGCTTGTTGACTGAATCAGGGAAGAACTGTGTCTCAAGGCAGAGAGCACATCTTTTACCGTATCTTGCTTTGTTTTTGCCAAGCTGTTCGCCCACACAATTGCCTGCATAGAACTGAACACCGGGAAGGTTTGTATATACTTCCATTTTTCTTGAAGTCTTTGGATCCTTAACCTCTGCAATCTTTTTGACAGTTCCGTCATAATCATCGATTACAAAATTATGATCATAACCGCTTGTAATTACCAGCTGTTCAAAATTGTCGTCGATGTGATCGCCTACAGTAAGACCCTTTGTAAAGTCCATAACCGTTCCATTAACAGGAGCAATTTCGCCTGTAGGAATGGCGCCCTTTGCAACAGGTGTATAGTGTGCTGCATTTAATGTAAGCACGTTATCTAAAATTGTTGTTTCAGAGTCAGCACCTGATAAATTAAAATATGAATGATTGGTGGGATTGATAATTGTGTTCTTATCGCTTACGCCCTTATATTCAAGCTTTAATTCGTTGCTCTCGGATATTGTATAGGTAACTGAAATTTCTTTGTTACCTGGAAATCCCATTTCCATGTCTTTTATAGCCAAAGAAAATTTAACGCCGCCTTCAGCTTCTTTAGCATCCCAGATCTGCTTATGGGAACCTAAATCAATGTGGCTGTGAAGATTGTTTTGGCCGTCATTAACGTCTACCTGATAATCTACACCGTCAATTGTGAATCTTGCATTTCCGATTCTGTTAGCACTGGGGGCAATTGTAGCGCCAAAGAAGCAGTCATTTACTTCGTATTCGGCAACTGTATCATAGCCTAACACAATATCCTTTACTTCTCCCTTGGCATCTGGCACAAAAAGCTTTGTAACAATGGCACCAAAGTTAATAATTTCTGCCTTCATCCCCTTTGAATTGGAAATTTCGTAAGCATAAACTTCCCTGCCATCTTTAGTAGTACCAAATAATCGTTTTGTCATTTCTATTCTCCCTTTAAAGTTCAACGCGCCCTTCCAGAGCACGTAATAATGTTACTTCATCAATGTATTCAAGGTCGCCGCCTACAGGCACACCACTTGCAATCCTTGATACCTTTATTCCGGTAGGCTTAATAAGCTTACTGATATACATGGCTGTTGTTTCACCCTCTAAGCTTGAATTGGTGGCAATAATTACTTCCTTTACGTCCCCTTCAAGTCTTGTGATAAGCTCTTTTAATTTAATATCATTTGGCCCCACTCCCAGCATTGGTGAAATTGCTCCGTGGAGCACATGATATACGCCTTCAAAGCGCTGGGTCTTTTCATAAGCCGCTAAGTCTCTTGGAGTTTCCACCACCATTATGACAGATTTATCACGGTTCTGATTGGAGCAGATAGGGCAAATTTCTTTGTCCGTAAGAGTATAACAGCACTTACAGTATTTTACGTTTCTGCGGGCATCTATCATGGTGTTTGCAATCTTTTCAACCTTTTCTTCTGGCATGCCTATAATATGAAAGGCAAGACGCTGAGCCGATTTGCTGCCAATACCTGGAAGTGATTCAAGTTCTTCAATTAACTTATTTATCTGTCCCCCGTAAAGATTCATTAGAATCCGAATCCTCCCAAGCCGCCTGTCATCCTGTTCATGGCAGCCTGATTAGCTTCATCAACCTGCTTTAAAGCCTCATTGACAGCTGCCATAATTAAATCCTGAAGCATTTCAACATCATCCGGATCTACAACTTCCTTATCGATAATTACCTCTTTAACTTCCTTTGCACCTGTAACAGTCACGCTGACAGCACCGCCGCCTGCCTTGGAGGTAAATTCCTTTGTCTCCATTTCCTTCTGGCTTTCTTCCATCTGGCGCTGCATTCTCTGCGCCTGCTTCATAAGGTTATTCATATTTCCGGGCATTCCCATGCCGCCGGGATATCCGCCTTTTTTACCCATTTTTAAATCCTCCTAGTCTTCTTCTTCGATTGGTACACCGCTAATTATTGACTTTAAGTCAGGGATGTCGTATTCATATTGTTCCTGTGTTTTGGCAAGCTCGACGCTTATTTCAATTTCCCTGCCTGTAATTTCAGATATGGCAGCCTTTAATTCGTTAAGATTTTCTTTTGCATGCTCCTTAGTCGTTTCTTCCTGCGACGCAAAGTGGGCATAGCACACAGGCTTCGAGAACACAAGCTGCAATTCGCCGTTTACCCCAACACACACCTTTGCATCCTTTATAAAGCTTTTATGCGCAGGAAGTGTATTCTTGATTTTGTCCCAGTTTTTTACAGCTTCCTTTATATCCTCCGGAACTGCCTTAGGAAGAGGTGCCTTTGGAGTTTTAGTGGCTGCCGGCTTTGTTTCCGTTTCCTTTGCTGCAAAAGAAACACCATTTTCAAGCTTGTCTTCTATTGCTCTGATTCTTGGTACTATTGTATCTTCCTTGGTCTCGGTTTCAGGAACGCATAATTTAATTAATGCTATTTCCACCAAAACACGCTTATTGGAAGAATATCTTATCTGATTTGTAAGCTCGCTGAATACACGGATGTATCTTATAATTTCAACCGCCTCAATTAGACGGGCTTCTTCCTTTAAATTCTTTATTGCTTCTTTTGACATATCGGCTATAACGGATAAGTCATCGGAAGTCTTTGAAAGTAAGAGATTTCTTAAATACCAGGTTAAATCCACTACGAACTGAGAGAGCTCTCTTCCTTCCATAATGGAGTTTTCAAGAAGCTGTATGGAAGTGGATACGTCTCCTGCAATAATTGCTCTTGTAATATTACTGAAAACCGAGCTGTCAACGGCACCCAGTACGTCAAGCACCATTTCATATGTAAGCTTTTTGCCAAAGTTGAAGGCCATGCACTGGTCAAGAAGGCTTAACGCGTCACGCATGGACCCGTCTGCGGTTTTGGCAACATACCTTATAGCGTCTTCATCAGCCTTTAGACCTTCTATAGATAAAAGCTCCTTAATGCGGTTTGAAATGTCGTCAACGCTTATGCGCTTAAAATCATAGCGCTGACATCTTGAAAGTATAGTGATGGGAAGCTTATGTACTTCCGTTGTGGCAAGTATGAAAACAACATATGCCGGAGGTTCTTCCAGAGTTTTCAAAAGCGCATTGAAGGCACCTATTGAAAGCATATGTACTTCGTCGATAATATAGACTTTGAAGCGGCCTTCCGTGGGAGGATACTGCACTTCCTCCACTATCTGACGGATATTGTCAACACCGTTATTGGAGGCTGCGTCAATTTCAATAACATTCATGCTGGCGCCTGACTGAATTGCCTTACAGGAAGAGCATTCAAGACAGGGGTCTTCGCCGTTAGGCTTTTCACAGTTGATTGCCTTGGCAAAAAGCTTGGCAACGGAAGTTTTACCCGTTCCTCTTGTACCGCAGAAAAGGTAAGCATGGCCGATACGGTCAGACTTAATCTGATTTTTAAGAGTAGTAACTATATGATCCTGTCCCTTTACGTCTTCAAATCTGTTAGGTCTGAATTTGCGATACATAGCGGTGTAAGACATTTTCTATCCTCTAATCTCCAAAACTTATTCCCATTAATTTAGCTTCTTTGATAATAGAAGCATTGGGGTCTACCGTCTTTAATTTACCAGCCACCTCTGATAGCGGTACTCTTACGATTTCACGATTTTTTATTCCCACCATGAAGCCGTATTTTTCTTCAAGTATAAGGCGTCCCGCCTCGGCTCCAAGCCTGCTTGCAAAGACTCTGTCATAGGCACAGGGGGAACCGCCCCGCTGCATGTGTCCGGGCACCGTAACACGCACATCCTGTCCAGTTTTTTCTTTAATTAATTCAGCAATCTCATAAGAAACCGAAGGATAAGGATATTCCTTCATGGATTCCTTAAATTCTTTTTTATTAAGGGTTGCCTTTTCCTTGGATACAGCGCCCTCAGCCACCGCGAGTATGGTAAACTTTGAGCCTGCTTCATGACGCTTCTTTACCGCTTCGATTATCTTATCGATATCGTAGGGTATTTCCGGAATCAGAATAATATCTGCGCCTCCCGCCATGCCTGCGTTAATTGCAAGCCATCCTGTTTTGTGGCCCATAACCTCCACTATAAATATGCGGCCATGGGAATCGGCAGTAGTGTGGATACAGTCGATTGCATTAGAGGCAATGTCAACTGCGCTCTGAAAACCAAAGGTCATATCCGTGCCGTATAAATCGTTATCAATGGTCTTAGGGAGAGTCACTATATTTAAGCCCTCTTCCCTTAGGAGATTAGCCGTCTTGTGAGTGCCGTTACCACCCAGAATAATAAGGCAGTCAAGGTTAAGCCTTTTATAATTAGACTTCATGGCCTCTATTTTATTAAGGCCGTTTTCATCTGGCTCAGTGACGTTTTTAAAGGGAGTACGTGAGGTCCCAAGTATCGTACCGCCACGGGTTAAAATCCCTGAAAAATCAGCAGAGTTAAGCATACGGTAATCGCCGTAAATCAGGCCTTTATAGCCATCTGAAAAGCCATAAATTTCGACCTTAATGCCACTGTTAAAAAGACATTTTGCAACGCCGCGCATAGCTGCGTTTAAAGCCTGACAGTCGCCGCCGCTTGTAAGCATACCGATTCTTTTCATTAAAACCTCCTCTGCCTGCCCATACGCAATTAATTATATATTATTTTTCTATGGGTATCAATTAAATTTGAAACGAATAATACCAAGACTTTATTGACAGTCACTTTCTTTCTGCCTTATAATTACTTGCGTGTCAAAACTACATATGGAGTCGTATCGAAGCGGTCATAACGGGGCGCACTCGAAATGCGTTTGCCCTTTTGGGCACGAGGGTTCGAATCCCTCCGACTCCGCTATTTTTTAAATCTAATAGTCAAAACCCGCTTTATTATTTAAAGCGGGTTTTCGTACAGATGTCGCATAACGTTTTTTATTTCACCAGCACAAGATAAAGAATGAATATAAGCATTGCAAACATTCCTGCGCAGGCAAGAATTAATCCAAAGGAAAGGCTTCGCTTTGCTACCTCCAGGTTTTCCTTCTGCTCAATGTATTTTAAAGAAAGCTTATGTTCATAATCGCAGGTAAGCTCTTCACCCTTTACAAGGCTCTTAAGCGAGTCGAGCGCATGGCCGAAAAGATGGGTAAAGAAATTACCTTCAATACGGGGCTCTGAAATCGGCGCATCTTTATAAACCGTCTTTCTTAAGAAGAACACTGTCTTATCCACCACCACGTCAAGAATACGCATTGGAAATCCAATAACTGCAGGTAGTATGGTGCATAAAACCGGCTTATAAAAATATTCTTCCATATCTAGCCACTTAGGCCACATATCAAGATATTTTTTATCCATGAGCAGTAATCTTACCATTACTAAATAAAGTAACACACCTGTTAAAATCGAAATCAGGCTTCCCTTTAGGACGTTAAATTCGTATAAACCATATGTCTGCTTTACAGCCAGGGAAACGCCTGTTGCAAGCACTAAGCATGCAGGAATTATAATACAGGCTTTCTGAATTACACCTGCATAATCCTTTGTATTTTCATATTCTCTCTGAAGGTTTTTATCTGCATTCTTTTCAGCAAACAAACACATGAAAAGCTTTGTCATATAGCAAAGAGTACAACCGCCTGAGAATAAGAAAATTACCTCTATACACTTAACCAAAACCGGGCTTAACGCTACGGTAGTACTTATTAAGGCTTCATGTATTCCGGACTTTGATAAATAGCCTATGAAGCCTGGCATTCCTGCTAAAGAAAGTCCTGCAGGCAGGAAAGTAATTAAAAGAGTCGGCTTTTTACGACCAAAGCCACGGATTTTATTTAAATCAAGTGAGTGCGTATTTTCATAAACAATGCCTGCCACAAGAAAGACAGAAAGCTTTACAAGAGTATGATTAATCATGTGAAGGAAGGTAGCGTATTTTGCCAGCTCTCCTTCTTCTCCTAAAAGCACTGCTGCCGCAATACCTGTTACGATAAAGCCTATCTGGGATACAGAGGAGCATGCGAGGGTGCGTTTTATATCAATGCTGAAAATAGCTAAAAGTGCACCGATTACCATTGTAATAAGACCAATACCCATTACAAAGCTTCCCCATAAGCCATCTCCTTCATAAATGTTAAAGCTTACTAGCATTATGCCGAAAACCCCCGCCTTTGTTAGGACACCCGATAAAAGCGCCGAGGCAGGTGCAGGTGCCACAGGGTGAGCCTTAGGAAGCCATATATGAATAGGGAAAGCACCAGCCTTTGCCGCAAAGCCAAAGAATAAGCAAAAAGCAGCACCGTACAAACGTTTCCTGCCGTACACACCGACTGCTGAAGCAGCTTCCTTTAATTCAGAAATCTGTAATGTACCGATATTCGTATAAAGAAGCAGTATACCCATTAAGAGTACAAGTCCCCCGATTATTGCTACTGCCATGTAGGTTTTGCCAGCCTTTAAGGCTTTTTCCTTTTCATCCTGCACTACCCATACATAGGAAGCCAGAGACATAATTTCAAAGAATAAAAAAAGCGTAAACAGGTCTGCCGATGCAAACACTCCAAGCGTGGCTAAAAGTGTAACAATACTGAATATATAAAAGCGCTTCTTATTTTTTTCTTTTGAAAGATAGCGGGGCGCAAATAAAAGTGCAAGCACCCAGGCAAAAATACTTAACGCTATATAGGTGGTTCTGAAGCCGTCAAGGGTAAAGGAAAGGCCGAGACCGCATAAATCATTTAAAATGTCCATTATACAAGCCCTCCCGCAACGTTTTCTATAAAATCAGTCAGCGGCTTAAAATACAGGCCAAAGAAAATCATAAGTAATGCAAATATGCTTAAGGGTATCAGCATGCAACAGGAGGGATCACACTTTTCAAGGGATGCCTCTGTATTTTCAACGGGATAATACGCTCTTAATAAAAGCTGGAGCATATAAATTGCCGTAAGCAGTGCAGATACAAGCAAAGCTCCAAGACCCACATAAGCAAGAGGTGTGTGCGCATTAACTGAAGCCTTTGCAAGCATCCACTTACTTACAAAGCCACAGAGTCCCGGCACCCCCATAAGGGATAAAGAAGCAACGGTTAAAACCGCAAACACCTTAGGCATGCGTCTTCCCATTCCTTCAAGCTCGTATACATAGCTTTTCTCTGCCTTTACGATAACGGCACCCACACAGAAAAAGGCAGCAATTTTCATAACACCGTGAAATACCATATGAGTTAATCCGCCGGCAAAACCGTCCGCACTCATAAGGGCAAAGCCAAATAAAATATATGAAAGGTTTGAAACCGTCGAATAAGCAAGTCTTCGTTTTAGGTGTCTTTCCTTTACAGCCATTGAACAACCGTACACAATTGTAAAGGAAGTGAATATAAGTAAAACATTCTGCGCCCAGGTGCCCTTTAGGAAGTCAACACCGTAGCTGTAATAAGTAAGTCTTGCAATTGCAAAAGCACCGGATTTAACAACCGCAACCGCGTGAAGCAAAGCCGTAACGGGAGTAGGTGCAATTCCGGCCTTAGGAAGCCAGGAGCACACTGGGAACACTGCCGCCTTTACGCCAAAGCCAAAGAAAGAAAGTACATATACAAAGCGTAATATATTGTCTCTCCTGTTTAAATTATCCCCTGATAGCACTCCGCCAAGAGTAAAGGTCAAAGAATTTCCGTAATACATTAAAAATATTAAGGAAATAAAAGCAAAGGCTGCACCGCCAAGGGAATAGACTACATAGGTTCTTGTAGCACGAATCGATTCATCATTTAAATAAAACAGTACTAACGGAATCGTCACAAGTGTAAGCATTTCATAAAAGCAGTACATGGATAAAAGGTTATCGGAAAATGCTATTGCCAAGGTCACACCGTATGTCACTACATACATGCCAAAGAAGGTTCTTTCTTTTAAAGTGTTTTTGTTTCCTTCTTTTTCCATGTATTCAAAGGAATATAAAACAGCCAACGGCCAGAGAGTTGAAATAAGGCCTGCAAACACTCTTGATAAACCGTCTATTTTAAATGAAATCGTATATTTTCTTACGAATTCAAATAACACAACTGACTCAGAAGGTGGATTTATAATTAATGTCCACACAAGAGCTGCCGTAAGAAGCGTAACTGCTTCTGAAGCATATAAATATGCTTTTCTTGAGCCTTCAGGCAATAAAAGAATTAAAAAGCCTGCAAGCATGGGTAGGAAAATTGCAACGTAAATTAAATAAGCGTTCATCAAAATGCACCTCCTACGAAAAGGCTTGGTAAAATACCTGCAAGCACGCACAATGCCGTAAGCAGTATTATCGGCACCATTGCGGTTTTAGGAAGTCTTATTTTTTCTTTAGCTGTATCTGTATAGCCTTCTCCCGGGAAAAATCCGTTAATCGTAATGGGTAGTAAATAGCCTGCTGTAAGCAATGCCGACAAAAGTAAAAACACCGGTCCCACCCAGGTAAATGCATAGAAGCCTGAATTAAGAGAGCCTTCTATTAAATACCACTTTGCAAGGAAGCCGCCTGAAGGCGGAATCCCTATCATTGAGAGCGCTGCAATAGTAAAGCACCACAATAATCCCGGGTATTTTTTACCGATACCCTTTAAATCCTTAACTTCTGTTGAGCCTGATACCATAATCAAAAGGCCTGCAATTAAGAAAAGCGCACACTTTGCAAAGGCATGGGATACAAACTGTAATAACGAGCCGTAGAAAGCAGTAGGCTCAAGTATTGATAAACCAAATAAAATGTATGACACCTGGCTGATGGTAGAATAAGCCAGACGCTTTTTAAGAACAGGCTCAAAATAAGCAAGAGTTGAACCCATTAAAATAGTAAGCATTGTTAAAATCGTGAAGGCGGTCTGTACCCAGGTGCCTTTAACAAAGTCTGCACCTGCAAGGTAATAAAGGCTTCTTATGATACCCACAACACCCGCTTTAACGATAGCGCCTGACAGCACTGCACTGGCAGGAGAAGGAGCAATTGGATGGGCGGTTGTAAGCCATGCATGTAATGGCCACATACCTGCTTTTACGCCAAAGCCTATAATCATAAAGAAAACCGCAATATGAATTAAGCTCTCATGGCCGACAGCCAAAGACATATCCAGAGTGCCGCCTTGCGTAAAGGTTAAACTTACGCAGTATTTATTAAGTACATAAAAGCCAAACAGTACAAAATAAGCGCCGAAAAATGAATAGATCAAATATTTAAAGCCTGCATCTCTTGCTTCCTTTGTCTGATCGTGCATTACAAGAGGCACCGACAAAAGAGTCATAAGCTCATAATTCATATAGAAGGTGAAGAGATTGGCTGAAACTGCCATTAACGCCATTATGAAAAACAGCACTACATAAAAGCAGTAATAGCGTTTTTTATTTTTCTTTTCCTTCATATAAAAAATCGAATAAACCCCTGCGGCAAGCCACAGCACCACAGTGGTAATCAAAAACACGATGCTTATTCTGTCTATTTTATAGGCAATTGAAAGTGCATCATTTAATTTTAATAAAGTAAACATCTTTTCCAAAATATGTTCCCTTCTTAAAAATTTAAGCAAACATTGAAAGTCCTAATTCAATCAGTTCAAGAATCGGTTCTGAGCAAAGACCGAGAGCCACGTTTAAAGCAATAAACAAAATTATTGTAACAGTGTAGCCCTTCTCTTCTTTTGCCGTTATATGGTAAAAGCCTTCTCTTCCCTCGTATAAATCTCTTTCCGGAGAATAGATTCTTATAACCGTCTTCATAAAATAAATAGCATTTAAAATCGTACTGATGGCAAGCACTATAATTGCAGGAAGCATTTTGCCGTAATTTTTAATAGAAGCTTCCATGAATAAAAGCTTACTGATAAATCCGGAAAACAGCGGTATGCCCACCATTGAAAGAGAGCCTGCCGCAAAGCCGATTCCCGCAATCCTGTTTCTGTGGGCAGCGCCTGTTAAATCCTTAAATTTACGGCTTGTATTCGATACATCCGTAAGCCCGACTGCCGAAATAAACAGCATTGATTTTGTTGCAGCGTGAGCAAAAATCTGGAATATTGCCGCAATCATGCCTTCCTTGGTGCCAAGGGAAATACCTAAATATATATAACCAATCTGGGCAACCGAAGAATAGGACACCATTCGTCTGATATCGTCTTCCTGCATGGCGCTTACACTTCCAAAAATAATGCCAAGACCCGCAAATACAAACAATACATTCAACAATAACGAATTATGCACTGCTTCAAAGCCGATTACACGATAGATAATCTTAATCAATAAGAAAATATATCCTTTGGAAACAAGGCTTGATAAAATAGCAGCACTGGAAATCGTAGAATATCCGTAGGCATCAGGAAGCCACGCGTGAAATGGGAAAAGCGCACTCTTGATTGCAAGTCCCATCATCATAAATGCAATGGTAACAAGCAAAGGCTCTGTATACTGCCCCGTTGCCACAAGCTCTGCCACCGATTCCTGAATGTTACTCATCAGAAGGTGCCCAGTAAGGTCATAAAGCATACATAAGCCCACAAGGAAAAGACCTGAACCCAATAGGCTCATAATCATGTATCTTACAGCAGCTTCGATTGTACGGCCGTTCTGTCTGATTACAATTAAGCCGCAGGCTGAAATTGTGTTTATTTCCACAAATACATAGGCTGTAAATAAGTCATTGGTATATACAAGGGCGATTAAAGAACAAAGCATTAAATTTACTAAAATATAGTAAAGATTAAGCTTTGTATCTTCTACTTCTTCTAAAAGCTTCTTTCTGCCGCCAGTCATGGATAAAAGCATTATCAGGCAAAAGAAGGAGGCCATAATGCCCTCCAGTACTCCGCCCCTTACCTCATTGCCCCAGGGAGCCGGTACATGACCCATGGTGTAAACAAAGCTTCCGTTTATATAGCAGTATCCTGCCACACATAA
This sequence comes from Lachnospiraceae bacterium, assembly GCA_963643225.1. GTDB lineage: Bacteria > Bacillota > Clostridia > Lachnospirales > Lachnospiraceae > UBA1258. The sequence continues at coordinate 15,946 of CAVIIX010000007.1, forward strand.
AGATAAAATGCCGCATATTGAAATGAGGCAGGTATTAACCCGCTTTGCAGACTTACCCTTAAGCAGGAAGCTTGAGGAGGATGAAAGAAGGCAAAGTATTATGGAAAAGAGGGGAAAGTTTTCAATAAAATTACGCATAATTTTACAAGCCCTCCTTTCTGAGTCTTAAGGAGATTTCATCAAGATCCAAGGTGTGATAACGCTTGTAAAGTCTTATTGTTAAAGAAAGCATTAGTGCGGTTACGGATACGGATACAACAATACCTGTCAGTACCAGACCTGAAGGTATAGGGTTAATGTATGAATCCGCCTCGATTACTCCGTCAATAATAATTGGAGCCACATGACCCTTTATATATCCCTTTAAGGCAAGGAATAAGTAGATGGCCGTGTCCATAAGATTTAATCCGATAATTTTTTTAATGAGGTTTTTATGAAGCAAAAGGTTTGAAAAACCGATTGCAAATACTATCATAGCCACTGCTTCTGCATAGTTATTAAGAAGGTTCTGTCCCATATTACATACCTCCTTTTCTAAACATTGCATAGAATGAATACATGGTGCAGGCTACAACGCAGCCTACTGCAATATCAAGGGGAAGGATAAGACCTGCACTTATAATGTGGCCTGCAATTCCCTTTGAAATATGAGAGTCAAGATTGTTGGCTCCACAAAAAAAGGCATAACATTTTGCTAACGCATAAAACGCAAGTCCTGCAAAGGTTACTCCTTTACACATCTTTTCATTAAAGAAACGTCTTGTCTTATCAAAGCCATAGGCATTAAGGTACATAATCAGAGCAGCGCCCAGAATAGCACCGCCCGAAAATCCTCCGCCCGGCGACAAATGTCCGTTAAGGATAACATATATACCAAATACCATAATGACAGGCACTAAAATAAGCACTACCTTCTGTAAAATGTCATCATTCTTTGGTTCAAAAATTTTATCTTCCTTTTCGGCTTCGGAAATAGTCTCAACAATCTTTGTATCCTTAGGATCGCGTTCGTCCTTATCAAGTCTTAACAAAACGGTTACTACAATTGCTGCCACGAAAAGTACGTGGGATTCCCCTAACGTATCAAAAGCCCTGTAGTCAAGAATCATGCCTGCCACGATATTTGTAGCACCGGTTTCTTCAAGGCCACTCACAATATATCTTTCAGCCACCTCGTTATTGGCAGGATTATTAATGTCCCCTGTAGGAGGCATATTTGAAACCGTCAAAATCAAAACCTCGCTAAAGAAAACCGCAAATGCTACCGCCAAAGCCTTATATAAAGCGTTCATTTTCTTAAGGTTTTTATTTTTAGTCTCTGAATAGACTTTTCTTTTTACCTTTTTTATATCCGCTCTGTATTCTTCTTTAGTAACTGTATTTAAAGCTGTCACATCTTCTTCTCTGTCTCTGATTGACATGGAGCCATAATAGTCATCCTTACTTGAATAAATGAATCCAAGGAGGCTACTTAACTTCTTTTTCATTTTCTTTTGCCTCCTTTTTTTCACTTGCATCCTTAAACATTGCGTGAATTCTGTTTAAGGTTACAAAGAATAAAATACTTGTAATGCCGGCGCCCACCGCTGCCTCTGTAATGGCAAGGTCTGGAGATTCCAAAAGCATCCAGATAACAGACATTATTAAGCTGTAGGACATAAAAATCAGCACAGAATTAAGAAGATTTTTGGAAAAGCTTACCGCTACGGCACATATAACAAGAAATGTTAAAAGTACGCACATGAAAACTGTCATGTCTATTCCCCTTATTTATTGATTAAAGCTTTTGATTCTTCATCGTCTAAAATATCCACGTGACTGTCAAGCTCCTTGTCAGTTTTTGACACAAGACGTGAAATCAGGTGGCTTGATACAGGAGATGCAAACCAGAAAAACACAAGCACCAGCATCAGTTTAAGACTTGTAAAATCAAGCCCGTTAATAATGCTGGCTCCAAATATCGTGCAGGCAAGACCGCAGGTGTCGCCGGTTCCTGCAAAATGCATTTTGTTAAGGACATATCGTAGTTTATATACCCCTAAAGTTGCAAGTATAAAAATTAAAAGTCCCAAGGCTATAAAAAAGCATCCAAGGATAAATCTGATTAAATATAACGTTTCCATTATTTTTTATCCTCCTTTCTCGCTTTTCTTTTAGCTTTATATGCGCCGTAATAGACCTTGCAAAGTACAATAACAGCAAGGAAGGATATCATCGCATAAATAACACATATATCCGCAAGATAACCCTCTCTCAGCTTAACAAGCAAAACTGTAATTATCGCCATTGTAATGGTGCCTAGCATATTGATTGCTACAATTCTGTCAGCAGCGGTAGGACCAATAATGGATTTAATAAGGCAGAGGATTGCAATGATGCCAAGAGCGATTAACACAACAGTTGCAAACTGTGAATAGGCTTCAAAAAATTTAATTTCATTCATCTTTCAAAGCCCTCCTCTAAGCGTGCAAGTTTCCTTTCGAATATAGTGTCGTTTAACCCTGTTGCCAGTGATTCATCAAAGCAGTGGATTGTGTAGGTGTCATCAATTAAAGAAACCGTAATGGTGCCCGGAGTAAGAGTAATGGCATTTGCCAGGAGCACTCTTCCGATTTTAGTCTTAAGCCCTGTTTTAAAGCTGACAATTACTGGACGTCTCTCTGAAGACTTCTTATGAAAGAAAAGCTTAAACAGCGTCACGTTCGCCTTTATAACCTCCCACAATAATATAAACACATAAGCAATCACCTGAGGGAGCTTCTTCATTATGAATAAATCCTTTTTAACGCTGTAACCCATAAAGGCACAGGCGAAGGCATAAATTGCCGCCGCAATCACCACTCCGAATATGGCAATTTCAAGAGTGAAGGCACCGTTAAATATTACCCAGCAAAAGAAAAGTAACAAAAACATATTTATATCCTCATTTTTATAACACTAAAAATATACTTTGGCAATTTTTTAACACACAAAATTTTGTCTTTCTTTTAAGCGTCTATATGTATAATTTAATGCCGCAAATCGACATTAAGTTTCTGAAAGCTTTAATGTTTTTCTTTTATCTATAATAATTCAGCAATCTCCAATACCATTTTTTCCGTCTTTTCCCAGCCTAAGCAGGCATCAGTGATTGACTTTCCGTATATTCCTTCTCCAATCTTTTGATTTCCGTCTTCAATATAGCTTTCAACCATAAAGCCTTTCAAAAGCCTCTTTATATCTGCATTGTGACGTGCCGAATGAAGCACTTCTTTAATGATACGAGGCTGCTCAAAGGGATTCTTTCCGGAATTTGCATGATTGGCATCAACTACCAGGGCAGGATTTAAATATTCTTCCTCCTTGTAAAACTCACAAAGCCTTACAAGATCCTCATAATGATAGTTGGGCTGCGAAGTGCCCTGCTTGTTCGAATATCCTCTCAAAATTGCATGAGCCACAGGGTTTCCGTGTGAATGAGCCTCCCAGCCTCTGTAAATAAAGGTTTGTCCGTGCTGGGCTGCCTTAATGGCATTCATCATGACCGAATATACTCCCGATGTTGGATTCTTCATGCCTACCGGAACCTCGATTCCGCTTGCCGTAAGCCTGTGCTCCTGATTTTCAACGCTTCTTGCCCCGACCGCAACATAGCCAAGCAAATCATCCAGATACTTGTAGCTGCCTGGATATAGCATCTCATCCGCACAGGAAAAGCCTGTTTCCTCAACGGCTCTCATATGCATGCGTCTTGTCGCAATTATTCCCTGAAACATATCCGGCTTTGCATTAGGATCGGGCTGATGAAGAAGACCCTTGTAGCCTTCTCCCGTTGTACGGGGTTTATTCGTGTAAACTCTCGGAATAATTAAGATTTTCTCCTCAACCTTGTCGGATAATTTTTTTAATCTGCAAAGGTAATCGAGTACGCTGTCCTCTCTGTCTGCCGAGCATGGTCCGATGATTAGAGCAAGCCTGTCAGATTTTCCCTCAAAAACATTCATTATCTCCAGGCGCTTCTTACCTACATCCTCGCTTACCTTCAGGGTAACGGGATACATTTCCTTTACTTCCATGGGAATGGCAAGCTTTCTTTCAAAATCCATATTCATATCAAAATACCTCTTTTATTTTTAAAAACTTCGGCCCTTGTGTCGATTGCGCTTACAGGATAGCCAAGCCTCTTAAAGGCCTTTGCAGGGCTTTTGCCAATAAGTCCCAATCCGACTATAAGGATATCGCTTTTATATGAGCAAGTAGCGAAGCAGAGTGCAAATATCATTGACACAATCCGCTAAAATTTACTCCTATTCCGAGCCCTTTTATATCATTAAAGAAATTTGGATAGCTCTTCCTTACTGCCTCCGCCTCATTTATAATACCGCCTGTAAGCGTCAGCAAAAGCGTTAGGCTCATGACAATCCTGTGATCGTTATGTCCGCAAAGCGTTTCCGTAGGTTTCCTTAATTCCGATTTGATAATTGTAATCGAATTTTGTGTGCTTTCACTTTTTACGCCAAGCTTTAAAAGCTCCTCGCACATCACCCTGCCTCTATCGCTTTCCTTAAGCTTAAGACGTTTTGTTCCAGTAAACGTTCCTCCGTTTAAGGCAGCCGCTACGGCAAATAAAACTGGGCCAAGATCCGGACAATCCGTTATATCAATCTTAGCATTTTCATTTTTCAAAGCTTCAAAGCAATCCTTGTAAACCCTGTCTCCCTGAAGCGTATCCCTGTTAAGTCCTAAGACACATACATCACCTCCAAGGTAATTAAAGGCTTCCAGAAAAGCCGCGTTCGATTCGTCACCCTCAACGGTAACATTTGAAGCTGTATATTTTCCAGGCAAAACCATCAAGGTATTATCATCTTCAAAAAAAGCTTCTGCTTTAAAGGCCTTTAGAGCCTGAAGTGTCAGGTAAATATACGACCTGCTCTCAATTGGAGGAGTTATCTTAATTTCACCTCCTCCAAGCAAAGGAAGTATAAACAAAAGTGCCGTAATAAACTGACTGCTGATATTTCCCTTAACCTCAAAGCTGTTATTTTTAAGCTTTCCGTTTACATAGATATAATTTTCTTCCTTTTTAAACTCAATACCCTCTAAAGTGCAAATATCTTCAAAAATCATGAAAGGCCTGTTTCTTAAGGTTTCACTTCCGTAAAATTTTGAAGGAACACCCAGCAAAAGAGCCACCCCCATAAAGAAACGCATCGTGCTTCCGGATTCTCTGCAGTAAAAAGAAAAAGAAGCTTTCTTTACCTTCCCGTCAATACCGGTAATCGTAAGAGTTGATCCGTCTCTTTTAATTGTGGCTCCAAGTTCTTTTGCACAATCCAATGTTGCGAGGATGTCCTCTGAATAATCTATATTTGAAATGACACTTGTCCCCTTTGAAAGAGATGCGCAGATAATATATCTGTGCGAAAGACTTTTTGACGGTGGTGTCATAATTTCTCCGTGTGCTTTTGATATATCAATGATTGCTTCCACTTGGCATTTCTCCTAAATATTCACAAATAAAGTCAATGGCTTCAAAACCTTTACGGCATCCTGTTTCCTTAAGTTCATATTGATACTTGCCTAAGGACTTCTGTATTTTCTTTGAATAGCTGTGCGAAAGTTTTCGCCAGTTAAATCGTATTCCAGCTATCTATCTTCTAGAAAATATTCTGTTCCGAAGTATGTTGAAAGCATATCATATACACAAAGAGCGGCAATGGAATCAACCACAATTCTTGCTCTGTGAATAATTGCCGGATCGTGACGGCCCTTGATTTCAAGAGAGGCGTTGGTCATTGAATTGATATCAACGCTGTCCTGCTTCTTATAAATCGACGGTGTGGGCTTAACGGCACATTTAAAGATAATGGGCATACCGTTTGAAATTCCTCCGTTAATTCCTCCGTTATTGTTGGTGGTCGTAATGACCTGTCCTTCAGATACTCTGAAGGGATCATTATATTCACTTCCGAAACCTGAAACCTTGTTAAAAGCATCACCAAATTCAACACCCTTAATACCCGGAATTGAAAACAGTGCATGCGAAAGCAAACCCTCTATACTGTCAAACCAGGGTTCACCTATACCCGCAGGCATATTCAGAATGACACTTTCAAGCACCCCTCCGACACTGTCCTTGCATTCCGAAGCCTTTAAAATTGTATCCTGCATAATACCTGCCTTATGTACGTCAAGAACAGGAAAGCTTAAATCGGATAGTGTCTTTATATCGGCCTCATAATCATCAAATGGCCTGTCAGAAATCCCGGCAAGGGATGAAATATGCGTCCCGATTAATATATTCTTTTTCCTTAATGCAGGAATAACTATCGCACCGGCCGCTACCAGGGCAGCCGTAACTCGGCCACTAAAGTGCCCGCCTCCGTGATAGTCCTCAAAGCCTTTATATTTGCAAAACGCCGTGTAATCCGCATGTCCTGGGCGAGCAATTCTGACAGCAGCTTCATAATCCTTTGAATGCTGTGCTGTATTCTGAATTAAAACAGTAAGCGGAGTGCCTGTCGTAAATCCGTTATAAGCACCGCTCGCTATTATAAACTCATCCGCCTCGATCCTTGCAGTTGAAATCTTCCCAGACGGGCGCCTTAAAGAAAGCTGATGCCTTATAAAATCATCTTCTATTTTAATCCCCGGAGCAAGTCCGTCAAGAACTATTCCTATGTATGGACCGTGACTTTCACCAAAAATCGTCATTTGCATGTTGTTTCCGAAAGTGTTCTTCATATCTCCTCCAGCCGTTTGGTCTTTCAAACGTAAGATCCTCTAAGGAAAGGCTTCTTTAAAGTCTTTCTTTCAGTTCGTCAAGTGTCATTTCCCTGATTTCGTACTTTCCTGCTTCTTCAACGAAAATTGTTGAAATCGTATCCCCATTTGACTTCTTATCATGGGAAATTGCATTCAGGGCTTTTTCCTTGTCAAAATCAAACTCTGTGGGAAGGTTCAGCATATTAAGGACTTTTGTAAGCCTCTCCTTTACAGGTTCTGAACACATCCTAAGCATTCCAAGTGCCACGCTTTCTCCGTGAAGTAATTTCTCTCCCGAAGAAACTTCAATTCCATGACCAAGGGTATGTCCAAAATTCAGAACTTTTCTTAAGCCTTTTTCTTTTTCGTCAGCTTCTACCACTTTTCTTTTTATGTCAAGGGATTTATAGATAAGCTTTGATAAATCGTTAAAATCGACACCCTTTTCAAAGCCTGCAAAAAGTTCACCGTCAAAGGTTAAGGACATTTTCACTGCCTCCGCAAGACCGTTTGAAATCTGACGTTTAGGAAGCGTCTTAAACACGTCCGGATCGATAAGAACTTTCTTTGGCTGATAAAAGGCTCCGATGATGTTCTTTACACCATGAAAATTAACGGCAGTCTTGCCCCCGATTGATGAATCAACAGAAGCTAAGACAGTAGTCGGAACATTGTAAAAATCTATTCCTCTCATATAGGATGCTGCAACAAAGCCCGCAAGGTCACCGACAACGCCTCCGCCGACTGAAACTACGCAGTCTTTACGTGTAAAATCATTGTTTAAAAGTTCACAAAGCAAAGCTTCATAGGTACTAAGCTCCTTTGAACCCTCTCCCATGCTGACGGTCCGAACAATTCCCTGCTTACACTTTAAGGCCACCCTCTCTGCATACTCCTTTGGAACACCAGAATCGGTAACTATCATTACCTTTCTGTCAAGATTAAGCTCATTACCGGCTCTGTTTAAAGCACCTTTTTCGATGATAATATCGTAAGGTGACGTTTTTAATTCTACACTTAGCTTCATGCTTCCTCCGCCTAAATCCGTGTTTCTGGTTTATAGGTGCCTATTACCTTGACTGATTCGCAGACAACAGAAAGAGCCTTAAGCATCTCGGAACCATTGACAGTATTAATCTTACCTTCAATCTCCGTATAGAAATAATAGGTCCAGTTCTTGTCTTTATTAGGACGGCTTTTTATAACACGCATGTTATATCCGTAAGCACCGATTGTCGAAACTGCCTTCGCAAGCGAACCTGCATCGTTTTTGACGGTAAACATTAAGATGAAAGCATTAAAATCGCTGTTTACCTTCATCTGATTCTTACTCTTTGAAAAAACTGCAAAACGTGTTGTATTCTGGTCGCTCTTATTGATGTCGTGATCTAAAATCGTAAGCCCGTAAAGCTTTGCGGTTTCCTTGCTCGCAATGGCGCCGACATGTATGTCACCGTTATCGGCTATTTCTTTGGCCGCTCTTGCCGTATTGTCCGAGTGAACAGTATTATAATGATGTTCAAAAATAAACTCGTTGCACTGCTCCAAGGCCTGCGGATGACTTACAACAGTTGTAATCGTATCAAGCGAGCTTCCCTTAACTCCGAGAAGGCATTGGGAAACACTAAGCTCATAGACTCCGTTTATATACAGGCTTCCGTTAAGCATTAAATCGGTTACCTGACCGACCTCTCCCGCATAGCTGTTTTCAATAGGAAGAACACAAAGCTCGCAGTCTCCTCTTTCGACCGATTCATAGGCTTCTTTAAAATTCTTACAGGAAATTCTATGAGCATCCGGAATAATCTTTTCACAGGAAATTGCGGCAAAAGAACCTTCAATTCCGCTGTATGCGACTCTGACTCCGCTTATAAGCTTGTGCTGATACTTCTTTGAAACCTCCAGTAAGCCGGCAAAAAATTCTCTGTAATAAGGCTCTATATCTGGATTACTCAGATATCCCACATTTCTCTCCATCAGTATTTTTTCCCTGTTCTTGTCAAGCACAGGAAGACCGTGAGATTTTTTATATTCCGAAACGGTCTTTGAACACTGCATTCTTTTTTCAAAAAGTGAAGCCATTTCTTTATCTATCGCTTCAATTTCGGCTCTTGCCTCGTCCATTTCATTCATAAATAAACTTTCCTTTAAATTCTTTAATTATAAGAGATAGGATAACACCCTTAAAAATCAACGTCAATACGTTAAAGTGAAAAAGTGCCGACCGTTTTTTACACACAAATTTTGCCTTTTATCACGGCTATTATATCTAATTAACAGTTAACGATTTAGTAATATTATGTTTAGGCATTATAATGCTTTAATATGCAAGGAAACTAGGGAGGCATGCGCATGAAAAGGAAAACCGGTATCTATAAAAAAATGCTGATTGTTGCTGTAGTGCCCGTTTTGCTTTTCGGAATTGTCATTACATTATTTTCATATAACCGCTTTAAAAAAACCGTTTATAACGAAGCAAAAGAAAATTTAGAAAACATCGCTTCCGGCATTGAAATTTCCTACGATATTTCCTATCCCGGTGACTATGCATTAATACAGGGCAAAAACGACAAATATGATTTTTATAAAGGTGCTTCAAATATTACCTACGACTGTTCAATAATTGATTCCCATGCAGTAAGCACCGGCACCGAAATTTCGGTTTTATATATGGACATGCGTGTACATACCACCTTCAAAACCACTGCGGGAAAGCGTCTTGCAGGACTTTGTACCAATGCAGAAACTGCAAATGAAGTCTTGTATGACGGAAATGAAGTATTTTATGAAAGCATAGATATTTTAGATAAGGATTACTTAGTACTCTATGTTCCATTAAAAAACAGCGATGCTTCAATCATCGGCATGATAGAGATTGCCAAAGAATCCTCAAGTCTTAAGAAAAGTGTGCTAAAGGCAGTATGGCCTGTTTTGGTGCTTGCTATTCCCGGTATGGCACTGGCTGCCTACTTTTCATTTAAGAATACTAAAAACATAACGGAAGTACTTAAGGCAATACAAATTTTCTTAAATAAGGTCGCAACCGGCAATTTAAGCGCCGAGCTTGATGCTAAATATTTAAGACGAGAAGACGAGCTTGGCGAAATTTCAAGAAGCTCCGTTCAGATGCAAAAGGGCATAAGAGCATCGGTTGAAACAGACCCGTTAACAGGGCTTAACAACAGAAGATATTTAATTAATTCCATGAAACATCTTACAGACAGAGCAAAAGAAACAGGCGTGCCTTATTCCGTTGCCATTACGGATATCGACCACTTTAAAGCGGTTAACGACACCTACGGTCACAAATCAGGGGACGATGTTTTAATTGCAGTAGCCAATCAGTTAAAGCAGGCCATGCATGGTAAAGGCTTTGCTTCAAGATGGGGCGGTGAAGAATTTGTACTTGTCTTTGACAAAACCGATATGAAGTCTTCCATTCCTACACTTGAAGCCCTTGCTGATTCCATTCGGGGCATGACGGTTTTATCTGAAGGTTACGAAATAAAAATCACCATGACAATGGGTATTACAGAAGGCTTTACGGATGATATAAACAGGCTGGTTGAAGCAGCCGATGAAAAGCTTTATTATGGAAAAACCCATGGGCGCAATCAGATTGTTTCTGAAATACAAAATCCGCAAAAGCCAGAAATCAAATAAAAACGGCAATGCTATCCGTAATCTGCTGCGCTATCTGAGCATCATATACATTACGCGCGAGTACGCATCATTGGCACGTAGTACCTTAATAAAGGGATTCCTTATCGGAATCCCTTATTTAACCTAATTATTTAACTAAGCCCTTGTCTGTCTTCTTTACGTGCTTAAATACGTTTTCGAATCTGTTCAAGGCTTCGTCGATGATTTCCGGAGTATCAGCCATTGAAGTGTAAAGTCTTGAGCCTGCAAGAGTAACGATACCGTTAGCCATATATGCAGCACCCATGCGCTCCATGGAGTCTTTTCTTACATACATCATATCCTTATTCTTAAGAATACCGATAGCTGACTTTATAAAGCTCATTGAAGAGAAGTCAAAGCTCATTGCACCTGTGCACTCCAAGTGGCAGATTGAGCCCTGATTGTAAGCTACGAAAGGAAGAGAATATCTGTCGATAAGTTCCTTTAAGCCGTCTGTAATTCTGTCGCCCATTGCGCCTGCTTTTTCGCATGCGTTGGTAGCTGCGATTTCCTGTATTGCTGCTGTACCTGCAACGCAGGAAAGGGGATTGGCTGCAAGAGTACCGCCTACGTATGCACGATGCTTGCCTGTTGCAAGACCTGCTGCCATAAGCTGTGCATATTCCTTCTTACCGCCTACACCACCTGCTGCCGGATATCCGCCGGCGATAATCTTACCAAAGATTGTCAAATCCGGTACTACATCAAAGTATTCCTGAGCACCGCCTATGCCTACACGGAAGCCGGTTACAACCTCATCGAAGATCAATAATGCGCCATATTTATCACAGAGTTCTCTTACGCCCTTGTTGTATTCTTTAGCGATAGGTCTTGTACCTGATTCAGGACCGCAGGGCTCTACCATAACAGCTGCTGTGCCGCCCATAAGTTTATTTTTCTTTAAGATAGCCTCAAGCATATCTAAATCGTTAGGTCTGCATTCATCCGTTGTACGATAGTCTGCTCCGGGGATACCATGTGATTCAAGCAAGCCTCGTGAACCCGGAATCTTTAAACCGTATACAAGCTGATCTGACCAGCCATGGTATGCACCACCCATTTTAATAACACGCTTCTTGCCTGTTGCAATTCTTGAAATACGTAAAGCTGCCATACAGGATTCTGTACCTGAACCAAGCATTCTGAACATTTCAACGTTAGGCATGTGCTTATTAATTTCTTTTGCAAGCATAAGCTCTGATTCGTGAAGTAAGCCTGTTACAGGACCGCATTCTTCAAGTAAGGCTTCTACTCTCTTTCTTACTGGCTCATAGTTACTTCCTAAAATTGTAGGACCACCGGCCTGTAAAAAGTCAATGTACTGATTGCCGTCCTTATCGTAAAGATAAGCGCCGTCAGCCTTTGCCATGCACATTGGAAAGGGTTTATTGAAAGCAAGGTTATGCTGTACACCACCTGGGATGTAATTTTTTGCTTCTTCATAAACTGCCTTTGACTGAGTACATTTTTCATCATAATATTTCATGACTTCCTTATAATACTCATCATCGATTTCCCATATTGGCTGGCTTGTTAATTCTTTTAATTTTCTGTTGATCTCGTTAGGATCGTCCCATCTTGAAATACCACAATTACTCATTTATTTTTCCTCCTTGGATTTTGCTCTTTCGTTTGTGTCTAATGATTTTCCGAATACCACAAATCTGTCGTAGATGTATTCGGTAATAAAATTAAGTGCCATTGTTAAGACTTCCACTAAGAAGTCGTTCCAGCCAAGTGTATCTGCAAGATACCCGCCGCCTAACATTGTAACAGGTGTAAATACCGCATAGAAGGCTGCCACCTTAAGCATTGCTACTGGTACGTTATTGGCAGACTGAAAAGTAAATTTTCTGTTTAAGGTAAAATTCCACAGTACCGAAAGTACAAGGGAAATCAAATACCTTGCCATGTAGGGCCAGTCTTCGCACACAAAGGTTAAAAGTGTAAAGGAGCAAAGCTGGATTACTCCTGCAGAAACTGAACAAAGTGCAAATTTTATGGTTCTAAACAGTTCCTTTTTCTTTTCGCTCATTTCAGCCCTCTTTCTTCTTTGAATACTTCATTTTGTAAACCTGTCGCATAAGGTTACAGTCAAATGAAGAAAGTTTAACGTTCACACCGCAGGCAAGTGTATATCTTTTTGCCATAGCAGCTTTTGTAATCAATAATTTTAAAGCTTCCGTATCATCAGGTGCTTCAGTTAGGATTACACATCCTACGTTTTTAACTAATACAGCGTCCCCTTTGTTTAACGCTGAAAGAATTTTCTTATCGTCGTTTTCAACTGCTCTTAATTTTTTGCCAAGCATCTGAGCCATGTCATCAAGCTGTGCTCTAAAGCCGCCTATCTGTCCCATAAGTAATAAATTCTTATCAGAAATTACCACCATGTCCTTGCAGGCTGCTTTCATTTCAGGACTTAATTCTTCGGTAGGCACGATATTTTTGTTATCAACGATTTTTTCATCAACCACTCTCCTGCATACAGTCTCAAGCACTTCAGCCTTATTAATGGCATCCTCTCTGTCCGTACCTAAAATCAAAGCGCCGTGGTGCTTCATAAGCACTACCTTTGAGCCTGTCCTTAAAGCAGCTTCCACGTTATCCTTTAGCTTGCCTGTGCCGGGAAGCCCGTAGGCTGCCACCGTTACTTCTCCTAAAAGCACTTTTTCTTCAGCAGTCATCTTTAAATTTTCTACCCCTACAAGGCCCACTGCCGTTGCATAATCCTGATGAGTATGAATTACAAAATTTACATCCTTATAAAGCTTATAGGCAGCTGCGTGAATTTTCTTTTCACTTGAAGGCTTTCTTGAGCCCTCCCAGGTTTCCGTTTCATAATCAAAAATCGGAACATCTGAAGGCTGCATATTTTCATAGCCAAGACCGCTTGGAGAAATGGCAAATTTTGTGTCATCCTTTCTTGCACTGATGTTTCCCCAGGTCCTTGCTACAAGCTGTTTGTCAAGTAAGATTCTTCCTGTTTCAGATACTAGTTTTTTTAACTGATTATCATCCATGCCGTAACCTCCTAGTCATTCATTGCCACAAAAAGCTTTTTATTGGCATCATGTAATTTTTTAAATACCCTGTAGTTTTTATCATATACCTCTTTGTTTTCTGGATTTGGAATGTAGGTACCGCTTACCTTAATGTAGTCGCCTGCTCCTTCAAGTGAAGGAATAAGGCCAAGTCCTACACCTGCAAGCATTGCCGCTCCTACTGCCCCTACGTCCTGAGAATGTTCAACGGTTTCAATTTTACGTCCCGTAATATCTGCAAGTATCTGACATGTTACCTTTGATAAAGCACCGCCACCCACAAATCTTATGGTATCCGAGCCCTTTACCTTTGATTCAGAACACTCAAGCATCCATCTTAAGTGGTAGCATATACCCTCTAAAACCGCTCTCAGCATTTCGGTTTTGCCCGTCTCTAATTTAATGTTAAAGAACATGCCTGCCGCATCCGGGTCTTCAAATGGGCAACGATTACCGTGAAGCCATGGAGTAAAGATGAGCCCGCCTGAACCGGCTGGAGCCTTTTTAACCGTATCGCTTAAATAGTCATAAAGGCTTATGTATTCGCTTTCCTTACTTTCCGTTACATCCTGTTTATTTAAATAAATACCAATTTCATCAAGTGCCAGATGCTCCTTAACCCACTCAAAGCATTTGCCTGCCGTTTCCATTTCAGCAAAATAGTTAAAGGTTTTTTCTCTTGCCCCTACAACTGCTGCTATCATTGCGAATATATCAACAACCTGTTTATCCGTAACCGTGGATACCCAGCCTGAAGTACCGGAATATATGTGGGTATCTCCCACCTTTGTACAACCGCCGCCAATTCCGATTAATGTGGCATCACCGCCGCCTCCAAAAACCGAAGTGCCGACTGATAGGCCCAGTTCTTTTGCAGCTCTTTCAGAAAGCTTACCTGCCTCGTCGCTACAGTTTATAACCCTCGGTAGGTGCTCTTTCTTTACCCCGAAAATTTTACATAAGGATTCATTCCAGCACCACCTGCCGTCTCTTGTGTCATAAAGAAATGTAGAATATGCAGAATCCTTGGTCATAATAAATTCACCCGTCGCCCTGCAAATTAAATATTCCTTTACATCAAGCCACTTATATATCCTTTCAAAAATTTCCGGCTCGTTTTCTCTCACCCATGCATATTTCCAAATTGGATCCTTAACGCTTGTGGGCGCCGCGGTGGTTGCAATTAAGCATTTTAAAAGCTTTATAATGCCTAAACCAGATATCTTTATTCCTTTACCTGAAAATTTTTCAAAGACTTCTTCACTGCGCTGATCCATATAACTCATGGGACGCCTCAAAGCATTACCCTCTTTGTCAACAAGCACTAAACCCTGCATCTGAGAGCAGAAGCTTATGCCCTTAATGTCCTTTGGAGCAACCTTTGTCTTTTCAAGTAATTCGCGTGTGGTTGTGCACATTGCGTTCCACCATTCATCAGCATCCTGTTCCGCCCCACCGTTATCAAGGATGTAGAGATTGTAGCTTCCGTAGGTGCCACCTACCAGTTTAACCTGCTCTTCAATTGTGAAAAGACAGGTCTTAATCCCTGTGGTACCTACGTCATAAGCTATGACGTATTGCATTTGTAACCCTCCAATCAGGCTTGCTTTATTATACCCAAAGCCCCCGACAGAAATTTCGCAAGCTCCGTTTCCATCTTTTCATCTTCTTCGAAAATTTTATCACCACAGTAGAGCTTCAAACGCTCTCTGTAATAATCACAGCAGTAAGAAAACTGCAGCATCATAAACAAATCGTCAAGAAAGAAAGCAAAGATTTCAGGACTTACGTCTTTCCTGCATTTGTTTTCCTCCTGTGCCTTACGGATTAAATCCGTATACACAAGTGCCGAAATTCCTTCTACCTCTTCAGCAAGCATCTTTGAAAACTGCCTTGCCCCACCGGAGGTTATTTCGTGATACATGCGGTTTATGTCTTTATGCTCTTTAGCATGATTTATTAAGGTATGGATAACGCTTCTTAAGCTCTCTTCAAAGTCATCGCTCTTAAAGGCCACTTCCTTTAACGCATCGGTGAGCGCCTGAAGACTGTATCTCACACAGGCTAAAAACAATGCTTCCTTGTCTTCATAGTACTTATAGATAACGCCGACACTTATCCCCGCGTGACGTGCTATAGTACTTAAATTTGCCTTGTCGTATCCCTTCTCGGCAAATTCCTTAATCCCTGCTTCAGTTAAAGCCTTTAATTTATCATCAGATAGTTTTTTATACATATTCCCCCCTCGTGAATAATCATTCACGTGTTTTTATACTAGCACTTAATTTTACTGATTGCAATATGCAAAAGAAAAAAAGTAAGCGTATTTACACTGACGCTGATTGCAAAAATAAAGCACTAAAGAAGAGCTTATTTTCAACCCTTCTTAAGTGCTTTTATATCGTCTGATATCTGCTTTGACCTAGGCAAAAGTTTTTACTTTTTCCTCTGAAAGACTATCACCTTTATGCATGTCTCTGCATTCATCCAGAGCATACTTCAAATTGACGCATCACCCTAAAAGCACGCATATTCAATGATATTCTCTTGCCAGATTATTATTTTTCTATTGCTTGGCAGTCTGACTTCATCTTAAGCCATCAAAATAATTCTATCCTGTTCATTAAAAAATCTATTAAATTGCAATGAAAAAAGCCCTTTTCATCATAATAATTATGTGGAATATCATCCCGTATAACAATCTTTTTGTAAAAGTCACCTGTTAAAATAAACGAACAGAGCTCTGCATCAGCTTTTTCATCTTTACTCATTTCATATGCGCTTTGAATATTCAAAGCGCCTCCGCTTAGAATAAGCAACAGGCTGAAAAACCACAACATCTGTATATACCATAATGGGAATGTACATCCTTGTCATATCAGGTTCAACATCCTCCCTGAATCATGCAAGCGATCTCCAACCAAAACACTCATAGAAGATTATGTGATCCAGTCACGAGACACAACTGTGAAATATCTTTTGCACGCATATCGACTACAACTATAATTAGTAGCTTACCATCTATACCCAAACAGCGATATTCTTTTATATATTGCTCTAATTGCATCGTTATTACGATACTGTAATCAACCTCATGTTTTTTATAATCAAATTTGCTCCAAGATGTTTATATCATCTGAAATGCCTTCAAAGCCTCCCTAATCGCATCCTCTTTCTCCCTAGGACACTGTGGCTGCCTAGCGTTCTCTGACTTAGGAAAATTAAAATTCTCTGCCATTTCAATTCCACATTTTTTCTTTACCTGAGCAATATATAGATTGCTGACCTTCATCCCATCATTATGCTCAGCCACATATTTCTTAATCTCCTCATATGTTGCCTTAGTCTCTGCTGATGTAGCATCGAGTTCATCCAAATCAATCTCGACCTCTATATAATCATCCGGCTTTCTTTGTTGGGACAAAAGAACAACAGTTTCGACATGTGCCGTGTGAGCAAATTGATCTACGGGATGAACTTTTATCAGCTCATAACCATTAGCGCATAAAAATTTTAAGTCGCGGGCAAGAGTTGCCGGGTCACAGGATACATAGACAAGCGTCTTAGGTAAAACCTTAATAATTGTCTCTAAAAGTTTTTCATCACAGCCCTTTCTCGGAGGGTCCACAACAATAACGTCAGGTTTAGGAAGGGAGGCCGCCACATCCTCAGCCGCACCTACGTAAAATTCAGCATTAGTAATGTTATTAATGGCTGCATTGATTTTTGCATCTTCAATGGCTTCAGGCACTATTTCAACGCCATAAACTTTTTTTGCATTATCTGCTAAATATAAAGAAATGGTACCGATACCGCAATATAAATCCCACAACACTTCCGTGCCGGTGAGTCCTGCATAATCTTTTGCAAGATCATAAAGTTTCTTGGTCTGTTCAGGGTTCACCTGATAAAAAGACAAGGGCGAAATCCGATATTTTACATTTCCTATATAGTCTTCTATATAAAGATTTCCATATAAAGCCTTACATTCATAGCCCATTATGACGTTTGTGTCTTTTTTGTTAATATTAAGGCTTACACTCTTCAACAAAAGGCCTTCCTTATTTACGGTTTCCTTTAATGTGTCAACAAGTTCATCTGCATGAGGGAAAGAATCGCCGTTTATTATCAAAGACACCATTACTTCTTTGGAAGTAAAGCCTACTCTTGTGAATACATGACGCACAAGACCTTTTTTAGTTTCTTCATTATAGGCACTGATTTTCTTCTGATTCAAAAAGTCTTCAACCGCCTGCATAATCTTTTCATTAACAGGCGCCTGAATACAACAGGCGGTATTAGCAACAACATCATGTGAATGCTTTCTGTAAAAACCGATTACAGCGTTACCGTTTTTATCTGCTCCCACAGGGAACTGAGCCTTGTTGCGATAATAGAAGGGACGGTCAGAGCCCGTTATTTCCTCCATAGGCGGATTATCAATGCCGCCGATTCGCTTAATGCAGTCATATACCTTTTCCTGCTTGAAGCGAAGCTGTTCTTTATAATCAAGATGCTGAAGAGTACAGCCTCCGCATTTTTTTGAAACCGGACATTTTGATTCCACTCTAAAAGAAGAAGGTGTTAAAATCTCAGCCGTAAAAGCGTAGGCATAAGTTTTTTTCACCTTCACAATATGTGCAAGTACTCTGTCTCCTGGAAGGGCGTCGGTTACAAATACAGTCATGCCGTCTTTTGTTTTACCGATTCCTTCGCCTTCCGAGCCAAGAGCTGTAATATTTAATTCAATTTTCTGATTTTTCTCTAACAATTTTTCACCTTTTATTCGGGACTCTTTGTGGAACGAACATTACACTCAAAGAGCTTATTGTAGCCAAGCCACCCTGTTTCTGCAGTTGAGTTCATAAGCTCCTTAAAGGTCTCCATTTTTGCATCCAGGTCATCTGCATAATTTAAAGCAATTGCTTCCATAAGGGAAGGCTTTTTGGGCGAACCGAATTCAAGCTTGCCATGATGAGCTAGAATGCAGTGCTTAAGTTCGTTTTCTAGGGTCTTTGGAAATCCGTCTATCATAGCCGCTTTTTCGCCTATCATTTCATAGCCCATTACAATGTGTCCCAAAAGATTTCCTTCATCCGTATAGTCGTTTTCTGGGAAAGAAGAAAATTCCCTCACCTTTCCTACGTCGTGCAGCATGGCTGCTGTCATAAGTAAATCCTTTTTAAGCATAGGATATTTTAAAGCATAATATTTGCAAAGATTTGTAACTGATACGGTATGTTCAAGTAAACCTCCAATAAAACAGTGGTGTACACTTTTAGCAGCGCTTGAATTTCTGAATATTTTAATAAAGGCTTCGTCGTGTACAAAAAATTCTTCAAGCAAAGCCTTAAGGTAGTGATTGTCAATTTCACCGATATATCCCAAAAGCTCTTTATACATTTCATCAATGTTTCTTTCGCTTACAGGAAGATAATCCTTAGGGTCGTACTCGCCCTCTTCGCACACTCTTGCACGCTTAATACTTATCTGTAATGCTCCATTAAAGGAAGAAACATCTCCCACAATGTCAACGTAGTCTAAAGCAGCAAAATCCTGAATGCCTGCACTTCCCACATCCCAAATTTTACAGTCCATCGATCCCGTTTTATCCTGAAGTATCACATTGTCATAGGGTTTACCGTTCTTTGTAACAGCGCTTGACTTCTGTTTGCACAAATAAATTCCCGCAACGTGGTCCCCGTCATGTAACTCATTTAAATATCTCATTTAAAATCTCCATTCTATTTATTGTAGCTGTCAAAGAAAACTTCCACCTCAAGCTTCTTATAGGAGCCCTGTGCATTTCTATAAACAGTTATTGTCTCTTCCTTATCAATTTCTTCATTCTTTAAGGCACTTACAAAATCACTGAAACGATGCAGCGAATTTGCGCCCATGCCTGTAATAATATCACCACTCTGAATGCCTGCTTCCATTGCAGGAGAATCAATTTCAACGGACACTACAAATACTCCCTCAGGGGCTCCGGTTGAAATAAGTTCTGTGGGCACATCCGTTCCGGTTATGCCAAAGTATACCACATCCTTACGGTTCACAAGACGCTCTATCGTCTTCTTAAGTTCTGAAATACCATAGCCGCCTACTAAATTTTTAGTATCTGAGGATGAATATTTTGTATCGATAATACTTACGATTTCACCCTTTAAATTCACAATGACGCCGCTTGCATTCTGGCTTCCGTAAATATCGGTTGTAAGCCGTTTATATAAATTATCCGTCACCAAAAGTTTTCCCGAAACAGAGGTAGCCATTCCGTAATTTATGGAATCAAAGGTACCCATAGGACTGCCCACAGCAATAACAGGGGAGCCCACTAAGCTTGAATAAGTGGAAGAACCAAGCGTTGCAACGGATATATTTTCCATTGTGACTTCATTTACATCGGAAGTAAGTACACTTAAAACACAAATGTCAGTGTTCGTATCGTAATTTACAAAGGAAGCCTTTGAAGAAATTGAATTAACAAAGGTCACCATTATGTTTTCATAGCCCTTTACTGCACTGTATTTTGTCAAAACAAAAAGCTCGTCCTCAGTGGAAGCTACGATTACACCGCACTGATCGCCGGCGCTTTCATATAGATTATTAAACATGTCGGTGCCTGTTTTAACGGATGTAACTCTTACCAAAGACTTCTTTACGCCATTAGCTATTTCACCTAATGACTTATAAAGGTCCTGGTAATCGGTTATTGAATACTTAACGCTTGCAAGAAGGTTTTTAATCTGTGCTTCATCAAGAACGGAATACTGACTATAGTCAATTTCTTCCTCCTCTTCATCTGCAATTGTAAGCATGTCCTCAGGATTCATTTCTTCCTCGGGAGTCTCTGCAGGAAGGGTAATCAAAATAGGATTTTCTTCAGCAACGGTTTCTTCCTTATCAGAAAATAAATCCAAAACGTGAGGCGCCAAAAGAGCAAAAGTAACACAGGCAACAAGGCCGAATACCACCGCCGAAATTGCGGCAAGCAACGTATTTTTTGCAAGCTTTTTTCTGTTTATTGGGCGGGCCTTGATTTCTTCCCGCATAAAGACAAAATCATCAATGCCGTCATTTTCTTCCGAGTTTTTTATTTCATTATCTTTAATATCATCCATAATTTAGACATATCCTTTTTAGGGGCTTTAAAAGCCTCATATTTAGAGTATATCCGCCCTTTGGTTTGTTGTAAAGGGCACGCATTCATGATAAAATGTCATAAGAAATTGACTTTTAATAAGGATAAAAATGAACGAAAAAGTTTTAAAAACGCTTGAATATAATAACATAATAAAGGCTCTTACGGAAAAGGCTGATTCTCTTCCCGGTAAAGAACTGTGCTCAAGCTTAGTACCAATGACTAAATTATCGGATATTGAAGAAGCACAGCTTCAGACTGCCGATGCCTTAAAGCGCTTATTTTCAAAGGGCTCCGTAAGCTTTGGCTCCAATAAGGATTTACGCTTTTCTTTAAAATCTCTTGAAATAGGCTCGACACTTACTGCTGCTGAATTACTTTCTTTTGCCAGATTTTTATCAAACGTAAACCGTGTCAAAAACTGGGGAGTAAGGGAAAAAGAGAACGAAACAGCAGATTCCCTTGACGATTATTTTAATCTCTTAGAACCTCTTACTTTGACAGCAAAAGAAATTGAACGCTGCATCCTTGACGAAGAAGGTACTATTGCAGATGATGCAAGCCCCACTCTTTTCTCCATTCAAAAGGCTTTGCAGACAACCGCAGAAAGGATTCATGCTGAATTAAATAAAATGGTAAATGGCTCAGCACGTACCTACCTTCAGGACGCCGTTGTTACCATGCGAAACGACCGCTACTGTATCCCGGTTAAGGCAGAATACAAAAGCCAGGTGCCCGGCATGGTGCACGATCAGTCTTCTTCCGGTTCCACATTTTTTATAGAGCCTAAGCAGGTAGTTGAATTAAACAATAAAATAAGAGAGCTTGAAATTGAAAAGCAGAAAGAAATTGCAGTTATTTTAGCTACTCTTTCAGCATCCCTTTCAGAAAAAACGGTACAGTTAAAAACAGATGAAGAGCTTATGACAAGGCTTGACTTTATTTTTGCAAAAGCCAAGCTTGCCATGGAGCAAAATGCAGTAAGACCGATTTTTAACAAAGACCACTGCATAAACATAAAAAAGGGCCGTCACCCACTGCTTGATAAAAAGAAGGTGGTGCCCATTGATGTGCCTCTTGGAAAGGACTACGATTTACTGGTAATAACAGGTCCCAATACAGGTGGCAAAACTGTTACGCTTAAAACTGTCGGACTCTTTACCCTTATGGGTCAGGCAGGTCTTCATATTCCTGCTGGCGACCGTTCGGAGCTCTCTGTATTTACAGAGGTTTTTGCAGATATAGGTGATGAACAGAGCATTGAGCAGAGTTTATCAACCTTTTCCTCCCACATGAAGAGCATTGTCCATATTTTAAACAAGGCGGATGAAAATTCCTTATGCTTATTTGATGAGCTTGGCGCAGGTACAGACCCTACGGAGGGCGCCGCTTTGGCAATCTCGATTTTAAGCTTTTTGCACGATCGCAGGATCCGCACCATGGCCACCACCCACTACAGCGAGCTTAAGATTTTTGCGCTTTCCACTCCCTTTGTTGAAAACGGGTGCTGTGAATTTAATGTAGATACTCTCTCTCCCACCTACCGCCTTTTGATAGGCATTCCCGGTAAGAGTAACGCCTTTGCAATTTCCAAAAAGCTCGGTCTTTCAGATTACATTATTGCTGCTGCAAAAGAACAGATTTCTGAGTCAAACGAAAAATTCGAGGACGTAATTGCCGATTTAGAGACAAAGCGTGTATCAATTGAAAGAGATAAGCTTTTCATAGAGGAACAGAAGGCCTTAATAGAAAATGAGCGTAATCAGTTAAAGGAAAAAACTGACAGGCTTAATGAAGCCCGTGATAAGATATTAAGAAAAGCCAATGAAGAAGCAAGGGATATTCTTGCTGAAGCAAAGGAATATGCGGATGCCGCAATAAGAGCCATTCAGAAATCAGGCGGCGCAGTTTCCATGAAGGAGCTTGAAGCAAACAGAGAAGGGCTACGCAATAAGTTGAACGATAAGCGCAATAAGCTTACCGTTAAAAAGGAAGACGTGAAAGGAGTTAACCCTAAGGACCTTCATATAGGAGACATGGTAAAGATAGTATCCATGGGGTTAAAGGGTACCGTATCTTCTCTTCCGGATGCCAAAGGAAACCTTACTGTACAGTGCGGCATTATAAAATCCCAGAGTAATATTAAGGATTTACAGCTAGTACAGGAAGAAACCATAACCGCTCCAGGTATAAAGAAAAATTCAGGAGCAGGCTCCATAAAAACAAGTAAATCAATGTCCATTTCCTATGAGTGTAATTTAATAGGAAAGACGGTTGATGAAGCGCTGGCAGTCTTAGATAAATATCTTGATGATGCCTATCTTTCACACATTCCTTCTGTGCGAATCGTACACGGAAAAGGAACAGGTGCTTTAAGAAATGCAGTTACAAATTATTTAAAGAAGTGTAAATACGTTAAAGCCTATCGTGCAGGGGAGCATGGCGAAGGTGACGCAGGCGTCACAATCGTAGAATTTAAATAAAGGAGTAGGTCATGAAGCAGAAAATCCTTATAGTAGACGATGACAATAACATTGCAGAGCTTGTATCCCTTTATCTTGTAAAGGAATGCTTTGATACAAAAATTGTCAATGACGGCGAAACTGCACTTGAAGCCTTTGAAGGCTACGACCCTAATTTAGTACTGTTAGATTTGATGCTTCCTGGTATAGACGGATATCAGGTGTGTCGTGAAATACGTTCAAAGTCCCAGGTGCCAGTTATCATGCTTTCGGCTAAAGGTGAAGTGTTTGATAAGGTGTTAGGGCTTGAGCTCGGCGCCGACGATTATATCGAAAAACCCTTTGACACAAAGGAGCTTGTAGCAAGAGTAAAGGCTGTTTTAAGACGTTCAAAGCCTGTTATCGTGGTGCCGGAGACTACCGAAAAAGAAGAAAAGGTAACCTATCCAGACTTAATGATTAACCGTACAAATTATTCTGTTATTTACTGCGGAGAGTCTATCGATATGCCTCCCAAGGAATTGGAGCTTTTCTATTTCCTTGCCTCCTCACCCAATCACGTATTTACCCGTGAGCAGCTTTTAGACAGAATCTGGGGCTATGAATACACAGGCGATACACGTACGGTAGACGTACACATTAAAAGAATCAGAGAAAAAATAAAAGACCACGAATTATGGTCCTTAACTACTATCTGGGGCATAGGCTATAAATTCGACACAAGAATAGATCCTAAATTAAATTAATTAAGGAGATAGCCTTGAAAAAAACTCTTTACGTCAAATTTTTACTTGCATATTTAATCTTTGGTGTCTTTGGTTTTATAATTGTGTCTTCCTTTGTAAGCCAGACCACCTACACAAAGATGCTTAAAGAAAGAGCAGCCTCCTATTACAGGGAGGCTAATTTAATTGCAAATACCTATGCTGCCGGCCTCTATCAGTCAAACAGGACCCTTGAGGAAGTTAAATCCCAGATAGATGATTTAGATACCTTTCTTTCAGCCACCATCTGGATTATAAACCCTTCTGGACGTATGATTTTAAGTTCAAAGTTACCCATTAATCTTGAAGAAGCTCTGATAGTAGAGGGCTTTGACCCCACCATTACCGGTTCAAATTATTACACCACCGGCACTTTCTTTGATTCCTTTGATAAAGAAATGCTTTCGGTATTTGCTCCCATAACTGCCGACTATAAAGTAAAGGGTTACGTTGTAATACATGCATCCATTGACGATATTGAAATGGAAAGCGACAGCTACCTTCGTATATGCTATTTGCTTTTGGTTATTCTATTTGCCCTTTCCCTAATCATTTTATTTTTCTTTACCCAGATGGTATATATACCTCTTCGTAAAATTACCTACGCAACGGAGCAGTTTGCATCTGGCAATCTTCATTACCAGTTTTCGATAGATTCAGACGATGAAATGGGATATCTGGCAGCCACCCTTTCCTATATGGCAGGTCAGATTGCAAGAAGTGAAGACAATCAGAAAAAATTTATTGCAAATGTGTCCCACGATTTCCGCTCGCCACTTACTTCCATAAGAGGATATCTTGAAGCGATGCTTGACGGCACGATTCCACCTGAAATGCACGAAAAATACATTGCCATCGTGCTTGCGGAAACCGAAAGACTTACAAAGCTTACAAACAGCCTGCTTTCACTAAATAATTTAAATATGTCCGGGGTAGTGCTGGAACTTTCAAATTTTGATATAAACAAGATAATAAGAAATACGGTTGCTTCATTTGAAGGCACCTGTATGGGTAAGCAGATAAGCATAGACCTAGTACTTACCGGAGATACTCTTTTTGTAAGAGCCGATGAAACAAAGATACAGCAGGTGTTATATAATCTTATCGATAATGCCATTAAATTTTCGCACCACAATTCAACCATCCGTATCGAGACTACGGAAAAGCATTCAAAGGTGTTTGTGTCGGTAAAGGACCAGGGTATTGGTATTCCAAAGGATGCCCAGAAGCTTGTATTTGACCGTTTCTATAAATCGGATCTTTCAAGAGGCAAGGATAAGAAAGGCACCGGCTTAGGTCTGGCCATTACAAAAGAAATTATTATGGCTCACAACGAGCACATAAACGTAATATCAACCGAGGGAGTTGGAACAGAATTTATTTTCTCCCTTGCAAAGGCTGATGATGAATAAAAAAAGAGTTTCGCTAGCGAAACTCTTGCGCCTGCGGCGAGGCGCTTAAGCGATATTATTCCATTCCGCCGCAGTGCGCATCATTGGCACGCAGTGCCTTTATTTATAATTTAATCTGTGTAATTCTCCCACTTCTTCCATTCCTTTAAATTCGCCCTGCTTTAGAGCTTCATACAAAATAACTGCAACGGAATTTGATAAATTCAAGGATCTGATTTCAGATTTCATGGGAATGCGGATGCAGGTGTCTTCATGGTCTGCAAGAATTTCTTCTGGAATGCCTGCCGATTCCTTACCAAACATAATGTAATCATCCGGTCCAAAGGACACGTCTGAATAACAGTGATGGGCTTTTGTCGTGGCATACCAGATTTTGGCATCGGGATTTTTATTTAAAAAGTCCTCATAATTAATATAAGTACGTACATCCAAATCCTTCCAGTAATCCATGCCTGCACGCTTAATCGCCTTTTCGTCAAGACGAAAGCCAAGTGGCTCTATTAAATGAAGCGTCGTACCTGTTGCTACACAGGTACGACCAATATTTCCTGTATTTGCCGGTATTTCCGGCTCATGTAACACTATATGCATTATCTGCCCTGTTCCTTACGAAGTCTTTCAACAAAATCTTTAAGTCTTCCCATGGCAAGCTCCAAGCGTTCCAGGGAATAAGCATAGGAAATACGTAAATAGCCTTCACCGCTGTCGCCAAAGGCAGTGCCCGGAACAGCTGCCACCTTTTCTTCTTCAAGGAATCTTGTAGCAAATTCATCACTTGTCATGCCAAATTCCTTGATGCAGGGAAATACGTAAAAGGCACCGTATGGTTCAAAACATTCTAAGCCCATTTCCTTAAAGGCATTTAATAAAAATCTGCGTCTCTGATCGTAAGATTCACGCATTTTTGCAACATCTTCATCACCGTTCTTTAGGGCTTCAATCGCAGCATACTGGCTGGTGGTAGGAGCACACATAATGCAGAACTGATGAATCTTTGTCATCTGCTGAATAATTTCCTTTGGACCGCAGGCATATCCAAGTCTCCAGCCTGTCATGGCATAAGCCTTTGAAAAGCCGTTAACCAGAATCGTTCTTTCCTTCATGCCGGGAATAGAAGCGATGGATACGTGGCTGCCCTTATAGGTAAGCTCTGAATAAATTTCATCGGAAAGTACGTAAATATCCTTTTCGATACAGACCTTTGCAATTGCGAGTAAATCCTTCTCTTCCATAATTGCACCTGTAGGGTTATTGGGGAAAGGAAGCACCAAAAGCTTTGTCTTATCGGTAATGGCTTCACGTAATTCTTTTTCAGTTAGTCTAAATTCATTTTCACCCTTTAAGTTAATAACAACCGGCCTGCCTCCTGCAAGAATGCAGCAGGGCTCGTAGGATACATATGAAGGCTGAGGAATAATAACCTCATCACCAGGATTAAGCATTGCTCTCATGCAGGCATCAATACCTTCAGAGCCGCCCACGGTAATTAAAACTTCTGTGTTCCACTGATAGGAAACATTACAGCGTCTTTCCAAATATTTACAGATTTCCTCTCTTAATTCCTTCAAACCGGAATTGGAGGTATAGAAGGTGCGGCCCTTTTCAAGAGAATAAATACCTTCATCTCTTATATGCCAGGGAGTATCAAAGTCAGGCTCGCCTACACCAAGTGAAATAGCATCCTTCATCTCGGCTACAATGTCGAAAAACTTTCTGATACCCGATGGCTTTAACTTAACAACTTCATCAGCTAAAGGATTTCTCATGGTGTAAACTGCTCCCTTTCATCAACGTATTTTTTACCTAAAATCGTACCGTGATCCTTGTACTTTTTAAGCACGAAGTGTGTAGCGGTGCTGAGTACAGAATCAAGAGTAGACAATTTATCGGACACAAAGGAAGCTACTTCCTTTAAGGATTTGCCTTCCAAAGAAACAAGTAAATCATAGCCGCCGGAAATAAGATATACTGCATTTACTTCAGGATATTTGTAGATTCTCTCTGCTATGTTATCAAAGCCCTGTCCTCTCTGAGGAGTTACCTTTACCTCGATTAGAGCGCTTACTGTATCGATGGAAGTCTTCTCCCAGTCGATTAATGTGTGGTATCCACAGATAACGCCTTCCTCTTCCATAGCCTTTAATTCATTGGCAACGTCAATTTCTTCCATGCCTAAAATTACGGCAAGTTCTTTTATATCGATTCGTGAATTTTTCTCAATTACATTAAGAATTTTTTCTCTCATGATTTTCTCCTTTTAAATTATCTTATAGATTTCATCCGTCTTAGCCGGCTCAAGAAACCTTTTATTCTCTCCGTTAATCAAAACCCTGTCATTACTTTCGCTGCACTTACCGATTACCGCGGCTTCAATTCCCGCTTCCTTTAAGTCAAGTACAAGCTTATTTCCGTCTTTACCAATCATAAGCATTGCGCCGCCAGAAATTAATTCATATGGGTTTATGTCAAAATAATTGCAGATTTCAATAGTTTCCTGTTTTACCGGAATTTTCCTAAGATCTATTGTAAGTCCAACGCCAGAGCTTTCAGCAATTTCCCAAAGGCCACCGAATATTCCGCCTTCGGTTACATCATGCATCGCAGTCACGCCGGACTTAACGGCGGTTGCAGCCTCAGGTATAACCGACAGATATCTGTCAAAATTTTGGGCATCATATATTAAACGACTTGGAAACCTCGATAAAAGCTCTGCCTCTTTTTCTTTTGCCAAAATCGCGGTACCCTCAAGTCCTATCCACTTTGT
Source organism: Lachnospiraceae bacterium (assembly GCA_963643225.1). GTDB lineage: Bacteria > Bacillota > Clostridia > Lachnospirales > Lachnospiraceae > UBA1258. Next base: position 43,967 of record CAVIIX010000007.1, read on the forward strand.
CAAGACCACGTCATCACCGGGATGAGCGCCGGCTCCTCTTACTTCAAAGCCTTTTTTTACTTTGCCTACAGCAGTAACTGAAAGCAGGGGGCGAGTGACTGCCTCCGTCACTTCAGTGTGTCCGCCGACAAGGGCTACGTTAAGGCTTTTACAGGTTCCGTTTAATTCCTCCATTATAGCCTTTATATCGTCTTCGGTTGAATTTACATCCAAAATGGCCGTCACAAGCACCGCTACAGGCTCAGCTCCTGCCGCTGCAATGTCGTTGGTTGCGGCTATAATCGAGAGTGCACCGATGTTTTCCCTTGCTCCTGTTACAGGGTCTGTAGAAAGAACAAAAATTTCATCATCCTTTAACGCTAAAAAAGCGCAATCTGCCCCTACACCTGCACCGCCAAGGACCTCACTGCGCTTATTATCTATCTTTTTAAGTATGCTCCGTTTTAAAATTGATTCAGGAACTTTACCTGTTTTCACGTTAACTCTCCCTGATGTTTGTCTTAAACCAAATATGATGATACAATTGGAATTATCATACAGAGAATTAAAATAACAACGAGAATGATTGTAAAAACACGTCTGTTTTTCTTATTGTAGAAGTTCATTTTTTCACCATTTAAACCTTATCAGAATGGAGTTAATTATAGACTATGTACTGGAAAATTGCAAGTTTACTCATCTTTGCCATCTTCTGTCTGTGGTGCTGTATCGAGATGAAAATCAAATCAAGAAAAGAGGATGAAGCGGAGAAGGCCTTTTGGGAACGTGAAGCAAGAGCAAACGCTGTACGCCGTAAAAACATCGATCACCTTGATTATATTAAAATTCCTGATGACCTGCCGGTTGACTTGCTTAAAGACAATATCGAGATGCCTAATATTTTAAAAGTGCTTGATGAATTAAAGGATCAAAGGATTTTAAATCTAACAGGCTACACAAACACTGATTTAAAGCTTGAATACGGAGCTCCGAATATTACTGAATTAACCCTTTACGACAATAACTATACCTCTTTGGTAACAACCCTTCAGAAATGGGTAGATTTATTACTGGAAGCAGGCTATGAAGAAGAAGCCGTTAAAATTATGGAATTTATGGTTTCAACCAATGTAGATATAAAGAAAACCTACACGCTTCTTGGACGCTTTTATCTTAAGCATTTAGAAAATGAAAAATACATGGAATTAATTAAAACAGCCGAATCCCTTCGGTCCATTAACAAAAAATATATTGTAGAAGCCGTTAAAGCGTTAGGATAACCTAACGCTTTAACTTAAATCTTGACTTATTTAATCTTAATCTTATTCTTTTTCCAAAAGCCCGTAAGGTATGCAATAAAGTGAATAACTGCCGCGATACCGTTACTTACCACCACCGAATACCACACGCTTCTTACCCCCAGGTTAAGCACAGATTCGCAAAAGAAAAGTGTACCGAACCTGAATATCCAGAGTCTTGATACATCCACTATCATGTTTATGGTGGTGTGGCCGCTTCCTCTGAACAGTCCGCTTGTGGCATTGTAAACGCCGTTAGTAAAGCACCAAAGCGCCATTATGCTCAAAAAGTCTGCTGCCATTAAAATTACTTCATCATCCTCCGAAAATATTGAAACCGTAGCGGTGGATATGGAATTTCTCGACAAAAAAATACCGCCAATAAGCAAAAATCCCACTGCCATGTCACGAGCGATTCTATAGCCTTTTTTTGCCCTGTCTGCCTGACCGGCGCCCATGTTCTGCCCAACTATTATTGAAGTAGCAGAGCCGATTCCGTTAGATGGAAGGGAAATTAAGCCGTTTACCTTATTACCTATTCCGTATGCAGCCATTGCCTGAGTGCCGTATTTAAAAACAGATTTACTCATAAGCAAAAATCCAAACTGGGTGGTGGACCCGCCGATTGCGCTGGGAAGACCTACCCTTATAATGTCTTTTATTTTTTCTTTTTCGAATTTAGTCCTTCTTAATTCCAGGAAAATCAACTGATTTTTCTTATGCAGTAATATAAATGCCAACACCGCAGGCACTGCCTTTGCAAATACTGTAGCAAAGGCTGCTCCCGCTGCCCCCATGTTAAATGCAATCATCAAAAGCGGGTCCATTATCATATTCACGCTTATACCCAGAAGGTTTAAAAGCATTGGCTTTATTGTATCCCCCTGGGCCTGATGTATTGAATTATACATATTTACCGTATAAAGAAACGGCATATCCAGAATTACAATCTGCAAATATGCCTTGGAATGGACGTAGGTTTCACCCTCTGCTCCAAGCCAGGTTATAATGGGAGCTGTTAAAACGGAAATTAAAGTGGCGCAAAAAAAAGAAAATATCATGGCACATAAAAAAATCTGATTAGCCATTGATTTTGCTTCTTCGTCTTTTTTAGCCCCGATATATTGGGAAATTAAAACAGAGCCCGCAACTGTAATACCGGAACCAAAATTTATCACTACATTCTGTACAGGCGTCACCAAATTAATGGCAGCCAGCTCGCTTGTGCCAAGCTTTCCAAGCCAGAAGGTATCCGTTAAATTATACATAGTCTGTAAAAAGCTGTTTATAATAACGGGTATCGTGAGAGAAAGTATCGCCTTTATTAAATTGCCGCTTAGGATTTGTTCCCTGTTATATTTTTCCTTCATAATTTAATTTAAATGCTTTCTACCTTAAAATATTCAAAGTCTGCGTAGCCCTCTGAGCCCATCGAGAAAAGACCCTGTTTTGCACCTACCCAGGTGTGGTCGGATGGCACAAATTCAAGACTTTCTTTTATTAATTCATCATCCTTAAACATTTTAAATACGACTCTTCCGTCTTTATTTTCCAAGGAACAGGAAAGTCTTATTTCTAAATTTTCTTTATCTAATTTTTCCGAATATCTTATTATTTCTGTTTTATAGCCCTTTTCTTCTTTAGAAACGCCGTAAACAAAATAAAAATCTTCACCGATTTTTTTAACGGCACCAAAGGCGTATTCTCCGCCCATCATGATAAGGCCGGCCTTTTCGTTTTCCTTTAATTCAGAATAGCAAAGCTTTGTCTCACATTTAAATTCAGGACATATAAGCTTTTCGGTTAATACGTTACTGCAGTCCCAGAGAATCGGATTTTCCAATTTCTCAGGGCTCCTTGAATATAATCTCAAATAGCCTTCTCTTTCGGCCAAAGAAAAGAAATCCTCAGATGCATTTCCCATCCACTGCCACTGAAGGGAAAGTTTTTTCTTGTCAAAATTATCGGAAGCCTCTAGATAAACCGGAGTCTGATTAAAGCCTGTATCCGGTTTTTTACCTTTAATTAAGGGCTTACCGCAATAGTCTTTAATGTCTACTCCCATGCAGGGCCATCCATCAATCCAGGTGACGGGCTGAATGTGGATAATACGTCCATAAAGACCCATGTCCTGAAAATGCACAAACCATTCTTCATGCTTTAAGGTGTCAACCAAAGCACCCTGGTGAGGTCCGTTTACAGCAGTATCCCTTTGCTCAAGAACCTTCTTTTCCTCGTAGGGGCCGTAAATGCTGTCACCTTTAAGAGCTACCTGCCAGCCCTGCTTAACGCCACCCGCAGGAGCAAGAATGTAATATTTATCGTTTCGCTTATAAACCTTCGGGCCCTCAATTGTAGGCTCGCTAACAGACCCGTCAAACAAAATGTGGTCTTCAGTAATAGCCCTTTTCCCGTCAGTAGACATTTCAAAAATACCCAGACAGCTCTTAAAGCCGATTCTTGATTTTGCATATCCGTGGATTATATAGGCTTTTCCGTCATCATCCCAGAAAGGGCAGGGATCAATCAGGCCCTTTCCTTCAAGCACGCATACAGGCTCGTCAAAGTTTCCGTAAGGATCGGTGGTGCTCACCATGAAAATACCTTCATCCGGCATTCCATAATATATATAAAACCGGTTATTATGAAATCTAATGGCAGGAGCCCAGACCCCCTTTGAATGCTGTGGAACATTGTAATTTTCATAAGGGATGCTATTAAGGGCGTAATTTACAAGCTCCCAGTTTACCAAATCCTTACTGATTAAAATCGGCAGACCCGGAATGTAGTTAAAGCTTGAAGCAGTCATTATATATGTATCCTCAACCCTTATTACGTCTGGATCTGAATAGTCTGCAAACAAAACAGGATTTGTAAATTCTCCGTTTCCTAAATCAGATTCAAATAGCCTTCCCATAATTAATTACTCCACGTCTTCTCTAAGCAAATCTGAATAAATGCCGCCAAGTTCCTTTAGACCCTTTGCAATAAGGCCTGCATATATAACCGCACCCTTATACTGTAAATGTGTGTTATCCTGTGAGCCGTCTGGCTTATATTTATAAACCCCTGCAGGACAGTGCATATACCATGTGGCAGTTTCTTCATTGCCGGCTTTTTTCATGGCGTCACGGCTCATAGTGGTTAAATCAATTAAAGCAACGCCTTCTGCCAAAGCCACTTCTTTTGCAGCCTCCACATATTCCGTATGGCAGAATTCATGTGGAATTGCAGGGTCGTCATAGAGACGTCTTTCCAAAGGCGTAATAATAACAGGAGTCGCCTTTTTGTTTCTTGCTACATTTATAAATTTCTTTAAATTGACTTTAAATTCACCCTGAGGCTCTGTAAATCTGACAGGGTCTGAAGCCTTTTCATCGTTATGACCAAACTGTATAAATAAAAAATCTCCTTCTGAAATACCGTCATATATCGGCACAAGTCTCTGTTCATCTATAAAGCTTTTGGTGGATCTTCCGTTTTTGGCAAAGTTCTTAATCTCAACCTCAGGCTTACAGTAAAGGTTAAACACCTGTCCTATGCCTGTCTGTGGAAATGTTTCGATTCCGTTAAACTGTACCGTTGAATCACCGGCCCAAAAAATTCTGTTCATTTTTTCTTTCCTTTCGTGTAAGCGCTTTCATGCCCTATTTTACTTTAGTTTTTAAATAAAGTAAAGAGTGAAAGACGGGTTCTTTTATTTGCTATAAATAAGGTTTTCTTATATAATGTTTTCAAGGTTACAAAACTAAATATATTGGAGGTTGTGGTTATGAAACTTAACAAAAAGCGTACCTGTCTCATTGGGTTTGCCTTCTTTGGCATTTTGCTTTTATGGCAGGTATACGATTCCTGGTGTCCTACATTCTTAACAGACATTTTTGCCCGCAGAATGTACGGTCTCTCTTCTGCAGAATTAAAGGCAGGCGATCCCGAAAAGATTTTAAACGTACAATGGATTGTCGGAATTATCATGGCTTGTGATAATCTTGCAGCTTTAATCCTTTTACCTATATTCGGTAATCTTTCCGATAAGACAAAAACTCCTATCGGCAAGCGTATGCCCTATATTTTAACAGGTACCTTTGTAGCTGCCATCGCATTTCCCTTCATTCCTCTTTTCTTCCACTACAATAACATCGTAGGCATGGTAATTATGATGGGCATCGTCTTAATGTTTATGATGATATATCGTAATCCTGCTGTTGCACTTATGCCCGATATTACCCCCAAGCCTTTAAGAGCCAAGGCAAACGGCATCATCAATATCATGGGCTACTTAGGCGGTGCCTTTGCTACAATCCTCGGAATTTTCTTAAAGCTTTCCGATTACATCAATGCATCCGATTCAGCAAGAAAGGTCTGGACAATCGAAATACCCTTCCTTGTAGCCTCCATCCTTATGGTAATTTCCGCACTTGTTCTTTTCTTTACAATTAAAGAAAACAAGATTGCCGAAGAAATGAAGGATGAAATGGCAGAAGGCGAACGCCTTGCCGCTATCGAAACCCCCATTGATGATGACAAGCCTATGTCAAAGGCCAACAAAAGCATGCTTCTTGCAATTCTCGGAGCAGAATTTTTATGGTTCATGTCCGATAATGCCATCGGCACCTATGTCGGCAACTACGTAATCTATTATTTAAACGCTTCATCAAGCTCCACAATGGTAACAACCATTATCGGCGGTCTTGCTTCCGTAATCGGTTTTGCCATTGCAGGCTACATTGCAGATAAAATCGGGCGTAAATGGACTATTTCCACCGGTCTTTCAATATCAGTTGCAGCATTATTATTAATGTGCTTTGCTCGTCCCACCGGTGTTGTGGTAGGTGCAAACGGCGAATATTCCTTCCCTGTAATCCTCTACGTTGTATGGTTCATTAAAGGCTTAGGTATGGCGCTTGTTCACAACTGTTCTTTCCCTATGGTTGTAGAATTATGCTCCTCCAAGAAAATCGGAAAATTTACAGGCTACTATTACACAGCTTCAATGTCAGCCCAGACCGTTACCCCTATACTGTTAGGTTTAGTCTTTAACGTGACAGGCAAGTGGAACGCTCTTCCCATTTATTCAGCAATTCTTCTGTGCTTAAGCTGCCTTGTATTTACTTCCTTAGTAAAGAACATTAAAGCAGAAAAGCTCAACAACGCAAAAGGCCTTGAAGCCTTAGGAGATGACTAACTGAGCAGCATTGGCACGTAGTGCCTTTTTACCCTTTAGGATACAGATAGCTTAAAGGGTGACAAATTCACAAAAAGGCACCCGGTAACGGGTGCCTTAATATTAGTTTATGGAGTCTACAAATCGGTCGAAGCCTTTTAAGCCTGTATCGGTGCGTTTGTAAACGCCTGCGTCTTCTAAAACTCTCGTAAAGACTTTACCGATTTCACGCTGCATTATTTCATGAATCCTTGAAGGAGCCTTGTCGATATCTGCCTTGAAGGTATCAAGCCAGTCGGCATGCTTGCAAAGTACTTCGTCGCTTCTTATATCGCGGCCGTCAAGATAGGCCTTCTCAAGGTCTGCAATTTCAGTTTTAAGTCTTGCCGGTAAAACTGCAAGTCCCATTACTTCAATTAAGCCGATGTTTTCTTTCTTGATGTGGTGAAGCTCTGCATGAGGATGGTATACACCTAAAGGATGTTCCTCAGTTGTAATATTGTTTCTAAGTACTAAATCAAGCTCGTACACATCGCCACGCTTTCTTGCAATGGGCGTGATGGTGTTGTGCGGCTCGTTATCGGTATACGCGTAAATAAATGCATCCTCATCGGTATATTCACGCCAGTTTTTTAAAATTTTGTCTGCAAGCTCGATTAATCTGTCTGTATCGGTGCCTGAAAGTCTTAAAACCGACATGGGCCACTTTACACGACCTGCGTTAACATCCTCAAAGCCCTTAATTACATATTCCTTTTCAACCCCGGCTCTTGCCATGGCAAATTCATAATGACCGCCCTGGAAGTGATCGTGAGTAAGGATTGAACCTCCCACAATCGGAAGGTCTGCATTTGAACCCACAAAATAATGAGGGAATGCTTTTACAAAATCAAAAAGCTTACAGAAGGTACCCCTGTCAATCTTCATGGGTACATGCTCTCCGTTAAATACTATACAGTGCTCGTTGTAGTAAACGTAGGGAGAATACTGAAAGCCCCAGTTTGAATTCTGAATGGTAACAGGAATAATTCTGTGGTTTTCTCTTGCAGGATGATTCATTCTTCCTGCATAACCTTCGTTTTCTTTACACAATAAACACTTAGGATAGCCTGCCTGCTTCATAAGCTTGGCTGCGGCAATTGCCTTAGGGTCCTTTTCGGGCTTTGATAAATTAATTGTAATATCAAGAGCACCGTATTCTGTATCTGTAACCCACTTTTCATCCTTTTTGATGCGATAACGTCTGATATAATCTGAATCACAGGATAATTTGTAAAAATAATCTGTAGCCTTAACCGGGTCTTCCTTATAAAGCTCTTTAAAGGTATTAATAATCGTAGAAGGAAAGGGAATCAAACAGCCCATAACCTTTGTATCAAACAGGTCTCTTGAAACGGTTCCGTTATCATCGATTAACCTGTTATCATAGGCATAGTCAAGCATACTCTTTAAGATTTCTTCAAGGTCTGTTACCTTTACTTCACCTGTTTCGCCTTCATAGGCTTCATCCGCCTTAAAAAGCATAAGCAGACGGTTTGTTACATAGATTTTATCTTCTTTTGCAACCAAGCCCGTCACTTCCCCGTATTTAACCAAACGTGCAATTAATTCTTCTATACTCACTTTAAATCTCCTTAGGACCATCACCGATTTCTACTACATAAAATTCTGGTGTCTTTCCTACTTTTTCCATATAAACCTTTGAAAGTGTTTCTTTAAAGGTATCAATCGCTTCATCCTTTACAATAGATACGGTACAGCCGCCAAAGCCGCCGCCTGTAATACGGGAGCCGATTACACCGGGAATTGTCCATGCGGTTTCTGCAAGGATATCGCATTCCTCGCAGCTTGTCTCGTAATCGTCGCGAAGCGATACATGGGAAGCCTTCATCAATTCGCCAAAGGTTTTTAAATCATTGTTCTTTAATGCTTTAACTGCCTTAATTGTACGCTGGTTTTCGTATACAGCATGCCTGCCTCGCTTAAGAGCAACAGGATCCTTGATGGCATCTTTATACTGTTCAAACTGTTCTTGTGTTAAATCACCTAAAGACTTACAGTCCACAACTGTCTGCAAAGCCTTAAGTGCCTGTGCACTTTCGTTTCTTCTATCGTTGTAGGCACTTGTCACAAGGCTGTGCTTTACAAGTGAATTGGTAACAACTATTTTAGCGTCGTTTAATTTAATAGGCGCATACTCATATTCAAGAGTATTGCAGTCAAGGAAGATTGCATTGTCTGCCTTGCCGTTTGCTGAAGCAAACTGATCCATGATACCACAGTTACAGCCGTTAAAATTGTTTTCTGAATACTGGCCGATTAAAGCAAGCTCCGTATTGGTTACATCAAAGTTAAAGCTGTCTTTTAATATATAGCCCGTTAATACTTCCAAAGAAGCTGAAGAAGAAAGACCTGAACCCGCAGGAATGTTTCCGTAAATCAAAATGTCAAAACCGCTTGGAATTTTCATCCCTCTGCCTTCAAAGGCCCACATAACACCCTTTGGATAATTGGTCCAGTCAGCCTCCTTACAAGGCTTTAAGTCATCAAGTGAACTTTTAATTACACCTAAGTGTTCAAAATTCATTGAATAAAAATTTAAGTTTCTGTCGTCTCTTACTCTGACGCATGCGTATGTGCCGATTGTAAGTGCACAGGGAAAAACATGTCCTCCGTTGTAGTCAGTGTGCTCACCTATTAAGTTCACTCTACCCGGAGCGAAGTACACTTTCACGCCATTTGCATCGCCGTAGACTTTAGCAAATTCTTTTGTGATGATATCCTTCATGATAACCTCCATTGTTCGATTGTTGTGCATAGCACATTAACATTACATCACTAATGTAAGTAATTTCGAAGCTTTTTTAAAGAATAAATTGTTAATTGGGACTGTCAAAATGTTATATATAGTATGCTCGTTTTTCAACCCCTGCAGGATGTGTAATTACTTATAGCTTTGAGCACCCACTGCCTTTAAGCAGTGGGTGCTCTAAAACTTTTGTCACTAATATTCGCAAGCAGCTTCGCTACTTGCTCTTATAAAAAAATCTTTTATATAATGCCTTTTTGTATAAAATCCTCCAGTTGTTTAAGTTGTTCTTTACTTGATTGGGCGCCTCCAGTACGCATTTCTTTTCTGTAAGTAGAGGGCGACATGCCCATTTTCTTTTTAAATGCCTTAGTAAATACAAGTGCATCTGAATATCCCGAAGATAAGGCTATACTCTCTATCGGATAATCCGTAGCGTGTAAAAGCTCTAAGGATTTTGTGATGCGGTACATAGTCAGAAATTCCTGAGGCGAAATATGCAGATATTCTTCAAACAGTGAATACAAATAGCTTCTGTTAATACACACATAGTCCGCAATATCCGTCACCTTAATGGGGTTACAGTAATTCATACGCACAAATTCAACGGCCTTTTCAACATGGTTGTTGGCCTTATCCTCTTCTTCGCTGATATCTGCATCCGTACGGGTTGCTATCAGGGAAAGAAAAATCGACAGATACCCGTTTCGTCTTAAATTATCTGAAAAGGAATAAGTATTAAACTCCATCATATCTGTAACCGCCTGGTATATTTCTTTTGACTTATCGCAAAAGAAAACCGGGTGGCTCACGGAAAGCCCCAATTCTTCCACAACGTTTTTGGCTTCATTTCCAGTAAAGCCTACCCACACGTAGGTCCATGGATTATGCTCATCTGCCTGGTAAAAGGCAAGCTCGTCAGGAGTAATTAAAAAGCCGTAGCCTGCCTCTAAATGGTATTCCTTTTCCCCATAGGAAAAGATGCCCTTTCCGCTTAATATGTAGTGAATTAAGTAAAAGGGCTTAACAGCAGGCCCGAAGCTGTGCAAGGGTTCTGTCTTTGAACAGCCGCAGGACGTATTATAGAGGCTTCCACACTGAGAAGCCGCAAATTCAAGTTTATAGGCTTTTTCCATTTAGCTCCTAGATATTGGCAAGCATTTCGACGGCACCTTCTCTTGTAGCGTCGTAATCAATATCCTCTATGCTGTCTTTCATTTTAACATAAACAGTCTCTAATCTGTCACTATATTGATAGGTTCCAAGATCAAAAATGATTTTTTTTGACCTTTCATAGTCAAAGTCATCGGCTGCATAGAATAATTTTCTTAAAGCCTCCCTTACCTTTTCTCTCTCTATAGGAATGCGCTTAACGTGCACTTTTTCTTCACTTGCAAAGGGCTTTAAGTCTTCCATTATAAAATCAATCTCTTCGTTAAGAGATTCCATCTTCATCCTAATGGCGTCAAGGTCACGCTTGTGGCCTAAGCGTTCAATTTCTAGTGCCTTATCACTTAGCAAAACTGCACCCACGGTTTTTGCAACGGTTTTAAGAGAATGCACCTCGATTGTAAAGCGACTCACATCATCCGCCTCTATTAATCTGTTTAACAGAAGTTTCTTTTCCTGAATGGAAACAGCAAAATCCTTAACAATTGCATGATACATCTTGGCATTTCCATTTGTATAGGATAGGCCTGCCGAAACATCAATCCTTTTAAAGCCCGTAAACCTGCTGTCCTCACTTCCGTCTGTAGAGACTTCCAATACACCAATGCTCTGTTTTTCTTTAGCTATCCAGGTTTTTAACGAAGCCTCAAGCTCGGTTATTTCAACTGGCTTAGCAACAAATGCATTCATGCCTGCATCTGTAAACATCTTATCAACACCTTCTATGGCATTGGCAGAAAGAGCGATAATAGGAAGACTCTTATAATATGGGTCGTCCATTGCCCTGATTATTTTGGTGGCTTCCACACCGTCCATTTCCGGCATCATGTGATCCATATATACAATGTCATATTTTGTCTTCTGAATAAGGCGTAGTGCTTCTTCGGCAGAAGAAGCTGTGTCAACAGAAAGACCATAGGGCTTTAAAAGTCCCTCCGTCACCTTAAGGTTAATGCCATTATCATCTACCACTAAGGCTCTTGCACCGATACATAAAAAAGTTTCACGACTTCTTGATTTATCCGCATATCTCTTTATTCCTTCTCCGTTTAAAACAGGCACAATTTCTTTGTACCACACCGGCCTTCTTACAAAAACCGTGTCTTTATCTCCAACTGTCTGTTTTGCCGATTCTATAAAGTCAACAAAGGTAATGCCTAAGCTTCTTACCTCCGCTACATCCTTAATCTGTAAATATTTATTGTGCTCAATGAACAAATGCGTAAATTTCTGTCTTTCATGCTCCACAAACACTTCGCCTATATTCGTAAGACTCATGCAGGGCACCTTTAACCGTTCAAGAAGAGAAATCACAAGCTTTTCTTCGGTTTTATTCGGTAAAAATATTGCAACCTTTTTACGATAGCAATCTGTCACACTCGCTACCTTTTCGTCATTTATAATGGGCAGGGTTAATGCAAAAGAAAATGCCGAACCCTCACCTTCCTTTGACTCAACCGTAAGACTTGCACCCATGAGCTCAACAAGGGCCTTTGCTATTGTAAGCCCGATGCCAAGGCCCCCTGCTTCTCTTGAAGTAGAGCCGTTAGCCTGTTCGTAGGGCATAAAAATCTTATTCATTTCTTCATCGCTCATGCCTTTACCGGTATCTTCTACTGTAAAGATAACCTTACAGCTATCTGTCTTAGGCTCTGCCTTTATTGAAAATCTTATAAAGCCGTCCTTTGTAAATTTATCCGCATTTGATATAAGGTGTACCAAAATCTGCTTAATTCTGACAGAATCTCCCTTTAAAATCGCAGGAAGATTAGGGTCGGCGTCCACAAGAAAATGCACGTTTTTTTCGCCAATATTGATTTTTGCAATTGCAGAAACCTCTGATATAAGAGTCGTAGCCTCAAAAGGCTCTTCGTTTAATTTAAAATCGCCTATAAGCATACTCTCATAGTCAAGGATGTTGTTGATGGTCATAAGCAGGTTTTTGGTGGCAGTCTCCATTGAAAGAAGATATTCTCTTTCTTCAGGGTCCTTTACCTGTTTTAACAATAAATCCGCAAGACCTACTATGGCATTCATTGGAGTACGGATTTCGTGACTCATGTTTGCCATATACATTTTTCTGTTATCCTTACTTAAATCAATACCGTTAGCTTTTTTCTTCATGAAAAATACCTTTTAGCTTGAGTTTATTCGTTCTCCTGTTTTGGAGGTTCACACCTCATGCTGGCAGGAAGCCACTTTACAAGAGTATCCTTTAAATCATTTACATTAACGGGTTTAAACAGTGCCGCATTCATGCCGGCTTCAAAATATTCCTTTTTTGCGCCTTTAACCGCATTGGCAGTAAGAGCCACAATTGGAACACTTCCGGAATTTCCTTTATGCAATGCTCTTATTCTCTTTACGGTTTCAACACCATCCATATCCGGCATCATGTGATCCATGAAAATTAAGTCAAACTGTGCCCCACTGTCAAGCTCATCTAAAATTTCATAGCCGCTTAGCATGGTGGATGCATTAATACCAAATTTCTTAAGTATCGCACCCGTCACCTTTAAATTGACCTTATTGTCATCGACAATTGCTACCTTTACCTTATCCTGGAAATAAACTGTGTCTTCAGCTTCCTTGACGGTAACTGTCTTTAAGGGAGTTACGCCGTCTATAAGAGTAAGGATATTGAAAGGACTTCTTGCAAACTGTACATCCTTACAGTCTTCTGGAATGCGCATTGCAAGATCCACCATGGCAATTTTATTAACACAGGAAATATCACTTACGTCGATTGCCTCTACCATACTTCCATACTGTTCGTAATTGTAAATTACACAGAAAGGCATTCCAGGGAATTTTTCAAAGGCATCCTTTGTATATACATCCTCAATCGTATAGGAAGCATTGATGCTCTTTAAGGTGCGCTCCATACTCTTTCTTACGTAAGGATTTCTCTCAAGTATAACGTATACAAATTGTGTAAGTTTTTCAATCGTTGATTCAGAAAAGCTTTCTATAGCCGTCTGTTCAACTGTCGCAACAAAGGTAGAGCCTGCTCCGAGTGTTGAATCAACGGTTACTGAACCGTTCATTAATTCACAGCAGGACTTAACGAGTGCAAGTCCTAAGCCGATACCTTCACGCTTTCTGTTTTTAGCCATGTCAAGCTGTTCAAATTGGGCAAAAATTTTTCCCTTGTCGCTTTCCGCTATTCCGATACCTGTATCCTTAACTGTTATAATTAAATCTATTTTTTTATCTTCTTTTTCTTTTGCAGTAATGCTTAAGGAAATTTCACCTGACTCTGTAAATTTAATGGCATTGCTTACTAAATTTACTACAATCTGTTTAAGCTTTGTAACGTCTCCGTGCATAATCTCTGGCACGGCTGGATCCAAATAAAAGTTTGTCACAACCCTTGATGTGTCTGCCTGACACAAAACCAATCCTCCGATTTCACGGGAAAAAGCGTTTATGTGATAATCGGTTTCAGACAGCGTCATCTGACCTGCATCCACCTTTGAAAAATCAAGAATTTCAGTAATTAAGGACATAAGGTTTTCGCTTGCATGCTGGATGGTTGCAACATAATCTCTTGCGTCCGTCTTTAATTCAAAGGATTCAAGAAGATAGGTCATACCGCAGATAGCGTTCATAGGTGTACGTATTTCATGAGACATGTTGGCAAGGAAGTTTGATTTTGCCTCGTTTGCTTCCTCGGCTGCCTTCTTTGATTTTTCTGCGTCCTCTAAGGCTTCCTTAAGTAACGTAGGATTCTGTAGGGACATATACATTGTAAAAATGGTGATGCTTGCTGCAAAGCATATGACTAAATCCATAGGGAACCAGAACTGAATGGCAGCTGATAAAATACTTACGATTGTATAGAATAATACGGCAAGCTTTGGTAAAAAGCCTGTCTTTGTTTCATTTTTAAAGGTTAAAATAAGGCATAAAATCATGTAAAAAGCCGTGACTCCAAAGCTCCAAATATAAAAGCCAGTACGTCCGTAGCCGTTTTCATCATATCTGTATGCCCACTGAGTTAACGGAGAGGTTATATTTACAAATTGAATGATGGCCCCAGGGATTAAAATAGGCCATACCTTCTTAAGCCTTTCCTTTGCCTTGTCGCCATACACAATTAAAGTCATGTATACAAAATAGAGAGGGGAAAGTAAATGCTGGCACAATTGATAAGCAGACAATACAAGTCTGTTTACAATAATCATGTCAGGATACTTTGCAAGAAAAACGCCTGCGCTTAGAGCATCCATAACACAGCTCACACAGTTGCTTATTAAAATCCAGCCGAATAAACGATTCTGAAAGCTCTTATATTTTGGCGTTACATAATAGAAAAATATCAGTACCGCCATCATTATTATGGAACAGTAATCGTAGCTTAAATTATATGTCATATGAATCCTCTTTTACATATGCACATGGACTAAAGAAGCTTACTTAATTCCTTGTCGGTCTCACTCCATTCATCCATTACTAAAAGCAATTCCTCTTCTTTTGCATCTATCTCTTCCTGAATGGCTGTAAGCTTTGAATAATTGCTTGCGTATTCAGGCTTTGAAAGCTCTTCTTTTTTTTCCGATATTTCATCTTCAAGCAGGCTGATTTTTTCTTCAAGCTTTTCAATTTTTTTCTGAAGCCTCGAGCGTTCCTTGCCCGGATTATTGTAGACGTTTTGTTTCGGCGCCTTTATTTCTGTATTTTCTTTTGCTGTACCTGTTGACTTAAAGCTTAGATTTTCTTCAAGTCTTTCTTTTGCCCTCTTTTCTTCGTATTCCTCATAACCAAAGGCGTAGGTCTTAACATTGTCCCTGTCAAATTCCAGTACCCTTGTTGCCACATGCTTTACAAAATAACGGTCATGAGATACGAAAATAACGCTTCCTTTAAAGTCTCTTAACATGCTTTCCAGGGTTTCTTTTCCCACAATATCCATGTGGTTGGTGGGTTCGTCCAGAATCAAAAAGTTCGGACCTGTCTTAAAAATCTTACAAAGAGCAAGGCGGACCCTTTCTCCTCCAGACAGCATGTTTACCTTCTTAAATACATCCTCGCCGCTAAAGAGAAACGCTCCTAAATCGTTACGTATTTCAGTTTCGTTAAGACGCGGGAACTCATCCCAGTAATCCTCAAGTACAGATTTTTCGGAGGTATATTGTGCCATCTGCTGATCATAGTATCCCACGTCAACATTAACGCCGAATTTAAATTCGCCGCCCAAAGGCTCTAAAATGCCAGTAAGTGTCTTAAGAAAAGTGGATTTACCTATACCATTGCCACCTATAATACCAATCTTCTCCCCCTTCTTCATATCTAAAGTAATAGTTTCAAGAGGAACGTCATAGCCGATTTTTAAATTTCCTGCATATAAAACATCCTTGCCCGTTTCCCTTAAAGGGGTAAAGGAAGCGTGGAAGGTTTTTGTATCGTATCTGTCGGGACAGTCTATTTTGTCCATGTGCTCAATAGCCTTAAGCTTTGAGCGTGTCATTGCAACCTTAGTGGGCGTATTTTTAAATTTCTCAACTATCGTTTCAAGGCGCTCTATTTCCTTTTGCTGTGCCTCGTAGTCTTTCTTCTGCTTTTCGTAGGCTTCACGCTTTAATTCCATGAACTTTGTGTAGTTGCCGGGATAACGTTTTATTTTGCCGTATTCAATTTCATATACCACATCCACAATATTATCTAAAAACATTCGGTCATGAGACACAACAACTACGGCCCTTGGATAGTCTTTTAAATAGTCTTCAAGCCATTCAACGGTTTCGATATCAAGGTGGTTGGTAGGCTCGTCCAAGAGAAGGATATCCGGCTTTTCCAAAAGTAATTTTACAAAGGCAATTTTTGTGCGCTGGCCACCTGAGAATTCCGCCAGGGGCTTATGCTTATCTTCTTCCGTAAAGCCGAATTTTTTAAGGACTACCTCGTATTCTTTTTCATAATAATAACCCCCAATATAGTTAAACTGCTCCTGGAGGCGTGTGTATTTTTCAACAAGCTCAGGCGAATGGTCCGTTTCCATTTTTATTACCATTTCGTCTAAGCTGCGCTGCATTTTCTTTATGGGTTCAAAGACCTTTTTTACTTCCGTTTCTAAAGAAAGGGTATCATCAGGAAAGGTCATCTGCTTAAGATAACCTATCTGGGGATTGCCTGTCTTGGCAATATAGATGTCTTCATCCGAATCACGCTTAACAAGATCAAGCTCGCCGTTTATGAGTTTCAAAAGTGTGGTCTTACCGCAGCCATTTCTTCCAACAATTGCAATCTTTTCCCTGTTATTTCGGATTTCAAACTGAATATCCCTTATTATGGCTTCGGCGCCGTACATTACAGCGCCGTTATGAATCTGATATAACATTATTTAACCTCAATATCCCTTTTTGATCTAAGTACAATTCCAGATACAGGATGCATTGTAACCTTCATCTTTACCCCTGTAAGCTCCATATCTGCGTGCGTAGCATCAAAGCCCAAAGAATCCGTATACATTATTCTTTCAAATTCACCCATGGGAACAGGTGCCACCTCCCAAAGTGGAATTAAAACATCTCTTTCATAATTGCCACGATTAATAATCACAACCGTGCATTCATCCTCTGTAAATCTGCCGTAACCTATAAGGAAGTCTTCACACACAAGCTTCTTTATTGAGCCTGTAATAATTTCTTTATTTTCCTTATGGATTTTAATCATTTCCTTATGGTAATTGATTAAATCCATATCCTCTCTTCCCCAGGGGTACGTACGTCTGTTATCAGGGTCCGTAAAGCCGGTTAATCCGGCTTCGTCTCCATAATAAATAGTGGGAGCGCCCACCCAGGTCATCTGTATCATGACCGCAAGGCGCATAAGATTTTTGTCTACGCCTTCATCAGCCGCCTGCCAGCCTAAAGAATTTGTGCGACCCACCCTCATATTTGTTCTTGTTAAGAATCTTGAATGGTCGTGATTGGAAAGCTGATTCATAGCAACCGTCTTTGAAGGATAAGCAAATTTATTGCCACAGTAAATCATTGTATCAAAAAACACCGAAGCATTACCCAGCATATCGCCTCTGAAGTCGTCGCTGTGTTTCTGCATGCCTGTCAAAAACCAGGTGACAGGTTCCATAAAAGCATCGTAGTTCATTACGGAATCCCATTCCTTACCGTTAAGCCAGGACTTAGGGTCTCCGTAGTGTTCGGCAAGTATCAAAGCTTCTGGATTTGCTTCCTTAACCGAATGACGAAAGCGCTTATAAAAGCTATGGTTAAATTCAGGAGAGTGACCTAAGTCTGCTGCCACGTCAAGTCTCCAGCCGTCAGCGTTAAAGGGTGCAGAAACCCATTTTTGTCCTATCTCGATAATTTTATCGTATAAAGACTGGCTTCCTTCATAATTAAGCTTAGGTAAGGTATCATAACCCCACCATCCGTCATAGCTTCCGTTATAGGGCCAGCCCTCTTTATTTCTAAAATCAAAATAGTTTCTGTAGGGGCTCTCTGCACTTATATAGGCACCCTTTTCAAAATCCTTACTGTCCTCGTATATTCTTTCACGGTCAAGCCATTTATTAAAGCTTCCGCAATGATTAAATACGCCGTCAAGAATGACTCTTATACCAAGTTCATGAGCCTTTGTCACAAGCTCACAGAAAAGAGCATCGGAAGCCTCAAGATTTTTAAGACTTGATACTCTCATCTTATATTTTGTAGCATGCTTATTGTCGGTATCTCCCTCAGAAAGGCATTCGCCGCCATCTTCCACAATTTTCCCAAAGTGAGGGTCTATATGTTCATAGTCCTGACTGTCATATTTATGATTGGAAGGTGACACAAACAAAGGGTTAAAATAAATTGCATCAATACCTAAATCCTTTAAATACCCAAGCTTATCTATAACGCCCTGTAAGTCGCCACCGTAAAATTCCTTGGTGCCGTCAACTGCAGGTACCTTGTACCAGTCATCAATTTTCTGAACCGGACCGCCTACATAAAAATATTCGCCGTTTTGAACATCATTTGAAGTGTCGCCGTTACAGAATCTTTCCGTATAAATCTGATACATAACAGCGCCCTTAGCCCAGGCAGGTGTATGAAATCCTGGCATTATCGAGAAAGGATAATCTGTAGTCTTTGCCTTCTTTACTCCGATTGCATCATAAATAATACTTATTTTTCCTACATTGATTTTAAAATAATAAGTAAATTCAGTATCGTTTAAATAGACCTTGGTCTCGTAGTAGTCAAAGCCCCTATTCTGTTTCACAAGGTCCATTGGAAGCTCTTCGTTATTGGTAACAAGATATACCATATCCGCATTGTTTTTGCCGGTTCGAAATCTGATGGTAACCTCTGCGTAGGGATTAGGCTCAGCGGGGAAAACATAATTTTCGGTGGTATCGCTGAAAAGTGCACCCTTCATGAAGATTGGGCGTATTGATTGCATATATAGTTGATTATTAATTGTCTTATCTAAAAAATTAGGCTTCATCTGTTTCTTTGTTCTCGTCCTGTTTAATTAATTCGTCAAATATAGGCGTTACAAATTTTGCCGAAAAAATTCCTAATAAAGTAAGAAGCAGTAAAAATAAAACACCCGCGACAATTAATGTTACTACACTTGGATTAACAATAAGGACAATTACTGGAATTGCCACGATACAGATTTCCAAAAGTGAGGTGCGAAAAAGAGTATCAACATGCTTCATGGACGCATATAATGCAATCAGCATAAGACGCTTTGTGGTGTTTTCAAATTTTGAAAGCAAATACGTAGAAAGACATTCAAAATTAAAATATAAAATGGAAGCAATCAGCAATAAGCTTCCTATCAAAAAATTAACGTCTCCTTTAGCGGTCAGCAGGGAATACCAGCTGTATCCAAGTGCTGCACCGAATATACCCAGTATCAAAAGAAAAGATAATGACTGCTTAAAATTTTGCTTAAAGGATTTAATAAATTCCTTATAGACATTAATCTCAGCGTCTTTAACAAGTTTAAAATTTACAAAGTGCATTGCCGTAATCGCATCTGCAATAGTTACAACAGGAATACTGAATATAACACCAAGCAAAGCACTTAAAGCATATTTACCTATAACCTTAATCTTCATAGTGAAATCCTCTTTAGAAATTATACTATATTTTTGAATGGTAAAACAGACAGTAGGTAAACTACTGTCTGTCTTAGAGAAGGTATTTCTTCTTATGGGGTATAGCAAAAAACTATATAATGTATTGGGGGGTTACAAGTAGTATAATATCAGAGGTCTCAATTTGGGTAAATGCTCAGCATTCACAAAATTTACAAATTCGAACTGCCTTTTTTGTTTATTTTTCACAACACTCGATTGTTTAAAGTCAACACACGCCAGTGAGTCCTGAGCGCCGGATTAAAGTCTTCACCGGCAGGCATCTGCCTCTTTTAATCCGTGTGCATCCACGCGTAGCGCTTAATTTATCCTAAGCCTAAACCAAACTTAGTATAGCTTGTGATAATCCCAGCCTTCGCTATCACTTAGAGAAGGGGGCTTTATCCGACTTAGTTAAACAAAGATTCAAATTCCTCTCTGCTTATCTTTTCTTTCTCCAATAACAATTCCGCACAGGCATGTAATACATCCATATGCTCCCTGATAATTTCTTCAGCCTTTTTATAGCAGTCATCTATAATGGCTTTAACCTCTTTATCAATTTCTCCTGCCACACTCTCAGAGTGATTCTTGGCATGAGCTAAGTCTCTTCCTATAAATACCTCATCTTCGTCATCGTCTTCATAACAGATAACGCCGATGTTCTCAGACATACCGTAGCGTGTAACCATGCGTCTTGCTACCTTGGTAGCTTTCTTTATGTCGCTGGAAGCGCCGGTTGTAATATCTCCAAAAATTATATCCTCTGCAATGCGCCCGCCCAGGGAAACCATAATTTCCTGTAGCATTCTGCTCTTTGTCATGAACATTTCGTCACGCTCAGGAAGTGGCATTGTGTAGCCGGCAGCACCGGGGCCTGTAGGTATAATAGATACCGAATATACAGGGTCCGTATCCGGAAGCACATGGAATAAAATTGCGTGGCCTGCTTCGTGATAGGCCGTAATGCGCTTATCCTTATCAGATATAATCTTACTCTTCTTTTCTACACCTATTCCTACCTTTATAAAGGACTTCTTAATATCCTCCTGGGTAATATAGGCTCTGTCTGATTTGGCGGCAAGAATTGCCGATTCATTAAGCAGGTTTTCAAGATCTGCTCCCGTAAAGCCAGCCGTTGTCTGGGCAATGTCCTTTAAGTCTACATCATCACCTAAAGGTTTATTTTTGGCATGTACTGTTAAAATTTCCTCTCGTCCCGATACATCAGGCGTACCTACCGCAATCTTTCTGTCGAAACGCCCTGGTCTTAATATGGCAGGGTCCAAAATATCTACACGGTTTGTGGCTGCCAGCACGATGATACCGGAATTTTCCTTAAAGCCGTCCATTTCCACAAGCAGCTGGTTTAATGTCTGTTCTCGTTCATCATGGCCACCGCCCATACCCGTACCGCGGCGTCTTGCTACCGCATCGATTTCATCGATAAATACGATACAGGGTGAATTTTTCTTGGCATCGTTAAATAAGTCTCGTACTCGTGAAGCACCTACACCTACAAACATTTCAACAAAGTCTGAACCGGAAATGCTGAAAAACGGTACCCCTGCTTCGCCGGCAATTGCCTTGGCAAGTAAGGTCTTACCTGTACCTGGAGGGCCCTCAAGAAGTACGCCCTTAGGTATTCTTGCACCCACCTTTAAAAACTTTCCGGGATTTTTTAAGAACTCAATTATTTCATCAAGCTCATCCTTTTCTTCCTTTAATCCCGCAACGTCTTTTAATGTGACATTGTTTTCATCACCCGTATACATTCTGGCTTTTGATTTGCCAAAATTCATCATCTTGGCATTCTGCCCACCGCCACCGTTCTGGGCATTAAGCAGCGAAAATAAAAATATTCCGATGATTAAAACCACCAGCACCGGAAGTGCATAGGTTAAAAACCAGTTATCCCTCTGGATGTCTTCAACATACAGCTCAATGTCTTCATCCTCAAGGTCTTTCTCAATATCCGTTATATCAGTTACATACAATTCCTTGGAGCTGCCACTCTCAAACACCACTTCAAGAGTTCCGGTTTTATTGCCGGAATTTGGATTAATCACTACTTCAGACACAAGCCCCTCTTCAATATCCTTAAAGAGTTGGTCCTTAGTATAGTACTTCTTTTTAGTCTGCCCAAAGGAAAGAAGTACTGCAAAAATCAAAAGGGCTATCATAAGTCCAAAATAAACATGGAAGCCCCGGTTCTGTTTTTTCAAGGTTTATCCCCCTTTTTTTTATTTAAATACGACCTCTCCAATGTAAGGAAGATTTCTGTATACCTGATCGTAGTCAAGACCGTAGCCCACAACAAACACATCAGGGATCTGGAAGCCTGTGTATTTAACATCAACATCAACAACTCGTCTGTCAGGCTTGTCTAAAAGTGTGCAAAGATTAAGACTTGCAGGCTTTCTGTCTTTAAGCATGTCAAGAAGGTAGCTTAAGGTTCTTCCTGAGTCAACAATATCCTCTACCACGATAACGTCCTTGCCTGCCAAAGGCTCATCTAAATCCTTTACAATCTTTACAACACCGCTTGACTTTGTGTCGCCGCCATAGCTTGAAACGGACATAAAGTCTAAAGAAACATTAAGGTTAATGCGTTTTGCAAGCTCACACATAAAGAAGCTTCCGCCCTTTAATACACACACAAGATGCACATTCTTGCCCGCATAATCCTTAGTAATCTGATCGCCGATTTCCTGAATTCTCTTATCAACTTCTTCTTCCGATAAAAGAACCTTTACTTCATGGTCTAGCATTTTATTCCTCCTTAAAAACGGTTATTCTTAAAATCCGCTTTGTATTCTCAGTTATTTTATAGGCTTCGCTCATGCGATACCCTACTACCCACACCACGTCCTTACCGATTGCAAAAATCGGAACCTCATCACGTACAGCTGCAGGTATTTTTTCATTTATCATATAATCCTTTAACTTTTTCCTTGAGCCCTTTTCATCAATTACGATTTCATCACCGGTTTTTCTTGTACGAAGCATCAAAGATTCATTTATTTTATCACAATCAAAGCATTTTGAATACTTTAAATTCCCGTAATCAAAGCCTTTTTCAAAGTCAAAAATTTCTTTTGTAAATTTAATGCCTTCAAGAGGATTTTCTTTTGCCGTAAAATCTCTTTTTAAAGAAAGCGTATCGTAACTGCTCTCTGCCTTAATACCGTAGGGTAGGTCTGTGTATTTGGAGCCTGACTTTTTCAACAAATCTGTCACCGCCTCAATATGCAGGTGGGTAATGTCCTTATTATTTGGCACAAGCTCATCAATTGATTTTTTAACGAGCAGCTTCTGGATATAATTATGATTTTTAAGAAATAACTCCTTATTAAAGGTAACTTCCGATTCGCTCTTTTTTATAAGTGCTTCTGCAAAAGAAAAATCTGTCGCTTCTTTTAAAAAGTCATTAATCTCCGTCATCTGGTCGGCAGTGGTGGCCATGTGGCCTACTGCAGAATCTAAAATTTCTGCTTTTAAAACAGGAATTACGTTATTTCTGATGCGGTTTCTCTGATAGTCTGAAGAAAAATTAGACATATCCGTATAATATTTAATGCTTTGTCTTTTTAAATATTCTTCAATTTCAGAGCGCTCCGAATTAAGCAGGGGTCTTATCACATCGTCTCTCTTTGGTTCGATTGATGCAAGCCCTTTAGGGCCGGTGCCTCTTACAAGGTTAAAAAGCATGGTTTCCGCTCTGTCATTTTTATTATGGGCTACGGATATTTTGGTAGCGCCGGTCTTTAATTTTATTTCGTTAAAGAAGTCGTAACGTACCTTTCGCCCGGCTTCCTCGGTTCCCATGGAAAATTGTTTTGATAAGGCATTTAAATCAACGCTCTTTAAATAGAAGGAAATTTTTCGCTCTTCACATAAGTCTTTAACGTATTCTTCCTCTTCCTTGGCTTCTTGGCGAAGGCCGTGATTTACGTGCACCACAAAAAGCTCAAGGTCGTATTCATCCTTAAGCTTATATAAACAGTCAAAAAGGCATACGGAATCTGCACCGCCAGATACTCCCAGCACCACCTTATCGCCTTTTGTTAAAAGTTCCTTTTTAATTATGTAGTTTTTTACCTTACATAAAAATTCGTCCATGCTTATATCTTAAACCATTTTAAGCAAAAAAACACCTTCCGTATTAAATTACGGAAGGCATTAATCATCAGCTTCAAAAATTATTTCATCCTTATATACAAGTCCAAGCTTTTCTTTTGCCATATCCTCAATGTACTGCTTGGTATGCATATATTTACGGAATTCTTCTATTTTTTCCGACCGTGCTTCTTGCTCCTGAATCTGCTCGATGAGGTAAGCCTCTTTCTTTTCGTAGGCTTCCTTCTTTTCTTTTAAAGCCGAAGCCTTAAAAGAAACTGCAATACATATCATGGCAACTATTATTGTTACCATTATTATACTGCCAAGATTCAGGGGGCGCTTACGGTTCATGGCTGTCTTTTTTCCCGGCATTATCCTTCACCACCTGTTAACATAACGATGTTTACATAATTATTATAAACTGTTTTATGTAAATCGTCAATATTGTGGAAGCAAAAAACGCTTCCTATAATCGATGCACGGCACATTTCATGCGGCTTTATCCGAATTTGCTTCGCATCTTTGGATAAGTTTAGCATTTGTTGATTTACAAATACTTAAACAGGTCTTTAGCCTCGTCCTTCTTAACGGTTTCCTCTACATTAGTTACTTCAACCTTCACTTCCTTATTACCAAAGGAAATTGCAATAACGTCTCCCACCTTAACCTCAGTTGATGCCTTGGCTACCTTATCGTTAATCATGACTCGTCCGTTATCGCAGGCTTCGTTTGCCACCGTTCTTCTTTTTATAAGTCTTGATACCTTTAAATATTTATCTAATCTCATTTTCTCTCCAAAAGTCAATGATATTTACACTGCGGTTTCCTATACGATAAAAATAGCCTGTAGGCAATCTACAGGCTATTTCATATTCTTAAATAAGAATTAGATTAAGCGTTAATTAAATCCTTTAATGCCTTACCAGCTGAGAACTTAGGAGCCTTAGAAGCCTTAATCTTCATGGGGGCGCCTGTCTGAGGGTTTCTGCCTTCTCTAGCTGCTCTCTTGGAAACTTCGAAAGTACCAAAGCCAACTAACTGAACCTTTTCACCCTTCTTTAATTCTGCACCAATAACGTCTGTGAAAGCCTTAACTGCCTTTTCAGCATCCTTTTTGGATAATCCAGCCTGATCAGCGATAGCTGCAACTAATTCTGTCTTGTTCATGTTAAAACTCCTCCTCTTATATGAGTCAATTGTTTACGTTTCTTAATGAAATCGTCTAATATAGTTATATCGGTTTTTACCACCTCTGTCAAGAAAAAATGCCGATTTTATCAGTATTTTGGCGGTTTTTTGCCAATTAATTTTTTGTTAATGAAAATTTACGATTATATTAGTTTTATTTTGTGCCTACAGTTCTGTTTTTCTTTGTACAAAAGCTACTCACCTGTAGAAGCTGAGGATTTAGTAGAGGTAGTTTCCGTAGAGGTGACTTCCGTAGATGCATTGGTCGAGTCTGTCGTAGCTTCAGTAGTAGAAGCCTCTGTAGAGGCTGAAGTAGCGGTGGAAGTGGTGGTGCTTTCCGCCGCCAGCGCATCAAAGGCATAATAAACATCCTTGGCTGTATTCTCGATTGAAACCGTGTAAGACCTTGATACATATCCTGTCCTACTTATTTTAAGAGTGTGCGTCCCGGCTTCCTTCTTTAAAGAGAGAGGTGTCTTTCCTACATAAATTCCATCCCAGGTGACCTCCACATCGGAAGGATCTGTTATGAAAATGTAGTAGCCGTCTGTGTAGTCTTCTTCCTTAGCTTCAGTTTCTGTTTCTTCTTCACTTAAAGTAGACTCCAGTGAAAGAAGCAGTGTCGCCTGTTCTTTCCCTACATTAAAATATTTTGAAACAGATTCATAGCCATCCCTTAAGGCTAATACCTGATGTCTTCCGTATTTTAAGGTAATTAAAGTTGATGCATCAATTAATTCTCCGTCTACATAGACCGCTGCATCGGTGGGTGTTACTCCGAATAACACTTTTCCTGTCTTCTCTTCTTCAAGCACTACTCCTGATAAATCAAGAAGCGTTTCTTTAAAGGCTTCTATTTTAACATTTTCCGTATATGTAGTCTTTCCTTTTGTAATTGTTACTTCGTATTCCCCTTCGCCTAAAGGAATTTCAAGATCTTTAGATAAGGTTTCGCCTGTTGCATAGCCTACCTTTACATTACCGCCCTCGAGCTTGTCCGTTCCTTTAAATTTAAGGCTTCCGTGTCCCTTATCAAGAGTAATGGCATAAATCGTATTGTCAAAGCCAGTAATTTTAACGTAATCTTCTCCGTCAAGTTCCGATAAGAGTACTCCACCGTATCCGCTTAACACAATTGTTCCAGACGTTATTTTATAAGACTCGGTTTTATAATCAAAAATCTTCGCTCCTGTATTTATTGAAAAATCATGAACATCGGAGATTTCAAAAGCATCCTTACTTAATTTAAGTGTAACGAGATTCTTCCTGCTCTTTAAAAAATTAATTTCTACAATTTTACCTTCCTCTAACTGGCCAAAGGTGATGGCGTTTCCGTATTTATCATAAAAATCAGTAAGTGAATCCACGCTAAGGGTATAATATTTCTGAAGCTCAAAGTTATAAAAGGTAATAGTGTTTTTGATACTGCTGATACTTGTCACAATCGAAACATCGGAAGAATCATATTCTCCGGCTCTTACTTCAGCCAGACTCTGCGTCACAGGCGCCTTGACTTCAGTGCTTGCGTTATCACCTCCGCAGGACGTTAAAAAAATCATGCCAAATATTAAGCTTATTAATAAATTCCTTTTATGTACCACGTTATCCCCTTATTTGATTAACGATAATAAATATTCTTTATTATTTTTGGACGGATCGTTCAAAACCTCTTCAAGCATTTTATTTAAGATTTTGCCCACTTCCGGTCCAGGCTTTATGCCCTCTTTAATTACATCCTGCCCCTTTACCGCAAGGGTTTTTAAAGAAACACACTGTTCCTTTTCAATTATTTCTTTATAAGAAGCCATTAACTGCTCTAAAAGTTCAAATTTTTCTTTTCTTCTGTATTCAGACTGACCTAATAAATCCGCTCTGTTAAAATCAAAAATCATAGGGAAATATTCTTCCCCGATTCGATTCATATATCTGCGCATATATTTAGGCTCTGCTCCGATTGTCCAGTCATGGGTTTCTACAAGTCGTACCACCTTATCACAGGTATCATTATCAAATTTTAAGCGTCTCAAAACGTCCCTTGCAATTTTAGCGCTTACCTTAGGATGCCCCTTAAAGTGATCTACACCTTCTTTATCCGTTTCCTTAGTGTCTGCCTTGCCAAGGTCATGGAACAAAGCCGCAAGCCTTAACACCTTTTCGTTAGGCATGTTTTCAAGCACCTTTAGCGTATGCTCTCCAACCGTATATGCATGATTTGGATTATTCTGGCTACAGTCCATGGCTTTGTCAAACTCCGGCAAAATTATTTTTGTAATACCCAATTCATAAGCCTTTTTAATGTATTCCGGATGGTCGCTCGTCATCATTTTTACAAGCTCTGCCTGTATTCTTTCAGCGCTTATCTTTTTAAGGCTTGGCGCAAGCTCCCTTATTGCAGCTTCGGTTTCTTTATCTATATCATAATTTAACTGGGATGCAAAACGCACCGCTCTCATTATTCTTAAAGCATCCTCCTTGAAACGGTCATAAGGATTTCCGACACATCTTATTACCTTGTTTTCAAGATCCTTAACCCCGCCATATAAATCCACAAGACCTCTTTTTTGATTATAGGCCATTGCATTTATGGTGAAGTCACGTCTTAAAAGATCTTCCTTTAATTCGGCAGTAAAGGTAACCTCCTTAGGGTGCCTTGCGTCTTCATATTCTCCGTCAATTCGATAGGTGGTTACCTCATAGACTTCTTTATTAAGCAATACTGAAATAGTGCCGTGCTTAATGCCGGTATCAAAGGTACGCTTAAATAAAGCCTTTGTTTCTAAAGGCTTTGCAGAAGTGGTAATGTCCCAGTCGTTAGGAATTCTGTTAAGCAATGAATCTCTTACGCAGCCTCCCACTGCATAAGCCTCATAGCCTGCTTCCTCAAGGGTTTTTATTATGAATTCAACGTCCTTTGGTAAATTAATCAGCATTTCTTCTCCGTGTTGGTCAAGACTCGCTCGCGATAACCACCACCTTCGCTATCGCTTAGAGGATGGAAATTTCTCTAGCTTAAGTCAAAAGTGGGAGCCCTTATGGGCTCCCACCTATTATACCATATATTTAATCTTATTTTACAAGTCTTACTGTTTCTCTGCAGATAGCAAGTTCTTCATTGGTAGGTACAACCATTGTCACTACCTTACAGCCGGGCTTTGAAATAACCATTGTCTCGCCTCTTAATTTGTTCTTTTCAGGATCAAGCTCTGTGCCAAGGTAGGTTAAATATTCAGCAACCATGGCTCTTATAATGGAAGTGTTTTCACCAACACCTGCAGTGTATGCAATTACATCAACACCGTTCATGGCTGCTGCATAAGAACCGATGTATTTTGCTACATGATATGAATAAGTCTCAAGAGTTACCTTGGCAAGCTCGTTGCCTTCAAGGTATGCCTTTTCAAGGTCTCTGAAGTCACTTGATACACGTGATAAACCGTATACACCGGATTTCTTATTTAAGATATTAAGTACTTCTTCTGCCGAAACGTTTAATTTCTGTGACAGGAAGGTAACAATTGCAGGGTCGAGGTCGCCTGAACGTGTACCCATAATCAAGCCTTCAAGAGGAGTAAGACCCATGGAAGTATCAACGGATTTACCGTTCTTAACTGCTGAAATAGAAGCTCCGTTACCCAAATGACATACAATAATCTTTAAGTCTTTTCTGTCTTTACCTAAAAATTTAGCAGCTTCATTGGACACAAAATCATGGCTGGTGCCGTGAAAGCCGTAACGGCGTACCTTAAACTGTTCATAATAATCATAGGGAACACCATAAAGGTATGCCTTGGGAGGCATTGTCTGATGGAAAGCTGTATCAAATACTGCCACCTGCGGTACGTTAGGCATAAGCTTTGAGCAGGCGTTAATACCGATTAAGTTGGCCGGATTGTGTAAGGGTGCCAAATCGTTACATTCTTCAATAGCCTTAATTACTTCATCATTAATAACAACTGAAGAAGAAAATTTTTCACCACCGTGTACAATTCTGTGACCTACAGCATCGATTTCGGATAAGGCCTTAACAACACCGATTTTAGCATCTGTAAGCTTATCGATAACAAGCTGAACTGCCTTGGTATGATCTGGCATAGGTGTTACGGTTATGTCCTTATCGCCGCCTTTTGGCTGATATGTAATCTGGCTTCCGTCAATGCCTATTCTTTCGCAGAGGCCTTTTGCCATTACCTCTTCTGTATCTGAATTAATAAACTGATACTTTAATGACGAACTTCCGCAGTTAATAACTAAAACGTTCATGTCTTTCTCCTTGATATGTATTGTTTAATTTTTAACAGACTTTTTCTTCTCTTAAAATGTCCGTTTTCTCCGTGATTCTTATTTCTCACGGCTCTTAAAGTTTAGTCGTTTTAATCTTCTTTGTCAAGAAAACCACTTTCTCTTTATTCGACGACTCTCGACTAAAATCACGAGTGTGCGGTGGTTAACCATCAAGCCCTCTCGTCCCTTACAATTGCCGAAGCACCTAAAGCGATTGTTAAAAAATAAAAAGGAACATTAATAATCTGTTCAAAACTGAAAACATTATTTGCTAAATACATAATCATCGAAAGAGCAAACATAATCATGTAGGGATTTTTGTCACTTCGTTTAATAAATTCCCTAATTGCCGCTACATTCATATATATAAAAGAAGCAAGACCTAAGAAACCGGTATTTACTAAAATTGTAATAAGCTCGTTATGAGCATTGGTAAGTCGGGACTCTCCGAACCTTTCATAGGATATAGCGTAGGCTTCTTCATTATTATAAACTGCCTGGTAGAACATATCCGGACCCACACCAAAAAGCTTATCCTTAAAGCCCATATCTTTAAAAACCTGTAAGCCTGTCATCCAGGTGGCGCCTCTGTTAGAACCCCAGTCGCTATTAAACATAAATGCCGACATGCTTCCTATTATAGGAAGAGCTCCGTCTGTTTTTGTGTTAACCGTAATTAACAAAACGAATAATAATAATCCTATACCCGCCGCTATTAAAAGAAGCTTTGCTAATTTAGTCTTAAAAAATTCAGGGTATTTAAATTTGCCGGCTTCACACAAAGCAAGCCATCCTCTCAAAGCAAAGATAAGCACGAAAATCAAAAAAGGTGACACGCCTGACGTAAATATATCTGCAAAAGCAGAATCCTTTGTTTTAGCATCAGGTGCAGCCTTATCTATTATTAAAATAATCATTCCTGCCAAAGAAAAAAGCAGCATTTCTTCGCTAAAACGCATAAGGCGCTTTTCATCTTTCAAAGAAACAAGCAGCAATACAAACATCGTCACAATAAAGCACATGACAGCGCTGTCAGAACCGTTAAGTAAAATCATACCATCGGCTATAAAGGTTAATACACCCAGAACAATCCTAGTGTATTTTTCTTTTGTCCCATAATACATTCCGAAAATCAAAGGAGCAATTACACTTTCAAAGCCTGCAAACCAGTTAATATTACCGACGGACGCTAAAAAGTTTTCGTTTGAAAGTGTCATCTCAATTGGATATATACTGAATCGGTTTAATCCTCCCCATATAAAAATAAGAGCGGAAACAAAAAATACAGGCACCCAGAAATTAAGTGTATAGTGAAAATAACGCGTGATAATAAAATAAAGAATTACTAATATTAAGAATGTCGCCATTCCCATGTACCAGCCGCTTGCTCCGTAAAGAGCACCCTGGTAAAAGAAAAAGTCATCCTTGTCACCTGTCTTTTTGTAAGAAGAAAATGCATAAGAAAGTAAAACAGCACCAATAAACAAAAGCATGGAAAGATCGATTTTTGAAATCGGCTTAAAGACTTTTATTTCGTTCTTTGTCATGCCCCAGGTTGAAAAATAAATAATCGTAAAGGAGCCAAGGACAATGAGGGAATATTTTGAAATCGCCATAAAGCATTTGTATTTGTTGGTAGCTAAAAGCTCATACCCGTTATGAAAATATAAAGGCAATACGCAAAAATAAGATATTAAAGAGGCCCACACCAAAAGGTTTCCTGTTACGCCTAAATAATATCCTAAGTTCTTTTTATTATTAGTTTTAGATTTTTTACCATTTCTCCCCATATAATTGTCATAACGGAACAGAACAAAAAAGTCAAGTTTAAGATTGAAAATTTACTTTATATGTTATAATAATCCTGAAAGTTTTCATCTTATTTAAAAAGAGGCTTTATGAGAGCAGAATTTCACGTACACACAAAGGCGTCCCATGACAGTGCTCTGTCAAAGGGCTTTTTGTATCTTGCCTGCAGACTTCACAAAATAAAATGCATAGCAATTTGTGACCATAACGAGGTTTCTTTCGCCCTTGAAAATTACGATTGGTTTAAACGTAAAGGGATAGAAGTAATAATCGGTGAAGAAATCTTTACAAGAGACGGCGAAATAATCGGTCTTTTTTTAAATAATAAAATTTTACCGGGACTTTCCGCTCTTGAAACGGTTAATGAAATAAAGGCCCAAAACGGACTTGTATACATCCCTCATCCCTATGATGAGAAGCGTTATAAAACAGTATTAAAGCCTGACGCCTTAAAAGAGATTGCCCCCCTGGCAGACTTTATTGAAATTCACAACGGCCGCAATTCAAAGCCTGAATTTTCAGTAAAGCAAAAAGAAATTGCAGCTTTATATCCTGCTATAAAGGTAGTTGGTTCCGATGCCCACACCTTTATTGAAATAGGAAGAAATTACTGTAACATTGATTCTTTTAATAAGGAAGACTTAAAGAAAGAATTATCAAAAGAAGCTTTTAACAAAAAATCCTGCCTTAATATTTTTCATTTTATCACAAAATGCGTAAGAGGCTTTAGAAAGCTTAAAAAAGGAGATTTTCGTGGACTATTCAGAGCTGTCTTTAAAAAAAGTAAGGGATAAAAATAAAGACCTTTTTAATAAAATAGATTTTGATTATGACTGCGTTATCTTTATTGCAAGAGGCGCCTACATAATCGGCAAGGATCTGGCAGATTTTAAAGCCGTTCCTTTACTTGAAATTAAGGCTTCCAGAAAAGGCGGAAAATTAAAAAAACTTATACGCCCTTTTTTACAAATGATTCCGTCATTGCTTAAGAAAAAGCTTCGTGAAAAGGAAATGAACAAAGTAAGCAAGGCCCCAAGCACTGAAAGAAACGTTTCTTTTGACGAAAAGGCCTTTGAGAATGTCGGAAGTGTAAAAAACCTTTTACTGGTAGACGATTCTGTAGACACAGGCTACAGTGTCAAGGCCTGCGTAGATGCAATAAGAGCCTTTTATAAAGGCGCAACCGTTAAGATTGCTGCCTTTAACGTATTTGATGCATCAAAAGAAATTGTCACTACCGACTTTTTTCTTTATACAAACACCTGCATACAGGGCCCCTGGTCAAATGATTCCACAGAAAACAAAGAATACATAAAAGAGTACGAAGCATGGCACGAGACTTCTTTATAAGCGTTGCAATGGCAACCTATAACGGTGAAAATTACATAGAAAAGCAGCTTAAAACCATTCTTGACAATCTTGAAGATAATGATGAACTCATAATATCCGATGATGGCTCAAAGGATGCTACTTTAGATATCATAAAAAGCTTTAACGACCCACGCATAAAATTATTTGATGGTCCTAAAAAAGGCATTAAGCAAAATTTTGCAAATGCAATTTCTAAATGCAGCGGTAAATACATTTTCCTTTCAGATCAGGATGATGTCTGGGCAAAGGAAAAGGTAAATACAGTTATAAAAGCCTTTGAGGAAACCGGAGCCCTTGTAGTCAACCACGATTGCGATTTAAAGCTGGAAGACGGTACATTAATCGAAGAATCCTATTTTAAATTCAGAAACTGCAGCAAGGGTTATTTTAAAAATTTTGTACGCACCACATATTTAGGCTGCTGCATGGCTTTTGATGCACGCCTGAAAAAAGAAATCCTTCCGATTCCAGATAAAATCGACATGCACGATCAATGGATAGGCCTCTTAGGAGACAGACATAACGGAATGCAATTTATTCCTGATAAGCTCATCACCTATGTGCGCCATGAAGGCACAGGCTCTGACTGCTTTCACCACTATCCCGTTCCCAAAATGATAAAAAACAGAATTTTACTGTTTGTGAATCTGATAAAAAGAAAGAAGATAAAAGCACTTTGAAACCATCTTATTTAAAAACCAAAAAAGGAATTTTAATCATATACGGTGTTATAGGTTTTCTTTTTACTTTTTTTGTTAAAAGTGAAGCCGACCTTGCCAAATTTTCTAACATTGAATGGAATGCAAAATACGTATTAAGCCTATGCGCCTTATGCGCCTTGGGATTTCTTTTATTTCCTGTGTTTTTTTGTTTTACAGATAAACTCTGTAAATTTGTAAAAGCTTATGTTTCATTAAAATTAAGGAAGGAATCCTGCAAGCTGGTTTCTTTGTCACAGCGCGCATCATTGGCACGTAATGCCTTTTTGATTTCCCTGATTATTAATGTTTTATCGTTTCTTCCTTTCATTTTAGCCTTTTATCCTGGCATCTGTGCCTACGATCTTCCGATTCAGTTAGAGCAGATAATAACAGGACGTTACAATGACCATCATCCTCTTTTCCACACCCTATTTCTTAAAGGAAGTCTTACTTTAACAGGCAGTGTTGCACTTTGTACTCTTATACAAAGCCTTCTGTTGGCAGTTTCTCTTTCCTTCGTTATATTTACGATGAATAAGCTTTCAATTTCCGTTATCCAACAGATTATAACGGAATTGATTTTTGCCTTTAATCTCTTTAACGGTTATATGGCGGTAAGTCTCACAAAGGATACTGTTTTTACGGCTTTTGTACTTTTATTTATCTGTTCACTTCTTCTTATTTACAAAGAAAACAAATTCGTTTACAGCTTTATTTATGTATTTAGCACAGTCGGAATTATGCTTTTCAGAAACAACGGAAAATATGCTCTTTTAGTTGTTTTGCTTGCATTCTTTATTGCACCTTTGACAGATAAAGAAAAAAGACACTTTTGGATTAAGCTCTTTATAAAAACAGCACTTTCTTTTGCTGCAGGTCTTGTTTTATTAAAGGGTATTTCCTATATAACAAATGCAGAAGCCGCTGATAAACGTGAAATGTTAAGCGTCCCTATTCAGCAGCTTGCCCGCACCATGGTCTATGAAGAGGATAAGCTTACCGAGGAAGAAGCCTCATTAATTAATGAGTTCATTCTTTACAGAGCCTACGATAATTACAATCCGGTAATTTCAGATCCCTGTAAGGGCAATACAAACACCTCTGTCATAAGATATCAGACAGGCAGATTTGTAAAAATATATCTTGACCTGCTTAAAAAATATCCTGGCGACTATATCAATGCATATTTATCGCTTATCGGCGGCTATGTTTCGCCCTTTGACGAATCCTACCGAATTATGGATGTAAACGGGGAAACTGTTACAAGAAATTACATACAGCATACCTTTACGGCAACAGGCTATGAAGATTATGTCAAAGAAGAATCTCTTTTACCTTTAATGAAAACCATACTTGATAACTGGGCCGAAAACGATGGCTTTAATGTTCCTTTCTTTAAACTTTTCTACATACCCGGAATATACCTTTATGGATACCTGATTATATTTGCATTGATTGTAGAAAGAAAAAACTATAAACTCCTTGTTCCGCTTTCATTTATAATGGGCTATTTTTTCACATTACTTTTGGATCCAACAATGCATTTAAGATACATTTATCCCGTAATGGTGACCTTCCCGTTACTGTTCACGGTGGCTATGAATTCAGAAAGTAAAAACGCGCTGAATTAATTTAATTCAGCGCATAGACAAATAACCTGTACCAGCTCTTATCCGATTCTATCGGAATTTCATCTTTGTTTAAAAGTGTAAGTCCATAGTCTTCAAAATCCACAAGATACAGCGCCGAGACTATATATTCACAACCCATTTCTTTTAATTTTTCATAATTAAGACCATACTCAAATACATAATCACCCCATTTTTTATTAAAAGAAAAATAGTTCATCTTTTCACAGGTCACAATGTAGCATCTGTTACCCCACTCATCAAACCATTTTTCTAAATATTCCGATTTGTCAAGCTGTGGTCTTATAACTTCTCCAAATGCATGCTTATAATTTACATCGTAATTATTTGAATAAGCATCCAGACAATAAAATCCGTTATATGAGGCAGCCGCAGGATAAATTCCATAACTTACAATTTTATAACTGTCTTTTTCTTTACCGATTAGATTTTCAACCTCGGTAAATAAGTCCTTAGCAAAAAACTGCTGCCATGTAAGCATTTCATAATCCCCATGGCGGACTATCTTTACTAAATTAGGCTTTAAATCGTTATTTTTAAAGGAAAAAACAAACGGAAGAAAAATACCTATAATACAAACTGCTGTATATAAAATCTTATAAGCGGCTTTTTCTTTGCCTGCTGCAAAGGCGTAAGATAATACCTTTAAGGAAAGTGCTAATTCCATTACCCACATAACTGTTAAAAGCCAGCTAAATCTGCCAAAATTAAATTCTCTTATTATTCCGGTACATGAATTTGTAAAATCAGTCCATGCATTACAATCAAAGAAAGAAGAAAGTAATGCTGTTAAAAATGTTACAAGCGAAAGCCACAATAAATTTTTATAAGCTTTTACAAATCCGTCATTATCCACTTTTTTTAATTTTAAATACAAGCCCGCTATTAAAGCAATCACTATTATAGGAATGTAATAAAGCTGATAGCCTTCGGTATACACATCGCCATAAAGGATTGTCGACTTTAAAGCCTCAAAAAAGCCCACGCCGCTATGCACTATTTCTGATTTATGGGATACAAAGCCTCCAGAAACTCCCAAAAGCTGTTTAATAAGTGTAAGATTTTCTGAAGTATAAACAATGCAAAGCTCTAAGCCAATAATAAAATACCTTAAAGGGTGAATTTTTTTAATTAAGGAAATCAAAAAGACTATCCCTGCCACAGTCAAAACCGCAAATCCGGTAAGTGCAAGGGATGAACATCCTGCAAAAAGAGCAATTGCAAAATACAGTGGCCATTCACATTTTTCTTTTTTAAATCTTATAAAGGAATAATAAATAATGGGCTGTCCTGGTATACAAAGTCCATACACCGTATAAAATGGTAACAGCATAAAGAAAAGCGAAATAAAAAACGAAAGTACATTTTCATTTGTAATTTCATCCAGCAAAAGAAACATTGAAATAACACTGAAAATTCGTATAAACAGCATGCATATTACAAATGCCGTAAAGGGCTTAAAAAGCGCAAATATAAATACAAATAACGGGGCCGGTGATATCATTGAGTTTTTTGATATTCCGTTCATAAGCTCAGGATAAGTTACTGAGCCGTCAAACAGATGCTTTGCATTAAGAAGATATGTAATTATTTCACCGTCCAGCTGGTCGTGATACGTAACAACAGAGTCTTCCCCCAAATAAATATACGGGATAATCGAAATAAAAGCGCAGATTACTAAAAGTATTATCCATATACATCTTTTCTCTTTAATTTTTTTTAAAAGAGTGTTTTTCCACATATTATTTTCTCTTTATCCTTTTAAAGAATTCTGCATACCCGGCTGCCGAATAAGGAATTATCAGACAGGCATAGGTTATAATGTAGCGTGAATTTGCTTCCCACAGCATATGGAACAAAAAGCCTCCAAAAACGCCTATAAAAGCAAATGATTTCCACAGATTATCTTTGTTTTCTTTATTTAAAGAAAATATTGCCCACAGAAATGCTCCAAAGAAATATATAGTCTGAATTGCACTGCAGAAATCTATATAATAGCTTCCAAGATTTCCTTCATATAAATTCATTAAAAAGCTGCTTCTTGCGCCATAATATACATGTGTAGATTCTCTTGAGAAATATGTACCATCCACCCACTGAGTTAAAAATTTACCCGATACAAAGGACCAAAATTCCCCCGGGTTTTCTTTGTATGAGGCAAGTCGCTCCCTAATCTCTTCCTTCGCAATTTCATTGGCAACCCTTGTATCACCTTTTGCTTCTTCATAGGTATTAATGTTAAAAGCAGTATACCATCCGGGATTGATTATCCCTTCATCGCTTACGTCCAAAAGTCCCATTGCAAAATAAGACATGGCAGTTACTCCTTTGCTCAATGTACTGCCCGATTTTAATTCATAATATCTGACAGTAACAGGCAACATCGAAAAAGCCACAATTCCGATTGCAAGTGCCGCTATTAAAATTTCTTTTTTCTTTCGCCTAATAAGCTCGAATACCAAAATAATTAGAACCGCAATTATAAGTATTAAACTGTTTTTTCTAGTCCATACGGAAAGTCCGAAGAAAATCGTTGATAAAATAATATTTATGGTATTTTTCCCTTTTTCATTAAAGAGCCGTGATAAAATTAAGGCTCCCAAAGAAAAAAACATTAACGCCGGGATTTCTCCGTAGAGATAGCTTGAATACATTATATAAGGAACATTGAAAATGCTTATATATAAGAAACAGAAATTAATCTCCTTTAAAT
>CAVIIX010000007.1:81324-108304 GCA_963643225.1 Lachnospiraceae bacterium
GTCAACCGCTTTATATATTGCAAATATTGTAACGCATTCCATCACCCCGTAAAAGGCAATGATAAAATGAAATTCTTCTATTGAAACCGGTAAAATATGTATGACTCTTATTATTACAGAAAGAAAAGCACATATTCCGATTTGCTGAGGATAATAAGACATATAAGAACCAGTAGGATCGATTATTGATAAATCCCCTGCCGCAAGTTGTTTTGACATAGCATATACAGTCCAGGAATCGGAATTTGGCATGCTGCGTCCAAAGAAAGCCATATATTCGCATGCAAGAAAATACCACCCGATTACTGCAATAAGCATTATTTTAAGCCTTTTATCAAAGTCCTTTTTCAAGGCTCTGTAAAGCAGCCATCCAAGGGCTCCAATAATAATCATTGCTGCAAAAGAAAAAAGATGGTTTTCGGTCTTTATATCAAAAAAATGACCTGTTAAATCATAATTGTAAGCAGTAAGAAAAAAGGCCGAAAAAAAAATGAGGCCTGAAAATATAACTGCCACAATTTTCATAAAATTTTCAGCAAATTTATATAATCTCTTAGACATACCACTATTATAGCATAAGGCATTTTTATTTTAAACTAAAAAGGCGGATATGCATTTGCATATCCGCCATATGTTTACATATCAGATTTTGGGAAGTTTATCTAAACTCTTCTTTATGTCTTCATCTGTAGGTACAAAATTAATCATTTCGCCGTCGTTATAACGCTGGTAAGCAAACATATCGAAATAACCTGTTCCGGTTAAGCAAAAAACAATATCCTTAGCTTCGCCTGTTTCCTTACACCTTAGTGCTTCATCCATGGCTACCTTAATGGCGTGAGAGCTCTCTGGTGCAGGTAAAATACCTTCAACACGAGCAAACGTCTGAGCCGCCTCAAATACTTCCGTCTGCTTAACTGTACGAGCCTTTACAATACCCTGATCGTAAAGTTCGGAAACGATAGAGCTCATGCCGTGGTATCTTAAGCCGCCTGCATGAGTTGGAGCCGGCATAAAGGAGCTTCCGAGAGTATACATTTTCTGAAGAGGACAAATACGTCCTGTGTCGCAATAATCGTAAGCGTAGGTACCTCTTGTAAGAGAAGGACAGGAATCAGGCTCAACAGCAATTAATTCATAATCCGCCTCGCCTCTTAACATTTCCCCTGCGAAAGGAGAAATCAAACCGCCTAGGTTGGAACCGCCGCCCGCACAGCCGATTATGATATCAGCCTTGACGCCGTATTTATCTAATGCAGCCTTCGTCTCAAGACCTACAATTGACTGATGTAAAAGTACCTGAGACAAAACAGATCCAAGGGCGTATCTGTAGCCTTCCTGTTTGGAAGCTGCTTCAACTGCTTCTGAAATGGCACAGCCTAAGGAACCCGGATTACCTGGAAATTCTTCATTAATTCTGCGTCCTGCTTCCGTTGTCATGGAAGGAGAGGCCGTAACCTTGGCACCGTATGTACGCATTACTTCTCTTCTGAAGGGCTTCTGTTCATAAGAACACTTAACCATATATACCTGGCAATCAAGATTCAAATAAGAGCATGCCATTGAAAGAGCCGTGCCCCACTGACCGGCACCGGTTTCGGTTGTAAGACCCTTTAAGCCTTCATCCTTACCGTAATAAGCCTGGGCAATGGCTGAATTTAATTTGTGTGAACCGGACGTATTGTTACCCTCAAACTTATAATAAATGTGAGCAGGGGTGCCAAGCTTTTCTTCAAGGCAGTAAGCTCTGATTAATGGAGCAGGTCTGTACATCTTGTAAAAGTCTCTGATCTTTTTAGGGATATCAATATATGCAGTTGTGTCGTCAAGCTCCTGAATGGCAAGCTGGCGTGCAAAAATCTGTGATAAATCATCAACAGTTACAGGCTCGTGGGTGACAGGATTAAGTAAGGGAGCAGGCTTTTTCTTCATATCAGCCCTTACGTTGTACCACTGCTTGGGAAGCTCTTCTTCGGATAAATAGATTTTGTAGGGAATGTCTACAGGTTTGTTACTCATTTTGTTTTCCTCCTTATACTTCATGATGAGGATTAGGACCGAAGTAAATAAAAAAATCCCAAGGATATTAATCCTTAGGACAGTGTTAACTGCGGTGCCACCTAAATTCGCTTTAAAGCGCTCTCAATCATGTACTATCATACACTTAACGGTTAACGCCCGTTACACGTCGCACCTACTGTTATTTCGGCTTGCCCTCACAAGTCCATTCACGAAAATGTAGCCATTCCGTCACACCAACCCGGAACTCTCTGAAGCGCATCCATAATCGCTACTACTCTTGCTCATCGGTTTCATTTAGATGAATATAGCTCAAAGGCTTTTATTTGTCAAGAAAACTTTTTACTTTATTTTACTTTTGACTTATTTTACTTCTACAAGTTCAATCCTGAAGTTAAGTTCCTTACCTGCCATTTCATGGTTGGCGTCAAAGGTGATTTCTTCTTCGCCTTTTTCTACTACCTTAACAATGAATTTTTGACCGTAGCTGTTGGTAAGATATACTTTTTCATCCACGTTTAAATCCTCTGCTCCCGGAAGCTCTGAAATCTTTACGTTAAATACAGCCTCAGGGTCAACAGGACCGTAGGCTTCCTCTGGAAGCAAATGAACATCTTTGATTTCACCAGCCTTCATTGTAGCTACTGCTTTATCAAAGCCAAGTATCATCATGCCTGCGCCACACACAAATTCAAGAGGCTCTCCTCTGTCATAGGATGAGTCAAACTGTGTGCCGTCATCAAAGGTGCCCTTATAGTGTACCTTGCAGATTTTACCTACGTTTTCTCCTTCAAAAGAAGGTTTGGATGAACATGCGCTACCACAGGAGCTGCAATTGCCAGCACAGCTTGTATTATTTTCGTTTTCCATTCATATCTCCTTTATATTAAGAATCACTTAGGTTATCGTACCACCATCAGATGAAAAACTCCAGCCTTCCTTTTGTAATCGGATGATTAAATTCAAGATGACAGGAAGTAAGTGCCACATTCTTTATACCCTTTTTCCGACTTGCTTCCAGGCTTTTTTCACTTCCGTATTTCTGGTCACCAAGAATCGGCATGCCAGCATTTGAAAGCTGCACTCTTATCTGGTGATGTCTTCCGGTCTTAAGATGCACTAAAAGCGTTGCACTATCTAAAGCCTCTTCTTCCACTTCGTAGGTCAAGACCGCTTCTTTTGCCCCTGGAACATTTTTAGGCACCACGCAGGATAAGTTAGTCTTTCCGTCTTTTATCAAATAATCCGTAAGCTTGCCACCGGGACTTATTGCACCATCTTTATACACTACTGCCCTATAGTCCTTTGATAATTCATCTTCACGAATGTCCTTAGACAAAAATGCCGACGCCTCTTTGGTTTTAGCAAACACCATTATCCCTGCAACGGGCTGGTCAAGCCTGTGCACTACATAAATTTCAGGAGTCTCACCCTTTGCCTTCCTGTATTTTTTTAATTCTGTCTCTAAATCTTTTGCGGCCACACCCTTAGACTGTACTGCTACACCCGCGGGCTTATTAACCACAATTATATCTTCATCCTCAAATAAAACTTCCATTTATAACCCCGTTTTTCTTACATTTTAAATCTGTAACCTACGCCCCAAATAGTCTCAATGTACTGAGGGTTAGCGGAATCAAATTCCACTTTTTCACGAATCTTTTTAATGTGTACGGTTACAGTTGCAATATCACCGAAAGCATCCATGTCCCAGATTTCCTTGAAAAGTTCATCCTTTGTAAATACATGGTTTGGATTTTCTGCAAGGAAGGTAAGTAAATCAAATTCCTTGGTTGTAAACTGCTTTTCTTCTCCGTCAATCCATACTCTTCTTGCAGTCTTGTCGATTTTAAGGCCTCTTATTTCAATAATCTTGTTATCAGGCTTAGCATTTGAATTAATAAGTCTTTCGTAACGGGCAAGGTGTGCCTTTACTCTTGCTACAAGCTCGCTGGGGCTGAAGGGCTTTGTCATATAATCGTCTGCGCCCAGTCCCAGACCTCTGATTTTATCAATATCATCCTTTTTAGCAGATACCATAATAACCGGAATGTTTTTCTTTTCACGAATTGATTTACATACTTCAAAGCCATCCTTACCCGGCAACATTAAATCAAGCACTACCAGATCGACATCTTCTTCCAACGCCTTCTTCTCGCCTTCAATTCCGTCCGGAGTTATTTCTACCGTAAAATCACTTAATTCAAGATAGTCTTTTTCAAGATCTGCAATCGCTTCTTCATCTTCAATAATAAGAATCTTACTCATTTTCTTTTGTCTCCTCGTACTTTCTGATGACGAAGTGCATACATGTGCCTTCGCCCTCTTTACTGGTAGCCCAAATATAGCCGCCATGATCTTCAACTATTTTCTTTACAATTGATAAACCTATTCCGCTTCCACCCTTTGAGGAATTGCGGGAGGCATCGGTTCTGAAAAATCTCTCAAAGATATTTGGAAGGTCCTTTGAGGCAATGCCACGTCCGTTATCCTCAATCTCCACTCTTATGGCATCCGATTCATCCAATACTCTAAAGTTTATAATGCTCTTTTCTTTTTCCTTATCCATATATTTAACGGAGTTGGAAATTATGTTATTGATGACACGTCTTAACTGCTCCGGGTCTGCAATTATCCTTGTTCCCTCACTTACCATATTCGAATAATTAAGTTCAATATTCTTTGACTCAAGGTCAAGACCCACCTCTTCGATACAGTCGTTGAAATAGTCTTTAACATCAAGCCTTAGGAATGTGTAGGGGATGCGGTTTGCATCGATTCTTGAATAAATTGTAAGCTCGTTTATGAGACGGTCCATATCGTTTGCCTTGTTGTAAACGGTTTTAATATATTTATCCATCTTTTCAGGAGTGTCTGCCACTCCATCCATAATGCCCTCCACATATCCCTTAATGGCGGTTATGGGAGTCTTTAAATCGTGAGATATATTTGTAATAAGCTCGCGATTCTTGGCTTCATTCTGTATCGTCTCTTCCGCATTTTCCTTTAACTTAAGACGCATGTCCTCGTAGTTTTTAAAAAGTTCACCGATTTCTCCGTCAGCCTGTGTCTCAAGAGTGTAATTAAAATTACCGTCCGCAATCTGCTTCATGCCGTTTTTAAGCTCGCTTATTGGTGCAAAAACACCCTTACTTATCCATCTGGTGAGACATATTGCAATCAGCACAAGTATTATGAAAATTGCAATCCACAGTGCTACAAACAGCATTGGCGGCATTAATTTGGAAACCTCTCTTACGCCGTTTGTCTGCCTTAGATAAATCATTACCTTACCGATTGTTAAAAAGGCCAAAGGAAAAAGGCATATAGGCAAAATCGTTATCGCCACAAAGGTTATCTGCAGTCTTGTTTTAAGCTTCATATTTAACCCTCACTTTGAATTTATTTTATCATATAGATAAATTTTTAGAATTAAATCCTCGGAATAACTTTATAAAATTATTGTTAAAATCTATAAAGTAATTCTTATTATCAAAAATTAATTCGCATTCGATTTGTCAATGATATTCGCAATCCGCTTCGCTACGGCTCTACTAAAAACGGCACTTCGTGCCCTACGAGGTACTGGGCTTTGCCACAGTACCTCGTTCAAGAAAACCCACCGCCTAAAGGCAGTTGGTTTTCTTGACGCTTTTATAAAATTTTGTATACTTATACTAAAGCAAACTCAAAGGAGGAAACTTGATATGGCAAAATATGTATGTCCCGTATGCGGTTACATCCACGAAGGCGATGAACCCCCCAAGGAATGCCCCGTATGTCACATTGACGGCGCAAAATTTAATGTAGTTGAAGGTGAAATAACTATTGCTGCAGAGCATGAATTTGGTGTATACGCTTCAACCGTTAAGAATAATCCAGAAATTTCAGAAGAAGACAAAAAATATATCTTCGAACAGTTAAAGGCTAACTTTGAAGGTGAATGCTCAGAAGTGGGTATGTACCTCTGCATGGCAAGAGT
Organism: Lachnospiraceae bacterium; assembly: GCA_963643225.1. Taxonomy (GTDB): domain Bacteria; phylum Bacillota; class Clostridia; order Lachnospirales; family Lachnospiraceae; genus UBA1258. The sequence continues at coordinate 87,326 of CAVIIX010000007.1, forward strand.
TGCCCACAGAGAAGGCTATCCAGAGGTTGGTTTGTACTGGGAAAAGGCAGCCTATGAAGAAGCTGAGCACGCAGCTAAATTTGCTGAAATGCTTGGTTCTGAATTGGAAGGAAACATGACTGCTTCCACAAAGGAGAATCTTGCATGGCGTGTAGACTGTGAATTCGGTGCTACAGCAGGTAAGGTTGACCTTGCTAAGTGTGCAAAGAAAAATAATCTTGACGCAATCCATGATACCGTTCATGAGATGGCAAGGGATGAAGCGAGACATGGCAAGGCTTTACAGGGTCTTTTAAACAGATACTTTAAATAATTTTTGAATCAATTTTTTTAACCGTATAGGAACAAAGCTTTCTATATAGTAAAAAAGTTTCGCTTGCGAAATTATAGCGCAGAGCTCGGTCGCTAAGGCTACATGTTCCTTACGCACGAGTGCGCATCCTTGGCATGTAGTGCCTTTTTAACCTATATGGAATTGCAATGCAATTTCCTATAGGTTAAATTAATCCCGCAGGTTTTATAAACCTGCGGGATTTTTAATTTACATATTTAGAACATTGCTGAGCCACCTGTTACAATCCAGGTAGCAAGCATGGCAGAAATGAATGCGCCTACGTATACATTTCCTGACTTTCTTTCAAACCATGTGCTTAAGAAAGTGAAGAATACAAACTGAGGAGCGAGCAAAATAAGTGCCGACATAAAGGGTCCGCCGAAGGTGGTGCCAAAGAGTAAGTCGGCGCCGGGACCGTATCCTGCGAAGAAGGGGATGTACTCAAGCAAGATTATAACAAGCAATCCGCCTAATAGCACAAATACGTTGCCCATCCAGCACTTAATAAAGTTTCCTACAGGCTTTTCATCATTTCTTATCTGACGCATATTACCAAAAAGCTTAAAGCCTACGTTTACGATAAAGAAAAGTGAGAAGAAAGGTAAATAAACTAAGAACTGTAAAAATCTTTCTCCTGAGAACACCTTAAAGAAGGGCCATATAAATCTTAAGTCAAGCTGGAAGGCACTCTGGAAAATCACTACAAGTAAATACATGTAGGCAATTGATATTGCTGAAATTAAAAAGCTCTTTCCGAGTAATTCCCAGTCAAGCCCTGAAGCCTTTTCTTCTCTTGATAAGCCTAAATCATAATAATCAAGGTTTGCAATTCCCTTCTTTTTATTCATGGCTCTTGATACGGATACCATGATAATTGAAATAATGGCAAGAGTCATATACCAGATTAAGAAGCCGTTACCGACAGTCATTCTGAACACGCCTTCGGGAAGTGGGAACAATCCATGACCTAACTGAGTCATGAAAGGATATGTAACTGCTGAAATTGCAACTGCAATCCAGGCATTCTTCCACCACTGCTTCTTTGTCATTAGTTTGGGAGCACGTGAGCTTTTTGTTCTGTCAAACATTACTAATTTAAAAGGTTTGATTCTTGTTAAAAGCACAACTGCAGGACAGAGACTCACCATAACTGCAAGCATTGCAATTAACACTAAAACCTCTTTATACATAAACACAAGATCTGTTGAGGCTAAGTCTGTATTAACATTAAGTGCCTCTGTAAACCAGTCCATTGTCGTAGCAATTGCGTGTGAATTGTGTGTTGTTAATCTGTGGTTTGTTTCAAGTAATTCTACTCTTCTTGCTGTCCCGTCTTCAAAGCTTCCGTAAGTAGTGTTCCAGGTGTAGTCGCCTGTGTTTTCGGTTCTGCCGTAGGCAGTAAAGAACTGATCTCTTATATCAGTATCGAGCATTGAATCATTAACGGTTTCCTGCTTATAATCTCTGAAATAATTAAATTCATCGTATCTAGCCTGAAGCATTAAAAGATTGTGGAATTCAATGTTTTCTGAATCAAACATGTTGTCTCCGAATATTTCGCCACACTGTAATACGATTGCTGCGTGATCCTGGCAGGCAGCAGCTACTGTCCAGGATGCCCAGGTACCCATGGAGTGACCGGTAATACCGATATTGTCTGACTGAATAAAAGGCACTGTCTGCATCCACTTATAAGCATCGATACCGCCCATTGAGCTGTCATATACACCATCTGCATCAGCATCGATTGATACGATTTCATTGGTATTTATGGCAAGAGCCTTACCGTCAAAGAAGGAAAGCGTAGAAAAATTCATTAGCGCTAAAAATCTCTTCTGTCCTGAAAGACCTACCTTAATTACTGTTTCCTTTCCGTCCTCCGACTGTCCCTGCACCTTATAGGTAGTCCAGCCCCTGTCTTTGATGGAAAGTGAATTGTAACCATGACCGTATTCATCAATTGCAACCGCCACCATACCTCGTCTAGCTATTTCCATTGCAAAGGCTGCCGATGTCTCACGGTCGTTTTGATATCCGTGTAAGCACAGCACTGCCGGTAACGGATTATCCTCACTTGCTTCCTTTGGAATATACATTTTGTAGGTAATGGTATAGTCTTCTTCTCCTTCTCTTGCTACTTCAAAAGAAGCCGTCACTACAGATACATTACCAAAGTCTGTCTGAATTAAGTCTGCAAAAATCATTGAAACCAGTGCAATTACAAGGCAAATGGCCAAAGCGATTCCTGCTTTTTTTGTTGATAGTTTTTTCATAACCTCTCCCTTTCTTTAAAATAGGCTAGTGCCTTTTCCTTTAAATATTTATCTCCATGAGCAATTGATTCTTCTAAAGGGATTCCTCTTCCGATTTCAACCGCTTCAATATTTAAAGCCTCCTGCTTTTCTTTATCCAAAGCACATATTCCGCAAAATACGGTCATGGGCTTATTTGAAGAACGATTCCTGATACCATCCACAACCTTTCCCATAAGGCTTTGTTCATCAAATTTTCCTTCCCCAGTTACTATTAAAGATGCATCCTTTACAAGCTCGTCAAATTTACATATATCAAGCATTGCATTTATGCCGCTTACGATTTGAGCCTTTAAAAACGCCACACATCCATAGCCTGCGCCACCTGCAGCCCCTGCGCCTTTAACGCCTTCACAGTCAATTAGGCCGGCTTTTTTACAAATTTTGCTTACCTGCTGTAATCCAGCATCAAGTATTTTTACCTGGGCTTCACTTGCACCCTTCTGAGGTCCGTATACAAAAGCCGCGCCGTTAATACCATACAAAGGATTTTCAACGTCGCTCATAACCGTAAACTTACTTTCAAAAATCCTTTTATCAAGCATAGATAAATCTATATTTTTAACTAAGAGAAGTGTTTCTCCCGTAGGCACAAATTCCTTTTTATCTTTATCAAAAAACCTTGCACCCAAGGCTGCTGCCATGCCAAGCCCGCAGTCTGTAGTGGCGCTTCCCCCAAGGCACAATAAAAACTTTCTTATGCCCTTATTCAAGGCTGCGTTAATTAATTCGCCAAAGCCATAGGTGGATGCTGTCATGGGATTCAATTTTGACTGCCTTGTAATGCCACTACTTTCCGCAATTTCAATGACCGCCTGATTTTCCGGCGTCACCCCGTAAAGCGCCTTAATTAACACATTTTCAGGAGAATGCACCATCGTCTTTTCTATGGTGCCTCCAAGGGCTTTAATCACACACAGAGTGCTTCCCTCTCCGCCGTCTGCTATAGGCAGGCACACAGGCTCATATGAAGTTGTTTCTTTAATCGCTCCCGCTATAATTTTTGCAACCGTCTCTGAAGACATGCTTCCCTTAAAGCTATCGGGAATTACTATTATTTTTTTCTTCATACCTAAGATTTTACTTATTTACTCCTTTGTTTTCTATGTCCCAAAGGACAATACTTTTCTTTTTTCTTTGTCCTTACTCTTGCTGCAAAAGAAAATCCGTTTTATAATGCTTATAATCAAACGGAGGCACATACCAATATGGAAATTTCAAAAGAAGTTGCATCTGAAATAGCCAACCAGTTATCTGAAACCATTGGTCAGAAAATAAACCTTATGAACACGGAAGGACTGATTATTGCAAGCTCCGACCCTGACAGAATCGGTAAGGTTCATGAAGGCGCCAGAAAATTAATTAAAGATAACCTTGAATATCTTGCCGTTGAAGATGACACAAAATTTGAAGGCTCCAGGGCAGGTGTCAATCTCCCTATTACATTGGAGGAGGAAATCGTTGGAGTTATCGGTATCACAGGTCCGGTAAGCGTAGTCTTACAGTACGGTAAAATCATTAAGCGTATGACAGAGATTCTTTTGCTTGATACAAAGACAAAAGAGCAGCGTGTCATTGAGCAAAAGGCAAGGGACAGATTTTACGATGAATGGGTAATAGGCAGGCTTCAGGAAAAAAACGAGGCCGAATTTATGCGCCTTGCATCCTCCTTTTCAATTGATATTGAAAAGCCTGTAAAAATTGCGGTTTTATCCTTTATTTCAGAGCCGCGACTTTCAGATGAAGCAATGACTGAAATTTCTCGTCACGTGCGAAATGTTATTTCAAAAAGCCTAAACGGCTCAGCCTTCCGTACCGCCACCCAGATGGTATGTATTACAGATAAAGAAAAAGAAGCTTTACTTGATTCGATAATTAAAGAAATTTTTGTATACGTTAAAAATAAATATCACTGCTCCTGCCATGCCGGCATAGATGAAAAGGGTGCCTCCTTTAATCTTCATCCTCTTTTTAAGGAAGCCTCCAGGGCTTTAGAGGTAGCCATTAAAAGAGAAGCCTTAATAGTAAAATATGATGCTTTAGACATAGATTTTATGCTTGAAGAGGTGTCGAAGGGAGCCTGTCAGAATTATATTCGCAGACTCTTTAAGGATTTAGACGAAAGTGAAATTAAAGAATATCTTTCTTTTGCAGATGCCTATATAAAAGAAAACGGCTCGCTTATAGCTTTAAGCGAGCGCCTCTTTATACATAAAAATACGGTTAAATATAAAATTAATAAGCTTACGGAAATAACGGGAGTAGACATACGTACCTGTCACGGCGCCTATGTCTTTACTCTTGCCGTTAATCTTTTTAATCACCTTTAATCAGGATATACCATTCTGTCAGGCTTAATATCCGTAAGTACATTGTCTAAATATTTCTGTGCACAAAATTTAGCCATGTTTAAATTCATGTCCAAATAATTGCCGCAATCTTTAGGGCTTGCGCCTGGCACTTCACCGTTAAAGTCAGCCATGAATTTATACATACGGGTTACAAGGTCGATTACGTCACCGGCTTCTAAGTCTCCTGCCAGCACCATGTAAAAGCCGGTGCGGCATCCCATTGGGCCAAAATAAATTACCTTATCCTTCCAGGTCTCGTCATTACGCAAAAACGTAGCTCCCAGATGCTCTATTGTATGGACTTCAGCCGTGTTCATTACAGGCTCTTCATTGGGAGAGGTCATTCTTAAATCAAAGGTGGTAAGGGTTTCTGCTCCCACCTTATCTTTTCTTGACACGTATACTCCCGGCTGTAATTTAATATGATCGATTGTAAAGCTTTTTATTTTTTCCATTAATCCTCTCCCGCAACAGAAACATTTTTAAACAGGCATGCCTTTGGCCCTGTGTAATTTGATAGTTTCTGCGTTTCCTTGGAAAATACGAATTCCTTCTGACAGTCAAAAATGCTTCCGTTAATGCTGCCACCGGTAACAGGCGTCACATTTCCTTTTCCGTCATATAAGTATGCAAGTCTTATTTCGCTTGCAAAATGTCCGTCAAGAGGGTCCATCTGGAAGTCAGAAAAGTTTACTATATGAAGGCAGGGACGGTTCTTTAATTCTTCAAAAGAAACCTTACCGGAAGGCAATATTACTTTATCGTATTCACCTACAGGCTCGATACCAAGATATCTGCAGAATCTGGCGCTGCCGTGAAGCTGCATTAATTCGCCCTCTTTAATAAATTCTCTTTCTGCCATTTCAATACCGTCATCACTGAAGGGTACTGACACTCCAAAACGCAGGTTAAGCTTATCTCCCGTTACGTTTTCACCCTGGACAAATTTACCCACTTCATAATCCGAATATTTAATGTAAACATATGCTGCGTGGGCACGTGAGACGTAGAAAGAAAAGATTGTAGGCATATATTTATCGGAAATGATAACATCCATCTTGCCTGATTTTAATGTTTTCTTTGCAACTGCTCTGTCCTTTGTCATCTTAAGGGTAGTCTTCACAAGGTCTTTTATTTCATCAAGGGCCAAAGAATCGTATTCAAAATCCTGATAGGTTTCTACATCCTCAGGCTCCTTACACTGAGCCACAAATTCTCCCTTAACGCTTCTCTTTACGTACGATACGTCCGTGCCTAAAGCATTTATTATATGCACCTTGTCTTCCTTTACGAAAAGTTCAAAGGAATTAATAAATGCCCTTTCATCATTGTCAACGCTGTAGGCTGCATCCACAAATTCAGAAGCTATTTCTTCTAAGGATAATTTATTTAAATCACTCTCAAGCACCTTTGTGTCTGAAGTGATAGGCTTAGGAAAATCGTAATAAGGATTTAGTGCAAAGCCTGCTGCATATTCAGCATCCGTAATTTTAGCAAGTATTTCCTCATCGCTCATGGAAGAATTAACGATAACGTCCGCTCTTCCTCTAAATTTATTACCGTCTTTTTCTTCATCCTTAAATACTGCAATTTCCTCAACGTCGATATTTTTAATTCTTCGCATATCAAGCCTTTTCTTTATAAAGAAAAGCTCAACCGATTCGTGTTCGGATTTTTTTACAATCCAGTTTTCTACACCGGATTTTTTAAGTATCTCTTTATATCTTTCCATGTTTACGCCTATCCTAATCTGATTTTTGCTTTAATGTAGGGGCCACCGTCCGATACCTTCACCCATTCCTTATAGCCCTTTCCGCAGTGGCCTGAACCATTAATGGCTTTTGTATCGGATATCATTGAAATAGACTTAAGTAAGTCAGGCACATATCCGGTTAATACTATTGGAGAAAATACTCTTCCTGTAAGCTTACCGTCTTTGATTTCTCTTGCAAAAGTAACCATGCACTGAATGCCCCAGTTTTTAGGGTCCTCCATACCGGAACATGGTTCTTCAAGCAAAAGTCCGTTTTTTATCGAAGCAATCATATCTTCAAGCTTGTCGGTTCCCGGCTCAAAATAAGTGTTTGTCATTCTTGTATAGGCTTTTCTTTCAAAGGATTCCCTTCTGCCATTACCTGTAGGCTCCGTGCCTAAAGCCATAGCCGACTGTAAATCACTTATTCCTGTTACCAAAACTCCCTTATCAATTATTAGTGTATCGTGTGAAAGAGTACCTTCATCGTCAAAGAAATAGGTGGCGGTATCCTCAACAGCATTTCCGTCATGCATTGTCACAAGCCTGGAGGCCACGTATTCACCTACGTATTTTTTAGCTAAAGCTCTGTCCTTTACAAACATATCCATTTCAACGCCGTGACCGAAGGCTTCATGCACTATCATGCCGGTAGTCTCCGGAGTGCAGATACATTCGTATTCGCCTGGCGTTAAAGGCTCTGAATTAATAAGCTCTATTGCAACCTTTACTTCTTCATCAACAACCGTGTTCAGGGTATCAAAAATTTCCATACCACCCAAAACCGAAGCCGACTTAAAGGCCTGTTTTACTTCCTCACCCTTTAAGGTATTAACAGCCACATGACCGCAGGTCCAGAGTACATTTTGTTCTAAGTCCTTATTCTTGCTTAAGAAAAGCTTTGAATATTTCTGGAAGGAGGTGTTAACCGCACAGTTAAGCACTCTTTCATCCATAGACATACCCTTTTTGTGAATCCTTGAAAGAGCCTCTATGATTTTTTCATCACCCATTTCAATAGGATCGATTTTGTATTCCGTGCTCTTTGAAAAGCTTACAGGCTCATCCTCAGGTATTTTGTAGCTTGATTTCTCTTTATTTTCTTCTAAAGTAATCAGACGCTCGTTAATAAGCCTTACGATGTTTTCAATTTCCGTCTTATTAATTTTGTTGCCGCTGTATTCCGCATAACAGCCTCTGTCATAAACCTTTACAACAAAGCCTCGCTGAGTGTAAAGTTCATGCTCTCTTATATTGATGCCAGACCTTGACACCGAATAAACCTTGCCGTACGAATCCGTTGCAAGCACTGATGCATATTCGTATTCCGTTAAAAGTTTTTCAAGTAATTCCTTATATAAAGGCTTGTTCTCTTTTATATAAGCACTTTCTTTTACCTTCATAATCTGCTTCCTTTATATGTTTCTCATCATTTCAAATACCATCTTTGCTGAATGAATTGCCGCTTCTTTTTCAAAGGTAGGGTAATCCATTTCTGCCGAATCGTCTGCCTTGTCGGAAATTGCTCTTATAATAAGGCATGGGATATCATTAACAAAGGCCGCGTGCGCCATTGCGCAGCCCTCCATTTCAACACAGTAAGGGTCGAAATATTTTTTAATATCAGCCTTTGCTGCCCTGTCTGCAATAAACTGGTCTCCAGAAGCGATGCGTCCCTTAAACACCTTTACGTCCGGATTAACCTTTTTACAGGATTTTTCTGCCAAGGAAACAAGTTCCTTTGACGTAGGGAATTCAAATACCTCCATCTGTGGCACCTGTCCTCTTTGATAACCGAAGGCCGTAGCCTCAAGGTCGTGGTAAACCGCACCGGTTGCAAGCACGATGTCACCTATATCGATGCTTTCGTTTAACGAGCCTGCAACACCTGTATTGATAATGTGAGTAATGTTAAATTTGTCAACCATCATCTGAACGGTAATGCCTGCATTTACTTTGCCTACGCCGCAGCGGGCCAGCACTACATCAGTGCCTTCAAGCTTTCCCGTGTAAAATTTTCTTTTGGCGTATTCTATTACCTTTTTGTCGGTCAGGGCTTCAATAAGCTTTTCAACCTCTAAATCCATGGCACCTATAATTCCGATGATTTTATTCATTCTTTTCTCCTACTTATCCACTCTGCAAAGTTCCTTTCCTTCAAGGAAGGCTTTGATGTTATCATAGTTAAGTTTTACACAGCGTTCTCTTGCTTCAACGGAAGCCCAGGCAAGATGAGGGGTGATGATAAGCTTGCCTGAATCCATGATTTTGCCTAAAGGGTTATCCTTGGCAATGGGTTCCTTACAGAGTACGTCAACGCCTGCGCCGGCAATTTCATCATTTAATAAGGCTTCATACAAAGCCTCCTGATTTACAACGGGGCCACGGGCTACATTAATTAAATATGCAGACTTCTTCATTTTCTTTAAAGCCTCTGCATCAATTAAATCTCTTGTTAAATCCGATAAAGGACAGTGAAGAGATAAATAATCAGATTCCTTAAGTAAGGTGTCAAAATCAACCCTTTCATATTCTGTAACGGTGGATTTTCCGGTTACTGAATAGAAAATCACACGGCAGCCGAAGGCTTCTGCAATTTTAGCAACCTTTTTACCGATGTTACCCATACCCACAATACCCCAGGTCTTGCCTGCAAGCTCTGTAAAAGGTACTCCGAAATAAGAGAAGCTTGGATGATTGCTGTAATCACCGCTCTTTACAAAATTATCGTAGTGGTTTAGTTTTTCCGAAATGTATAAAGCCATGGCAAAGGTATGCTGTGCCACCATATCTGTACTGTAATTACGTACGTTTGTAACACCGATACCTCGAGACTTACAATATTCAACATCCACGTTATCATAGCCTGTTGCAAATTCACACACAAGCTTAACGTTTTTAGCCTCTTTAAGGGTTTCCGCATTAAGGCGGCTTTTATTTAAAATAACAATGTCTGCATCCTTAATTCTTTCTGGAATTTCTTCGTATGCAGTGTTTACGTAGCTTGTGACATTACCAAGCTCATTAAAGCAATCTACGGATACGTCCATTCCGACGCTTCCTCTTTCAAGTATAACTATATTCATGTGTTGTCCCCTTTCGGATTTTATTTATTATGCATCTTCCTTCAGTATACAACAAACCCCGCGAAAATGTCGTGGGGTTTGATAGATTTTCTTATATTTACTTTACCTTTTCTTATGCGAAAGGATTCTCTGTAGGGTAAGGTAATGCAACAGGCTGATTGTAAGCGATGTCCTTTACTCCGAAGAATTTGAATACCTCGAATAAAAGCTTTCCGTAGTGGCCAAATGCAACAGCACCGTGGTGAGGATATCTCTTCTGTACTAAAACGTGACGGTAGAAACGTCCCATTTCAGGAATAGCGAAGATACCGATACCACCGAAGGATCTGGTAGCTACATCAAGTATTTCACCTTCTGCAATGTAAGCCTTTAACTCGCCTTCAGAGTCGCACTGTAAACGATAGAAGGTAATGTCGCTTGCTGCGATGTCGCCTTCAAGAGTACCTCTTGTGAAGTCAGGATCTGATCCCTTAGGCTCAAGAAGTCTGTGCTGAATAAGCTGATATTTAACCGCGCGGCTTGCGCACATCTTACATTCGGGAGTATTACCGCAATGGAAGCCCATGAAGGTATCTGTAAGCTTGTAATCATACTTGCCCTTGATGTCCTCGTCGTAGATGTATTGAGGAACAGAGTTGTTAATATCAAGTAATGTAACTGCATCGTAGGATACGCACATACCAATGTATTCGGATAATGCACCATAAATATCAACCTCACAGGATACGGGAATACCACGGCTTGCAAGACGTGAATTTACGTAGCAGGGTTCGAAGCCAAACTGTGAAGGGAATGCAGGCCAGCACTTGTCAGCAAATGCAACGTACTTTCTTGCGCCCTTGTGAGCTTCTGCCCAGTCAAGAAGTGTTAATTCAAACTGTGCCATACGTACATTTAAGTCTGCATAATAGTTGCCTTCACCCATTTCCTTTGCCATGTCTGCACATACTTCAGGAATACGGGGATCGTTTTCATGCTCCTTAAAGGAAACTAAAAGGTCGAGCTCTGAGTTTTCTTCGATTTCAACGCCAAGTTCATATAAGCCCTTGATAGGTGCGTTACATGCAAAGAAGTCCTGAGGTCTGGGACCGAAGGTAATAATCTTTAAGTTCTTGATACCGATGATGGCTCTTGCAATCGGTACAAAGTCGGAAATCATCTTTGCAATGTCATCTGCTGTGCCAACAGGATATTCTGGAATGTAGCCCTGTAAATGTCTCATGCCAAGATTATAAGAGCAGTTAAGCATACCACAGTAAGCATCACCACGGCCGTTAATCATATCGCCGTCGCCTTCAGCTGCTGCAACAAACATGCAGGGACCATCAAAATTTTTAGCAATTAATGTTTCGGGAGTTTCGGGACCAAAGTTACCAAGAAATACAACTAAAGCGTTGCATTCTTTAGCCTTAACGTCAGCTACTGCCTTTAACATATCAGCTTCATTTTCTACTGTAACGGGGCACTCATATAAATCACCCTTGAAGGCTGCCTTGATAGCTGCTCTTCTCTTTTCGGACAGTTCGATAGGGAAGCAGTCACGGCTTACCGCTACGATGCCTAATTTTACCTCAGGTAAATTTGTCATTGCCATTTTTTCATCCTCCTTAAATAAGCAATTTCAATTTAATTATTCATTTATGTTCAGGTTTTTACCCTTAAGTCCAAGGAATGAGCCTGCGTCAAGACCGCCCTCCTTATGACCGATGAGCCATTTATTAACAGCCGTAATTAATGCATCTTCACTTAGGGCTGTACCATCAGCATTTACATTTGCATGTGCACCTGTTAAAGGATAGTTTGTACCCTTAGGTAAAATGATAGATACCTGAAATCCCTTATTATCTACACCGCAGGGAGCATAATGCATTGTTGTGGCATATACTTCTACAGCTGTACCTGCAGGCACAAGAAATGCCTTTACCTTTGAGGTATCATAGGTAAAGTCCTTTTCAACATCCTTAAGTAAACCAAGCATTAAGATTGCATCCGTTGCAGCCACATTAATTTCTGAATCTCTGTGATATTCTAAAGCGTTAAGCATGCAGTTATGTCCATTACAGTAACCAATCTGAATAGGCATTTCACCATATACTACCCTGGCAATTTCCTTTGCAACAGGTAAAGCCTCAAGGCTTTCAATACCGGCTTCGTATACCACGCCTTCAGGAACTGGAGTTGATTTCATAGCTTCTACAAGTTCCTTGAAATCAACATTGTCAACCACACGGCCATATTCTTTAAATGACTCGTCAAAACATGAAATAACCTTCATATCCACTTCTCCCTTATTTAATAATTTGAAAAACAGGTTTTAAAGCAGGATAAATCTCCTTAAACTGTTTATACTTTTCATCATATTTTTTAGCAAGTTCAGGTTCTGGTTCAACCGTATCTACTACGTGCACGAATTTATCAGCAATTTCTTCAACTGATTTATATTCGCCTGCAGCTACTGCGGCAAGCATTGCGCCGCCCATGCTTGGACCTTCTTCGCTTTCGATTACATCAACCTTTATATTAAGGATGTTTGCAATCATCTTTTTCCAGAGAGGACTCTTTGCACCGCCACCACAGATTTTAGTGCGTTCAATGTTAATGCCTAAAGCCTTGGCTACTTCAAAGGAATCTCTTAAAGCAAAGGCAACACCCTCTAAAACTGCCTGAGTCATGTCGGCACGGGTGGTATCCATTGTGATGCCTGTAAAGGTACCTCTTGCATCAGGGTCGTTTAAGGGTGAACGTTCACCCATTAAATAAGGCAGGAAGAATACGTGGTTTTCACCAAGTTTTTCAATTGCCCTCTGTTCTTTCGTATAGTCCTTTGTACCGATGATTTCATCCATCCACCATTTGTTACAGGAAGCTGCTGAAAGCATGCAGCCCATCAAATGGTATGTGCCGTCTGCATGGGCAAAGGAGTGAAGAGCGTTGAATTTATCTACTCCGAATTTCTTAGAGGAAATAAATATTGTGCCGCTTGTGCCAAGAGAGATGTTGCATCTTCCGTCACCTACAGTGCCTGTGCCAACGGCTGCTGCCGCATTGTCACCTGCACCTGCAGCAACAATTGTATCTTCAGGAAAGCCAAGCTCCCTGGCAATTTCAGGCAAAAGAGTTCCGACCTTTTCATAGCTTTCAAAAATCTGTGCAAGCCACTCTTCCTTAACGGAACAGATTTCACACATTTCCTTAGACCACTTTCTGTTTTTAACATCAAACAAAAGCATACCGGAAGCATCTGATACATCCGTACAATGTACGCCTGTAAGCTTGTATGCAAGATAATCCTTAGGAAGCATTATCTTATTAATTTTTGCAAAATTCTCAGGCTCATTGTTCTTTACCCATAATACCTTGGGTGCCGTAAAGCCCGTGAAAGAAATATTAGCTGTGTATTCTGATAATTTTTCCTTGCCGATTACATTGTTTAGGTAATCGCATTCTTTGGTGGTACGACCGTCATTCCAAAGAATTGCCGGACGGATAACATTATCATCCTTGTCTAAAATAACAAGTCCGTGCATCTGACCGCCAAAGCTGATGGCCCGTATTTCAGACTTATCAATATCCTGTGTGAGTTCCTTTAAGGCTTCCATGCTCTTTTCATACCAGTCCTCAGGCTTTTGCTCACTCCAGCCGGGATTAGGAAAATATAAAGGATATTCCTTAGAAACGATATTGCAGATTTTACCTTCGGAATTCATAAGCAGTAATTTAACTGCCGATGTACCCAGGTCAATGCCGATGTAATACATAATACTTTACCTCCATTTAACCCCATTCTAGCCACTATGACTATTTTTAACAATTCAATTAATGTTAACTAATTTTCAATTCTTGCTATTTTTGCAAAAGAAAATTCGTCACACACAATACTTTAATAATTTCCTATATTGTAAAAAAAGGGTGGATAAAAATCCACCCTAAAAATTAGTGATTAATACAACTTTTATTGCTTTTCATTCAAGTAAATGGTTACTCTTGACTGAATAATCTTAACAACCTCCTCGGCTGTCTTCTGGCCTTCAAAATAAGGAGCCGCTTCCTCTGTAATGATTTCAATAATGTCTGTAATCTCAGTCGTAAGCTTGTTTACACTTAGAATAAATTCCTTAAATTCAGCAATTTCTTCATCTGTTAAAGGCTCAAGCTCAATTTCCTGTCCTCCAATATAGTAGGTATCGCTATATTCAACCTTGTTTCCATCCTCATCAAGATAGTAAGGTTTTTCTTTGGCAGATTGAGCCATTTCATCAAACGCCGATTTTGAAATAGGGAATCCCCAGGTTGAACTTTTCTGGCTTTCTTCTGTTAAGGTTCCCTTTACAAAGCTCCAGGCAGCTTCAGGATATTTGCACTTTGAAGAAATCGAATAGGTCACAGTGGGCGTAAGTAAATGTCCGTTTAAATCTGAAGAAGGAAAGCCTATATAGGTTACTTTGTCGCCAAACGTTCCCTGTACGGAATATTTAATATCATCTAAAGTACTAAAGCTTGTTAAACAGAGTACTGCCTTATTGTTTCTGTAAGCAGCTTGATCTTCCTCCCAGTCATAATCATTATAATAGTCGTCTGTGTATACAGGCATATCCTTAATTATTTCAAGAACCTTTATAAAATCTTCGCTGTCAAAATAGCATTTAGCCTTGGCTGTATCAACAAAATTGTTAGCGCCCGCATAGAGTAAATAATACATTGCGGTTTCTCTAAAGACACCTGAGCCAAACATCTTAACTGAATCTGGAAGCGATTCCTTTAATGCAAGATAGTCATCGTAATTCCAGCCCGTTCTGTCTCCAACATAGGAAGTCTTTGCAATTGCCGTCTGTACGTAAAAGTGTGGAATAATCATGTAGAGCTTATCGTCATAGGTGCCTGCTTCCAATACATTTTCAAATAAATTGCTTCTGTTTATATCAGAATCTTCATCAAGGTATTTGTTTAAATCAAGGAAAAGACCCTTGGCTGCATAATTTGCCATTGATCCATTAGTACTTCCCACAATAATATCAGGAGCTTTTCCGCTGGCAATATCGTTATTAAACTGAGTATTTCCTAAATTATAATCTTCTTCTGTAGCATATACAGAATAATCCTTTATAACGATTCTGTATTCATCACTGCTTTTATTAAATTTAATTACTGCACTTTTTACATCAGAATCTGTATAGACACAGCCTAAAGTTAAAATCTTCTTTTCGGGAACTGAGTCAGGATCTACCTTTACAAATTTAGAAACATTTAATGAGTGATTATCATTGTCCCAGTCATAGTAGCAGGCAACAAAACTATTATCAGATGTAAGTACCAAATTGTTAAAATATGAAGCTGAAACATCTGAGTTTACAAAGTTAAATATAGGTGTAGGCGCTGCATCCCCAAAGTTGTATCCGCTTATTTCAGTGCTTGATTTTAACAAAATATCGTATAAGTCACCGCCTGCCATTACAGTGTAGTTGTAAACATTAAATGGGAATTCAATCCTTTCAATACTCTCTAAGGTCTCAGGATTAATACGTGCATAATACTGAGTTTCTTCATCAAAGGTATTGGCAATTAAGCTTCCGTCTCTTAACGAAATAAAGTCATAAAGATTATTCTGATTTCCGCTTGATTTTTTAACAAGGTTAAGCTCTTCATCAAATACAAGTGTGCCGTCATAGGTAATTGCAAGAATTTTTCCGTTTACTTCACATAAGGAATTTATCCATGTAATGTCGTAATCAGCAGAAAGATCTGTCCTTTTAACTAAATTACCGTCAGTATCGTAAATGCTTAAATAATAATAGCTGTTATATTCATAATTGCCATCTCCAAGATCAACCTCGTCATAGTCAGAATTGGAAATTAAAATATTGCCGTTATCAAGTACCACCATATAATCAATATATATGTCTGCTGAAACAGGAATTGTTTTAGTTTCACTACCGTCCAATGCTGATACTATAATAAATGAACTGCTTTCATAGGTTTCAGAATCGTAGGAATAACCAGACACGTATAAATCATTTCCATGTACAGAAAGTGTGCCCGGCTCAAAATTTTCAGGAAGGTCTATGTCTAACGCCTCTTCCTTATAAACTGTATTTTTGTCAAAGGCTGCAGAATTATCAGTTTTCTTGCCACAGCCTGCAAGTGCCAGAATAGACACAAGCATTAACAGTACAACTGTTTTTCCCCTCTTAAGCTTCATCATAAATTTCTCCTTTTTTTATTTTTCTTTTTCTTTCTCGGTATTCTTCTGCTTTTCTTTCGCAGAAATCCTTTATGTCATTAAAATGGATTCTGCGTTTTGTCCACAGACGTCGCATAATATAGAGCACTAATCCACAGGGATACAGAAACAAGCCCACTGCAGGCAGATTAACTAAAGCTAAATAATCCTCCATTCCTCTTGCCATATTTTCCCAGTAAGGGTAAATCACACCCTTAGGATTCATGCCCCTTGTGCCGAAGTTCTTTAAATTCTTTAAAAGTTTAACCCAGTTAAAGCGTCCAGAATTTTCTATTACTTCGACTCTTGAAGCATCTACGGATATGTATTTTTCCAAAACGCCCCTTGCATAGTCCGTTAAAGGATTCGGCATTAACGCTTCATAGGTATTTATATATGAAGCACTGCCGTTTTTCAATAATGATTCATAGGATAAATAAATCGTTGATTTATCGTTTCCGGCAAGAACACTTAACCTTGAATCATCCTTTTTTACGACACCGCATATTACGTGGCTTATGCCACCTATCTCTATAACCTGACCCGCTACATCATTTGAACCGAATAAATTCCAGGCAGTTTCTGTGTCAATAACCACACGGTCCTTCATTAAATCCTCTTCATCAAAATAAGAGCCTGAGACAAGCTCAAGAGGATGAAACAAAAAATAATCCCCTCCTACGCCTATTGCTTCTACGGAAAGCTCACCGTTGCTTGACTTTATCGTCACTTTACCGTTGGCAGAATATGCATACACCAAATTTCTTGCATCGTCATTATCTGCCGACAAGGAATCATCCGTAAGCTGCTTTTTAATTTTAAATGTGACTTCTTGTGCGGAAGTATCCGTAAAGCCCGACATTTCAGACAAAAACGCTGAAACCTGTGCAAAGGAATTATCGTCACACCAGCGCTTTACAAACTGCTGGTCCGTTAAATTATTTGTGACCTTAATTCCTATGAACATTAAAATCAGTCCGACAATTAAAGAAATACCACCTGATATAAGAAGCTTTATTCTTTTAGAATCAAATACTTCTTTTAAATAATCCATTTTAGTTATCCTTAAGTCTTATAAGCTGTCCGTCTTCAACAGGCTTTGAAGAATTAACAAGAATGTATTCCCAGCTTTCCAGATCACCCGAAATTGCAGTTTCAGTATCATCCTCTGCCAGCACCTTTACATCCACTCTTTCTGCATAATATCTGTTGCCAAGAGGTGAGCTCTTAGATTTAATTCTGTATACAAACTTACCCTTGTTATCCTCTCTGATGGCGCTTGTAGGCACTATGTTATCGTAGTTTGCCGTTCTTTTGCCTACAGTAAGTGAAAGCTGCTGTCCGTTTGTTACATCTCCTTCAAGTTCAAACACGATAACCTTGTTTGTGGTAGGATTGTCCTTATCGGCTTTTATACCGATTACCCTTGCCTGCACATCTGAATACCACCAGGAATTTATAATTTCAGCCTCATCTCCTACTGACACAAGCACCGACTGTTCCTTTGTAACAGACATTGTAAGGGTATATCCCTTTCCCGCAACCTTGATGGTTGCAACGGTTTCACCGTTTTCAAAGGTTTCACCCGCTCTTCTTGATAATGAAAGTATTGTGCCGGAAACCGGAGCCACCACTTCATTGCCTGAAGCTGTCTCCTTTAATTTGTCAACAGCTTCCTGCTGCTTTTTAATTGCTTCAAGCTGTTCCGATAAATCCATCTGGGTACTTGCCTTTGATACATAATCGGATAAATCATTTCTTACCGTTTCTAAATTAGAGGTAGCCACCGAAAGCTGATAATTTAAGTCTTCCACCTTATCATCAATTGCCTTCTTTGCTGCATTTACGGCATACTGAGCCTGTACTATCTGATATTCTGAGTTTGCCTTGCAGGTATTTGCATAATCGTATTCCTTTTTTGCTTCAGCAATTTTATCTAAAGCTTCCTTTGCAGTATCATACGCCTTTTGAGCATCTTCCTTTGTTTTTAAAAGATCTGCCAAAGTTGTGTCATCCTCGGGAGATACCTTATGAGCTTCAGAATATTCGTTATACGCATTCGTTGCCGCTTCCAGTGCTGTTTTAGCAGCATCAAATTTTTCTGCTTCTTCTTCGTATTCTTCCGTTACAGCAGTTAATTCATTACTTTTTATAGTAACAGACGCCTGATTCAAAGCATCCTGCTCGGTCCATTCACTTAATTTATTTTTAGCATCCTGTAAGGTTTTTCTTTCGGTTAAATCTGAGGCAGAGCCTGACTGCCATAAGCTTATCTGTTTATTTAAAGATTCAATCTGTGCTTCGTAAGAATCGATTTTATTTTGATAGGAATCAATCTTTCCCTGCATTTCCGATGCAGAGCTTACATTTCCAGCTTCAACCGCGCTTGAAACTGCGGTTGATATCTGTCCTGTCACCAAAGCCTTGCTGTAAGCATTCTTTAAGCTTTCAAGAGTTTCCTCCGCTTCCTTTAATTCATCGGAGCCACCTTCCTCAAGCACATATATTACCTGACCTTTTTCGACTTCGTCCCCTTCTTTTACGGAGACACTATCGATTTTTCTTGTTTCCTTTGCCACTACATCATAAGGATCCGCCGCTTCAACGATACCCGTGCCCCTTACTTTATTGGTAATGGAGCCAGAATAACAGTATTGCGCCGACACCTCCGGAAGCGAATAATTCTGTATTGTATTTGAAAAGAAGGTAAGCACCAGCAAAACTGCCAGGAATATAATGGCAAAATTTTTAATCAGGTCTTTTTTACTTTTATTTTCTTTCATATCTTTCTCCTTATCCCTTTATACCGCCCTGATACATAATTCCTTCTACAAGGTACTCTTCTCCGTACAAAAATACCAATAATCCCGGTACCATGTAGATTGTAGCAACCGCAAACGCAAGCCCAGTTTCACCGCTGTTAATCTGTGAAAGAAAAACAGAAAGAGGATGAAGCTCTGAATCTGACAAAAGTATTAACGGCTGTTCTACCATGTTCCAGTAATCTATAAACACTAAAATTGCTACGGAATATAAGCAGTTTTTACAAAGAGGCACACAGATACGCCTGAATATCTGCCATTCTCCCGCGCCGTCAATCATGGCAGCTTCTATATAGGAAGAAGGAATTCGCCTCATAAATTTTGTAAGAAGATATACCGCAAAGGGTGATGCAATACCGGGAAGCCATATTGCCCAACGTGTATCCACTAAGTGAAGCCAGGTTGATACCAGATAGTTTGGCACCAATGTGACCTGATAGGGCATAAGCATAAGTATTATATATGCAAAGAAAATGATTTCTTTTATTTTGCCCCTTGTACGGGTAAAGCCGTACGACGCAAAAAGCGCCACAATAAGCTGGAATATTACAATGGGCACCACCAAAATTACCGAGTTCCAAAATTTAATCAGATAGTCTGGACTCTTAAACAGCACCGTTACATACTGTGTAAAGGACACCATGTCTGGTATAAATTTAAGGTTAACCATTTCCGAAATGTATACCTTACCGCCCTTTTCGTTGGTAGCAAAAACCGAGCCATAATTAGCACTGATTTCTGTCTGACTCATAAAGGAGTTTGTAATGGTGAGCACTATGGGTGTTAAAAAAATCACCGCAAAGAAGGCAGCTACCATCGTAATTAAAACTATATTTATTATTTCTTTTTTTCTGCGCTTAGAAAGGGATGTCTTTTTGTTTATCATTCTTCCACATCCTTTCCGAAATGGTTTTCGATTAAGAAAAGCGCTCCGATTATTACTATCATCACAAGAGACATTATTATTGCCGCCGTAGAAAGCTTCTGATAATCAAGTGATTTGAACGTATTGTTCATAAAATGCTGAAGCATGTACAGCGTGTCGTACGGGTAGTCCCCCGTCAACAAATAAATTTCTCTAAATACTTTAAAAGAATTGATTAGCGAAAGAATCGTTACGAAAAGTATTGTCGGTGATAAATATCTTATTTTAATGTTCCAGAAAATCTGCCAGCTGTTGGCATTTTCCAGTACCGCTACTTCTGTAAGCTCTTTAGGGATTGATTCAAGCCCTGCCAGAAATAAAATCATGTTATATCCTAAATTCTTCCAAAGAAAAAGAAAAATTATTGCTATCTGTGCATAATCCGACTTGAGCCAGTCTATTTTAGCTACTCCAAAATTACCAAGTACATGATTAAGCGCACCGTTATAGTGAAATATTACCTGCACTATCAATACAATTGAAGCAACCGGCACCATCATGGGTGTTAAAAATGCTGTACGGAACTGACTTCTGAAAGGAATGTTTCTGTCAAGCATTACAGCAAGTAACAGTGACAATATAACCGCAAGCGGCATTGCCACAAAGGAAAATTTCAAGGTATTCCTTCCCGCAAGTCTGAAGGCTCCGTTCTTAAATACACTTACGAAGTTTTTAAACCATACAAATTCAGGCACTACGGGGTTGCTTATCATGGAATAGTAAATGACTACAAAAAAGGGAAGCACGAAAAATAAGAACACAAAAAGTAAGCTTGGTGCAAGAAAAGCCCAGGAGCTGACTCTTTGGCGCATATTACGTTTTTTAAGCTGGTTTTTATTATTTTTCAACTTTTTGCCCCTAATGTACGTATCCGATTTTAATTATAACATCCTTTAAACCGAAAAATCACTATTTGCTTCGTTTTGGGAAATTTCAAAAGAATTTTGTGCTAAAGTCTCGGTTTCCTTATCACTGAAACTAACAAGGCTAAAGCCCAGCGCTGCAAGTGCCAGGATGGAAATCGCTTTTATCAAGTTGTCTCTCATTGTTCTATCTCCTCTTAAATAATGTGATTTGAAAAGCTTTTGCATTTTCAAATATTTATTTTGCCCTCATGCTTTGAATATAGCAGAATCCTTAAAAAAAAAAAGATGCAAAAGTATTAACAATGATTAAGGT
>CAVIIX010000007.1:108378-115632 GCA_963643225.1 Lachnospiraceae bacterium
GATTAAGGTTTTCTTAATCTAAATAGCAATATTTTACAGTAAAACTAACTAATTTTAATATAGACGATTTAAAATAAAAGGGTTACATTAAAAGCAAAGCAGATTTGGAGGTTTTATATGAAGAAAACTCTTTTTAACAAGGACTGGTATTTTTCAGAGCTTGAATTAAACACATCCTATGCTGATGGTTTAAAATCAACTTTTAAACCCGTTGACATTCCCCATGACTGGATGATTCATCATGTTAATGACTTATATAAAAACAGCATAGGTTTTTATAAAAAGACCTTTACCGCCAGGCCCGTTAAGGACCATACCTACATCCTTCGTTTTGAAGGTGTATATATGGACGTTACCATATACCTTAACGATACCCAGATTTATGAATGGAAATACGGCTATTCAACCTTCGATGTTGATTTAACTCCTTATTTAAATGAGGGCGACAACACGGTTTGCGTACTCTGTAATTATCAGTGTCCCAACACCCGCTGGTATTCAGGCGCCGGTATTTACAGAAACATTTACCTTTACGAAAAAGAGGCTTCATATATGCCCTTAGACGGGGTTTATATTTATACGTCTGCAAAAGAAAAGGATTTCACAGTCACCCTTGAAACAGAGGCAGTTTCTTTGGCTTTAGAAAATGCCACCATCCGCCACACCGTTTTAAATAAGGAAGGCGAAACGGTTTATGAATTAAGTGACGACGTTTCTTTAAATAAAGAAGTTTTGGTTAACAAGCAAAGCTTTTTATTTGAAAATCCCACACGCTGGGACATTAATAATCCTTATTTTTACACCGTTAAAACTGAATTAATCGTTAACGGAGAGGTAGTGGATGAATACGATAATCCTTTAGGACTTCGTACCATCAGTTTCGATCCCGACCACGGATTTTTCTTAAATGGAAGAAATATAAAGATAAACGGCGTCTGTCAGCATCACGATCTGGGTGCTCTCGGTGCAGCCTTTAATAAGGCAGCTTTAAGACGTCAGTTTGAAAAGCTTTTAAAGATGGGTGTTAACTCGGTTCGTACCTCCCACAACATGCCGGCAAAGGAATTAATGGAGCTTGCCGATGAAATGGGTATTTTAATTTATTCAGAATCCTTTGATATGTGGGAGCTTCCTAAGACTACCTACGACTACGGCAATTTCTTCCCCACCTGGTATGAAAAAGATGTTAAATCATGGGTCAGAAGGGACAGAAATCATCCCTCCATTATTATATGGGGAATCGGTAATGAAATTTACGATACACATGCAGGCACAGGTCTTAAGTGGACTATCCTCTTAAGGGATGCCGTTAAGAAATACGACCCTATGCACAATGCCTACATCGGTATCGGTTCAAACTATATTGAATGGGAAAATGCTCAGAAATGTTCAGATGAACTTGAGCTTTCAGGCTACAACTACGGTGAAAAGCTCTACGAAAAGCATCACAAAAAGTATCCTCACTGGTGCATTTTCGGTAGTGAAACCGCATCGACAGTACAAAGTCGGGGTATTTATCACTTTCCTTATGAAATAAGAATTTTAACCTACCAGGACGGACAGTGTTCTTCTCTTGGTAACTGCTCTACTAACTGGGGTGCAAAGAGTGCAGCCTACACAATTGCTGCCCACAGAGACCATGACTACGTTTTCGGTCAATATTTATGGACAGGCTGGGACTATATAGGCGAGCCTACACCTTACTTTACAAAAAATTCTTTCTTTGGCCAGATTGATACTGCAGGCTTTGAAAAGGATACCTATTATCAGTACGAAGCTGAATGGACTCAGATGAAAGAAAATCCCATGGTACATTTACTTCCCTACTGGGACTTTAACGAAGGGCAGATAATTGACATCTGTGCTTATTCAAATGCTCCCTACGTTGAACTTTTCTTTAACGAAATATCACAAGGCAAACAGTTTATCGACCACAAATCCTATGATTTACAGGGACACTGGAAGCTTCCTTATACAAAGGGTGAATTGGTGGTAAAAGCCTATGATGACGAAGGAAACGTAATTGCAACCGATTCGACAAAATCCTTTTCAGACCCTGAAAGAATCGTGCTTTCAGCAGATAAAACAACACTTACGGCAGATGGTCTTGATTTAGCTTTCATAGAAATTTCTTTGGCTGATAAAGACGGAATCTACGTAGCAAATGCCAAGAACCGCGTGTCCGTATCCGTTAAGGGCGCAGGCCGCTTAGTAGGTCTTGATAACGGCGACTCAACAGATTACGAGGAATACAAGACAACCAACAGACGCTTATTCTCTGGTAAGCTTATTGCCATCATTGCCGCTAAGGATGTGCCCGGTGACATTACTGTAACCGTTTCCGGAGAAGGCTTAAAGAGTGACACCATTAATCTTACTTCAGTTGAAAGCATTGATGAGGTTAACGTACCCTGCTATGAAGAAATCAAGGAATGTCCCTGTCCTAAGGACGTACCCATCAGAAAGATTGAATTAAGTCTGGAAGGCACCACACATTTAAATAAAGAAATAACAGAAACTAAAGTAAGCTTTAAGATATATCCTGAAAATGCCACATATTCAGAGGTTTACTTTAAGGCTCTTACAAAGGATGCCGTTGATGCAAACTTCGTTAAAATTAATGTAGAAGAAAATACCGCTACTCTTACGGCTCTTGGTGACGGTGAATTTACACTTAATGCCTTTGCCAATAACGACAAGGACCATCCTGAAATCATTTCTACTCTTGCTTTTGATATTACAGGTCTTGGACTTGCAAACTTTAATGCCTACACGATGGTGCCCGGTATCGAATACGCTGAGGTTCACTCTTTAGATGCAAAGCTTTCATTCCTTGGCGGCGTATTTATGCCTGTACCAAAGGACGGCAGAGCCTACGTTACTTTTGAAAATGTTGATTTTGGCGAATTTGGTTCAGACGAAGTACATGTGCCGATCTTTTCTTTCCACGACGAAATGCCTATCGAAATCTTAGAAGGCGATATCCGCACGGGCACATGCTTATACAAAGGAATTTATCAGGCAAAATCCTGGTATAACCACTACCAGGAAAATGTATACAAGCTCCCTCGCCGTATAAAGGGCGTAAGCAAGATTACCTTTGCCTTCACCTCAGATGAACGCTTCTCCTTACAGGGCTTCTATTTTACAAAGCTTAAGAAAGCTTATTCCTTAATCCCTGCAACGGAATATTCACGTATCACCGGTGACAGTTTTGAGGTAGAAAAAGACGCCATCACCTCAATCGGCAACAACGTATGTATCGAATATGAAAACATGCACTTTGATGAAGGCTTATCTTCCATTACAATTACAGGTAAATCAAACAACACAAATGCTTCCATTCATATTTTGTTTACAGAGGGTGAAAAATCCGATAAACAGTTAATAGAAATACCTTATTCTGAAGACTATAAAGAATATACTTTTGATTTGAAAAACAGTTCAGTTAATGGTAAAGTAAGCTTTATGTTCCTGCCCGGCAGTAACTTTGACCTTAAGGAATTTAAGTTTAATAAATAAGAGGCTTTACAATGGAAGTTAAACCCTATAAAAAAGATTTCGAATATTCCTACACCCTCGGTGCGTTTCCAACCTTTGAGCTTTTAGACTCTATGCCAGAAACAGTCATCGAGGTGCTGGTACACTCTTCTTTTACGGACAGAGAAAAATTAGAAGCCGTCTGCAAAAGAAAAAACATTCCTGTAAGCGAGAACAACAAGCTCATTTCAAAGCTTTCAGACAAAGAAAACGTATATGTAATCGGACTCTTTAAAAAGTTTAATAATAAGCTTAATGAAAACAAGCCTCATCTTGTTTTGGTAAATCCCAGCAACATGGGTAACCTTGGCACCATTATAAGAACAGCCTGCGGCTTTGGCATTTACGACCTTGCCATTATCGAGCCTGCAGCCGACGCCTTTAATCCAAAAACAGTAAGAGCTTCCATGGGTTCTTTATTTAGAATCAACCATGAAAGTTTTCCTGATTTTGAAACCTACATGAAGCGTTTTTCCTGCGGTCCTGCATTTGAAAGTGACAGACAGCTTTTTACCTTTATGCTAAACGGAGAAAAGCCTTTAACCGTTAATGACTGCCCGAAGCCTTCACTTTATTCTTTAGTATTTGGTAACGAAGCAACCGGCCTTCCTAAAGTCTTTTTAAATTACGGCACAAGCATCATCATTCCACAGACTGAATATGTTGATTCCCTTAATTTAACCATTGCCGCCGGAATCGGTATGTATATGTTTACACATTGAAGATTTATAAAAGCCAAGAGCACCCACTGCCTATAGACTGTGGGTGCTCTTAAACGATATGCTTTTTTATTTTTAATTACTCTTAAGTTCTAAAAGCTTATGCTTTAATTCGCCTTCGATTCTGCCAAGCTCTGCTTCAGCTTCCTTACGCTTCTGGGCGCCTTCAGTCTGAATCTTCATAACCTCATCGAGAGTAGAAATAAGCTGTTCATTTGTATGCTTTAAGGTTTCAATGTCTACAACACTTCTCTCAGCTTCTCTTGCAGTTTCAACAGTAGCAAGCTTCAAGGTATCAGCATTCTTCTTTAATAAGTCATTAGTCATTTCGGTAACTGCAGACTGTGCTGCCGTTGCCTGACGACCGTGCTCAATACCAAGTGCAAGCACCATCTGGCTCTTCCAAAGAGGAATAGTGTTAATCAGGGAAGACTGAATCTTCTCAAGCATCTGTGTATCATTATTCTGTAAAAGTCTTGTCTGAGGACCCATCTGAATGGAAATCATACGAGTAAGCTCAAGATCATGAAGCTTCTTTTCGAAACGGTTGCAAAGGTTGGCAAAATCATTGTATGCCTGAGCATCTTCCTGAGCACCAGTTTCTTCTGCTTTCTTTCTGAGTTCTTCCAGCTCAACCGTTCTGGCCTGCTCTAAGCGCTTTTTACCTGCAATGATATACATTGTAAGTTCTTTATAATATTTCATGTTAAGGTCGTACATCTGATCATACATTGCGATGTCTTTCATAAGTACTACCTGATGATTCTCAAGTTCCTTAACAATCTTATCTACATTAGCTTCAGCCTTGGCATAGGAATTTTTCATAGTGATAAGTTCGTTTTTCTTTTTCTGGAAAATTCCAGCAATGCCCTTCTTTTCAGGCTCACCAACAGTTTTAAGCTCTGTAACTAAAGCAGCAAGGTCTTCACCGATTTCTCCTAAATCTCTTGTCTTTACGTTATTTAAAGCACTTTCAGAAAAATTAGCTATGTTCTTCTGAGCAGCTGCACCATACTGCATTACCATATTAGAATCAGTAATGTCGATTTTAGTATAAAATTCATTAACTGCCTGCTTTTCCTGTTCTGTAAGCATATCTTCATTAATCTGAATTGCGTTTTTGTCTCTTTCTGCCTGCTTAGCCTTTTCTTCATCTGAAGGAATAGCAGTTTCAGCAAAGGAAGACATTGATGCCGCACTTTCTTCAACACCCGAAGGATCAAGAGTTAATGTGGGCATTGCGTTATCCATTTCTGCCATAGTAATTCTCCTTTATAATGTTAATGTTATTTCATCGCCTGTAAGACCCTCGGCCTTAAGCAAATTTTCCATTACCTTAATATCGGTAGATACATCCAAAGCTTCGTCTGCAAAAAGTGCATCAAGCTGTTTGTCAAAAGCAGCAAGTGCTGTATCCATCATATCTTCAACCTTCTCCTTGGTGCCATCAATGTTGGTGCCTGAAATGCCGGCGTCATCCATTCGGTCATAAGCGTTTAAAAGCTTTAAAGTTGTGGGAAGATAATAATTAAAGAATTTGCCAACCTGATTTTTCTTTTTGGGATGAGCAATAATATACTCTACTATTTTATCAGTTACAGACTGTAAATGCACTATCTGCTCCGATAATTTTTCATCTTCAATAGCTTCATCAAGACGCTTCATTTCCTGAATGGCAAGGTCCTTATCAACAATCATCTTGTCTATTTCAGGATCTCCTGTCGTCTTATGCTTTTGTTCTTCCTTTACTTCCTGTTTAACAGCTTCAACCGGCTTAGCGCTCGTCTGATAATATTTATCCTGCCTTGAAGCCTGATTTTTAGCATCATGCTCTTCAGCCTTTGCCTTATTGTAGCCTGACGCACTATATGGATTCATGTTGGTCTGACTACGCCTTTTAGTTTCTGTATATTTACTGTCTTTTTTTCCGGCCTTTGTAAGTAACGAAACAATCGCTGCCAATAATATAGCAAAAAATATTAAGCCGCCAACAACAGACATCATGCCTCCTAAAATACCAAGTATCGATTCAAACCCGCCGGATAATGCAATTATTATTAAAATTAGAATTATAAGCTTTGAATCTCTTTTATTATATCTTCTACTCACCAATAAACTCCAGTAAATAATTTTTTATATCTAGTACAATCCGCATCAAAACCTGCTCATATAATAAGTTATAATCTGCATTATTTATAATACTTCCTATTAAGAAGTAGTGTCAAGGAATCAGCACCTTGGAAAGCTTAAGTTTATATAAATAATTTGGCAAAATAAAAGTGTTTAATTTGTTTTCAAATTTTATGCAGTAATGAATGTCAATGATATTCGCAATCCGCTTAGCTACCTGCTCATATAGTATCCTTGGCACATTGTGCCTTTTTTTACCTATAGGGAATTGCAACGCAATTTTCTATAGGTAAAAAAAAAGAATCACAAAATTGTGATTCTAATTAATCGTGCCCAGTTTCGGAATCGAACCAAAGACACAGGGATTTTCAGTCCCTTGCTCTACCAACTGAGCTAACTGGGCGTAGCGGGAATAGGATTTGAACCTATGACCTTCGGGTTATGAGCCCGACGAGCTTCCAGACTGCTCCATCCCGCGATAATCGTTACAGTCCGAAGACTAATGGATGGAGGTGGATTCGAACCACCGAAGCAATTTGCAGCAGATTTACAGTCTGTCCCCTTTGGCCACTCGGGAATCCATCCATTTATGTAAAACTCTATTGAGTTATTACCAAGTATTTAATTGCTGGGGCCTACAGGGCTCGAACCTGTGACCCTCTGCTTGTAAGGCAGATGCTCTCCCAGCTGAGCTAAGATCCCACGCGATACTGTAGCAAATGCGCTACAAAACGACCCAAGCGGGACTCGAACCCGCGACCTCCGCCGTGACAGGGCGGCGCTCTAACCAACTGAGCCACTAGGCCATACAACCTTAATGATTGAACACAAAACAGAAGAATAAATCCTTAAATAACTTCTCTAA
>CAVIIX010000008.1:0-107904 GCA_963643225.1 Lachnospiraceae bacterium
GTCTTTCCATAAAGATATATTTAAAAAATGTGTCCATTTACTTGACTATGCTGCACGGCTTCCATGATGTTATTGCTCATGGAACAACAGGAACTGTTCTAATAGAACACAATGGTCAACAAATTGAAGTTGACCACAGAACACTTTCACGACTCTTATCCTATAACAAAGAGTCTTCTGGAAAAGCAATTCGTCTCTTATCATGTAACACCGGTAAAGTCGATTCAGGATTTGCTCAAAATCTTGCCAATAAACTTAACCGACCAGTTAAAGCTCCAACCGAGTATTTATGGGCTCGTTCAGATGGAACATATTTTGTAGCTGGCGGCAAAAAGATCAATGGCAAGCTCGTTCCAGATATGAGTAAGCCTGGTAAATTTAAAACCTACAAACCTAGAAAGGGGAAAAAGAAATGATCTGTGAAAAATGTAATACAGAAATGACATATTTTAAGAATGGGCAAAGTCAAGGATGGACATGTCCAAACTGTGGTAATGGCCTAGTAACTTCCTTCGTTGACGACATACAACTGGATGAAAATATTTATACGGTTACTCTATTACCAAATGTTAATCCACCAACAGCAGCCTTAAAAGCAGTTTCTAAAATAACAGGATTAAATATTTTGGATTCTAAGAAACTTTCTTTAGAAGGCGGGGAACTCGTTAAGGGAAGAGCCCATAAGATATCTGACTCTATTAATCAGATTAAAACAGCCGGTCTTTTATTTAAAATTAGCCCTGAGTATCCTTATGACATCTAAACTGACAAAAAAGAAAAGCAGTTAGCAACCTAAGTCACCACCTGCTCCTCTCCGTGATAAAAATCACTTGTCGCAAAGTCTATTTTATCACGGGGTTGTCTGCAGGACAATCATATTTTAAAAATCCCACGTGGTAGAATGGAGCACTTTATGAAAGCACCTAAATGTATTATTGATGACGGTTTTCGTCCTGATCTTGTGGAAGGCGCAGATTTTGATGGAATATTCGAAATTCCTCATGTGCCTGGGCCAAAGGAATTTATCATTCCTGACAGAATGATTCCGTTCACCAAAAGAAAGTATCATGATTCTGGTAAAGAATTTATTGTCTTCTATGAACATGATATTAAATTCAGAGAAATTCTTACATCAGCAAATGATTATTTAGATGAGCTACGCCAGTTTGCTGGTATCGTTAATCCAGATTGCTCTTTGTACAGAGACATGCCTCTCACACTTCAAATCACAAACACCTATATGAGCCGTGCTGTCGGTTATAAATTTTGGAAGGAAGGTATTTACTCTGTTCCTAACATTCGCTGGGGCGATGAAAGGAGTTACACTATTGAGCTATTTCCTGAGCCATTTGCCTTCCAAGGTATAGATAAACATAGTATTGTCTCAATTGGCACCTACGGCTGTATAAGAGGCTCTGAGAATAAAGAGCACTTTAGGAATGGCTTAGCAGCTATGTTAAAATACCTTGAGCCTGAAATTGTTCTCATTTACGGTCCTATGCCAGATGATATTTTTGCAGAACATCTAAATTGCACACGATTCATACGTTTCGATGATTGGACATCAATCAAGAAAAAAGAAGCTGCCTTTGCTAAGAGTTTAAAAGATTCACCTATTATTGAAGATGGAGAGCTTATTGGCTACCAGACATATTCAGAAGAACAAATCTAATAATTTAATCTAATTGAAATAACAATCCCTCCAAAGAATATCAAGTCATTCACAGCATCTGTGTTTGCTTGACATTCCCTAGCGGGTTCGTTTGTTAGTAATTAAGACTCTTAAGGCAAAGAGCCTTATCACAAGTATTTATTTTCATCGTATCGTGGCTATTCATAAAGTTGTATATTATGGGGGCCCTCCCCACTTCGTGCGGTCCTCCCCATAATCATGAATCAGTTGTAAATAAGTTGTAAAATTAGTTCTGTCCATCTCCCAAAGCCTTATAAAATCAAGGTTTCCGGCGCCAAGTTAGTACCATACCGTGGCAAATGAATAGTACTTTTGTCATATATCTACGCTTTTTAAGCATTGGCGATTCCCCAGGTCAATTATATTCGCAATTCGCTTCACTACGACTCTACTAAAAGCGGCACTACGTGCCTTACGAGGTATTGGGCTTGTAACAAAACACCTCGCTGGGAGCACCCACTGCCTAAAGGCAGTGGGTTTTCTTGAGCTTTTATAAAAAAAGGCTGCGACAGAGTCGCAACCTATTTTTTATTACTTATTATTAATAGCATCAATAATCGCACTCATCTGTGCTTCAGTGACTTAACGAGTGTTTGTGTCATTAAGTCTTGCATTTATCATATTGTTTATGAGCTACTCTGCCTAAGATGCTTTTGCTTTTTCAAAAATCAAAAGCGGTATTACAAAAATGCCTGACCACTACAAGCCTCATAATACTATTAGAGGCAATATGGAAAACGATTATCGCATTAGCAATTCATACTCCACATATTTTTCTGTAAATCCAGTATGAGAAAAGGCCTTCATACTAGCTACATTATCTGGCTTGACTTTAGCAATAAGGCTACTCACCTCCGGAAAATTGTTTTTAATCTCATCCTGTGCTAGTAGCAAAATCTGCTTGCCAATCCCTCTGCCTCTATACTGTGGTGCGACGCTGTAGCTTATTTCAGCCTGCCCCCCCTCAATATCTAGTCGTAGCATGCCAACAGGCATACCAAATATTGTATTTCCCATTACAATATAAAGGTGTCTATTAGCATTTTCAAACACTTTTGTCAGCCAACCTAGATGCTCATCCCATTGAACTGGCTTTGTAGAAAATGAGCCAGCTCGTGTCACCGGGTCATTAGTCCAGTCAAAAAGGATTTGCGCGTCATCTATAGTAGCTGGACGCAAAATGCAAGGCATACTATCTGACTCATTATTTTTTAATTGCATCTTACTCATTTCTTTTATTCCTTGAAAATACATTAAAATAATTCTATTTATATTTAGCTATATTGATTTTCCAGTTAAATAGTACTTTTGCCTTAAGCAAAATAATAATATTTTTCAGGCACTCTCCACCGGTAAGCGTTTGATCACAATACGAATAACTTCAAACGCTTCTGCTTTTCGGACGCCTATTACTGCTCCACTTACCTCAACTAGACTGTTAAGCATTTTTATAGAGCGAGGATGTCGAAATGTACATAATTCCGACTTATATTCTTATTCCCACCAGGTTGGCTTTTTGCCCGGCTAGTGAGAAATGAATGCAAGTGTCGGAACTTGCTTTTGATTATTTAACTGTAACTACCGTTATATATGTCCTTGCCTGTCTGCAAGCACCTGTATTTACCTTAACAGCCGCCTTGTCATCCTTCTTTCAAGTAATCTTTGCAGCCTTAACTGAGTTACAGCCTTTTCTCTTGCTGCAGCAACAAGTCTAAATTTAGTTCCGTTAAGTTTAGATAATGAAAGAACTGCATCTCCATTCTTGTCTACTTTAATGACCGGGAGATTCATTACACGAGCTGTTTTGCCAGACAAATCTACTGCATTGAGAGTATTGCCTGCTGTAAAAAGTGCTGTATATGCCGTAACGCTCTTATCTGCCTTCTTAAATGTAATTAAAACATTAGCCTTTCCTGCTGCCTCTGTTACTGATTTTACGGTTTCGCCAAGGAGTGTAAGCTTTCCATCATTATTTGTGGTGTCTTCTACTATTGCTGTTGTCTTACCGCTTGCAGTATCTACTGTAACTGTAGCCTTAACTTCATCTGAAACCTTGATTTTAAGAACAGTCTGTGTCTCATTTACAAATGTAGTTGTTACAATGTTACCCTGTGAGTCTGTCTTAGTCTTAGTCTTAGTTTTAGCATTAGTATTAGTCTTAGTCCCGGTTGTTGTATTTGTTGTTGTGTCGTCCTTTTTAGTTGTATCGTAATTGTTTTCAGTAGTTGTTTCGGCAGGTACTGATTTATTTGCTGCTTTGATATTAAGTACGAGCGTCATATTCTCATAGTTTTGCGTATTGACCTCTACAGTAATCTGACCAATTTTGCCCTCTTTAGTTGTATTCACCTGCAGAATCGGCAGACTGAGCACACCGTTTTCATCGATTGTGGCGTCAGTGGTAAAGTATCCTTTTTGACTTATATCCTCTACGCTAAGAATTTTGTAGGTGATTTCACCATAGGTCGCCGGAGCAGTCAGCTTTGGCAGAAGCGTTGTAAGATCATAGGTGTAGGTCTTTTTAAGATCGTTTGTCACTTCAAGAGCTCCGTCTGTCGCCGAAGGCGCTTTAGCCTTTATGATGGAGCCTTTCAGTTTGTTATCGAATTTTTTCTCTTTATTAACATTATCAAATATGTAATTTTCATTTTTAAGCTCGATTGTTACAGTAATAAGCTTCACGTCTCCGACCGTGGCATCGTCAAAGTTTGCGGCTTTTACCGTGTAATCCGTACCCTTTGTGAGCTTGACGCTGCTTTTAGAAGAAGCATCAGTGTAAAACTCAAGGGTTTCCGGCGCTTTTCCTATTATGTCTGTTGTGCCGTCATAGGTCTTCTCAAATCTCGAAGTGTCCTTACCGATCCCGTACAATACACCCGTCACGTTTTTTTTGACCTCTTTGCTGAGTGAATACTTATCAAGAGTTGCAACGCATTTAAAGGTATAGCCTCCTTCTTTATAAGAAAGATCTGAAAGCGTCACCGTATTTCCTGTTTTTCCTTCTAGCTCTTCGTTATCCTGGTACCACTGGTAGGTAACGTCGTCTGTATATGTCTCCAACTTCGTTGCTTCCGCCTTAAGTGTCAAAGTATTTCCATATTTTCCGCCCGTCGTTGCGCTGACCTTAAGATCAGTTATCGGTAACTGTGCGACTGTGGCTGTTTTGACATCTGACAATAATTCACCGCC
Organism: Lachnospiraceae bacterium; assembly: GCA_963643225.1. Classification (GTDB taxonomy): domain Bacteria; phylum Bacillota; class Clostridia; order Lachnospirales; family Lachnospiraceae; genus UBA1258. Next base: position 4,883 of record CAVIIX010000008.1, read on the forward strand.
TTTTTGCGCCAGTTTTTCTTCTTTGAGCCATGAGCCATCTTCTTCTTTGAATCCATAGCCATCCGCCAGCAAATCCCCAAGCGAAGTATCGGCGTTTGTCCGGATATTAATATATTTGCCGCCTTTTAATATTCCTTTGAGTGAGTATGCTTCCAAGCATTTGACAGTCCCGGTTCCGAATACAAGCAGATTAGCACCGCCTGTTTCGATATTGATTCCAGTCTTTTCATTCAGATCAATCTTGCAGTTTGCTCTTTTTAGGGTAAGATTATCCTCCAGCAGGCTGATTGAACCATCATGGTCATACGCGTATTTCATGGCAGAGTCGATTGTTTTAGTCCCATTCTCACCTGACTCTGCCAGGAAGTAATAGTTATTGCCGCTTTTGGTTGTAACGAAAGCTGCTCTCGATGCTGCGGAGATATCTGCATTACAGTAATCGCATTTTTTGTCTTCATTCGCATCCATATATAAATTGCATTTCACGACGGAGACGTTTTCAAGACTACTTCCTTTTTGAATCTTGCTATCGTATGACACAAAACTACCATCTGTTTTTTTGAATGCATAACCATCTGCCAGCAGCATGGCCATCGTAATGGAATCGTTTCTACCACTGGAATATAAGATTTTCCCGTAAGAACCACCCATCAGTCCAACCTTCAAATCATGCTGTATATTACTAAAATTCAGCGTTCCTATCTTCGTTCTTTCTGATTTGGGACCGATGAATGTAGCATCCTTTGATGAATTGCTATCTCCACACACAAGCACCATCGTAATCTCGCCGCTTTCCCAGGCGCTGAGATCCAACGTGCCTGCACCATTTGGATCAACACAAACGTTAATCATTGCATAATTACTGTTAGGTTTTTTTAAGTCACCTTCACCAATAATTTTCAATGTATCATTTGAACATGTATTTTTTCCATCATAACCAACCTTGATTACACTTTTCCAACCACTATCAGCTGTAAAGTCAAATCCGTGCAAATCAAGTGTAATCGTTTTGGATTGGCTTTCATTATTAGTGAACACTTTTATCATTTTGTTGAGTGTAACATTCTGATTAAGTACAATCGTCTGACCATCAACTGCAGCCTCAAAGGCAGCCTCGATGGTGTCATATGCTGTATCTCCAATTGTTGCCTGCGGTTTCTTATCATTCGCAAGCGCCGACGTCGACATCATCGGAAGACTTAGCGCGAAAGCAAGAAACATGCCCATTAGCTTCTTTTTTAAATTATTGTACATACCCTTCACCTCTTGTGTTGTCAATACTATATGAAGATTGATTTTGTAAAAATTATCCACATCATTTTTTACTATTAATAATCATTTTAGCACATATTAATAGTTAACTACAAGTTAATAATATATGCCTCTGCAGAAAAGTCACACCTTGCATCGCCGTATTTATATTCAAAAGAAGATATATTTAAGTCTATGTTTTCCTTTGCCAGAAAAGCTGTTAAATCAAGGGAGTTTTCAAAGCGGTGGAAAATCACAAGCTTTTTATTGTTTAGTGTCCTTACCACCAGCTGGTTGCCGGTAGGATTGTTGTATGAATCGGTTGTGTTGATTAGGGTGTCCGTAAAGCCGTCCTTTATAACAGCCTCTGCCTTTTTATAAAAATCCATGGCTTCCAAAATAAGGCTCCACTGATGATAAGAAATATCGTAAATGTCGCCGCTTAAGCCAAGGCGCCCAAGGAAAGTCGCCGCCATTGAATAAATGATACGCTCGTCTGAATCTTTTGCTCTTATGACTGCCCAAATTTGCGACTGGGAGGGCTTAATGGCGCGGTGGAGATTGGCTGCAATTATGGGAAGTGCGGTAATTTCATGGGCATCCGAAAAGCTTGCCATGGAAGCAAGCTCCATAAAGGAAGGCTCCAGTCTGTGACCGCCGCTTGAACAGTTTTCAATTACTATTTCAGGAATTTCACGCTTTATCTTTTTAAAGAATTCCTGGGTTGCAAGCACTTTGCGTCTTAAATTTTCGCCTCTGCCATCAGGGCCGTCAACGCCTACGCCGATAGTATCGTTATAGTCGATTTTAATATAGCCAAAGCCTGCATCCTTAAGGGTTTCTATCACTTCATGACTCAACCGGTCAATAACCTCTTTATTCTCCATATCAAGAAATCTTCTGTCCCCAACCGACAAAGGCACTTCGTCCTTTATCAGTAATTCTGAAGCATTTTTATAATGGTGGCAGAATCTTGCGGCTACCTCAAGCTCAAACCATATGCCGGGTATCATTCCCTTTTCCTTAATATAATCGCACACAGGCTTTAAGCCGTTTGGAAATTTTTCCTTACATATATACCAGTCGCCTGTTGCATCCCACCAGTCTACCTTTGAGTCGCCGAACCAGCCGCAGTCTATTACAAGATATTTAAAGCCCTTTCCTTCCAAAGCATCTGCAAGCTTCTTTATGCTTTCCTCCGTAGGGTTGCCCCAGGAAGTGCAATATTCATTAAAGGTAAAGCCAAGCTCCGTTTTGTCAACAGCACTCACATCAGGATTTTGCGCCTTTACAAGCTTATCACACACTTCTTCAAAATCCGTACCTTCTGAAAGCATCGCCTTAGGTGTTATTAAGATTTCTCCAGGTGCAAGTTTTTTTGTAAAGTGTCCAAAATCCCTGTCTGCAATGCCCCCTGCAAGAGTAATTTCATCTGTTTTGTGTTTGATGATTTCAATCTGCCAGGAGGATGGCGAGTACAGAGAAACCGCTGTGAAACGTTTTGTTTTGATGTCTTCTAAAGCAACAAAGGGGAAATAGCTTCTGACAGGCATTGAGCCTACGTTTCCGAATTTATGAATTCTGTATGAAAGCTCTGTCCAGGATTTTTCTAAATTTAAGTCGTTGACTGAGTCCACCTTATGACGTCCCTCAGCGCTCCAGAAGGACAAAAGCCTATGCACCCTGTCGGCTTTTATTCCATCTATTACAAAGCTTGTGATCATCTCAAGGGTGATTGACTTATCGGAAGTGTTTTTTATTTCCGTGATAATTTCCGTGCAGCCCCTTACAGGATTTTTCGAAACTGAAAGCACAAGCCCACGGTCATCCTGCATTTCTAAAAAATTCTCTGTATTTTTAGTTTCCTTAAATCTGGTCATGGTGGCGCTGTCAAGCATCGACAGCCCGCAGGAATAAAAGCCTGCGTAGGCATCCTTAATAACCTTACATTCTGTACGTATATTCATTGTAACCTCCCAAGTTAAAGCTTATTTAATTTTTGAATATTTTTATTTTAAAGTCAAGAAGACTTTTATGTAACAGGATGAGTGCCGGGCTTGAACCAGGCACATGACGGTAGGAATACCCACCTTCTAAAGGCAATTAGTTTTCTATAGCTTTTATTAACTTTTTAATTAATTTTTAAAGCCAAGCGTTTTATTTTATGATATAGTATTTCTGTATGGAATGGAGTTTTTTCTTGAATAAAAAAACAGCTTTAAAATTTGAATACAATAAAGAAGTAAAAAAGCAGCTTGAGCCCTATTCTGCCTGGATTTCAGAATATGAAAAGGCCTACTTTGGCACAGGCTTTACCTATGAAATTCTCACGATGGAATTCTTTTTAACAAAGGATTTCTTTTTTGAGTACGATAAAGACTTTTATATTTTCATAAATGATATGGGTGCATTACGTGCAGATGCCGCAGAATGCTTCGCTCATTTTTTTAACGAAAATCCCAATGCCGACATCATCTACCCAAATGAAGACTATTTAGCAGACGGCAAAAGAACGGCACCCTGGTATAAGCCCGACTTTTCCGAATACACTCTTTTAAGCTTTAATTATATTAATAACGTCTTTGCCGTAAGAGGCGGATTTTTAAAGAAAATAATGCTTGACTGGGATAGTCAAAAGTGCCCTGTTGTAAACGCCTACGACTTTTTGTTAAAGGCTTCCATGTCAACAACCCCTTTTCATATTCCGGACTTTTTATTTACAAGCAGTAATCCTCCTTTACAAGGTTTTCTTTTTGGTAACGAGCCTGAATTTGACGAAGTTAAAAAGAATTATTTAATCCGTAAAAACATAAAGGCCCATATTGAAAGAGACCTTCACGGCGTTGCTCACATTATTTATGATTTAAAGCGCAAGCCGTTAATTTCGATTATCATTCCGTCAAAGGACAACCCGCACCTTATAAGGACATGCGTTGAGTCTATTAAAAAGCACGCAGGCGATGCCGACTACGAGATAATCGTTGTCGACAACGGAAGCAATGCAGACAATCGCGCCAAATATACTGCACTTTCCAAGGAATTAAATTTTTCCTATAATTTTAAGCCTTTCATTTTTAATTTCTCTAAAATGTGTAACTGGGGCGCTGTCCTGTCCCGTGGCGAGCTTCTTTTGTTTTTAAATGACGATATCGAAGCAGTAACCGACAACTTTTTAAATATCATGGCAGGTCAGGCCATGAATTTTAAAACAGGCTGCGTGGGAGCCAAGCTCATTTATCCTGACAGCAACATAATCCAGCACGCAGGCATTTTTAATTTATCTGTAGGTCCCGTCCACAGACTCCACGGTCTTTCAGACGACGACTTTTTATATTACGGTCACAACCGCTTTGACTACGAGCTTTTAGGCGTCACTGCTGCCTGTCTCATGGTGAAGCGCTCATTATTTTTTGAAATAAACGGCTTTGAAGAAAAGCTTGAAATTGCCTATAACGACGTGGATTTTTGCTTTAGCATCCATAAAAAAGGCTACAAAAACGTCATCCGTAATGATGTAACGCTAATTCATTATGAATCCTTAACCCGTGGTAACGACGATGCTCCAAAAAAAAGAGCACGTTTAGACAGCGAAAGAAATTTGCTTTACAGCCGCCATCCTGAATTTTCCCCAGAAAATACAGATAAGGACGTCTATGCAAAAATCGACCCCTACTGTCACGGCACGGAAATCTGGATAAGAGATTCTGAATTTAAGACAGGTTACCCGTACCCCTGCGAAAGAAAGGACTGTTTTTCTGAATGTATGAAATTACAGGAAGTAACAAAATTTGCAGGGCATGAATTTAAATTAAAAAATTTATTAAACACAAAGAATTTTATTTTAGACACAAGCCGTGTAATGATTTCAATTGATAAAATAAGCTTTGAAGAGAAAAATCCTTACATATACGGCTGGAGTCTTTTAACAAAGCAGGATAATGCCTTCATTAAAAAATTTCTTTTATTAAAAAATGAGGAAGAAATGTATATTGCCACAAGCCTTCCTACTCTGAGACAGGACGTCTATGATTTAATTAAAGGGCAGAAAAACACCTACCTGGCAGGCTTAACCGTAAGGCTTAAGGAGGGTGCTCTTAGCCTTGGTCGCTACCAGATAGGCGTTGTGCTTGTAAACGAATTAACCCACCTTACCTATACGGATTATACAGACAGGTTTTTAGAAATCAGGTAATTTAATGTCAGAAAAAGATTATAAAAAAGAATACGAAAAATTAAAAAAGGAAAACACAAGGCTCACCGTAGCGCTTTCAGAGAAGGAATCGGAAATCAGCCTGTTAAAGGCTGATTTATGGCGCATTAAAAAATCACTTTTCTGGAAGATGCTTTTGCCCTTCAGAGTGGTGTTTACTAAAGCCGGCAAGCTCATAAAGAGACTTAAGCGAATCGGAAGCCTGCGTGCCTTGTTAATCAAGCTAAAGCAGCGTCTTGGAGATTTAAGTGCAAGAAAGGATTACGGCACCAAATCCTTCCCGGATGAAGAGACGCGTGCAAAAGAAGCCGGCGAAAAATTCCCTGAGGATATCAAAATTTCGATTTTAGTGCCCTTATACAACACGCCCCTTAACTTCCTTAAGGATATGGTAAATTCCGTTCTTTGGCAGACCTGTGGAAACTGGGAATTGTGTCTTGCAGACGGTTCCGACAAGGACCATGAATATGTGGGCAAATACTGTATTGAAGAAGCCAAAAGGGATAAAAGAATCATTTATAAAAAGCTTAAAAAAAACGAACGCATTTCTGGTAATACCAATCAGTGTCTCAAGCTTGCAACCGGCAATTACATAGGTTTACTGGATCACGACGACATTCTGCATCCTTCAATAATTTATGAATACATGAAGGTCATTACCGAAAGGAACGCAGATTATATATACTGTGACGAAGGCACCTTCCACGGAAAATCCATAAACAATTTTATCACTCTTCACTTTAAGCCTGACTACGCAATCGACAACCTGCGTGCCAATAATTACATCTGCCACTTCAGTGTGTTTAAGAAGACGCTCATACCTGACGGCGAAGTGTTCCGTTCAAAATATGACGGAAGCCAGGACCATGACATGATTTTACGCCTTACGCACAACGCTGAAAACATAGTGCATGTACCAAAGCTTTTGTATTATTGGAGGAGCCACAAGGCAAGCGTAGCCTCGGATATAAGCGCCAAGCCCTACGCAATTGAAGCAGCAAAGGGTGCAGTTTCAGAAAGCCTTGAAAGAGACGGCTTTAAAAATTTTAAGGTGCTTTCAACTAGAGCCTTTGAGACAATTTTCAGGATTAAATATGATATTGACGAAGAGCCCCTGATTTCGATTTTAATTCCAAACCACAACCACAAGGACGACCTTCAGCGATGCATTAATTCAATTTTAGAAAAATCAACCTATGACAATTTTGAAATAATCGTAATTGAAAATAACAGTACCGAAAAAGAAATTTTTGATTATTACGAAGCCTTAAAAGCAGACAGCAAAATAAAAATCGTCACCTACGAAGGTGCCTTTAATTATTCAAAGGTAAATAATTACGGCGAAAGCTTTGCCATGGGCGAATACCTGTTGCTCTTAAATAACGATACTGAAGTCATTACCCTAAACTGGCTTGAAGAAATGCTTATGTTTGCTGCAAGAAAGGATGTAGGCTGCGTAGGAGCCAAGCTTTACTACCCCGATAACACTATTCAGCATGCAGGCATAGTGCTTGGGCTTGGCGCCCACAGAAGCGCCGGCCACATCTTCTATAAATATGAGGCAAAAGAAATAGGCTACATGGGTAAGCTTTGGTACGAACAGGACGTTTCGGCAGTTACAGGCGCCTGCCTCATGGTAAAGAAAAGCTTATACGATGAAGTTAACGGCTTAGACGAAGACTTTGAAATTTCATTAAATGACGTGGATTTCTGTTTAAGACTTTTATATAAGGGATATTTAAATATATTCAATCCTTACTGCGAGTTATACCATTACGAATCGGCTTCAAGAGGGTCTGATATAAACAGCGAAGACAAAGCAAAGGCCGAACGCTATCAGAGGGAATGTGATTTATTTAAAGAACGCCACAAAGAGATTTTAGAAAAAGGCGACCCGTATTATAACAAAAACTTCACTCTGGACAGAGCGGATTATACACTTAAAAAGCATTGATAATGCAACGCATAAAAATAAGCTTTGCTTGCGAAACTCTTACGCAAAGCGCGGTCTATAAGGCGACATATTCCTTACGTGCGAGTGCGCATCATTGGCACGTAGTGCCTTTTTAAACCTATAGGGAATTGCAACGCAATTTCTATAGTTTTAAAAAACCCGGCGGAAATTGTACCGCCGGGTTTTTATGTTACTTAGATTATTTTAATGTACCTTTTTCCAATGCTAAGGTTTTTGTAGTTAAGTCGCATACTTCAGCGGGTCCGTAGTACTGAATAGCACCAGGATATGTGAAGGCCGTTTCAACAGCCCATTCATCTCTGTGTGCTGCAAAATATTTGAATGGATTACCGTCAAGTTCTACTAAAGCCTTTCTGATAACGGGCTTATCTTCACCGTTTCTTCTTTCCATGTTCATCATCTTGGTGATGGGCATACCGCCTGCAACCCATTCTTCAGCAGGCTTTGAAAGGTTGGAAACCTTTGAAAGATAACCTGTGTAACCATACTGAATAAGCATGAAGGCGTTGTAACCAAGTGAATAGCAGTAATCAGCATCGAAGTTTGAGGGGAATGCGCATCTTCCTTCGTAACCGAAGAAGTGATGAAGAGCAGAGAACTTACCCTTGTAGGTGCCTGCTGCTTTTCTCTTTGCAAGCTCATCCTTAACTAAGGCTGAGAATAATTTTTCTGATTCGATTAAGGATACCTGAACGTTACCGTGAGGATCTCTCTCTAAGAATAACTGCTGCTGGATGCCTGTAGGAAGAATAGCAAATACTTCAAAGGATTCCTTGGTAAGACCCTTCTTAATGAATGCGTATTTGTCTTCCCAGGAAGGAAGTGCATTGAATTCTTCTGTCTTCTTGCCTGCAAGAAGCTCGTTGATTTCTTTAATAAGTACTGAAAATTCAGGAATGAATTCAACAATACCTTCAGGAATAATAGCAACACCGAAGTTATTTTTGTTAGCTGCTCTCTTTTCTACAGAATCAGCGATGTAGGAAGCGATCGAAGAAAGAGACATTTTCTTGGCTGCTACCTCTTCACCGATAAGGCAGATGTTTGGCTGTGTCTCAAGAGCGCATTCAAGAGCTACGTGAGAAGCGGAACGACCCATAACCTTTACGAAGTGCCAGTATTTCTTGGCTGAATTAGCGTCTCTTTCGATGTTACCGATAAGTTCTGAATAGGTCTTGGTAGCTGTATCGAAGCCAAAAGAAGCCTCTATATCTTCATTCTTTAAGTCACCGTCGATAGTCTTAGGGCAGCCGATTACCTGAACGCCTGTGTTGTGAGAAGCCATGTATTCAGCAAGTACAGCCGCATTTGTGTTGGAATCGTCACCACCGATGATAACAATAGCAGTAAGACCGTGCTTTTTAGCAACTTCGGTTACTACCTTGAACTGGTCTTCCGTTTCAAGCTTTGTACGACCGGAACCGATGATATCGAAACCGCCTGTGTTTCTGTACTGATTAATAAAAGCATCGTCAAAGATTACATAGTCATCTTCAAGTAAACCGCTCGGGCCGCCCTTGAAGCCGTAAAGTACGTTTTCTTTATCAGTAGCCTTTAATGCATCGTAGAGACCACATACAACGTTGTGACCGCCGGGTGCCTGACCGCCTGAAAGGATAACACCTACAACCTGCTTCCTTGCTACAGATGTGTTAGTGCCCTTTTCAAATGTAATTTCGTTTTTACCGTAGGTATTTGGAAAAAGTGCCTTAATCTTGTCCTGGTCGGCTACGCTTTTGGTAGCAGCGCCATTCTTAACACAGATTTCTGAAATACCGTTTCTGAGCATTCCGGGAAGCTTGGGGGAATACTCATATCTTGCCTTCTGAAGTGGTGAAAGATTCATGATTAAACTCCTTTATATAAATTAAATTATAAGCATCATTGTTATGCTAATGTATTTTTTGTAAAAAGTAAAGAAAAATCGACTCATTTTGACAAAAAAATATCAAACTGAATTGTTCTTAATCCACTGCCATACGTCGTCGACGCCTTCCCCTGTTTAGCATACATTAACATGATTTTGGCATTTTTATTTGATTTCCTTATATGTTCTTTTGCCTTCTCAATATCAAAATCAAAATAAGGAAGAGTGTCGGTTTTACTGATGAATTACACGCCTGATGGCGTAAGGTCAGATTTTCTTGAATTTATCTTCTGCCTTAGTCATCTTTTAGCATTCAGGGTGATCTCTGTTAAAAGTGATTTTGTTTAAAAGCTTACTTCTAAATAATATTAAATTAAGTACAAGGAAAAATACCGCTAAAATTATGTATGTAAGTAAGGGCTTCGTGGGTGCTAGTGTAGCTAAAAACATCATGGGAAACCCTAAAATAATTGCAGGAAAATTCTGATAAACCATGTTATCTGAAGCAGGTGTCTTAAATTCAGGATCCAGCTCTCTTAATAAAATGATACCCGTGCTGGCTGTTCCCGTGTACATACCGTACATCATTAAAAACTGCTCTTCAGAATATTCAGGGAAAACCTTCCTTGCAATGAAAACATTGTAATAATATGTAGTTAAAGCACCTGCCACGCCTAAAATCAGCATGATGCCCCAATACTGCTTTAACACTTCAATTCTGATGGCCGCAATACCCGCGCACACCATAATATCGAAAAAGAAATTCGAAATACGTGTCATTAAAAAGTCGTTTATGTATTCTCTTTTCATAAATTTAGATCTTTTAGAAAGAGTCAAAAGCTTTTTAACGATAACGGTTGCAAGCACACCGATAAGGAAGTTAAAGCCGTAAATAACGGATTTAAAACCCGGCACCAGTTCACCCAAGCCTCTCATAATTAAATAGGCAATCAGGTAAGTGACGCCCACAAAGGCAAACTGTATCGTCATTTTATCCATGCTCTCCTGCATTGGAACTTCACCCTCTGACTGTATTTCACGAAATTTCATAATTTCGTTTTCACTGGCCTTAACACAGGCAATCCCCTTTTTCTTTAAAATAAAGAGATGTATAACACCGCCGATTGCTGCACTTAAAAAGCCTAAAGCCGCAATGGTGAGTCCAAAGCTTCTGCCGCCTTCAAAGCCAAATTCCGTTTCATAAATGTTACCGTAATTAAGTGCCTGGCCTGTACCCTGCCCGTATCCGAAGGGAAGAAGCACGCCTGCTGCCGCAAAAAATCCCGGAATAATTTTGGCTGCTGCCAGTGTTATTGCAAAGCCCACAAGTGCCTGCATTAAATAATTGCATACCGTTGCTGTACCTGTATCAAAGATTTCGATCAAACGCTTTTTGTTACCCTTGTCACCGTTCTTTTTAAAGGCAGATGCAATGAAACCTAGTGCCAGACAGTGATAGGTTAAAATTTCAAGGCTTGTGATACCGTCTCCGCTAAATAAAGGCTCCGTAAAAAATGTTCTGCCTGTCACAAGCTTATAGATTCCGGTAAAAATTAAAATCAGGGCGCCCCCAAGCACCGACGTTGGAATCAGAGAATCCTTTAAGGCAGGTATTTTTCTTTTTAAAGTGTGGCCCATTAACAGGCCTAAGAATAAAACCGCCAGTAAAATTACATTCCCCCATACACTAAAGTCCCAAAAATTCGACATTTGCTTTACCCTCGCTTATGTTTTTGTATCTATGATAGAAATTTACGTACTTAAGTGCGTTAAATCTTTCATCACCCTTTAGCTGATAGACGTCCTTGCCGCTGTAAATGTTTACCTTGTTTTTACCAAGCACCGTAACGGCACGTATTGCGTCAAAGGAAAAGAAAAAGTTTTCATGATTGCCACCGGTTACCTCGATACGGTTTCCGTATAATTCTACCAGTGCATTTTCCCATATAAGTTCCTTTCTTTTGTAGACAATTACTTTATAAAAGCCTGCTTTATCAACGTATACAGGCTCATTGACCATCGAGGTCAAATCAATAGAATTTAAATATTTTTCCTGTGCCTTCACCCAGTCAAGGACGAATTTATAAGGGAATTCAAAGCTCACACCCTTAAGCTCCTTGGTGGGTAAATATTTTATTTTCTTATTGCACCTTTTACAGCTTATTATGTCTTTATCACTCTCAAACTCCGAAAGGCCGCAGTCCGGACAGTAATAAACCGTACGCTCCAGAAATTCCGCAAGACGTTCATGCTTATATTCCCCGTCTGCACAGGCTTCGTTAACGTAGAGTTCGTCAATTATAAGCTTTATAAAAGCTTCCCTGCTTAAGCTTCTGTATTCTTCAGGCTCGATTACCCTTGAAACCCCTGCCTTCATAGAGCCCTTTCTCACCACGTCACTCCAGCGGGGCTGAATGCCGTAACCGCCTTCGATTTTGAAAATGGCGATGGGCAGATTGAGCTTTTTAGCCATAGAGACGATAGCAGGATTAATGTAGGTAGTCTCTCCAGAATACGTACGCTGTCCTTCGGGCGCTATGGCGATTGTGCCCCCTTCTTTTGCTACCTGCAAAAGATTTTTAAGGGCATTTAAATCCGTTGTCTGTTTTTTAATGGGAATTGGTGCCACCGAAAAGGTCAAAAGGGTTGAAAGAAATTTCCCAATTGAAAATATGTCTTCCGTCGCAAGAAAATAAATCGGACACTTAAAGGCCATGCCCAAAAAGAACTGATCAAAGGCAGTCTGATGATTGAATAAAATCAGATACTGCCGGTTTTTTGAATCTTCAAATTTTGTAACCTCTATACCGTATTTTCGCCTTGTATATGGGCCTAAGAAAAGCTCAGACACCTTCGTAAAAAAGACGTGACGTTTCTTTATCCACGTTTTGTTTTTCATAGCCCTGCCCCAAATTATATCATTTCACTCAAAGGGTGCTGTTCCGTAAGCACCTATATATACGCACTTTCGTAAAAACATATACCTTACGCGCGAGTGCACAGCACTAGCCCTGCAACGGTTACCCGCTTAAAGGCCATATTGACACATTAATTATACACTTTGACTTATGCCTTGTACAGAATGCAAAGCATCCAAAAAATTATGACTCTTTAATGCACTTTTTCTTTTGGCAGATATTTTAATACCAGGCCTTCGTAGGTGGCAGGGTCCATTGGCTTTGAAATGTAATCGACAAAGCCCTTTGATGTAAAGAAGTCCTTTGAACCGTTGCCTGCATCAGCAGTCATTGCAACTACAGGCACGTCATTACACATGTGTCGCTTATCGTTTAGCATGATTTCAAGAGCCTCAACACCGCTCATTTCAGGCATTCTGTGGTCAAGTAAAATCAAATCATAGCGCTCTGTCTTAATAAGCTCAAGGAATTTTGCGCCGCTTTCAGCCTCTGTAAACTGAATACCTGTATTTTTAAGCAGTGCCTTTGCAAGGCATCTGTTGACGCTGTTGTCATCCACAACAAGAATCTTTGCTTCAGGTGCGGTGAACTGTTTAAATTTTCTTTTGCCGGAATTTTCTATAATCCTGTTTTCATCAAATTCACCGATTGTCTCAATACCAACACGTCTCTGAGGAATGTATAGATAGAAGCAGGAGCCCTCCCCGTAGGTGCTTTCAACAAAAATGGAGCCGCCCATAAGATCAAGAAGCTTTTTAGTAATGCTCATGCCAAGGCCTGTGCCCTCGATTTTTGAATTTCCTGTGTTGTCAAGACGATCAAAACTGTCAAAAAGCCTTGGAATATCCGCTTCCTTAATGCCAGAACCTGTGTCCCTTACGGCTACCTTTAGCCAAATGGCATCGCCTTCCCCGGATTCAAAGGTCATTGAAAGCGTTACTTTTCCTTCCTTTGTGTATTTGACAGCATTGGTCAGGATATTCGTGATGACCTGTTTTACTCTCACCATGTCGCCGTAAAGAGACCTTGGAAGATTAGGGTCGATTTCAGCCTCCACCTTTAAGGGTTTTCTTTCGATACGGCTTCTTGAAGTAATAAGTAAATCCTTAATCATTAAAGGTAGGTCGTAGGTAGAGGGCATAATTTCCATCTTGCCAGCTTCCACCTTTGAAAAGTCGAGTATGTCATTTATAATTGATAAAAGCGTCTGACCGCTACGTTTGATAGTGCCTGAATATTCTAAAATCGTCTCATCCTCGCACTCTCTCTGAATAAGCTCATTCATGCCAAGAACCGCATTCATGGGGGTTCTTATTTCATGAGACATATGTGCAAGAAACTGACTCTTTGCAAGGTTGGCATTTTCAGCCTCTTCCTTTAAGCGAACCGTTTCCTTAATAAATTCCTGTTCCTTCGTGATATTTTTAAGCCATTGAATTTGTCCTAAAGTTTTTCCGTTTTCCGAAAGATTGATTTTTTCGCATAGATAAACATTCCCTGCATGGATAACCGACTCACCCTGAGATACTTCAAGATATTTATCAAGCTCCCTGTTTATGCCTGTAAGCTTAATGCCGTATACAAAATCATCCTCCGTATCGAATACATCCTTGGCCATTTTATTTGCAAACAAAAGACTCATGTTGTTATCATAGGCCACAATTATATCGTTAATGGAATCAAGCACTGCATCCTGAGGTGTATGGGCCATTGGCACTGCTCTCAATTTATAAACAATTACATAAACAATCAAAACGCCCACGCAACAGCCAATGCCTGAATAATCGCATCGGGCGTGGAAAAAATTTGACGCAATAAAAGTGAAGAAGGAGCCATAACCTGCCACAAGATAAAGCACAATACAGTTTTTTAAGCTTTTGAAAATCTTAGGCTTTGTTCTGGCACACTTAACTAACAGCGACATTGCAAGCAACATGTTAAAGCAGTACCACACAACATATGCATTAAACAATGGGCCAAAATCCACCCTTCTTATTGCGGCTTTTCCGGGAACGATTTCAAAATAAACATTTCTGTACATAAGCTTATGAAAAGAGTTGGTGCAGGCTACCACTATAAAGAATATATTTCCTAATATCAGAAAATATTCCGTTTTTCTTGAAATGGAGATATGGGTAAGAATTGTCAAAAGAAGAACATAGCTAAAAGATATAAAAGCTCCGCCAAAATAAGACAGACTCAATGCTGTCTCCGCTACAAAGGTATCCGTTGCTATTACACACACAGTATAATTTAGCACCAGTAACAGGTTACAGGTGCCCATTACAAGTAATGCCTTCTGCTCCTGTGACGGCGCCTTAAACGCCACCATCGTAAAATATATAACCGAAATAATCGTACATATCAAATGTGCATATATCACTGCCTGGCTCATAATATCTCCTATTCAATGCAAAACAATATCAGATATGGAGTTGCATTTTAAGGATAAAGGAGTGGGATTAAAGATAAGGCAACAAGAAAAATCCTTGCCTACAGTATTATCAGCCTGCTGAAGGCCGCTTAAGAAGCATTGCTGCAAGCCGCCGTAGTGTGATGCTTAAGAAGCGTTTTTATCGTATAGGAACGAAGCTTCCTATACGATAAAAGAGCGTTTAACAGATGTTAAATAGATTGATTAATATGCCGCTTATGGCGCCAAAGGAATAGGTTAGGGCTACCACCTTAAGGGTTTTCTTTGCGTCCTTTGAGGCACGTAATAAAACAAGCCAGCCCACGCCTGCGCCGGTTAAGAGGCCGGCAATTAAGGAGCCAAAGCCAAGGGCACCGCCCAGATATAATTCTGTAATGACAACCGAAGCCGCACAGTTTGGAATAAGCCCGACAAGGCTTGCAATTAATGGTCCAAAAATCTTATGGTTTAAAATAAGACCGCCTAAAGCTTTCTCTCCAACACCTTCGATTATTAAATTAAGAGCAAACGTTACAATAAAAATAAATGCCGAAATCTGAAGTGTATGCTTAATTGAAGACTTCCAGATACCCTTTTCGCAGTTACAGTGCTCGGATTCGCACATACCGTGAATGTTAATATGTTCACTGGCATTTTCATTTCTAAAAAAAACGTAGTCTGTCAAAAAGCCCCAGATTATGCCAAACAATACTTTATATACAACTATATGTGCTATATAACGTATGCCCACATGCTCTGACAAAAGAATCGGAATCATTTCATCAGAGGTAGACATATAAATAGCTATCAGTGTACCAAGAGAAATTACCCTTCCTGCATAGAGCCCTGAAGCCGCAGCCGAAAATCCGCATTGCGGAATGACTCCCAAAAAGCTTCCTATAAGAGGTCCAAAATTACCTGCCTTCTGAATCGCCACAAGCACCGGCATTGATGTGGCGTGTTCAATATATTCCATTCCAAGATAGGTAAAGAACAAAAAAGGCATTAATTTAAGCACATCCAGACAAGCATCCAATAAAATATCTATCATTTTTACCTCGATTAATTTCTGTTCTGCATCTTTGCAAGCTTGGCCGCCTGATCGGCAGCAATTAAGCTGTCAAGAATTTCCTCTAGGTCACCGTCCAAAACTCCGTCAAGATTATGGGTGGTAAGACCGATGCGATGGTCTGTAACACGGGTCTGAGGGAAGTTATAGGTTCTTATCTTTTCGGAACGGTCACCTGTACCTATTTGTGAACGTCTCAGCTGTGCTTCTTCATCATGCTGCTTCTGAAGCTCTAAGTCGTAAAGCTTTGCACGAAGCAGTGCAAAAGCCTTGTCTCTGTTCTGAAGCTGAGACTTTTCTGTCTGCGAATAAACCACAATTCCTGTAGGATAGTGAGTAAGTCTGACTGCAGAGTCTGTGGTGTTGACGCACTGACCGCCGTTACCGGATGCACGCATTACGTCGATACGAATATCCTTTTCATCAATTACAACGTCCACATCCTCAACCTCCGGCATAACCGCAACGGAAGCTGTTGAAGTGTGAATTCTGCCGCCGGATTCTGTCTCCGGCACTCTCTGTACGCGATGCACCCCTGATTCATATTTAAGCTTTGAATAAGCGCCGTTACCGGTTACCATGAAATTTACGTCCTTCATACCGCCAATACCGATCTCATCGATATTCATGGTCTCAACCTTCCAGTGCTGCTTCTCCGCATAATGCACATACATGCGATAAAGCTCGGCAGCAAACAAAGCCGCCTCATCACCGCCTGCACCTGCCCTGATTTCAACAATAACGTTCTTATCATCGTTTGGATCCTTTGGCAAAAGAAGAATTTTCAATTCCTCCTCAAGCTTTTCAACCTCGTCCTTTGCATTAGAAAGCTCCTCTTTAAGCATTTCTCTCATGTCTTCATCGGACTCTTCTTCTAGCATTAAGACGCTGTCTTCAATGTCCTGCTTGGCCTTTTTATATTTTTTATATGTCTCAACAATAGGTGTTAAATTGCTTTGTTCCTTCATTAAATCTCTGAAGCGTTTTGGGTTATCGGTCACCGCTGGAGCGGACAACTCGTTCATAATGTCTTCAAATCTAAGTAAAAGGTCTTCAAGTTTATCAAACATAATATTCTCCTAATTTTTAGCGTAAAAGCCTTTAACCACACGGGGATTACCGGAATAATCCTTAATCGTGCATACGTCCTTATAGCCTGCATCCGTCATAATTTTCATGACCTCCAAGGCCTGGTCGCTGCCGATTTCAAATGCCACAAGAGCGCCTCTGTTTAAAAAAGGTCCCGCTGCAGCAATAATTTTTTCATAAAAATATACTCCCGACTCATGGCCGTTTATGGCAATGAAAGGATCGTGGTCACGCACCTCCGGCATGAGTTCATCAATTTCGCAGGTCCTAATGTATGGTGGGTTTGACACAAGTATATCAAATTTTCCCTCTACCTTTGTAAACAGGTCGCTTTCTGTAAAAGAAACATTTTCAACCTTCAGACGCCTTGCATTTTCCCTTGCCACCTCCAAAGCCTTTGAGGAAATGTCGACGCCGACACCCTGACAATCATTTGAAAGCTTTAAAAGGCTTAATAAAATACAGCCAGAGCCTGTACACATATCAAGGATGCGCATGCCATCATGCAAATCCTTTAATACCTCTTCCACAAGGCTTTCAGTATCAAAACGTGGCACCAGTACATTTTCGTTTACGAAAAAATCAAAGCCCATAAAGCCCTGTGAATTGGTTAAGTGCTGCAATGGAATGTGAGCGGCACGGCGTTTGATTAAAGAAAGATATTTCTTTTCTAATGCCACGTCTACCTCTGCATCCGGTCTTAAAAAAAGATCGTTATAAGAAGTGTCACACACAAATTCCAAAAGTAGCCTTGCGTCTTGGTTTATATCCGAAATATCGGCTGCCTTTAATCTAAGACAGCCGAGTTCATACAATTCTCTGTATTTCATTCTTCTTCCGCAGCATTTTCTGCCACGTCTTCAACGTAATCAAATTTATCCTTCAAAAAGTCTTTCCAGTCAAAGCATACTTCAACTGCTGCAATTGCAACCTCCACCATGGATTCGTCCGGTTCCCTGGTGGTTAATTTCTGAAGAGCAAGTCCCGGTGCTGAAATAATCTTTACAAATAAATTGTTGTGACGGCCTGCAATTCTTAAAATTTCATAAGCAATGCCCGCAATAACCGGCACCAGTAAAAGTCTTATTACAACCTTTAATAAAGGATTGTCTACTCTTATAAAGAAGAAAAGTACAACGCTTACAAGCACTACCAAAAGTAAAAAGCTTGTGCCGCAGCGTCTGTGGAGTCTTGAAGACTTCATAACGTTTGAAACGGTTAAGGGATATCCATGCTCGATGCAGTTTATGCATTTATGCTCGGCGCCATGATATCTGTAGGTGCGCTTAATATCCTTGCTTAAGGAAATTAACGCTACGTAAAGCACAAAAATAATGATTCTCAGCAGGCCTTCGATTAAAGCGGTAAGAGTCTCGTTTCTAACGTCCTTTGTAAGCCACTCGGTTAAATAATAGGGCAGCACAATAAAAATGCCGATTGCAAGCGCAACTGATAAAAATGTTACAAAGCCTGTCATAACCTTTTCACCGTTACCCTTGAAAATCTTGCTCATAGCCTTATCAAGCTTGGTCTCTTTATCTTCCTCGTCTTCATAAAATCCGGCAGAATAGTTTAAAGACTTAATGCCTAAAACAAGAGAATCTATAAAGTTAAATACACCGCGAAAGAAAGGAAGCGTCTTAATGACACTGTTTTTGGTAACACCTGTGTATTCATCGATGTCAACCTCAATTTCACCATCAGGCTTTCTGACAGCTATTGCGTATTTATCCTTGTTTTTCATCATAACGCCTTCAAGAACCGCCTGTCCTCCGATTCCGGAATAATGCGCCTTAACCTTACGTTTTGCCATGCCAAGCTCCTCAAATTTTTCATATTAAAAAAAGAAGAAAAGGTTGAGACCAAAATCTCAACCTTAGTATTGCCTCTTATTACTTTACACCATACTTCTTATTGAACTTTTCAATCTGTCCGTCGGTTCTAGCGGTCTTTGTCTGGCCTGTGTAGAATGAATGACACTTGGAGCAAACTTCTACGTGAATATCCTTCTTTGTGGAGCCTACAACAAAAGTGTTACCACAGTTGCAGGTTACTGTTGCCTGATAATACTCAGGATGAATTCCTTCTTTCATAATTTCACCTCTTCTAAACTATATGTTTAATTGTATCGCTTTGTTCTCATCCACTGCTGTTTCTAGAAACAGCTTTTTTATTGTAGCATAGACTTTTACAGGTGGCAAGTACAAATTTTATAAAAGCTCAAGAAAACCCACTGCCTTTAGGCAGTGGGTGCTCCCCGCGAGGTGCTTTGTTACAAGCCCAGTACCTCGTAAGGCACGTAGTGCCGCTTTTAGTAGAGCCGTAGCGAAGCGAATTGCGAATATCATTGACTTTTTAAGCTCTTTTAATAATTGAGATATATGCTCCTCCAAAGAGACAAATTAAAGCCGTTGAAAGCAGGCATCCGCCGCATATATCGGTTATCCAGTGGACTCCTGAAAAGGCTCTGAACACGATGGTTAACACCATTGCCGCAATGCATGCGGTGGTTACAATATTGCATAGCATTTTCTTTTGCCATAAATATTTTTGGAACATTGCCGCCGCGCTAAAGAAAACGCATATGCCAAGCATTGTATGGCTTGAAGGATAGGAAGCCTCAAGACCTTCCCCTGCATCTAAAATTATGGGACGATAATTTATAACAATTACTTCAAATAAAGCATAAAAGCCTAAAACTATTGCATAAAAGCCTGCAAGTAAATAAATTTCCTTATCTACTTTTTTTAAGCTTTTCCTTTTAACAAGCTGCGAAAGACCAAATAATGCAAAGCCAAAGCACACACCCAAGGCTGCGTACCCAAGAATTTCGCTTGCTTCATAATAAAAATTATTAAAGGAAAATATGAAATTAAAGGCGTGATTTAAATTTGAGAAGCCTACCAAAGACCCTTCAGGGCCAATTGGCTCTACATCTACTGTCTTTGATAAAATCGTAAACACAATAAACAGTACGAAAAACAGACTGCTTCCTATATATGCTTTCTTTTCGTTTAATTCACTCACCGCCATATACCTTCTTAATTTAAATATTCAAGGCTCTCTTAAAAGTCCCTGTTAAAATAATTGAATCTTATTTACCATTGAAATGAAGTCGCGATTGCCTCTTGTCTTTGAGAACATATCAAGAATTCTGTCAACACTTTCTTCGGGCTTTAAGCCGTTAATGCCCTTTCTTAAGGTATTAACCGCGTCGATTTCTTCCTTTGTCAAAAGCAGATCGTCTCGTCTGGTACCGGACTTGGGAATATCAATAGCAGGGAAAATACGCTTCTCTGAAAGCTTGCGGTCAAGTACCATTTCCATGTTACCTGTTCCCTTGAATTCTTCGTATACAACATCATCCATCTTGGAGCCTGTCTCTACTAAGGCAGTTGCAAGAATGGTAAGTGAACCGCCTTCACGCATGTTTCTTGCGGCGCCAAAGAAACGCTTTGGCATATGAAGAGCCGCAGGATCTAAACCACCTGAAAGGGTACGGCCTGACGGCGGAACGGTTAAGTTGTAAGCTCTTGTGAGACGTGTGATTGAGTCAAGCAGAATCATAACGTCCTTTCCGTGCTCAACTAAACGTTTTGCACGCTCTATAACCATTTCGGAAACTCTCTTATGATGCTCCGGGAGCTCGTCGAAGGTTGAATAAATAACTTCAACGTTAGGTCCTTCGATAGCCTCCTTAATATCGGTAACTTCTTCTGGACGTTCGTCAATCAAAAGGATAATCATGTGAATTTCAGGATTGTTTCTCTGAACAGATTTCGCAACCTCCTTTAATAAAGTTGTCTTACCTGCCTTAGGAGGAGAAACAATCATACCACGCTGCCCTTTACCAACGGGGCTTAATAAATCCATTACTCTCATAGCCACTGATGAACCGGGCGTTTCAAGTCTGATACGCTCATTGGGGAAAACAGGAGTAAGGTTTTCAAACGCAACACGGCCGGGAATAAGGTCCGGCGAAAGTCCGTTAACACTCATAATATTAAGAATAGCAGAGAATTTTTCATTGCTTGCCTTAACACGTGTACTGCCTTCCACCATATCACCGGTCTTTAAGCCGTATTTTCTGATGACACTGGGCGCAACGTAAACGTCGTTTTCACCCGGCAGAAAGTTTTCACATCTTATAAAGCCGAAGCCGTCAGGCATTATTTCAAGAATACCGTTAGCAACATTACCACTGTCAACGTTCTTTTCTTCCTCTTCCTTTTGCTTGCGCTCCATATACTGTGCCTTTAATTCTTCGGCAGTGAGGCCGGGAGTAAGCGCTGCCTGGTGTTCAAAGGCAGCTTCAATTAAATCTTTTGCATTGTCGCCTGTGTCCGGAATATTAGTCTTTCTGATTGTTTTTCTTACTGTCCTTGCGCCTTCGCCTTCTGCCCCCTCTTCGGCACCGGCAACGGCAGCGACTCTTTCCTCTGTTTCATCCAAAAGAACAAGCATTTCAATTACCTGTCCTTTACTCATACTTGAAGCACCTTTAATGCCCCTGATTTTTGCTATTGCTCTTAAATCACGAATAGCTAAAGTTTCGTAACGTTCTCTCATGTAGGTATTTCCTCCATCTTACGCAAAATAAAATTAATTTTAGTAACCGGAATACTTGTTGACCGAATCGTAAACGATTCAGTGAAATGAAAAGATTTCATATACAATGTTACTATATTAGAATCGGGAACTTGAAAAACTCAAAATTCTCGACTATGATTATATAAGGCTTTCCCAAAATTGTAAACCCCCTATTTTAAAAGGACTAAAAATGACACAGGATCCGCTGACCTTATACAAATTAATAGTGCTATATATGCTAAACAGAGTAACCTTTCCATTAACCAAGGCTCAGGTAATGGACTACATTCTTGAAAAAGAATACACAAACTTTCTTACCTTACAGCAGGCCATTTCAGAGCTTACGGATGCTGATATGTTAAAAGCCAAATCAATCCGCAACCGCACTCACCTTGAAATCACTGAGGAAGGAAAGGAAACTCTTGGTTTCTTTGAAAACCGCATCAGTTCCCAGATAAAAGAGGATATTGATAAATATTTTAAGGAAAATCAGTTTGAGTTAAAAAACGAAGTCTCCGTCCTGTCCAATTATTACAAGGCCACCACCGGTGAATACGAGGCTAACCTTATTATAAGAGAAAAGAATATAAATTTAATTAACATTACAATGTCGGTTCCCACCGAAGGAATGGCGTCTTCCATTTGTGACAAATGGGAATCCTCAAGCCAGGATGTTTACAATGCTTTGATTGAGAAGCTGTTTTAAATACCTTAAAAAAGGGCTTCGCTTGCGAAGCTAAAGAGCAAAGCAGAGTCGCTAAGGCGACATATTCCTTACGCGTAAGCGCGCATCAACAAAAAGTAGCGCCTTAAATTCAAGACTCGCTCATCATAATTCAAGCATCTCTTCCATTACATTTCCGTCAGCATCAGGAAGGGTGCCACCTAAAATTTTTGAGATTGTTGGTCCCTCGTCCCAAAGGTGCATGGAGTCGATGCGGGCTCCTTTTTTAATGCCGTAGCCTTTGGCTGCAAAGAAGGTGATGTTGCCTGGCTTTGTGGGAAGACAGCCGTGAGTTGCAAACATCTGATTATTCTTTGTATCTTTGACTGCTTCAGTCAGTACTTCGAATTCATTTAAGAAATAATATCCTTCCTTACCTTCTATCATGCAGAAGCATTCTCCGTCTGCTCCCATTTCGGAGGCCTCTTTAGAAGTGTAAATTTCTTCTATGCCAAGGCGTTCATCTTTCTTCATTTCATTGAGTGTTTCGGTCAATTCTTCCAGAAACGCTTCCTCCGCTGCATATTTTTCATTTAAATAAATGTAGCAGGAGCCATCCGCTTCTTTTGCAATTACCTTATATGTATCGATGTGACCGTTCTTAACCGTTAAGTATCCTTTATCAAGAAAATATTTGTTTAAATAAACAATTGTGTGCATGTCAAGCTGGCAATGGTCACCCAGCACTATAAAGGTAGTCTCGTCCATGGGACGGGTTTTCTTTAAATATTCTTCAAGCTCCCCAAGTCTCTTATCATGGCGCTTCAAGGCTTCCGTAACAGCTTCATGATGCACACCGTGTAAATGTCTGTTGGTATCAACGTCCGTTAAATGAATCATCAGCATATCAGGATCGTATTTTTCAATTGTGTATTTTGCGCATTCCATTACAAAATTATCTAAATCCGGCTGCTTTACCCCGTGACGGATATCTCCGAATTTTTTGTTTACTTCAAGTAAATATTTAGGAGTGCCGTTAGCAAGACAGGCCGTTACCTGGTTCTGAAGCTTACGGGTTACTAAAATTTCAGGAATGTTGTATTTAACTTTTGCGCCCCCCATAACCGGCCACAAAAGCGTTGCAATTGTCATGCCTTTTTCTTTTGCCACATCCACAATTGTCTTTCCGTTAATGTATTTTTCTTTGTACAGCCAGTCGGGCTTTTTGCGGGCAGGCTGAAATTTCGTGTTGTTGACAATGCGGTGATGGTTGGGCATTTTACCGGACACTATTGCAGAATGTGCTGGATATGTAAGGGAAGGATAAACGGAATAAACCGTGTCACAGAAAGCACCTTCCTCTATGAAGGTTTTAAAATTAGGCTGAGCGGACATAAATTCCATGTCCTGCCTGCCTGTTGCATCCAAAGAAACAATTATCATTCTTTGTTTTCCCTGCTTTCCCATTAATTAATCCTCCGCTTCTTTCTTAATTCGTTTCATGTGTTCGTTAATTTTTGTTTCGTAGCCGTTAAACGAAGGCCTGTAAAATTCCGTTCCCGAAAGCTCATAGGGAAGGTACTGCTGTTTACAGTAATCGTTTTTATAATCGTGTGAATATTTGTATCCAATACCGTGTCCAAGTTTTGCAGCCCCCTTATAATGAGCATCCTGTAAGTGGGTAGGTATTAAAAGATTTCCCTTTTCTTTAACCGCCGCCATTGCCTCTTCAATTGCCACACAGCTGCGGTTTGATTTGGGCGCCGTCGCAATATAGGCTACAGCCTGTGACAAAATAATCTGTGCTTCCGGCATTCCGACTCTTTCAACCGCCTGCGCCGCAGCGGTTGCTAAAATCAAAGCCTGAGGATCTGCATTTCCGACATCCTCTGAAGCACATATCATCATACGCCTTGCAATAAAAGTTACGCTTTCGCCTGCATAGAGCATTTTTGCAAGATAATAAATTGCTGCGTCAGGGTCCGACCCACGCATGCTTTTAATAAAAGCGGAAATCGTGTCGTAGTGATTGTCTCCATCCTTATCAAACAAAACCGCCCGCTTCTGAATGCATTCCTCAGCAACTGCTAAATCAATATGGATTTTTCCATCCTCTGCCCGCTCCGTAGTCATAACGCCAAGTTCGATTGCGTTAAGAGCACGTCTTGCATCTCCCCCTGCCTGGTCTGCCAAAAATTCAAGAGCCTCAGGTGTAATGTCTGCATTAAAGGAGCCAAGCCCGTTTTCTTTATCCGCAAGAGCCCTGTTGATTATGGTTCTGATATTTTCAAAACTCAAAGGCTTTAATTCAAAAATCTGGCTTCTTGAAATTAAAGCGCCGTTTACTTCAAAATATGGGTTTTCTGTGGTGGCGCCGATTAGCGTTAAGGTCCCATCTTCAACGTAGGGAAGTAAATAGTCCTGCTGGGATTTATTAAAACGGTGAATTTCGTCTATAAAAAGAATCGTCTTTTTACCATAACCGCCAAGCGTTGTCTTTGCCCTTTCAACCACCTCTTCCATATCCTTTTTGCCTGCAATTGTAGCATTTATCTGGCAAAATTCAGATTTTGTGGTGTTGGCAATAACCTTTGCAAGGGTGGTTTTGCCGGTGCCAGGAGGTCCGTAAAAAATAACTGAGCTTAATTTATCTGCCTTTATCGCCCGATACAAAAGCTTATCCTTGCTTAAAATATGCTCCTGCCCCACCACTTCATCGATAGTCTTAGGCCTTAGCCTTGCTGCAAGGGGCGATTCCTTTTCTTTACTTTTTGCCTCCATTATTTGAAAAATGTCCATTTAAAAAACCTCATTTTTTCTTTTGCTGCAAAAGAAAAAGCATACAAATGCTAAGTATAGCAGGAAATAAAAGAGACACCTTAAAGCCATCCCTTATAAAGCCCGTTGCGTCTCCAACAAAGCCTGCAAGTGCAGGGCCTAAAGTACA
Organism: Lachnospiraceae bacterium; assembly: GCA_963643225.1. Lineage (GTDB taxonomy): Bacteria > Bacillota > Clostridia > Lachnospirales > Lachnospiraceae > UBA1258. The sequence goes on from CAVIIX010000008.1 coordinate 29,876, forward strand.
TCCGATGTCACCAAAAAGTGCTAAAATCGAAAACATTTTGGTGCCGCCATGTTCAAAGCGACGAGACGCAAGGGAATAGGTGCCCGGCCACATAAGCCCCACGGAAAGGCCGCAGAGAGCGCAGCCTGAAAGTGATAAATAGGGATTTTCCGAAAAGGCCACCATCACATAGCTTATAATGCATAGGACTCCGCTAAAGAAAATGAATTTAGCTAAATCCATTTTTTCTCCGAATATTCCAAAGAAAAGCCTTACGATTCCCATTAAAAGTGCAAAGGTGCAAGGACCCAGTAAATCGCCTGTTGTTTTTGAAACGTGAAGGCCTTCTTCTGCAAACAGCGAAGCCCACTGGCTCATGGCAAGCTCTGAAGCGCCTGCACACACCATTATAATTAAAAATGCCCAGAATATTTTTCTTGATAAAAGTTCCTTTATTGGAGTGTCTTCTGACCCTTCGTTTAGTTCGCACACAGGTACGAGGCAGAATAAAACAGAATTAACGGCAGGAATAAGAGCCCAGATGATGCTTAATACCGGCCAGTGCTCAACTCCTAATAACAAAAATATTACAGTTGAAACTGCCACTACCAGCACCTGTCCCCAACAGTAAAAGGAATGAAGCATGCTCATGGCCGAAGCCTTGGCATCGCCTGGAAGAGCCTCCACAACAGGAGAAATCACCACTTCATCAAGACCTCCGCCGATAGCACAGAACATATTGGCAATTATAAGACCTGTGAACGGATTCATTAAAAAGGGAAGTGTCCCGTAAAATACAAGTCCAAGGGCTGCAAAAACGTGAGCAAGCACGCAGCAGCGTTTAAGCCCCACAGGCTTTACAAACCAGGCCGAGGTAAAATCGATGCACATTTGTGTAGCAAAATTAAGAACAATTAATATGCTTAAATCCGCCAGGTTTAAATCAAACTGACCTGAAAAGGTAACAAATAGGAGCGGTGCAAAATTATTGACGATTGCCTGAGTCACATAGCCTGTGTAGGAGGCATATTTTGTTGCTTTATAAGAATTTTTAATACCTGTTTTCATGCCTTTTTCATGCCTTTTTTCATAACTTTTTATACCCGTTTATTATATCAAATATTTTTAATTTTTAATACATAAATAAAACACTGTACAGGTGGGAATTTTCTCACCTGCACAGTGTTTTTTTATTTAAACTGGTTAGTCTCCGGATCGTAGCGATATCCAGCCTTACTCAATTTATTTAAAAGTGTTGCTTCGTCTTCGTCCAAATCATCGCATAAATCCATCAGACTTTTATAGTTGTCTCTAAGCTTTAAATTAAGAAAGCTTACAAGCATTACCGGTTCTTGCGGCAGCATAGCGCACCTCCATCAACCGTGATTAAAATTTCATCACCGGCATCTATTGTATCAGAAAGAAGCAATTTTGCAATCTGAATTTCAACGGTTTTCTGTAAATAACGTTTTAAGGGACGGGCTCCGTACAAGGGCTCATATCCGTCATGGGCAATAAATTTCAAGGCTTCATCTGTAATATTTAATTTAATTTCTCTGTCTTCAAGACGCTCTTCAAGACCTTTAATTAAAAGCCTTGCAATGTCTGCCATATTGCCTTCGGTCAAGGGCTTAAACATAATGATTTCATCAAGTCTGTTGATAAATTCAGGCCTGAAGGAGGCTTTAACCGTGGCCATAACTGTGTTTTCAGCTTCTTCTGAAATTTCACCACTGGCGTCTATTCCCTGTAAAAGTGCATCAGCTCCAAGGTTTGAAGTCATTATTAAAATCGTATTTTTAAAATCAACCGTGCGCCCTAAGGAATCCGTCACTCTGCCATCATCGAGTATCTGCAAAAGAACATTAAATACATCAGGATGTGCTTTTTCTATTTCATCAAATAAAACTACCGAATAGGGTTTTCTTCTGACAGCTTCCGTAAGCTGACCGCCTTCTTCATAGCCCACATATCCAGGAGGCGCTCCGATAAGACGGGATACGGAAAACTTCTCCATATACTCGCTCATATCGATTCTCACCATGTTGGCTTCATCATCAAACAGTGCTCCTGCCAAAGCCTTGGAAAGCTCGGTTTTACCTACACCCGTAGGCCCCAGGAATAAAAATGACCCAATCGGTCGATTAGGATCCTTGATGCCTGCTCTGGACCTGATAATAGCCTCCGTCACTTTATTAACGGCTTCGTCCTGACCCACAACTGTCTTGTGAAGCTCCTCATCCAGATGAAGTGTTTTGTTTCTTTCGCTTTCAGTTAATTTATTTAAGGGAATGCCGGTCCAGCGTGAAATTATCTTTGTAATTTCTTCTTCCGTAACCGCTTCATGTACAAATGAAAGCTCTTTATTTTCATTTTCCTTTTCAAGTTTTTCTAACTGCTTCTTTAAATCCGGAAGTTTACCATAGGAAAGCTCTGCCGCCTTTTCGTAATTTCCTTCTCTCGAAGCTGTCTGGATTTCACCGTTCACCTTTTCAATTTCTTCCCTTAATTCAGATAGTCTTCCCACGGATTTCTTTTCGTTTTCCCATGTGGCTCGACGTCCGGCAAGCTCTTCCTTTTCCTTTGCAAGCTCTGCCTTTAAGGCTTCAAGACGTTCTTGACTTAATCGGTCAGTCTCATTTTTAAGAGCCGCCTCCTCGATTTCAAGCTGCATAACTCGTCTCTTGATTTCATCGATTTCCTGAGGCTCTGAATTCATTTCTGTCTTAATCAGGGCACAGGCTTCATCCACAAGGTCTATTGCCTTATCCGGCAAAAATCTGTCAGAAATATATCGATGTGAAAGGGTCGCAGCACTCACCAAAGCGTTATCCATAATCTTAACTCCATGGAAGACCTCGTACCTTTCCTTTAAGCCTCTTAAAATCGAAATGGTGTCTTCAACCGTAGGCTCTTCCACATGCACAGGCTGGAAACGACGCTCTAAGGCTGCATCCTTTTCAATGTATTCCCTGTATTCATCAAGAGTGGTAGCACCGATACAGTGCAGCTCCCCTCTTGCCAGCATAGGCTTTAGCATATTGCCTGCATCCAGTGCTCCGTCTGTCTTGCCTGCACCCACGATAGTGTGAAGCTCATCGATAAAGAGAATGATTTCGCCACCGGATTTCTTTACTTCCTCTAAGACTGCCTTTAAACGCTCTTCAAATTCGCCACGATATTTTGCCCCTGCAATTAAGGCTCCTATGTCCAAAGAAAAAATCTTTTTATCCTTTAAATTATTTGGTACATCCCCTCTTACAATTCTTAATGCAAGGCCTTCCACCACCGCTGTTTTACCTACGCCTGGCTCACCTATCAGCACGGGATTATTCTTTGTCTTTCTTGATAAAATCTGAATAATGCTTCTTATTTCGTTATCTCTTCCGATAACAGGATCAAGCTTATTGTTTCTTGCTACCTCCACAAGGTCACGGCCGTATTTATTTAACGTATCGTATGTAGCCTCCGGGTTATCGCTTACAACTCTCTGATTGCCCCTGACTGTGGATAAAGCCTTTAAAAATCTTTCCCGTGTAAGACCGTATTCATTAAATAAGGCCTTCATATTTTTGCTCGGATTTTTAAGCAGCGAAAGAAAAAGATGTTCAACGGAAACATATTCATCTCCCATTGCCTTAGCTTCATCTTCCGCAAAATTAAGGGCTTTGTTTAAATAGTCACCAACATACTGCTTGCCTCCCTGCACCTTAGGGCGCTTATTGATTTCAGAAATCACACGGTCGGTAAAATGGTTTGTGTTTATCTCCATCTTTTCTATTAATTTTAGTATCAGACTGTCCTCAAGCTTTAGTAACGACAAAAGAAGGTGTTCTTCTTCAATTTCCTGGTTGCCATATTCCATTGCAATTCGTTCACAGTTTGAAAGTGCTTCATTTGATTTTTGTGTAAATTTAGTAATGTTCATATAATCACCACCTTTGTAACTTCGTTATAACGCAAAAATTAGCACTCGTCAACAGTGAGTGCTAACAATTTATCAAAAGTTTATAAAAGCTCAATAACCCCCACTGCCTAAAGGCAGTGGGGGCTATTTTAAATTCTGGTTATACCGTCATCATCATATAATTTGTATCTTTCTTTTGCTTCATAGCTTAAATATTTAATGGTAGAATAATCAATTTTTGAAACATTCATGGCAGGCTCTGCAAGAGGAAGCTCGTGACCCCTTCTGATAAACACAAGTACTTCGTTTAACTGAGCCTTTACATAGTGGTCGCCCTTTTCTAAAATTTCCTCATCGTAATTTTTAGGCCCGCGGAAGCGGATAAGCTTCATGGCTTCTGGAAGGTATACGTACCTGCCGGTTGCGTTCTGTCTGTAAACAGGCGCAATCATAATGCTCTCGCCTACTAAAAGTTCATCCTCCACTTCATTTACACGCAAGTCCTTATAGTCAAAGGAAAGAGGCCTAAAAAGCATTAAATTTTCATTAGCCGCCTTCATAAATTCAGAATAAATGTAGGGAATAAGGGCATAGCGGAGCTTTATAAGCTCTTTAAAGTCCTTTACATCGCCAAATTCGTAAAGCTCCTGACGACGTGTACCCATTGCTGAATGGTTTCTAAAAAGTGGCGTAAATATGGATACTTCAAGCCATCTCAGCATTAAATCCCTGGTGCAGTTACTGCCAAAGCCACCGGTGTCTGCCCCAGAATATAAAAAGCCGCACATATTAAGAGCAGGAAGCTGCTGAATGTTTAATAAAAGGTGTCCCCACCAGGATTTGTTGTCACCTGTCCAAACGCCGCCGTAACGGTGCATGCCTATGTATGAGGAACGAGAAAACATTAAGACACGCTTATCCGGAGAAAGGCGTTCAAAAGCCTCACCCGCGGCACGGGTCATGTTGTAGCCGTAAATATTATGAACGGATAAATGATTGTATTTTTCTCCGTCTTTATTGTGGTAAAACCTTGCGTAGTCTTCCATATTGTTGGACATTTGTCCCACAAGATCCTTAAATTCAAAGAAAGAATTTATATCAAGGTTTTTACCCTTGTAGTCTTTAAGCTTTTCAAATACCTCCTTTAAGTGGTCTTCCGTATAGAAAATCGCAGGCTCGTTCATGTCATTCCAAAAGCCTTCAATTCCCTTATCCAGTAAAAATTTATATTTATCTCCAAACCAGCTTCTTACCTTTGCATCCAGAAAATCCGGCAGATATGCGCGTCCCGGCCAAACTGCAGCCACTAAAGCTTCACCGTTTTCCTTTTTACAAAAATAATTGTTTTTTAGGCCTTCCTCGCACACCTCATAACCATCTTCCGCCTTTATTCCTGCGTCAATAATGGGAATAAGCTTAATGCCCATGCTCTTCATTTCCGACACAAAGGCTTCAAAATCCGGGAAAGCCTCTTCATCGATGGTAAAGTCCTTGTAGCGCTCCATATAATCTATGTCAAGATAAATCATATCGATTGGAATGCCGTTTTCTTTGTGCCTTAAAGCAACTTTCTTAACCTCTGTTTCATCCGCATAGCTCCAGCGGCTCTGACCATACCCAAAGGCCCACTTTGGCGGGATAAAGGGCGTACCGATAATGTCACGAAATTCCTTTACGATTTCGATTTTTGAATCGGCTTCGATTAAATAAATGTAGGCATTTTTTTCTTTTAAGGTAACAAGAATAGTGCTGCTTTCTGTAAAGCCAAAATCAAATTCCACAATGCCCGGAGTATCAAAATAATACCCCTGCACTCTCTCGCCATCGTCAATTATGAAAAAATTCTGGGCAGCATATAAGGACTCCTTGTCTTCGTCATGATTGGGGTCGTCTGAGCAAAAGCTTTTATATTTAAAGCCCCGCTTATTGATGCCACGAGTGGTTTCTCCAAGACCGTAGATGACGGTTTTAGGATTCATGAAGCGTTTGTAGGCGCCTTTTTCAAAAGAAAATCCGCTTACAGCACCTTCCGTTACAGGAATGTCTTTTATAACCGATTCAGTTTCAATCGGTGTTCCGATTTTATATTTTGTAATCATTTTTCACCTATTTCTTTAATGATATGTTTTTTTCATATGCTGCAATAACTGCATCCATTGAAGCCCCTCTGAAACCCTTTTCTTCCAAGACCTTTACGCCCTGAATGGTGGTGCCTCCAGGAGAGCATACAGCATCCTTAAGTACGCCCGGATGACTGCCGGTTTCAAGCATTAATTTTCCGCTTCCCACTACCATCTGTGCCGCAATCGCAAGTGCCTGGTTTCTGGGAAGGCCGCAGGCTACGGCGCCGTCAGCAAGAGCCTCTATAAACATATCTGTAAATGCAGGACCGCAGCCTGAAAGAGTTCCGCCGATAGCGTGTAGGCTTTCAGGAATTTCCGTAACCAGACCTGACTCCGACAACGCATTTACAAAATCTGCTTTTTCTTGTGCAGTAACCTCAAAGGAAGCGGTATAGAGCACAATTCCCTCTCCGATTGCAACAGGAGTGTTCGGTGAAATCCTTATTATCGGAGCATCCATGCGGGTGAGCTCCTTAATGTCCTGAATTGAAAGGCCTGCCGCCATTGACACAAGCACAAAACGGTCCGTACGCTTTTGTAAAATTTCCTTAATGGAGTCAGTAAGATTTTTCATCATCTGAGGCTTTACACCAAGGAAAATAAATTCAGCATTTTTTGCAATTTCTTCATTTAAGGCTACGTTACAGTTTAATTTTGAGGCTAATTCACACGCCTTTTCCTTTGTCCTGTTTGAAAGATAAACGTTTCTTCCGCCTGCAGCCTTTACTACTGCGGTAGCAAGAGCGCCGCCCATATTTCCACTTCCGATAAATCCGTATTTCATTATCTTACCTGCCCCTTTCCTGTCACTACATATTTGTAGGATGTAAGCTCTTCAAGTCCCATGGGACCTCTTGCATGCATTTTCTGAGTTGAGATGCCGATTTCTGCTCCAAGTCCGAATTCGCCGCCGTCGGTAAATCTTGTGGAGGCATTTAAATAAACTGCCGCAGCATCCACCTCGTTTAGAAATTTTTCAGCCGTTTCCTTATCCTCCGTGATAATTGCTTCAGAATGACCTGTACCATGCCTGCTTATAAAGTCAATTGCCTCGTCAACGTTTTTAACTGTTTTAACTGCCAATATATAGTCACCATATTCTGCATCCCAGTCTTCTTTAATTGCAGGGATTCCGGCTACATATTTAAGGGCTTCAGAATCGCATCTTAATTCAACGTTCTTTTCTTTTAATAAAGGCTCTGCCACCTTTAAAAAGTCTTCTAATACAGCCTTATGCACCAGCAGACATTCTGCCGCGTTACACACTGAAGGTCTGGAAGTCTTTGCATTATATAAAATTCTTGCTCCCATTTCTAAATCAGCAGCCTTATCTATGTACACGTGACACACGCCCTCACCGGTTCTTATGACAGGTACCTTTGAATTTACAACAACACTTCTTATAAGCCCTTTACCGCCGCGTGGAATTAGCACATCCACATATTCTGTTAAATTCATTAATTCATTGGCGCTGTCTCTTGAAGTGTCTTTAATTAAGGAAATGGAATTTTTATCAAGACCTGCCCTTTCCAAAGCCTCCTGCATTATATTAACAACCGCAACATTTGAATTTATGGCTTCCTTGCCACCTCTTAAAATTACCGCATTACCGGATTTTAAGGTAAGGGCAGCCGCATCCACCGTTACATTCGGACGAGCTTCATAAATAATGCCGATTACTCCAAGCGGTACTCTTCTTCTTTCAATATGAAGGCCGTTTGGTCGGTCGATTGTCTTTGTAACAGAGCCGATTGGGTCCTCAAGCTTAATTACTTCTCTTACGCCCTTTACGATTCCAAGTATTCTTTCCTCAGTAAGTAAGAGCCTGTCAATAAGAGAATCTCTCATCCCGTTTTCTTTTGCAGCCTTAAGGTCTAAAGCATTGGCACTAAGCCACTTATCTGTATTTGCTTCAAGGCCCTTTGCAATTTCCTCAAGGGCTTTATTTTTAGTATCAGTTGAGGCTACGGATAATTTTCTTTCTGCCTTAACCGCTGCCTCTCCCATTTTTTCAAGTTCTGTCATAGTTACCTCTAATTTAAGCTTTCCAAGGCTTAAGACTTACCTGCAGGTCTTGTGTTTAGTACCAGATCAGCGCTTTCTAGCAATAAACCTTGTGCCCACTTCTTTTCCATCAACGATTTCATAAATATCTTCCGGACGATTGCCGTTTGTTATAATCATGTCACAGCCTGCTTCCGTTGCAATCCTTGCAGCCGAAAGCTTTGTCACCATACCTCCCGTGCCGCGACTGGTGCCTGCACCGCCTGCCATGCTTACAATTTCAGAATCCAGGGATTCCACCGTGTGAATGAGCTTTGCAGCTTTATTTTTGTGAGGATCTTTATCAAATAAGCCGTCAATATCCGAAAGCAAAATCAGCATATCTGCCTTGGTAAGCCTTGCAACTATTGCTGAAAGGGTGTCATTATCACCCAAAACCTTGCTTGCACCGGTTTCAATTTCTGCAGAAGAAACCGAGTCGTTTTCATTAACAATAGGAATAATGCCCATTTCAAGAAGGGCTGCAAAGGTGTTTGACAAATGCTCACTTCTCACAGGGTCTGCCACGTCCTCATCTGTTAAAAGGATCTGGGCAACCCCTCTGTTATATTCTTCAAAAAATTTATCGTAAAAATGCATAAGCTGGCACTGTCCAACAGCCGCTGCCGCCTGCTTCATTCTTAATTCCCTTGGGCGTTCCTTTAGGCTCATCTTTGAGGAGCCTACCGCAATGGCGCCTGAAGTCACCAAAATTACTTCATGGCCATAGCCTGCAAGATCTGCAAGCACTCTTACAAGCTTTTCAATGCTGTGTAAGTTGGCAGCTCCTGAATCATGGGTTAATGTACTGGTGCCCACCTTCACTACTATCCTGTAACAATTTTTCTGCCACATAACAAACTCTCCTTTAAATTTTCCCAATACTCATTTAGTATAACCGTAATTTAGGCAAAAGAAAAGACACATCACTGTGTCCATTTTCTTTTTAGGTATTATCTAAAATTTCGCACATACTTCATATGTCTTGAACATTCGCCGTATTCATCGGAATCAAAGCATGCAAAAAGCCTTTGACATTTAAAAATTCCTGGTTTATTGTTCAAATATAGCTTGTGTACAATTTAATTGAACATAATTTACTTTAAGTTTCTTAAACCTTTTACCAGGCAATAAAGGAGGCATCAATGGTAAAGAAAATTAATACGAAAGAATTTAATGAAATGGATAAAGCAGGACTTGTAGTAGCAGATTTTAATGCCACCTGGTGCGGTCCCTGCAGAATGCTTGCGCCTGTACTTGACGAATTATCTAAAGACTATAAAGAAAAAGCAAAATTTGTGGCAATCGATACGGATGAAAACCACGAGCTTGCAGTCGCTTTTAAAATCTTAAGCATTCCTGCCGTTATAATATTAAAAGACGGAGTGCAGGTGGATAAAAGTATTGGCTTTGTTCAAAAGGCGGAGCTTGCTGCATTAATTGATAAAAATCTTTAATTTTAAGATTCTCTTACGAGTCTTAACGCCAGATTTTATTCTGTCCTTTAAAACAGCTGTCTCTTTTAATTCGTGCGCATTCTAGCGTAGCATTTAAACATTGGGATAAAAATGTTTCGCTTTAGAAACTAAAGCGCCGAGCGCGGTCGTCTAGGCGACATATTCCTTACGCGCGATTATGCTTTTATTTTAATGCTCTCATTGCATTAATGATACATACAAAGGCTACTCCTACGTCTGCAAAAATTGCAGCGCCCATGTGGGCAATACCAAAGGCTGCAAGTATTAACACTAAAAGCTTTATTCCAAGAGCAAATACAATGTTTTCTTTTACTATGCGAAGAGTCTTTTTAGCAATACCTTTAGCTTCCGGAATTTTAGATAAATCATCATTCATAATGACAACGTCGGCAGCTTCGATTGCGGCATCGGAGCCCATGGCTCCCATCGCAATGCCTATATCCGCTCTTGCTAGGACAGGAGCGTCGTTAATTCCATCCCCCACAAAAGCAAGAGTAACACCTGCTTCTTTATTTAGAAGCTTTTCAATCTCGCTTACCTTATCTAAGGGATTTAAATCAGCCCTGAATTCATCAACCTTTACTGCTTCTGCAACTACCTTAGCCGTTTCAGAATTATCTCCAGTAAGCATTATTATCTTTTTAATGCCTGCTTTTTTTGCGTTTTCCAAGGCTTCCTTTGCCAAAGGCTTAATTTCATCCGTTATGTGAACATGCCCTAAAAGGTGCTTATCCTTTGCTACAAACACCAAAGTTCCGCCACTTTTCTTAAAATTGCAAAGGTCGGTTTCTGACATTTCCGTCGCATCCAGCACATCTTCCATAAGCTTTTTGTTGCCTACGTAATAAACAGTGCCGTCAATCAAAGCCTTAACACCCTTTCCGGCTATTTCCGTTACATCAGATATTTTTTCTTTATATAAAGGACCCTTATAAGCATTTTCTATTGAAAGAGCTATCGGGTGAGTTGAAAAGCTTTCTGCATAGGCTGCAATTTCCAAAAGCTTATCTTCTGCCTTCTCTTTATAATTTTCCTTAAAGCTGTCACTGCATTCAATTAAAGAAACCTTGAACTTTCCTTTTGTAATGGTGCCGGTTTTATCAAGCACAAGAGTGTTGATTTTGGCAAGTGCATCCATGTAATTGCCACCCTTTATCAAAATTCCGTGACGGCTTGCGCCGCCGATTCCACCAAAGAAGGATAAAGGAATACTTATAACCAGTGCACAGGGGCAGGATATTAAAAGGAATGTCATGGCTCTGTAAAGCCAGGTTTTAATATCACCTGTTACAATCGAACCAATAATTGACAGGGACGCTGCACAACCAACAATTATTGGAGTGTAATATCTTGCAAAAATCGTGATGAATTCTTCGGATTTTGCCTTTTTGGAGGAAGCATCCTCTACAAGGCTTAGTACCTTTGAAACCGTGGAATTTGCAAATTCAGATATAACTCTTACCTTTATGAGGCCTGATAAATTTACACATCCGCTGACGACAGTGTCGTTAACCGCCATATCCCTTGGAAGACTTTCACCTGTAATGGCTGAAGTATCAACGGTGGTGGTGCCTTCAATTACTATTCCGTCAAGTGGAATGCGCTCGCCTGGCTTTATTAAAATAATATCCCCTGTTTTTACAGCTTCAGGGTCTACTTCCTTTTCAAAATCTTCTGAAATAATTCTTGCAAAATCCGGGCGAATGTTCATTAATGCCTTTATGGATTTCCTTGATTTATTAACTGCATAGGTCTGAAAACACTCACCTATCTGGAAAAAAAGCATTACCGCAACGCCTTCACTGAATTCACCGCAGAAGAACGCTCCCACCGTTGCAATCATCATAAGAAAATTTTCATCAAATACATGGCCGTGGGAAATTGTCAAAACGGAATCGATTATTACGTCGTAGGCAATTACACCGTAGGATAATAAAAAGCCTATTAATCCAATCCACTTTCCAAACCTTTCTGTAAGTATAAAAGCAATTCCCAAAAGTATGCCGCTTATAATTATTCTTATAATATTTTTCTTTATTTTCTTTGTCATATTACACACTCTTTAAAGTAACATCAGGTACAAGATGTTTAACTGTTTTCTTAATTTCTGCTTCTACTGCTTCGTTTTTGTCGTCTTCCACTTCATATACAAGCTTCTGTGACAAAAAGGTTACTCTGCACTCAGACACGCCTTCCACCTTTGAAACCGCATCCTCTATTTTCTGAGCGCAGTGACCGCAGTCAAGATCTTCCAAAAAAAATGTTCTCTTCATTATTCATCCTCCATAATATGTTCCATACCTATTTTTAAAATTGATTCAACGTGGCTGTCTGCCAAAGAATAAAACATGGCTTTTCCGTCACGCCTCACCTTTACAAGATCGCTTTGCTTCAAGGTTTTTAGCTGATGAGAAACCGCCGACTGATTCATGGAAAGCTCATCTGAAATATCGCTTACGTTTTTTTCACCGTTAATCAGAAGATACAAAATTCTGATTCTGGTGGAATCACCAAAGACCTTAAACAGATCTGCAAGGTCGTAAATCTTTTCTTCGTTCATAGCACGTCCTTTCATATGTTCAACTGTTCATATGTTCATTATACACCAAATTGTTTACTTGTCAACAATAAAATCACTTTAAAAAATATTGTCAAAAAATAACATAATACAATGTCTGGACCTCCAAACAGTCAAGGATATTCGCAATCCGCTTTGCTGCCTGCTCATGTCAAATATATAAACACATAAAATCCAAGTAAAATATATGGTCCGAGAGGAACATAATCCTTCATGGTTTTCTTTTTTAATAAAACAAGCATCAGCGATACCACCACTGCAATAATCAATGATAAAAGAATAATTTTAGCGGCATTTTCAAAGCCGTACATAAAGCCAAGAGCTGACATTAATTTAACGTCGCCTCCGCCGAAGCTTTTTTTTGTAAGCTTTGCTGCCACAAAAAATATAAGGAATACAGCCACCATTCCAAGTAAGCTTTTAATTAAAGAAAGCATTACGGTATCGGTTTTTACAAAATCACAGATAAAAAACAAAAGCCTTGCGATGATAATTGCAAGGGGAATGAAATTTGGTATCAGCATTACCTTTAAATCAAATATTGCTGCTCCGATTAATAAAAAGGCAGACACAAAAACAAAAGCGACGGTTATTAACTGTATCTGTTTTAAGGAAAGGCTCACCGCCAACGCTATTGTCAAAAGTACTGTCACCAATATTACAGCCAAAGAAAGTCCGTCCTTTTTATAGGGCGTTACCGCCTCAATATTCATTTTATCGTTTAATTTTCCCTTTTGAATGTATTGATTAGTCAGATGCGCAAAAAGGATGCAGGCAAAAATCGCTGCAAGCCCACTTAAAGCAATCGTAAACGCCATGAAAATTATTACCTCCAGTGTAATTTCCGCAAGCGAAAGCATAGCTTCCCTTATTCTAAAAGAATAACATTTTTTGCTAAATCCGTTTAGTGCCTTACTATTTTTTGTTTTTATTAAATCTATGATATAATTTTGTTATGGAAAACGAAAAATTATACCTTGTAAAATTTAATGACGAGTTTCTTTTGCACTTTGAAAATGACCTCATTTCCTTTATTTCGGAAGCAGAGCTTTCAAAATTGTCTGTAACCGGCAATCCTGTATGCTATGGTAAGGTTGAAGAAGACTATTCAAAGACTTTTTCTTTATACTTAGCAGACACAGATTTCCCCGTAAAGGCTTTAGAAAATACTAAACTTTTTAAACGTGAAGAAATTTTCATTAAAGAATCCCGTCCCGGCGATAAATTGTGCCTTAAAGCCATGCTTGAAGGAAATAAAAAAATAGACCTTGTGGTGGTTTATAAAGAGGGCAAGCTTGTAACTGCCTATTCAAGGGCAAGGATCAATCCCTTTATTGCGTTCTTTAAACACCTTCACACTGTTAACCGTCACAGAAGGCTAGTGCGTCACAGCTGCTTTAAGGTAGGCTTAATATGGCAGGGGCTTACACACGATTTGTCAAAATATTCCTATACGGAATTTTCAGTAGGCGTAAAATATTATCAGGGCACCCGCAGTCCAAATGTAGCCGAGCGCATGACAAAGGGTTATTCCACTGCCTGGCTCCATCATAAAGGCCGCAACCGTCACCATCAGGAATATTGGACAGATTACGACACCGAAACCGGCGAACTTTTAGCTTTTAAGGAAATGCCCAAAAAATATTTTATTGAATCCATCATGGACAGAATTGCAGCCTGCAAGGTATATCGAGGCTCCACCTACAACGACGGCGCAGCCCTTGATTATCTTATGACCCGTGATTCAGAAAGCCACATGAACAAAAAGAACCGCGACGACATGATTTTCTTACTGACTATGCTAAAAGAAAAAGGAGAAAAAGAAACCTTCAGATATATTAAGAAGGTCTATTTAAAGTAAATGTCAATGATATTCGCAATTCGCTTCGCTATGGCTCTACTAAAAGCGGCACTACGTGCCTTACGAGGTACTGGGCTTGTAACAAAACACCTCGTAGGGTAGCACCCACTGCCTAAAGGCAGTGGGTTTTCTTGAGCTTTTATAAAAGCCGTGGCTTTAGCCACGGCTTTCTTGTTTTTATTCTGCAATGTTTCCTTCGATTACAGGCTCTTTAATTGGCTCATTATTTACTTGCTCAATGTATGCAGGCTCTTTTTTAAGAAGCTTATAGCCAAAGAACAAAGCAACGACTGCAAGTACAAAGCATACTACATAGCTTAACCAGTCAGGCATCATACCGCTTCCAAATAAAAGTGATACTAAATAGGTGCCGCTGAAATTAAATACAAGGTGACCTATAATTGAAGCCCATAAGGATTTGTATTTTTTATAAACAAGTCCCAATACAAAGCCAAGAAGTGCTGCATAAATACCCTGGATCAAATTCATATGTGCAATACCGAATAGCACAGCCTGGATAATGTTTGCCACCATGAATTTGTCAGTAAAATCAGAAGCCCACTTTAAGGTGATGCCTCTAAAGACAATTTCTTCAACAATTGGAGCACATACTAAGGTTAAAATTGTTGAAAGCACCGTCATATCGGCAAGGCCTGAGCTTTCAATTAAATTATTGTAGCTTTCTAAAAGCGAAGGAGCAAATTCATTTAAAAGTACCAGGCATTCGGATAATAAAAGTTCAACACCGATAAATAAAACTGCGATTATGCCAACACTCTTTACAGTCATGTGGCCTGTGAAGGTGTTGAATTTTGATTTCATACCCGCAAAATAGATAATCGTAAAAACAATAAAGGAAACCACTTCAAATATTAATGTAACGGATAATAAAAAGTCTGAGCTCTGAGCAAGTGCCACAAGCTCGGAGATAAGTGATTGAGCATCTGTATTACCGGTTTTTGCTACCATTTCAACTGCTTTTACAAACATTAATGCGTAAGTAACAATAACGTTAATAAGCAAAAACAAAATAGCAGGCAATAAGGTTTTTAAAAATTTTTTAACCTTCATAAATTAAAATCCCCTCTTCCTAAGGTCAAGCCTTATTTTTCATCCATTGTATCTGATTTACCAGCCTCAGGCAATCTCCTGAATGCATAAATACCATCCCATAAAATTCTGATTGAGCAAATTAAACTTGCAAATAAGCCTTCCTCGTACAAAGAAATTATTATCATGGCAATGGGAACCGCAATAACCATTCCGAATACTCCGATTGCCTTGTAACCGATAAATAAAAATACAAGTGTAGGAAGTGGTGCCATACCCACGTTGTCGCCTACGTATTTTGGCTGTATAAGCTGTCTCACCAGCTGACCGATTCCCCAGGTGATAAGCATGCCTGCTGCCAGCAGGTATTCTCCGTTTATAATGTAGATAACACCCCATGGCACCATTATAAGACCTGCCCCAAAGAAGGGAAGAAAATCCAAAAATGCAATGCCAAGAGCAATGATAATCGCAAAATCAACTCTGCATAAAGCAAGGCCGATAACCGTAATTAAATATACCCAGCATTCTATCTGAAGCTGTGCCTTAAAATAACCGCCGATGGCGTTTTTTAAGCCTCTGCCTGCAGCCTCGACTTTATCATAGACGCTTACGGGAAGCCATTTTTTAAGACCTTCCTTTAATTCTGCATGGTCTACGGTAAAGAAATATGCAGAAAGCACACACATGATAATTCCTATCAGCGCGTTTGCCACACTGCCAATGCCTGAAGAAATGCCTGCAACAAGGTTTGAGCCTGCATCGGAAGAGCCAAGAAACGTCACAAAATTCTTTACTGAATTCTCAATAGATGCGCCGAAATCATTTAAAGAATCTCTCATATCGTCTGGCAGATTTGAAAACGTTTCATTAAAGTTTTCACCAAGTGTATCAAAGGTCTTCTGCCAGGAATTCCAGTAATCGGGAATTGCTTCCACAAGCCCGATACCCTGATTTATCAAAAATGCAATTATTCCATAGCCTGTTGCTAAAATTATTGCAATCAACAGCACGATAACTACTGCAGAAGAAGCTTTTTTCTTAAATTTAATTTTTCTTTCGAAGAAATTTGCAATAGGATGGGCAATTGCTGATACAATCCAGCCGATTACAAAGGGCAGGAAATATAACAGCACCTTCGGCAAAAGAAAAATGCATAAAAGAATTGCGAGTACATAAATTATAATGTTTACTGAAGCTTTAATATAAAGTGTAGATTTTTTCAAAATAAATTCCCCTTTTATTTATTTCAAAGATACCGGCTCCTTAACCTCTTCACCGGTTCTAAGAATTTCATCCATAATATTATATACTTCCTCTCTTCCCTGTTTATTAAGAGCAGAGAAGGGAATCATGACAGTGCCCTTTTTGCATTTAAGCTTGTCACGAATGATTTTTAAATTTTTCTGTGTGGCACCCTTACTGATTTTGTCAGCCTTGGTGCATATTATTATAGGGTCATAGCCGTTTGCCGCAATCCAGTCATACATCATTACATCATTACCGGAAGGCTCGTGACGGATGTCGATAAGCAAAAAAACTGCCTTTAACTGTTTTGAAGTGCGCAGATATTTTTCAATCATCCTGCCCCATTTTTCGCGCACTGACTGACTCACCTGGGCATAACCGTAACCGGGAAGGTCCACAAGATACATTTCTTTATTTAAATTATAAAAATTGATTGTCTGGGTTTTCCCAGGGCTTGAACTGGTACGGGCTAAGGATTTCCTGTTCATTATCGCGTTTATTAAAGAGGATTTTCCTACGTTACTCTTTCCTGCAAAGGCAATTTCCGGAAGAGTGTTTTCCGGAAGCTTACTTGTAATACCGCACACTGTTTCAAGCTCAGCTGTTTTTATTTTCATACAAGCGCATGCTCCAATACTTCTGCCATACCGGAAACATAAATTATTTCACAGCCTGACTTTATTTCTTCTGATATTTCATCTACATCCGGTTTGTTTTCTTCAGGCACCAAAATTGTCTTAATGCCTGCAGTTTTGGCAGCTAAAATTTTCTCTTTAAGACCGCCGATTGGAAGTACTCTTCCTCTAATAGTAATTTCACCTGTCATTGCAAGGTTTCTGCTTACGGGAATACCTGTAATTGCAGAAAGCACAGCAGTTGCCATGGTAATGCCTGCAGAGGGACCGTCCTTTGGAACGGCGCCTTCCGGAATGTGAATATGAATGTCATTTTCTTTAAAAAATTCAGGATCGATTTTATATTTTTTAGCTACACTTCTGATATAGCTTAAGCCTGCCACTGCCGATTCCTTCATAACATCACCCATCTGGCCCGTTAATTCAATTTCACCCTTACCAGGCATAACATTTACTTCGATAGAAAGGGTGGTGCCTCCGACTGAAGTCCAGGCAAGACCTCTTACAATACCCACCTCATCCTTTTTATTTTTGGATTCAACCCTGTATTTTTCTTTACCTAAAAATTCTTCAAGATTTTTAGCACTGACTATAACCTTCTGAGTACCCTTTTCAAGAATTTCTCTGGCTGCCTTTCTGCAGATTTCATCGATTTTTCTTTCTAATTCTCTTACGCCCGCTTCCTTTGTATAGCTTTCGATAATTTTCTTAATGGCTCCATCGTTAATGCTTATCTGTTTATATTTTAAGCCGTTCTTCTCATACTCTTTTTTAAGTAAATATTCTTTGGCGATATGGAATTTTTCGTTTGCCGTATAAGAAGACACCTCGATGATTTCCATACGGTCGTATAAGGGTCTTGGAATATCGCTTGCACAATTGGCGGTTGCGATAAACAAAACCTCTGATAAATCAACAGGAATGCCCACATAGTGGTCCTTAAAGCGGGAATTCTGTTCTGAATCAAGCACTTCCAATAACGCTGAGGATGTGTCACCCTTAAAATCACTTGAGGATTTATCGATTTCATCAAGCAAAATAAGAGGATTTTTAACTCCTGCCTGCTTTAAGCCTGCAACAATGTTACCGGGCATTGCCCCTACATAGGTACGTCTGTGGCCTCGGATTTCGGCTTCATCCTTCACACCCCCCAGGCATATGCGCACATATTTTTTATTAAGGGCATCCGCAATGCTTTTTGCAATGGAAGTTTTTCCGGTGCCAGGAGGCCCCACAAGGCATATAATTGGACTTTCACCTTTTGAATTAAGTGACCTGACGGCTAAAAATTCAAGGACTCTTTCCTTTACCTTTTCAAGGCCGTAATGGTCTCTTTCAAGAATTTCTCTTGCATGGGCAAGGTCTGAATTATCTTCGCTCATTTTATCCCATGGAAGTTCCAAAAGTGTCTCTATATAGCCTCTTGACACACTTGCTTCAGCGCTTGAAGTTCCAAGAGATGAAAGACGTTTTATTTCCTTCTTTATTTTTTCTTTCACTTCAGCCGGTGCCTCAAGCTTCTCAAGCTCAGTTAAAAATTCTTCTTCCTCGCTTGCTGCGTCGTCACCAAGTTCCTTCTTAATGGCACTTAACTGTTCTCTTAAATAATATTCCCGCTGATTTTTTGAAACGTTTTCACTGGTACGTTTCTTTAAATCTGCCTGAATTTTCAGTACCTCTATTTCATCCCCGATAATTTTTATTAAATGCTCATATCTTTCTTTTATATCAAGCGTCTGTAATAAGGAATTTTTTATTTCAAACGGAAGGGGCATATTTCCTGCTATTTCATCACACAGTTCTCCCACCTTTACAGTGTCGGTAAAATGTCTTGAAACCGCACGGCTTACCTTTTGATTATGCATACAGTAATTCATGTAGCCTTCCCGAAGGTTTCTAAGCATTGCTTCATTTTCAAAGCGTTCGAAATTTTCTTCAGCCTCGTTTATTTCAGTAGCCAAAACCTCTGTTAAGGCCTTATTTGCAAAATTTACAAGTCTTCCTCTGCCCATACCTTCCAGCATCAGTTGAATTGAATGGTCCGGAAGCTTGTTTATCTGTCTTATATGTGTAATTATGCCGATTTCGTAAAGAGCCTCAAGGCACATCTTTGTTTCAGGCTTTATCTGACCTGCTACAAACACAAGCTGGTCGTTACGCATGGCTTCCTCGCAGGCTCTTGCAACCGACGGCTTTATAATTGAAAAATTCACCATCATGCCCGGCATCACCACCACGTCTCTTACCACAATCACAGGCATTTTTTTATTTTCTTCCATATCCTCACCTCACTAATAAGATGATACCCTATTTTCATTAAAAAAAGTATAATATTTTCCTTAAATCGCATTGCTTAAGAACACCCACCGCATAAAAGCAGTGGGTGTTCTTAAGCTTTTATAAAAAGAGCATATCAGATTCCGATATGCTCCATAGCCTGTCTTATTTTTTAGCTTTGCTTTTGTGCTGTACAATGGGCTTTGCGTTGCCGGTGATGCATTCCTTTGTAACAACACATTTTTTAATTGAAGGATCTGAAGGAATGTCGTACATAACGTCCATCATGACATCTTCCATAATAGAACGTAAGCCTCTTGCACCGGTCCTTCTCTCCATTGCCTTATTGGCAATTTCCAAGATGGCATCCTCTTCAAATTCAAGCTCTACGTTGTCCATTTTGAAAAGCTTTTTGTACTGCCTGATAAGTGCATTCTTAGGCTCCTTTAAAATTCTTACCATTGCCTCTGTATCAAGTCCGTCCAAAGAAACATTGATAGGCACACGGCCTACAAATTCAGGAATAAGACCGAATTTGATTAAATCCTGAGGAGTAACCTCTTTAAAGATTTCTCCTACTTCTCTTGTGGACTTTTTGGCAACGGGTGAATTAAAGCCAATAGAGCTCTTATCAAGTCGCGCTTCAACAATCTTTTCAAGACCATCGAAGGCTCCGCCACAGATAAATAAAATGTTGGTGGTATCTATGGGAATAAGCTCCTGGTGTGGATGCTTACGGCCACCCTGAGGGGGCACATTTGCTTCCGTACCTTCAATAATTTTTAAAAGCGCCTGCTGCACGCCTTCACCTGATACATCACGGGTGATGGATACGTTTTCGCTCTTTTTTGTAATTTTATCAATTTCGTCGATGTAGATGATGCCGTGGGAGGCTCTTTCCACATCGTAATCGGCAGCCTGAATCAGCTTTAAAAGAATATTTTCAACGTCTTCACCTACGTAGCCGGCTTCCGTCAAGGTTGTGGCATCGGCAATAGCGAAGGGCACATTAATAATCTTTGCAAGGCTCTGGGCAAGATAGGTCTTGCCTGAACCAGTGGGACCTATCATAATGATGTTTGATTTCTGAAGCTCAACCTCATCATCCTTGTCCCTGCCTGAAAGTATTCTCTTATAGTGGTTGTAAACGGCAACCGACAAAACCTTTTTAGCACTCTCCTGTCCGATAACGTAATCGTCCAGAAAGCTTTTTATTTCGGCAGGCTTTAAAAGCTTGATATCATCATATGCGTCGCCTTTAATCCTGTTCTCTTCCAGCTCCTCTTCGATAATATCCATGCATATGTCTACACATTCGTCACAGATATACACGTCGTTGGGACCGGCAATAAGCTTTTGCACCATGTCCTGTGTCTTTCCGCAGAAAGAACAGCACTTGGGACCATTATTGGATATTCTCGCCATCCTGGTGTTCTCCCAAAATATGATTAGTTGTGGCTCTTAATAACCTCATCAATAAGACCGTAAGCCTTAGCCTCATTCGCTGTCTTCCAGTTATCACGCTCAGTATCGGCGCATACCTCTTCGTATGGCTTTCCTGTATTTTCAGAAAGGATTCTGTTTAATTTTTCCTTGGTCTGTAAAATA
Organism: Lachnospiraceae bacterium; assembly: GCA_963643225.1. Taxonomy (GTDB): domain Bacteria; phylum Bacillota; class Clostridia; order Lachnospirales; family Lachnospiraceae; genus UBA1258. The sequence continues at coordinate 50,663 of CAVIIX010000008.1, forward strand.
TGCTTTGCCGCAATTTCGATTTCAGTTGCCTGGCCCTGAGCACCGCCTAAGGGCTGATGAATCATGATTTCGGCATTGGGAAGAGCATATCTTTTTCCCTTTGCACCGCCCGCAAGAAGAAAAGCTCCCATGGAAGCTGCCATGCCGATGCAGGTGGTAGATACATCACACTTTACAAACTGCATTGTGTCATAAATTGCCATGCCGGCTGTAACTGAACCGCCTGGGGAATTGATGTATAAATGAATATCCTTTTCAGGATCTTCTGCTTCAAGGAAAAGTAACTGAGCCACTACAAGGCTTGCGGTTACATCATTTACCTCTTCACCTAAAAATATAATTCTTTCTTTTAATAATCTTGAGTAGATATCGTAGGAGCGTTCACCTCTGCTGGTCTGCTCAATGACATAAGGTACTAAACTCATAGAATACTCCCTTCTGCCTTTAAGGCCTTTCCGATTTATTCTTAAGCTTCTTTTGCATTCTCCACTACAAATTCAACAGCCTTCTTTATAGCTAAATCTTCCATAATCTGCTTCTTTGCGTTGTCGTCCAGCATTTCCTTGATCTTATCAAGCTCCATATGGTAATTTTCGGCCATGCGTTCAAGTTCCTTATTAAAGTCTTCTTCTGAAGCTTCAATGTTTTCAGCCTTTACAACACCTTCAAGTACAAGTCTTGATTCAATACGCTTCTTGGCATTGGGCTCAACCTGTTCCATAAGCTTTTCAGCTGTAAGACCGGTGAACTGGAAATACTGTTCCATGGAAAGTCCACTCTGCTTAATATTCTGAGCAAAGTCCTGAATCATCTGGCGCTTCTGGGTGTCAAGCATTGCAGCGGGAATTTCGATTTTAGAAGCCTCTATGATAGCTTCGATGACTTCATCTTCCTTCTTGTTCTTGGCATCTTCAGCCTTCTTCTCTTCTAAGTTCTTAACGGTAGCAGCCTTGTATTCATCAAATGTATCGTATTCTGATACTTCGCTTGCAAATTCATCATCAAGCTCTGGAAGCTCCTTTTCCTTAACTTCCTTAACTGTGCACTTAAATACTGCTTCCTTGCCCTTTAAGTCATCTGCGTGATAATCCTCAGGGAAGGTAACCTTTACTTCTACTTCCTTGCCGATTTCAGCACCGATTAACTGCTCTTCAAAGCCGGGAATGAAAGCCCCTGAACCAATTGTAAGAGGGTAGTTTTCACCCTTGCCGCCTTCAAAAGCAGCACCGTCAACAAAGCCTTCAAAATCGATAACTGTTTCGTCTTTATCCTTAACAGGTCTCTCAACGGAAATGCTTCTTGCAGAATTTTCTCTTTCTTTTTCGATAACAGCCATAACTTCATCGTCTGTAACAGCTGTATCAGCCTTTGCTACCTTAACGCCCTTGTATTTACCAAGCTTGATTTCTGGCTTCAGGGCAACTGTAGCAGTGAAGATGAAGGGCTTGCCTGCTTCGATCTGTACTACATCGATTTCCGGAGAAGAAACAATTTCTTCACCACATTCATCATATGCCTTGCTGTATGCATCGGGAATAAGTTCATTGGCAGCATCTTCATAGAATACTTCCTTGCCGTACATCTTTTCAATCATCTGACGGGGAACTTTACCCTTTCTGAAACCGGGAACGCTGATCTTATTTTTGTTCTTATGATAAGCCTTCTCGATTGCCTTCTCTAATTCAGAAGCATCGACTTCAATTGTAAGTTTAGCCATGCTGTTTTCTAACTTTTCTACAGTAACGCTCATTTATTTAAACCTCCTTGATGGCATAATCAGCCGTAATCATCAAGACATTATATCACGCACCTTCAGGCTTATCAAGAAAAAAAATGGGGAGCCCGGGAAAATCCCGGACCCCCCTATAGCGAGAAGAAAAAGTCATCCGATTTAATCAGTCTTTTGAAATCCACTTTCCGCGCTTTGATACTACGTCGAAAATAACTGCTGCAAGTAATACAAGACCCTTTACGACCTTCTGCATGTTCTGATCAACGCCCATAAGTGACATACCAAGGTTAATAACACCCATAAGTACCGCACCTACGATAACTCCCGGAACGGTTCCGATACCGCCGTAAGCCGAAGCACCGCCTATGAAGCAGGAACCGATTGCGTCCATTTCATAATTCTGGCCGTATGTGGGCTGAGCTGAAGTAAGACGGGCAATTGTTACCATACCTGCAAGAGCTGCAAGGAAGCCCATATTGGTGTATGCAAGGAAATATACCTTGTTTGTGTCAATACCCGAAAGCTTTGTAGCCTTTTCGTTGCCGCCTACTGCATAGAAGGCACGGCCTACAGTTGTGTTAGAGGTAATGTAGTGATATACGATGATAACTAAAATTACCCAGATTAAAACTGTTGGAATACCCTTATGCTGTGCAAGTCTGAATGCAAAAGCAACGATTACTGCTGCAATTAAAATTGTTTTAATTAAGAAGGAGGTCTTTGACTCAACCTCATAATTTTTCTTGATCTTTGTGTTTCTTGTTTTAACCTGGCTTGCAGCAAAAATCAGTGCTGCAGCAATACCTGCGATTAAACAGGTGCCGTTTATGCTGCCAAAATTAAAGATGTCCGGAATAAAGCAGTTAGCGCCACCGCCGAAAAGCTTTACAAACTGTGTGCAATCCTTAATTGAAACGGTTAAACCGTTAAGTACTACGTTACTTAAGCCCCTAAATGCAAGCATGCCTGCCAGCGTTACGATAAAGGGAGGTATTCTGACATAAGCAATCCAGAAAGCCTGGAAGGCACCGATTGCTGTACCTACCAAAAGCATCACGAGTATTGAAACATACATGTTAACGCCTGCTTCTGCCATAAGCTTTGCGCCTAAAGCACCTACAAAGCACACAACGGAGCCTACCGAAAGGTCTATGTTACCGCCTGTAAGGATGCATAACAGCATACCGGTTGATAAAATAAATACGTAAGCGTTTTGAGAAATTAAGCTCGAAACGTTCATGGGAAGGAGGATGGAACCTCCTGTTGTTATTGTGAAAAGTAAAAGTACCAGCACAAGGACAATTATCATTGTGTACTTTTTAATAAAAGCCAAAACATTTGAATTTTTCATATCCGTTCCTCCTAGCCTGCCTTAATAATATGAGACATGATGGATTCCTGTGTGGCATCCTTTGCCTCAAGCTCGGCCACTATTTTGCCTTCGTTCATTACGTAAATCCTGTCACACATACCCAGTATTTCAGGCATTTCCGAAGAAATCATGATAACGGATTTTCCTTCAGCCACAAGCTGATTCATAATGCAGTAAATTTCATATTTGGCGCCCACGTCGATACCGCGGGTGGGTTCGTCAAGGATAAGCACATCGGGATTTGCAAACATCCACTTTGCCAAAAGAACCTTCTGCATGTTACCGCCGCTTAAATTTCCAACGTTTTGTTCAACGCTTGGACATTTGGTGGAAAGCTTCTGTCTGTATTCTTCTGCAACTGCATATTCCTTATCCCTGTCAATAACTTTTCCCTTGCACACGCCTGATAAATTGGCAAGGGTTGTGTTTATCTTAATGGAGTTTGAAAGAATAAGTCCGTTACCCTTTCTGTCTTCCGTTACATAAGCAAGCTTGTGGGCAATTGCGGAAGCAACGTTTTCCATTTGTACCCTTTCACCGTCTATGTAGGTTTCTCCGGAAATCTTATCGCCGTAGCTCTTTCCGAAAACAGACATTGCAAGCTCTGTTCTGCCGGCCCCCATAAGACCGGATATACCTACGATTTCACCCCTTCGCACATTGATATTTACGTTGTCTACAACCTTTCTTTCGCTGTAAATTGGGTGATAAGCGGTCCAGTTTTTAATTTCAAATTTCACATCTCCGATTTTTGATTCACGCTTGGGAAAACGGTCCGAAATGTCTCGTCCCACCATTCCCTTAATGATGCGTGCCTCGGAAATATCGTCCGTTGCCTTGTCAAGAGTTTCGATTGTGCAGCCGTCTCTTATGACGGTAATCTTGTCTGCAACGTACGACACCTCATTAAGCTTGTGAGAGATTATTATTGATGTCAAGCCATCCTTTTTGAATTTCAAAAGAAGATCGAGTAATGCCTTTGAATCTTCTTCATTGAGGGAAGCGGTAGGCTCGTCCAAAATTAAAAGTCTTGCATTTTTTGCAAGTGCCTTTGCAATTTCCACAAGCTGCTGCTTACCTACACCTATATCCTTAATTAAAACCTGAGGCTGCTCCTTAAGACCTACCATTTCAAGGTATTTTGCAGCCAGGTCATTGGTTTCGTTCCAATCGATTCTGAATTTAGAACCTCTTTCATTGCCAAGAAACATATTCTCGGCGATTGTCATATAAGGTACCAGTGCAAGCTCCTGATGGATAATTACTATACCCTTTGCTTCGCTGTCCTTAATTGTGTTAAATTTACAAACCTCACCGTCATAAACGATGTCTCCTTCGTAGCTGCCGAAAGGATAAATACCGCTTAAGACATTCATCAGGGTAGATTTGCCTGCACCGTTCTCGCCCACCAGTGCATGTATTTCACCTTCTTCTACCTGAAGATTAACATTATCAAGTGCTTTAACACCCGGGAAGTTTTTGGTTATGCTTTTCATTTCAAGTATATTCTTAGCCACTTTAGTTCCTCCCTTGATTTCCTATCAAGAATTGCAGGCGGGCAGAGCCCGCCTGCGAATGATTTCTTATTCTTACTTAAGCTGGTCTTCTGTGTAATAACCGGAGTCGATAAGTAATTCCTTGTAGTTGTTGGCATCTGCAAATACGGGCTCGCAAAGGTATGAAGGAATAACGCCTGTGCCGTTGTCGTATGTGGATGTATCGTTAACAGGTGCTGTGCCACCCTTTAAGATAGCGTCAACCATTTCAACTGTCTTTGAAGCAAGTGTACGTGTATCCTTGAAGATAGACATTGACTGCTTGCCTGCAAGCATGTTCTTAACGTTTGCTACGTCACAGTCCTGGCCTGTGATGATGGGCCAGCTACCGGTGTAGTTAGCTTCAAGAGCGTTTGTAACGCCTAGTGCTGTAGAGTCGTTTGAAGCAAGAACTGCGTCAAGCTGTGTTCCGTCTGCATAGTTAGCTGAAATAATGGCATCAAATCTGTTCTGTGCAGATTCTGTTGACCAGTTAGCTGTAGCAACTGTATCAAAGTCAATCTGACCTGACTTAACTACTAACTGACCGTTGTCGATGTACTTCTGAAGAACATCTATAGCGCCGCCGTAGAAATATCTTGCGTTGTTGTCGCCGGGGTCACCTGTGATGATTTCTAAATTGAAGGGGCCTGCGCCTGAAGCAAGACCTAACTGCTCTTCAATGTACTGACCCTGCTTTGTACCAACCATGTAGTTATCAAATGTTGCATAATAAGAAACAGCATCTGAGTTCATGATTAAACGGTCATAAGCGATAACGGGAATGTCTTTTTCTTTTGCCTGATCGAGAACTGTTCCAAGTGAATCACCGTCGATTGAAGCGATAACTAAAAGCTTGCAGCCTGAGTTAATCATGTTTTCAATCTGTGAAACCTGAGTAGCGATGTCGTTGGATGCGTACTGAAGGTCTACCGAGTAGCCTGCTGCCTTAAGCTGTTCTTCCATGTTGGAACCGTCCTGATTCCATCTCTGTAAGTCCTTTGTAGGCATTGCAACACCAACCTTAGTGCCGCCCGATGATGCTGAACCACAGCCTGCCAGTAAAGAAGCAGCCATTGTTGCAGCGAGGATAATGCTTAAAAGTTTTTTCTTCATGATTTTTCCTCCCAATATGGTGTTTTTTTGTTACACTCACAATATATCAGAATTAACGGGGAATTAATTTCTGCTCTTCTTTACTATTTTTTGTGCATTTATGGGTAAAAAATCACCCGAGGGTAATTTTTTGTAATCCCCCGGGTGTGGTTCAATTTTTTACCATTAACTTTTCGGCAAAAGAAAATGCGTACTGTTATCAGGGCATCTTCTCTGGAGCGTTTAAATAAACGTCCTCTTTTAAATGAAAGCCTGAATTTATAATTACTTCGTTCATGTTTTCGGCAGTAACCGCAACAGGTTCAAGGCCGATGTAGGCAATATCGTAGGTGCCGTCGTTTATGACGGTTACGTCGTCCCCTTTAAGAGCCTCGCCCTTAGCAAGGGAAACTGCGCATTCCGCCGCTCTCTTTGCAAGCTTTTCAACCGGCTTATAAACCGTCATAATCTGGGTGCCTTCCACAATTCGCTGGCAGGCTTCCAAATCTGCATCCTGTCCCACCACCAGTATATCACCTGCAAGTCGTGTCTCTGCAAGAGCCGTAATTACCTGTCCCGCAAGATTGTCGTTACCGCACATAATGGCGTCCACATCCTGCACGACACTTCCGTTTTTGTATACGTAGTCGGCAGCAATCTCTGCCTTCCAGCCGTCACAGTGTATTAAATCAACTATTGTCATTTTGTTCTGACTGCATACACTCTCGAAGCCTCTTTCAACCAAAAGCACGTTATTATCAAGAGGCGAGCCTCCAAGCATCAAAACCTTACCGCCAGAAGCCCCGTTTTCTGCCAGTGCCTCTGCCATAAGAGTTCCTACCTTTTCGTTATCAAAGGTAATGTATAAATCCGCATCGGAATTTGTGACGAGTCTGTCATAGGCAACAATTTTTATGCCTGCATTCTTTGCCCTTTCAACGGTTTCCTTAAGTGATGCAGAATCGATACACACAATTACTATTACATCCACGCCCTTCTTTATAAAATATTCGATCTGTTCCTTCTGCTTTTCCACATCACCGTTTGCATTCTGCACGTTAACATTGGCACCAAGCTCCTTGGCGGTGGATACAAATACGTCCCTGTCTCTCTGCCACCTTTCTATTACAAAGGAATCAAAGCTCATGGCAATCTCAATTTTGTTTTCTTCATTATTGTCCTTAGTGTCTGCTTCGTTTTCTTTTGCAGCACAGGCCGGCAAAAGAAAAAGCATAAAAAGGCACAGGCGCAACAATTTCTTCTTCATTTATTTACCCTCCCTGTATTCTGTCGGGGTGACACCCACGTTTTTCTTAAAGGACTTGCTGAAATAGTTAGGGTCCTGCCAGCCTGAAAGCTGACAGATTTCCTTCATGGAATAGGAGGTTGTGCTTAAAAGTGACTTGGCCTTTTCAATTCTTAAAGCCGTTAAATAGTCGATAAAGTTTTCTCCCGTGCTGTCCTTAAAAATTTTGCTCAAATAATAAGAGCTTATATTTACAGCCATGGAAACATCCTCAAGGGTAATGTTTTTTGTAAAATTTTTGTTTATATATTCTTTTGCAGCCTCAATTACGCCCTGTCCGGATTCTTCCTTTTTAGTGGAAATGTTGATACAGGAAGTGACGATTTTTTCTTTAAACCAGTCCCACAAGCCTTCCATCGTGAGAATAGACATAACATTAGGAAGATAGTCGTGGCGGTCACTGAAATTATAGGTCATGCCGCCGCTTTCGTAGGCAAGGCGCTCGGCCCAAAGGGCAAATTCAAGGACCTTTAACCTGGCATCCATTATGTCTCTTGTTTTAAGCCACTCAAAATAATCACTTGCAGCGCTGACAGCGGCGTCGGTTCTTCCCTTTTCGATTTCATCAAAAAGTCTTTGTTCAAGCGCCACCGGATAATCTCTTGTATAAGCACATCCTATAGGCAGATCGTCTGCATGGGCAATGGTGTTTGTGGTAATAACAAGGGCATTTACAGCTTCCCTGTAGGAGGTGTCCATCTTCTTAAGCTCGTTAACTCTTCCAATACCGATTCTGAAGGCAATGTCCGTTTTAAAAGAAAGCTTGTGAATTAAATCCCTTGCCCTTTGTATAATGTCAACACGGGTGGCATAGTCGATTTCAGGGCAGTTAACCGGCACTAAAACCGCAATTTTATTGCCCATAACGGAGCCCACAAATGCGTCAAAATAAAGCTTTAAATATTCTCTTATTTCTTTATAATTCTGCAAAAGCTTTACACCTGAGCCCACAGCATTTGTCATGTGGTTACCTTCTTTTGCATCGCCGGATACTAAAACCATCATGTATGCGTATTCTGCTTCTATCTCCAGCATGTTTTTATAATTTTCGATATCTTCATCGAAATATTCGTGAAACAAAATATTGTAAATCAAACCATTTTCAAGAATTGGCACAACCGTTTCAAGCTTTTCTTTAATTAATAGGTCCCTGGAGCGGCGGTTTTTTTCTTCCGTCACCCTTGCCATGGCGCTGTTTATAGCAGCTATCATTTTGTTTCTGTCCATAGGCTTTGTGATGTATTCAATTGCTCCAAGTTTTATTGCTTCCTTGGCATAGTCGAATTTATCGTAGGCGCTCATGACGATGAAAACCACTGAATCGTTGGTCTTCCTGATTTCCTTCATGGCATCGATACCGTTAATGCCCGGCATCTGAATGTCCATAATTGCTATATCAGGGCGGAAGCGCTCTGCAAGCTCGATTACGTTTCGACCGGTTTTTGCATATTCAATTCTGCAATCGTCTCCGTATTCCTTTTGAATGATGAATTTTAAGGAATCGATTACTATTCCTTCATCATCCGCAAGCATTATTTTATACATCGCCTTCCTCCCCTTCCTTTATATTAAGAAAAATTGTAAATTTAGAGCCCTTATCTTTTCCTTCGCTTTCAATTTTAAGCACATCCTCAAGGCCTGTGAAGAGCTTAAGTCTTGCCACAACATTGTCCATACCGATGCCGTTTGAAGCTTGCTTTTCCTGCCTTAAATTTTTACCTGTGCGCAAGGCTTCCATGGTTTCTGCGTCCATACCGATACCATTATCCTCAATACTGATGCAGGCGGTATCATTGGTTCTAAAGACCTTCATTTTAATTTTGCCTTCACCCATCATTTCCCTTATGCCGTGATTTACACAGTTTTCGATAATAGGCTGTAAAATCATGCTGGGCATTGGAACTGATAAAAGAGTTGCATCGATTTCCTTTTCGTAATGGATTTCTCCTGAAAATCTTACGTTTAATATGTAGATATAATTGTCTATAAGCTCAAGCTCCTCGCCCACCGTTACTGTTTTTGAGCCTTTTTTTACGTTATATCTGAAAAATTCCGCCATTACCTGAACGTATTCATAGGTCTTATCGGCGCCCTCCATCATGGCAAGCTGGGCTCCTGCATTAAGGGTGTTAAATAGGAAGTGCGGATTAATCTGAGCCTGAAGGTATTTAAGCTGTGCATCCTTAAGATGGGTCTCCATCATCAGTTCTTTTTCTCTTAGTTTCTTTTCAACCTCAGCGCTTTCACGCATTTTTTCAATATATTCCTGAATGCTGACAACCATCTGGTTAAAGGCCTTTGTTACGACTCCGACTTCATCCTCTGATTCAACCGGTAGCGGCTCTATATTAAAGTTACCCCTCGCAACCTCATCGGCATTTACCGTTAAGGATTTTAAGGGTCTTGTAAGCTCTGCCGTAAGTCTCATTATCAAGAGAGCGTTGATTATTATTACCACAATCATAATCAGATTACCGGCAGTTTCAAAGAGCCTGAAGGCCGTTAACATCTCCCGGTAATTTTCCGTATTTTCCTTAAACTGCTCGTTATTAAGAGAATAAATATAGGTATTTATATAGTCATAAATTTTTGATGCCTCTTCATAATGGCTTCTGTATTTTTCAACGTTTCTTCCTCGCTTTCCTTCAATGGTATCCTCTACCTCTTTAAGGTATTCTTCGCTCATGTTTTTAATGAAGCGTTCCATTCGTCCCTTTACACTTAGCGTAACCGTTTCTTCAAGGTTCTCAACCATATTGGAATAGTCACCTGCGCTTCTGTAATAATTTTCAAGAGAGTCGCTTGTCTTTGTGTTAAGGTATTCAATCATTGAATCCTGCACGTTCTTTAAAGAAACTGACAATTCATTTAACTGAAGGTTTACCTGATAAACCGTATCGATTTTATCAGACATGTTGTTAATACCTGTCAAAAGCACAATGTTAATGGCAAATACTATCAGGTTTACGCCAAGGGAAATGCCCGTCATCTTTAACTGAAGGGACATGTTTTTGATTTTAGTTTTCATCCTTCATGTCCTCCATATATTCAGCCACGTTATCTTTATTGATGACGAAAATATCTCCGGTAAAATACTGGCTGGTGTTGCCGAATTCATAATATTCGCTTAAAGCATCAATACAGTATTTTCCAAGCTTATAAGTGTCCAAAGAAACCGTTGCATATAAAACATTTCTTTTAATACCCTTTAATACTGCTTCAGAATCGTAATAGCCTAAAATATTCACGCTTCCTACAGCATTTATATCTACGACTGTCTGGTAGACACTGGTGGTGTCGATTTCATCAAGACACACCACGATATCCGGCATTTTGCTCTTACTGCCTAAAAAAATGCTTCTCACAGATTCTTCAACAGAAAAGTTATTGGTAGAATCAATTGCCACAAGAGACACCTCTATACGAGGGTGTGCCCCGGGATTATTTTCATTTTCTTCTTCAATCGCTTCCTGGATTGCGGCATAGAGAATGTTCTGTCCCGAGTCCTCAGCATTGGCGGAAGCCAAAATGCACACCTTAATTGAACTGTCGGAAAAGATCTTTTCGTTTACCATTTTTACAATTAAATTGCCGTATTCCCTGCCCAGGTTATAGTTTCCGATTCCTACAAAAGAAAGTCTGTCAGAATGAGTACAGTCACCGTAAACCGTTACAACAGGAATGCTTCTTTCTGCAGCTTTATTAATAAGCTCAGTCATTTCATCGCTTTCGTTGGCATACACGATAATACCGTCCACCCTTGATGCAATGGCGATTTCCATAAGCTCATATTGAGTAAAGTCTTTGGATAGATTTTCAGAAATCATATCTACGTATGCATTTTTCTTAAGCCCCTCTTCAAAAGAGGCCTTGTAGATAGACTGCCAGAAGGAAGATTCCGTATCGTCCGTAATAAAGGCATAGTACCGCTCATATTCGCTAGTTGCATCAGTAGTACCCAGACGATTGCTGAAATTAATAAAAATGAAAATCAAAATGACAGAGAGCGCCACAAGTGCTCCCGTAATAATCCATATAATGAAAGAACTGCTTTTTATGTTTTTTTCTTTCATCCATACCCCCATTCATCCCACCTCCTCATTATAGAAGCATCCTTAAAATAAATCAAATTACTTGTAACTTGATATTTGATATAAAGTTTTATATACTAGTGATGAAAAAATTTTAAGGAGAAAAATAATGAAAAAGTTATCTACAAAGCAGATTGTGACCGGGGGTGCCCTGCTTGCAATCATGATAATCAGTATGTTTTTTAAAAACACCTCGGTTTACATTTCCGGGCCTATCGTTAACACCTGTCTTATAATTGCAACCCTTGCTTTAGGACCGGTTGTGGGCATCATTTTATCCTGCATTGCCCCCATCGCTTCCTTCATCATTACAGGCTCACCGGTTGTGGCTGCATGCCCCTATTTAATGATTCCAGCCATTGCCTTTGGCAACATCATCATCTGCGTATGCGCCTACGTATTCTACAAAAACTTAAAGAAAAAGTGGTCCTTACCCTTAGGGCTTGTAATCGGCTCTGTTGCAAAGGCACTTTTCATGGGAATCGTAATTTCAAAATTCATCCTGGTGGTGTTCTGCACCTCCCTTCCCCAAAAGGCAATTTCAGTTGCACAAAAAACCTTCTCAATCACACAGTTATTCACCGCTTTAATTGCTTCCGTTGTAGTGTGCCTTGTGTGGTTAAGCTGTGGTAAATTTTTAGTTAATGAATCAAAATAATTTTATAAAAGCTAAAGAGCACCCACTGCCTTTAGGCAGTGGGTGCTCTTTAGCTAGGTGCAAGGCTGCAAGCCAAATACCTCGTAAGGCACTCAGTAATGAGTGCCTTTTTCCTTTTGTTATCTTAATACAACGCTTGACTGTGTTGGAATTGTAAGCCTTGTGCCTTCAAGAATAGCCTCTGGATTGTTAAAGCCGATGCAGGCATTTATTTTAGTAAGCTCTAAATCGGTGACCGAGGATAAATCAACTGTTTTGTCGGAGCTTGTAGTGTTGTGGATGACAGCACAGTAGGAATTTCCCAATGTTGTCAAAAAGCCTCCGACTTTTGTGTCTGTAAATTCAAGGGCTTTGTAATCTCCTAAATAGATTTCCGGATTTGCCTTTCTTATCATAATAAGCTTTTTATAATAATTTAAAATGCTGTTTTCATCCCCGATCTGATCAGTGACGTAACCGTTTGTCTGATGCTTTTCATCGTAGTTGGCACCATCTGGGCTCTCAACGGTATCACCATCTCCCCAGCGCATTGCAAGACGACGGTTTGCATCGGTTGATTCAGACCCACGCGACCCCTTCATGCCGATTTCCTCGCCGTAATAAATAAAGGGAGAGCCGGGGCCAAGTATATAAAGATTAGCCGCAACCTGTGCAAAGCCTGTGGATACCTGCATATAGCCGGCTGCTCTGTCCATATCGTGATTGGCAATAAAAGGCATAATCATGGCATACTCATTTATACCTGTGATTTTATTAATATAAGCTTCAACATAGGAAGTGTATGTGTTTACATCACCCTTTCTTGCAGTTTCTGCAATCTTACCATCACTTTGTGCCAGTGTAAAATTAAAGCAGTTAAGAGCGTCTTCATATTTATAAATCACGGAATCCGAATCCCAGACTTCTGCAACAGTGTAAATATCAGGATTAATTGCCTTTAATTCATCCATGTACCAGTTCCAGAATTCTACGTTCTTATCATGCTCGCCGTAATAAATATATTTTGCCGCGTCAAATCTGAAACCATCTACTCCAATAGAGGATAAATAATAATCGGCTACTGCCACTATTTCTTCTTTTACAATTTCATTATCATAATTAAGCTCGGGCATGTCTGAAGAAAAATTACATTCATAATAATCTTCAGAGCCTGAAATCTTTTTAAAGGTGTGGTCTGACACCGGTGTATCAGTCCAGGAATAAAAATCATAGGCAGGTGACTTGGTATTGCCATCCTTATGTGCCTGACAGAATTCTTTAAACCATGGATTCTGTGAGCTTGAATGATTGATAACTAAATCTAAAATTATCTTTATGTTTCTTTCGTGGCACAATTTAACAAGTTCCTTTAAATCCTCCATTGTACCAAAGCTTTCATCGATCGCATAATAATCTGCTACGTCATATTTATGATAGGAAGGTGATGAAAAGATAGGGGATAACCAAATGCCTTCCACGCCAAGGCTTTCTCCGGAATCAGGGTTTCCGTCATTTAAATAATCCAGGCGGTTTATGATACCCCTTAAATCTCCAACGCCGTCTCCGTCAGAATCAGAAAAGGAGCCCACAAAAATCTGATAAAAAACTCTGTGATTATCGTTTTCAGAAACTGTGACGCTTGAATCCCTTGTTACATCTCTTACAATGTATTCCCCGTCTTCTGTGTGGGTGGGAAGCTCTTTTTCGCCGCATCCGGCCAAGGAAAAAATTAAGGAAACAGCCAAAATTATGGAAATAATTTTCTTTTGCATAAAAGTACCTCATATAAAAGGGGCAGGTAAAAACCCGCCCCATATTTTTGTGTGTCAGCCCTTAACGGAACCGCCTGTAACACCCTCAACATAATATTTCTGCAGGAAGATGAATAAAAGCGTAACAGGAATAGCCACAACAACACCGCCCGCACAGAACATTGTATAGTTATCGTTGATTCTGTCAGGAGTCAGCCAGGAATACAAGCCAACTGCAACGTTCATGCCTGCTGAAGTATTGAAGGAAATATACTTTGCAAAAATGAAATCGCCCCAGGGTCCCATAAAGGAAGTAAGGATTGTATAAATAACGATGGGCTTTGCAAGAGGAAGGATGATTTTTGTGAGTACCTGTAAACGGGTGGCTCCATCGATTCTTGCAGATTCATCAAGGGACATTGAAATAGTATCAAAATAACCCTTGGATACGTAATAACCCATACCTGAGGAAGCAACATATACTAAAATCAAACCAAAGATAGCATTTTCCTGAGTAAGACCTAAGTCCTTTAATACTCTGTAAAGGATTACCATGGTCAGCATACCTGGGAAAAAGCCTAAAATCATCATAAATTTCATCCAGGGCTTGCGAAGCTTAAATCTAAATCTGGATAAGGTATAGCTCATGCACAATACCATGATAGTGTTAATGACAGAGCATATACATGCCATGATAAAGGTGTTCCTATACCAGACTTTAAAATCTGACTGGAAGAGTTTAACATAATTATCAAGACCCCAGGTCTTTGGAATAACGTAACCTACCATCCAGGTGGATTCACATCTTAATGACTGAAGTACGATACATACGAAGGGTATCAGCCATACGATACTCATTGCAATTAAAATAATGTAAATAATTGTGTTGCTGATTGTGTTTTTTGCCTTCATTCCAAGGCTGTGTTTTTCTTTTGCCATTACTGCATATCCTCCTCGTTTTTAATGGAAGGTAAGATGTTATATACTGACATTGTGATAACGGATACTACGATGAAGATGATAATACCGATTACAGAAGCCAGGTAATATGCAGATTCTGTACCTGTAGTGATCTTAAACAGCCAGGTGATAAGTAAATCCGTGTAGCCAACGGAACCGGAGGTTGCACTTGCCGCAGGATTGATGGGGCCACCGCCGTTAAGAAGGTAAATAACGTTAAAGTTATTCATGTTGCCGGTAAAGCTTGTAAGCAAATAAGGCGCCGTAATGAACAGCATATAAGGCATTGTAATGTGTCTAAACTGCTGGACAGGTGAAGCTCCGTCGATTCTTGCAGCCTCATAAAGGTCTGCAGGAATGTTCATTAAGATACCTGTTGCAATAAGCATAAGGTATGGAATACCGATCCAGATATTAATTACAATTACTAAAATTCTTGAATAAAGTGCCGTTCCCCAGAAGTCGATAGGCTGTGTAATTAGGTTTGCATTTAAAAGCCATCCGTTTACGATACCGGATTTAGCAAACATCTTGGAAACGTACAAAAGGGAAATAAACTGTGGAATAGCAATTGTCATAACGAAAATTGTACGCCAGAATTTTTTAAATCTGATTCCCTTTTTGTTAATCATCATGGCAAGGATGATACCAAGGAAGTAGTTTGAGAAGGTAGCAAAGAATGCCCAGATTAAAGTCCAGCCCAAAATGCGTCCAAAGGTCTGAAGGTATGAATTGGAGCCTCCTGCCATTGAGAAAAGCGTTCTGAAATTATCCCATCCTACCCAGTTAAATAAACTGTTGATGTAACCGTCGTGGGCACCGTCGTAGTTGGTAAAAGCTACAAAAATCATGAACACGATAGGCATAACGGTGAAAATCGTAATACCGATTACAGGCAGGAATAAAAGGGTTCTGTAGAATTTAGCATCCGTTAAATCCCTTAAATCATCCTTGAATTTATTAACCTTCTTACCTTCCTTCTTTAAGCACTCTGCTTCATAGGAAAGCTTTATGTTAACAATCCAGAAAATTGCAAAAGCAATAATAATGAATATAGTTAAAATTCCATATAAAAGAATAAGGAATGAGTTGTCGTTGTAAGTAGTAACGTAGGTATCAAAGAAAGAATCGTATTCCTTGGAGGGGCCCTTAATACCTAAGCTTGAAAGCATTGATAACCAATAGCTTCCGTGACAGATCATGTAGTAGATGAATAAGCCTTCAAAAGCAAGGAAAATTAAGCCTCTTACGATCTGGCCTCTTACCATGCAGCCAAGGCCCATAATGATGGCAGACAGTTTAGTAAATATGTCGCCCTTAGCATAGTTTTTAAAAAATGCGGCAATTGATGTGCCGATTTTTTTGAAGAAGTTTCCCATACTAACCTCTTTCTGTAAGTGTTTTGTGCTTTACCGTTTAATTTTTATATTATAGGTGAACTAAAATAAAAATTTAGGGTTGGAACCAAAGCACATGACTCCAACCCCTAATTTTATTTTAATGTATTACTGTTAATTACTCAAGAGTAATCATACCTGTTAAGGAGTCAAATACGATTGTATATGTGCCGTCAGCGTCAACAACAAAATTATCGCCGTCAACAACACCATTAATACCGTAGTTAACTTCCCAGCTGTTAGCGTAACGAACCTTGAACTGAGTACCTGCTGTCATTGTAACATCTGCAAGCTTGAAGGTTGTTCCGTCGTCCTGGATAGCCATACCAAAGTCAGTATCCCAGTTTGAACCATTTACAGTACCGATTACATTCCAGCCGTAGAAGCTTGACTTTTCAAGAGTAACAATACCTTCCGTAAGGTCATCGTTAACAACGAGCTTTACATAGTAAAGACCGTCTTCGTCTACTACGATGTTAGCGCTGTCAATTGTACCGTCAACACCGAAGTTAACATCCCATGCACCGCCCTGACGTACCTTAAATTCGTCGCCTGCTTTAAGCTGTAAAGCTTCTGAGAAATATGTAGCTGCACCGGATTCAGCCGTACGAGTCATAGGGAAGTCTGTATCCCAGTTAGAGCCTTCAACAGTACCAATTACAGAGAAAGCTTCCTTTTCATCAGCTGTCATATTAAAAAGTGCTGCACATGTATCCGCATAGTTCTGTAATGCAGTCTGGAATTCATCCTTTGTGCCTGCGCCGCCCTTAATGTCAGAAGCGATAACCTTTGCGATATCCCACCATGAGCCGTGGATATTGCCCTGAGGCTTAGAATAAGGAGCCTGTTCAGCCAATGCTGTTAAACCAATGTTAGCTGCAACTGCACTTGAAGACTGAGCTTCAAGATTTGCAGGACCCCATTCAAGTTCGTTAAATCTTTCAAGCTCTACATCAGCGCTTGTTAAATACTGAGCAAGCTTGTTAAGGCAAGCTGCCTTAGCTGCGTCTGTCTGAGGCTTAACACCAAGTAATTTACATCCGTTGTAGGAACCCATCTGGTATGCTACACCACCTGCATTGAAGGTAGGAAGCTTGGTAGCTGCAAGGTTTTCACCAAGAATTTCTGCTGCATTCTTGTTGTTCCAGGGACCGGATACAACTGCTGCTGCAGGAACAGCTGCTTCAAATTCAGAGGTTTCTGCAGAATTGATATATGCGGGTGATGTAAGAATCTTGTACATACCTTCGCAGGCAAGGAGACCCTTGTCGGAATTGAAGGTATCGTTTACTGAAATGAAGTTACCCTCATCATCTGTTTCCCATTCAGATACACAGCCTGTAGCAAAGAAGAATGAAGCAATGTACCAGGAATTTTCAATATCCATACAGAATGTTCTGCCTGCTGCTTCACAAGCTGCAAGAAGATCTTCTACTGTAGCAACGTCTGACTCGGAAAGAACGCTCTTATCATAGAATAAGTAGTAACCGTTATCAGAAGTAAGAGGATAGCAATAAATTGCATCGCCTGCAGATGAAGCTGAAACACCGGCTGCATCGAAAGAGGTCTTAACGTATTCAGCTGCTGTATCGCCAAGCTGCATTAAAGCGTTAGCCTGGAGAAGTCTGGATAACTGATCCTGAGGGAAGAAGAAAAGGTCTGCACCTGATTCAACGTCCTGGATCATTGTGGTAGCCGCATCACCTTCACCAACTGCTTCGATTGTAGCGTTGAGTGAAATGCCCTCGCCATTGTTTGCGTTAAAGTCGTTAATCTGCTTCTTTGTAAGTTCAACAGCTGCTTCAGGACACCATACTGTGATGTCATAAGCGTATGCTGTTTCTGTTTCGCCGCTCTTAGAAGTGGTAGAATTACTGGAAGCGGTAGAAGTTGTGTTGTCGTCTGTATTAGCGCCACAAGCTACTAATGAAAGAGCTGTAACCGCTGCAAGAACAACTGCTAAAAGTTTCTTTTTCATATTTTTCCTCCCATATGAATAACTCGATGCGCACTTTGTTGCGCAATCGGTTGCCTTTATGGAAAAAATTTTAACTTTTTTTGTGCAATATGTCAATACGTGCATATTTCACATAAATGCGCAACCGTTTTTATGGAAAATTACGAAACATTACGAAAATTTCGTAAACCGTTTTCCGAACTAAATCCTTTAAGTCGAAGACATACAAAAACCCCGCCATTTTATGACGGGGTAAATTATTATTTAGGCTGCAAGGATTTTTGTTGCACGTTTTTTAATTTGCTTCCATTTTCTTTAAAGCCTGCTCTGATTTATTGGCATACCAGGTGCCTTCGTATAGCTCAATAACCTTGTTATAAGCGGTTTTAGCATCATCGGTATTGCCGGTTGCCTGGTAGGAAAGTCCCAGATAATATAAGGATTCCCTGTGATTATCCACAAAGAATACCGCAGCCTCAAGATAGGCAATTGCATCCTCGTACTGCTCGGCCTTATAAAACTGAACACCCTCATTATAATAGCTTTCACATACCAAGGGCCCGATTGCGCTCTTAATTGCATAATAAAGGCGCTTATAATTTTCGCTTGTGTCTTCATTAAAGGTCGATTCATCAATTTCCTTAATGTAATCTGCCACTTCAAGATAGCTTTCAGGGGTCTCCATATAAACGGCTGCTGCCTTTAAAAGATTCTCCATGGAAAGAAGCGTACCCTCCGTACCCTGGTATTTGTTAAGGCTTTCGGTTAAGGTCTTTATCTTATCTGCCTGCTCGCTGTTTTTAGTTTCAAGCTCCGTAATGGTTAAATTCTTTGCGTCTAGCTGTGTGCCCATTGACTTAACGCTTTCCTGTGCTTCCAAACGCTCCTGCTGAAGTCTTGAAGGAAGTACCAAAAAAAAGCAGATGGCAAATCCGATTGCAATACCCAAAATAATATTAAGCACTGCATTGGAGCCGCGTTTTTCCCTGAGGGCAATGGGTTGAATAATAAGCTCTCCGTCTGCCATATAGGAGGTGGAGAGATTTTCCTCTTCTTTTGCCTTACCCTTCTTTTTATCGTCAACCGGATTAAGCATTTTTTCGGCTTCTGTGAGATATTTTAAAGTAAGGGTATTGTTTACATCAATTGCCCTGCAGCGTTCTAATTCCTTTTTTGCAAGATCCGGGCGTTTTATGTTTAAATAACATAAACTAAGCAGCTGATGAGCTCTTATAAAATTAGGATATACTTTTAATACCTGTTTTAACTGAATTGTGGCAAGATCGATTGCATCGCCGTTTTTACAGGCTTCAAGGGCTTTATTGTATTTTTTGATAGCTTCGTTAATGGCATCAAGACGGGCGCTGTTAGACTGCAGCATGTCGATATAGTCTACCGCCATGTTTTTCTTGGACTTTAAATTTTTGGAAATAACCCATTCGCTTAAAGCCGCCGGCATCTCGCCCATTTCAAAATACACAAGGCCCAAAAGATTTCTTGCCTTAATGTTGTTTTTATTAAATTTTAAACTCTGTCTTAAGGATACAATAGCTCCCGATAAATCCCGTACCTTTGCCCGTTCAAGACCCTGGTTGTAAAAATAATTGGAGGTCCTGATTATCTTCTTATATAAAGAAACATCCACGCCGCAATTTGTACAGAAGCTGTGTTCCGAAAGCTCGCATCCACAGTTGTAACATCTCATGGGCTAGTTGTCCTTGTCTTCTTTTATCATACGGATAAAAATATCGGCTACATCCGTAATATCCTGATTGTATATGGCAGTCTCCACGTCTTCAACCTCAAGACTTGGATTGAATTTTTTAAGTTCTTCCTCGAAATTAATCATTTTTCTTCCTCTGAAATAAGGGCTTTGATTTCCCCCACCAAATAAAGAGAGCCTGCAGCGTAGAGCTTAGCCTCTGCTTCCTTTAACATAGCGCCAAGGGCTTCAGCGGTTTCTGCAAAGGAAACACATTCAATACCAAAAAAAGCACTCTCAAGCCGTTTTATATCTGCGGCACGATCACCCTGTAATTTACACAAATAAAGCTTCTTAAATAAATTGCTTTCTTTAATCAAAGAAGCAATCTCTTCAATGCTTTTATCTTTAACGGCGCTGTATAAAAGTATTCTTTTACAGGCTCCGTCTCCCTTTACAGCTTCTAAAAATGCCTTAATTCCGTCTGGATTGTGGGCTCCGTCAAGGGTTAATCCGTTTGGCAGAATCTCCATGCGTCCTGGCCAGTACATTTTAGAAAGACCAAAACGCGCCTTTTCCATATTTAAAGGATTAGGAAGGCTATGAGACAATATCTCCAACGCCCTATAGGCTATGCAGGAATTTTCCACCTGATAATAAGAATTTGTATTAAGGGAAATTTTAACAAATTCATCATACAAAGATTGAAATGAAAAATCAACCCTGTGCGAAAACGTTTCTAAATTCTTAATATTTTCTCTTGAAACCGTGTATAAAGGGGCAGCTTTTTCTTTTGCTGTATTCTTAATGACATCTATCCAGGCTTCACCTTTATCAACCGCGATTACAGGCGTTTTTTCTTTAATTATGCCTGCCTTTTCAAAGGCAATTTTTTCTTTTGTGTCCCCTAAATATTCGCAGTGGTCAAGACCTATTTCCGTGATAACCGAAAGAATTGGCCTTTCAATTGAATTGGTGGCATCCAGTCGCCCTCCAAGACCTGTTTCCAGAATAATAATATCCGGCCGCTTTGATTTAAACCATACAACACTCATAAAGAAAAGAAATTCAAAAAAAGTGGGGTGGTAGCTTTCAAAACCTGGTTTATTATGCATTTCTTCAACTAAAGAAAATACGTAGTTAAAGGTATTTGCAAATTCACGCTCTGAAATTTCTTCATTATTAATACAGAAGCGTTCCGTAATATTTACAAGATGCGGAGATGTAAAAAGGCCCACCTTTAAGCCGTTTTCCATTAAGGCTGCACGTAAATAAGCACAAACGGAGCCTTTACCGTTTGTGCCTGCAACATGTACTGTGGGAATCTTTATCGAAATATCCCCGATTTCATCTAAAAACGCCTTAGTCTTTTCAGGTTCGTTTTTTAATGTAAATTTTGGGATATTGATTAAATATTCATTTGCTTCATTAAAATTCATTAAAATAACCTTGCCTTAATTTAAGATAATGACACCTGGCACTATCCTGCCGCCCTCATTCTTATAGCGCATAAAGCTTGTGCTTTCGGGCACCTGGTACAAATTACCCTCTATGCAGATTGTAACGCCTCTATAAATTTTGTCATTGGCAAGTATAACACTTCCTTTGCCTTTTTCAATAATATCCGACAAAAATTCTTTTTCTGTTCTTGCTTTATCTAATTCTTCAAAGAATTCATCCTTCTTTTCATTAAGGTCTAAAAGCTCTTTATCAGCCGAGTTAGTATCCCTTTCGCGTCCCAAACGCTTTGCCTTTAAAATTTCCGTCATGCGGTCCACGATTTCAGAAAGTGCCTTTTTTGCGTTGGCTTCTGCCTGGAACACTTCAATGTAACGCTCATAATCGGATACGGAATACCCGGATGCCACAAAGGTTTTTGTTTCAACGTCATTGCCCATGCATACTGCCGATACGCCCTTTAAGCCCCTGACCTGACCGCCCAGAATAAGGCCGTTCTTGCCCTCCGCCATTACCATGCCTGCCGCATAAACGTTGGCATTTACGTAAGAATTTGAACGCACATTGCCGCCGGCTTCAATAGTACATTGCTCTATAAATTCAGCCGACACATTGCCCTTTGCGGTAATTTTTCCCTTCTGATTGCCCTGTACACCTTTTACTAACACCACGTCGCCGCCTGCATAAATAGTAGCAGCTTCCATAACACCGTCAATAGTAACGTTTCTGCTGCCTCTTATTACGACGCCTGCGCCTACGTTACCGGTAATATGTATATCACCGAAAAATTCGATTTTCCCAATCACTAAATCCACGTCCCCATTTACTTCATGGACGCTCTTAATATCAATGTGACCGTTCTTTAAGTCAATCTTGCCGGTACGCTTTGCTATATAAATATTTGGATTTTCGTCGTTGGAAATATCCTTGCCTCGAAGTGGCACGATTTCCTTACAGGGCTTGGCGATAATTTCCTTACCTGTTACATCGTAGCCGTTTTCAGGCTGCACTGCAGGATGGTATTCTGCAATTTTCTGACCTTCTTCTACGTTAGAAAGCGTTGACATGGAGGAATAGTCAACCGTACCGTCCTCTCTTATGGCAGGCCTGCGATGGTCGGAAGTATCAAAAAAGTATTCAAAATAACCGTTTTCGCCCTGGGTGGGGTTTTTACCGGTTGCAATTAAAATTTCTCTTTCATATACGTGTTTTTTAGCAATTGCCGCAAGATTAGACTGATGGTACCCGGCCTTTACTCCATTTTCATATAAAAATTCCCGAATTAAATCAGGAGAATAAAAATCCTCGCCCTTCTTAGGCGGATTCAAATAAATCCAGGCCTTCATGCAATCATCTTCGATTCGCACGTAAGAGCCGTTTTTGATACAGTAGGGAGAATTGTCTACTTCAATTTCTTTTTCCCTGCTTTCCTCTTTGTCAAGGTGTGGATTTATGAGACCCTGGCTTGACATATCTTTTAACATTTCTTCAAGATTAGCAAGAGAACGCAATAAATCTTCTGCCACGATCTCACCTCCAGCCTTTTTATTTATCGGCATTTTCTTTTGCTGCAAAAGAAAAATCTTACTTAATCAGCATTTTCCTTTTACCTTACATATCCTACTAATAAAACATTACCAAATAGGCGGCTTTAATTCAAGAACCAGAAATCGATTAAAGGAATTAATTTTCAGTTATTCCTTATTGTTTCTTTTTCTTTTTGCTTGTTGCAAAGATACCTCCTGCAATTGCAAGGAAGGCACACACGCCTGCTGCCACATTTCCTGCAATACCCTTTTTACCGCCGTTTTCAGCACTCCCTGAGTCTGTGTCTGTTGAGGATATAGTGACAGGATTTTCAGCCTTTCCAAGGTCGCCCTGTACAAGTACCATAGCGGTTACAGGCTTAATCTGTACAGAGCCTGTAATGGTTTCAATTGCTTCAATGCCTGCTGTGTCTCCGTTTACGCAAACTGTCCATTCGCCTTCTGAAAGGGAAAGGGTCTGAGTTTCTTTTGAAGCATTAAAGATAACCATAAGCCTGTCGGAAACTTCCTTTTCGTAAGAGCCGTCAATTTCAAAAGCAAGACAGTGGTCAATGCCAGTTGAAATCTCTTTTATATATGTCTGTGCGTCGGTTGCGTTGTCCATGCGAAGAGCTGCGTGAGCCTTTCTAAACTGAATGAGACCCTTGTAATAATTGTATACGTCTAAGGTCTTTTCATCCTCTAGGCTTGAATAAGCGATCGTGTTAACCGCATCTCCCGACGCGTAACTGTTTGAATTGTAGGAGCCGTCAGAATTTGTCTTGGTCCTAAGCATTTCTTCGCCTGCCTGCATAAAGGGAACGCCTTCAGCTGTCATGTAGATTGCTGCTGAGAGCTTGTTCATTGCGATTATCTCGTCAAGGGATGCCTCAGGGCATGAAAGACGCAGTCTGTCAAATAGAGTGTTGTTATCGTGGCAGGATGCGTAGTTGATGGTCTGACTAGGTGAATTGCACCAGTTATCAAGACCCACAAAGCATCTTGAAATCTTAGTGTCGTCTCCTGCAGAGCCTGATACAAAGCCTGCTGAGGTATTAAATACGCTTCCCTTTATGCCGTCACGTATAGTGTCGTTAAAATAAGCAAAGCCCGGAGTTAAGCTAGAATTTTTCTGTGTTGCAAGCTCAGCCTCCTTACTCAGGGTTGTGGTTAAGCTCCAGCCCTCACCATAGAAAATTACGTCAGGGTGAGTCTTGTGTACTTCTTTAACAATTTCATTAATTGTATCAACGTCCATTAAGCCCACAAGGTCAAATCTGAAGCCGTCGATGTGGTATTCCTCTGCCCAGTAGCATACGGACTCAACAATATATTTTCTCACCATTGCACGCTCCGTTGCCGTATCGTTACCACAGCCTGAGCCGCTTGAATAGCCGCCGGATTCTGTTGTCCTTGAGAAATAGTCAGGTACAAGTACGTTGTAGCAGAAGTTTGCTGCCGAATATACGTGGTTGTAAACTACGTCCATTACAACGCTTATGCCGTTATCGTGAAGCGCTTTAACCATTTCCTTTACTTCTTTGACTCTTACTGCGCCGTCTTTGGCATTTGTTGAATAAGAGCCCTCCGGCACGTTGTAGTTAACCGGATCGTAGCCCCAGTTATAAAGGCCTGAAACCGTTTTATTTTCATCTACAGAGCCAAAATCGTAGAAGGGTAAAATCTGTACGTGTGTTACGCCAAGATCAATTATATGAGAAAGACCAGTTGGAATGCCAGAAGCAGTCTGTGTGCCAACTTCCGCAACGCCTATGTATTTCCCTGCGTTTTTAATGCCTGCACCCTCTTCCGTAGTTAAATCACGGATGTGGGCTTCATAAATAACTGCATCGTTGATGCCTTCTCCTGCGTGAGGATTTGTATCGCTTTCCCAGCCCTCAGGGTCTGTTGAAGCCAAATCGATAACCATTGCTCTCTCTCCGTTTACACCTGTAGTGCGTGCGTAAGGATCGCAGGCTTCCTTTGTCACTCCGTCAAAGGTAACCGCATATGTATAATAAAGGCCGTTACAGTCTCCTTCTTTTTCGTATACCCATACGCCGTTATTTAAAAGCGTCATTTTTTCTTCTGAAAGCATATCACTGACTCTGCTGTCGCCTGCTTCGTAAAATCTGATTACCATTTCGTCGGCAGTAGGCGCCCACACCTTAAACACAGTCTTTTCATTTGACCACACAGCCCCAAGATCTGAGCCTGTGTAGGTATATTTGTTTTCAAAATCCTCGGTTGAATATATATTTGGCATTGTTATTTTGTATACCTGTCCCTTAAAAGTTATAGTGTAGCTCTTGGTAGCGTTAAGCTCCTCGTTAAGTGTTATTAAATATGTGTAATCCTTTGGCTGCGTTACGGATTTAATGCCGACCTCACCCGATTTTCCTGCCAAAGAAAATGCAGTCTCATAATCATATTCAAGGTTACCCGTCATTTTAACGGTAACTGTTCCGTCTCCGTTATATAGAGCCTTACTTAGCTTTGTGCCCTTAACAGCGTCGTCACCATAGTCCTTTTCAAAGCCCTTAACGGAAGCTTCAACGTATACATGCACAGTTCCTGACACCATTTCAGAGATGTCGATAAACTGGTCTTCCGCTACGTCCTTGTCCCAGGCCTGCGTCCTTACAATAAAGCCCACCTGCATAGTGCCGGGAGTTGCTTCCATTGTAGCTACCATTTCGCCGTTTTCTTCATTAAAAGCATAGTCTGAGCCGTCTTTTCCGTACTCCCAGAACCATACGCTCCAGCCGTCATAAGCCCCATCCGGACGGTTATAGTGAAGCTTTATCACAACTCCCCCGTCAGCTTTTGCTTCAAGCTTATTTGTAAAGCACATGCACAGTACCGACAGCACCATAAGCTGCGCCATCAAAAAAGCTTTGCTTTTCTTTTTCATGTCAAATCCTCCTCTTACGAAACTTTACGAAATTATTTTACTTTAATTTCCGAATTTTATCAACAAAAACATATACCCCTCGCGCGAGTGCGCATCTTTGGCACGTAGTGCCTTTTTTACCATATAAGGAATTGCAACGAAATTTCTTATATAGTAAAAAAAACTCCATAGCATCTATGGAGTTTCCTTTTACCGTTTAATATCTGATATGAAGCTTCACTCTCAGTTAGCTTTTTTTCTGTAGCATACTGCACCAACTGCAAATACGCCTGCCAGCATGAAGAAAATCAAGGCTTTTGAAAAATCAAAGTCTTCGCCGGTTGCAGGAACCTTATCAAGGGTCTTGCCTTGCGCCTTAGAATCCGCTGTAACTGTGGAAGCTGTGGCAGTTGTTGAATAATACTGCTCTTCAATAATTACGTTGCCCGCTGAATTAGTCATAAGCTTGCCTGCTGCAACATTATAAATAACCGCTTCGCTGTTTGGCCACATATAGGAAGATAAAACCTGAGCCTTATCAACTGTTCCGGTTACTGCAAAGGCTGTAACCTTCCCGTCTTCATAGTGTCCTGTAAAGGTACCGACATTACCGTTTATCTGTAATACATTGCCAGGATATGCGTCTGCATTTACAACATCTGCATTTACAATACCGGTAGCGCCGTTAACTGCATACATATGATTTACCTTTTTAGCATATACAATACAGGCTCCTGTACCTGTAAAGGCAAGCTCACCGATTGATTTGTCTGTTGTAAGTGTAATGCTCTTTCCAAAGCCTCCACCGTCAATAACAAGATTATCACCGTCTGCAAAACTCGAAAGACTGGTATCCGACCAGCTGGCCTTATTGTCGCTTGATGCTGCCCATCTGTCATTTCCCTCATCATAAACAACGTACCAGGTCTTACTTTCTGCTGCTTCTGCCCTGACAGGTGCCCAAAGCAAGCCAAACACACAGGCTAAAGCTGTCACTAAAGCAATTGTTTTTCTTACTGTTTTCATGATTTACCCTCCTTTAAATCATTCAAATTAGATAAAAGCTCTTAGTTTTCTTCTACCGGCAAATAATAATCTCCCGGCTCAATTTCTTTTGCAACCACCACAAATCTTCCGTTTTCAGTATGGGACGAGCAGGTAGAAAGCGTCAGGAATTTGTCGCCAAAGCTCGCTGTTACACCAGTATCGTAAAGTGAAAGATACATTACATTTTTATAAAAATCGTTAAATTCTTCTTCCGTCTCAGCATTAAAGAATTTGTAGTATTTAAAGCAGGTGTCTGTTGTGTAATAAACCTTCGACCTGAATACTGCCATTATTTCGTATCTGTGTTCATAGTCTTTTCCGTATAAAGAAATATATGGGTGTTCGTCACGGTATTCCTTTTCTTTATATGGAAGCAGATAATAAAACGTCTGGTTCTTTATATTATGTCCGTGGATAATTAAATTTGTGCTGGCAGG
Organism: Lachnospiraceae bacterium; assembly: GCA_963643225.1. Classification (GTDB taxonomy): domain Bacteria; phylum Bacillota; class Clostridia; order Lachnospirales; family Lachnospiraceae; genus UBA1258. Next base: position 77,559 of record CAVIIX010000008.1, read on the forward strand.
ATACATTGTGGAGTCCGTATCAAGAATTGGCACCCCGTATTTATCCTTGTGCTTCTGAAAATTCCTGTACAGATAATAATCTTCATTTTCCGGAGTCCACATGACTGCGTGGTCGATTTGTGTATCCGGAATTTTAATCCAGGCTACCATGTCTGAGTTTTCAAGAAACTTATCTTTATAAGGATTTTCCACATATTCAATTTCAGATTCCGATTCCGGCTTTGGTTCTTTGTGTTCAGGCTCAGGCTCAGGCTCTTGCTCTTGCAACTCAATATCAGATATTCCTGTACCATTTTGAGACACCATATCTGATATCATTGTTCCGTTTTTTGACACCATATCTGATATTAGTGCTGCATCTTCAGTTGCGGATACGGATGCGACGATTACGATGTCAGGATGCTCATTAAGGAAAAAATAAATTCCAAAACCAAGGCTTGCAACACTCAAAGCAATTAATACCGCCGGAATGACTTTTCTAAGTTTTTCCACAGTTTCACCTATTTACATAACTCCATAATCACCTTAACATAATTTTAAAATTATGTAAACAAATAATTCGTGCTTTTGACCATGTACCTTGTGTAGAGTACCCACCGCCTAAAGGCAGTGGGTACTCCACACTTTTATAAATCTTCACTTCCACTTTTGTGGATATTTATCTTTTCCAAATACTTTGTATTTTTCAAGAGTATCAAGGGTATTTACACAGTCATCCGTAATATAAAAGATAACGTCATAATAATAGCTTGTAGTTGGATCCGACTCTCCTTCCGCTTTTTCATAGTGAAAGCTTACCTGCAAATAGTCTGTATCAGCCTCCGTAAAATTCCAAAGCAGATTATAAAGCGTAAGATTTCCTTCATTAATGTCTTTTTTGACAGCTTCCATTAATGCTTTCACTACTGCGCTGTCATTATCCAGACTTTCAGAGTAAAATTGCTCCCTGTCTTCAGACCAGTTTGCATAATCCATGTACATTCCCACATCATACAGCTTGTAATTGCCTCGTTCATAAAAGATGCCTCTTGAAAGATTTTCTTTATCTGAAAAATAATTATAAAATTCATGGGAAAGGGTTCCCTCAAGGGCACTTCTTGAATCCTCAATCATAACCTCATAATAGCGGCTTAGCCTTGTACCGTTCTTTAAAGCATAGTTAAGATTGATGTATGCATATTTCGAGCTTTCGCTATACACAGGATTGGAAGTCTTTTTTTCCTGGGATGTATGTTCCTTTAAAATCGCGTTATGAAGAGCAAGTACCTCTTCAATTCCTTCAAGGTCTCCGTCAAAAATTTCAAAAGTAGTGCCACTTACACTCAGTTCGATATTCTCTACATCATCAGCCTTTGGCACATTACCTTCGATTTTAAATACGTCCATAGCAAAAAGGGCACAAAATGCTATGTAGCCTGCAGACAGAAGGCAAAGCGCGGGAAGCGTTTTCTTCCTAAAAACATTAACCGTTCTTTCAAGAAGCATTAGCCCTGCATAATAGCCTATGACCCCTGCCACAATCATAAAAAGTGAAAAAGGTACAAAGCTGTAGCTTGTCTCATATGAATAAATGCCAAAGAAAAGGTAATTTAAAAGCACGCCTCCTGAAAGGGCGATTATAACGGTAAGGAAAACGTGCACAACAGGCTTTAAGCCCTTAAAGGCAATTGCCTCTGTTGCGTTTTCCGAAGCACGCTTTGTATATAAAAAGCCTGCAAAAATGGCAATCACGATACCGGCAGCACCATACCACACAATGTTACTATAGCCTGTAAGCTCAATACCTGAGGGTGCTGTATAGGAATAATAATATGCCTTTGGATCTATAACCTCTTCATACCTTATGTCGTACCCTACATCTGTAAGAAGCTTTGCAATAGGCACCAGGAAAAGATATTTATCGCTAGTCTCTGCCTGAACACCATATAAAAAGCCTGTTTCAATTCTCACAACCAAAGCTTCAATTACAATTTCAATAAAATTTAATACAAGGTATAAAACAAAAAGTCCCATTCTTGCGCTTGTAAGGATTGCACAAAAGGTAGCTAAAGAAAAGAAAAATATACATTCAAGTATTAATCCAAGCACTACCTGAAAGAACACAAGCCCCGGGTGTCCGCCCACTATAAACTGAACGGGAATACACAAAACTGCAGCCACCATAAAGGGAATTACCATCATTGCAAGACCAGATACGTAGGAGGTAAAGAAAAGTTCATTACGGGTAACAGGAATAGAATGATAAAAGCCCGTGCTTTTCTGTGTAAATAAATAATCCCATACACACATAGCCATTGCGAAGGCATAAAGGCTGATAATAATAGGTGCCGCCCTTACAAGTGCTTCCGAATACATATAATCAAGCTCTCCCGATACAAAGGGATTCTTTGATATTTTAATATAGCTTAAAAGCGCTATAGGCAAAAGCCCGCCGCCTAAGGATAAAAGTACCCAGAGGGGCCAGAATCTTTTAAGGTTTATACAGAAAATCGTTGTGTTAAAGAATGATGTCTTTGACTTCATAATTTTCACCCCCTAACTCATAAATAAAGATTTCTTCAAGCGTAAGCGGAACCGCGTCCACCAAAACCGTATTAAACGTAGAAAGAAGCCTTAATGCAGCCTCTGAATCCATGCGCATAATAAGCGTATAAACTCTTCCCAGCTTAGATACATGTAACGCAGGAATTTCCTTTGGAAGTTCGGTAACACTTTCATCAAACACTACCTGAAGCTTTACCATGTTGTCCTGAAGCTCCGATAAATTTCTTTCAAGTAAAATTTTACCCTTGTCAAGGATGCCTACATGGTCGCACACATCTTCAAGCTCTCTTAAATTATGGCTTGATACCAAAACCGTTGTACCTCTTTCAGCCACATCGCTCATCATAAGGCTCCATACCTGGCGGCGCATAACAGGATCAAGACCGTCAACCGGCTCGTCAAGCACCAGATAATCCGGCATTGTGGAAAGAGCCAGCCAGAAAGCTACCTGTTTCTGCATACCCTTTGATAAATGCTTGATTGCGCGCTTTTCATCAATCAAAAAAGCTTCCTTTAATTTTTCATATCTTTCAACACTGAAATTAGGGTACAGGCCCTTATAAAAATACATCATTTCTTTAACCGATGCATTCATAAAGTAAAACCAGTCATCGGGAATAGATGCAATTCTTGATTTAAGTACAGTATTTTCCCAAACCGCCTCGCCATCCACAAGACAGGAGCCCTCGTCCTGCTTATATATACCTAATATGTGGCGGATAACGGTGGATTTACCTGCACCGTTAGGACCCACAAGCCCATAAACGGAACCCTTTTTAACCGTCATTTCGCAGCCGTCCAAGGCTCTGAAACCGTCAAAGGTTTTCGTAAGTTTCTTTACCTCTATCATTTTCCATCTCCCTTAATTATTTCACAAAGCTCCTCACAGCTCACCCCCATAAATTTAAGTTCATCTGCAGTTTCTTTAAATTTTTCTTTTAGTTCTTTGATCTTTTCGCCGTCCTGCCTAACGTTTGGGCATACAAAGCTTCCTTTACCGGGGATTGAGTAAACGTAGCCTTCGCCTTCAAGCTCGTAATAGGCTCTTTGAATAGTGTTCGGATTGATTGAAAGCGTTACAGCGAGGCTTCTGACTGAAGGCAATTTTTCGTTTTCACTCATCGCCCCACTTATAATAAGCTTTCTGTAGCAATCCTTGATCTGCTCATAGATTGGACGGGAGTCCCTGTAGTTAAGTTCTATCAAGGCTTCCTCCTTTTTTATTAAACTATCTCCACCCTGTATAACTGTATTAACACAACCAACACAGTTGATACACTCTCATAATAAAAAAGAAAGCCCGCTATGTCAATAGCGAACTTTCTTAATATTTCCTAAAGAGCTTAATTATTTCTTTAAAGAAGCAAGTCTTTCTGACACTTCCTTAAGCATGTTTTCGTACTTATTAAGCTTTTCCCTTTCTTCGTTTACCTTTGCCTGCGGAGCCTTTAAGATAAACTTTTCATTGGAAAGCATGCCCTGTGAACGCTTAATTTCTCCCTGTAAACGGTTTTCTTCCTTTGTCAAACGCTCGATTTCAGCACTTATATCCACAAGCTCTGCAAATGGCATATAAAGTGTAGCTCCGGGGATTACACAGGAAACCGCATCCTCAGGGATACCCGCCTTGTCTTCCTGATATTTTACATTAGAAGCATAAGCTAAGGGCTTAAAATAAACCTCTCCGTCCTTAAAGATGCTTCTGATGTTTTCATCTGAGCTTACCACAAATACCTCAGCCTTTCTTGAAGGAGCAACGTTCATACCGTTTCTTACGTTTCTGATAGCTCTTACAGCCTCCTTGATTGTCTCAATTTCTTTTTCCTTTGCTGCAAAAGAAAATTCGTCGCTGTACTCAGGCCACTTTGAAATCATGATGGATTCCTCTTCGTCCTGAAGGCTTAAGAAAATTTCCTCGGTAACAAAAGGCATATAAGGATGTAAAAGCTTAAGAGCATCAATGCATACGTGCTTTAAGGTCCAAAGTGCAGCATTCTTTGACCCTTCGTTGCCCTCTGCGTAGAGACGGGGCTTAACCATTTCGATGTACCAGTCGCAGAATTCATCCCAGATGAAATCGTAAACCTTCTGTACTGCAACGCCAAGCTCGTACTTTTCCATATTGTCTGTTACGTCTTTAATTAAAGTGTTGCATCTGGATAAAATCCACATATCTGCAGCCTCAAGCTCTGTTGCTGCAGGCTTAACGGGATCAGTATCTCCCATATTCATCATAATGAAACGGGAAGCGTTCCAAATCTTATTGGCAAAATTACGGCTTGCTTCAACTCTTTCATTGTAGAAACGCATGTCGTTACCGGGAGCGTTACCTGTAATAAGTGTAAGTCTTAAGGCATCGGCGCCGTACTGGTCGATGATTTCAAGTGGATCGATACCGTTTCCTAAGGATTTACTCATCTTTCTGCCCTGAGAGTCTCTTACAAGGCCATGGAAAAGAACTGTCTTGAAAGGTCTTTCACCCATATTTTCAAAGCCAGAGAAAATCATTCTGATAACCCAGAAGAAAATAATGTCGTAGCCTGTTACAAGAACATCTGTAGGATAGAAATATTCAAGATCCTTTGTTTTTTCCGGCCAGCCTAAGGTTGAAAAAGGCCAAAGAGCTGAAGAAAACCAGGTATCAAGGGTATCAGGATCCTGTTCAAGGTGAGTGCAGCCGCACTTAGGGCACTTTTCAGGCTGTATCTTTGCTACAACGGTTTCTCCGCATTCCTGACAGTAATATGCAGGAATTCTGTGGCCCCACCAGAGCTGTCTTGAAATACACCAGTCTCTGATATTGTCGGTCCAGTTATAGTAGGTCTTGTCCATTGATTCCGGCACAAGCTTTATATCTCCTGTCTTAACTGCATTTACAGCAGGCTTAATAAGCTCATCCATCTTTACAAACCATTGCTTTTTAATCATGGGCTCGATGGTGGTCTTACATCTGTCGTGGGTACCTACGTTGTGGGTATAATCTTCAATCTTTACAAGAAGGCCAAGCTCGTCAAGCTCCTTAACGATAGCCTTTCTTGCTTCGTATCTGTCCATACCTTCGTATTTGCCACCGTTTGAATTAATAGTGGCATCATCGTTTAGGATGTTGATTTCAGGAAGGTTATGTCTCTTGCCTACTTCAAAGTCGTTAGGGTCGTGGGCAGGTGTAATCTTAACTACACCTGTACCAAATTCCATATCTACATAGGAATCCTCAACAACGGGAATAGGCTTATTTACTAAAGGAAGCCATACGAAGCGTCCCCTTAAATAATGATATCTTTCATCCTCAGGATTGATTGCAACCGCAGTATCGCCAAGCATTGTTTCCGGACGTGTGGTAGCAAATTCCAAAAATTCAGTTGTGGAGGGCTTGCCGTTTTCATCTACAAGAGGATATTTAATGTGCCAGAAATGGCCTGCCTGCTCTTCATATTCTACCTCTGCATCTGAAATGGAGGTGTTGCATACAGGGCACCAGTTAATGATTCTTGAGCCCTTGTAAATCCAGCCTTTTTCATGCATCTTACAGAACACTTCGGTAACTGCTCTGTTGCAGCCTTCATCCATAGTGAATCTTTCTCTGTCCCAGTCGCAGGAGGAACCAAGTTTCTTTAACTGAGAAATAATTCTGCCGCCGTATTCCTTTTTCCAGTCCCAGGCGCGCTCTAAAAATTTCTCTCGTCCTAAATCTTCCTTTGAAATGCCCTGTTCCTTAAGCTTTTCAATAATTTTTACTTCCGTTGCAATGGAAGCGTGGTCAGTGCCGGGCTGCCACAATGCATTATAGCCCTGCATTCTCTTGAAACGGATCAAAATATCCTGCATGGTGTTGTCAAGAGCGTGGCCCATGTGAAGCTGTCCCGTAATATTCGGAGGGGGAATCACAATTGTGAAGGGTTTCTTTGTTTCGTCAACCTCGGCGTGGAAATATTTTTTATCAAGCCAGTTCTGATAGATTCTGTCTTCCATCGCCTTGGGATTGTAGGTTTTCTCAAGTTCTTTTTTCATAGCTGTTCCTTTCTGCATTTTCAGGCAAAAGAAAAACCCTTTGCCTACTTAAAGTAAGCAAAGGGCGTTATTTACGCGGTACCACCTTTGTACACTTACAGGTCACCCTGTAAGTCTCATCGACTTCTTGTTAAAAAGTCTTGCTCTGTAACGTGAGCTCACGGGTTAAACTACTTAATTTCATCTAACCGGTTCAAAAGCTACCTTCCGTACTTTCCGCTTAAACGCTTTCACCTGCCGCGTCTTCTCTGAAAGCCTTGAGTACGTACTCCTCTTTCTCATCACCTTTTTTCTTTTGCCATAATAACACTCTCTTTTAAGAAAATCAAGTGCAACTTAATATCCAGACGCAATTGACATTGGTTTGAAAAATTTGTAGAATATCTTGATAAACACTATAAAAGAGGTTAATTATGGACTACGTTAAAGAACCCAAAATGCGTCCGGTATTTCCTAAGCGTGCAGTGGTAACTGCAGGAATGCCCTACGGCAATAAAGAGCTTCATTTTGGTCACATCGGCGGCGTTTTCGTGCATGCAGACACCTATGCCCGCTTTTTAAGAGACCGAATCGGCAAAGAGAATGTAATTTTCGTATCCGGTACCGACTGCTACGGTTCCCCTATTTTAGAGGGCTATCGTAAGGCAAAAGAAAACGGCACAATTTCCGGCACCATTCAAGACTACGTTAATAAAAATCATGTTTCACAAAAGGAAACCTTAGAAAAATACGAAATAAGCCTTAATTTATTCGGAGCTTCCGCCTTGGGAAGAGCTTCCGAAATTCATAAGGAAGTGTCAAAGGAAGTATTTGAAGGCTTATATAAGGCAGGCAGGCTTGAAAAATTAAGCACGCCTCAGTTTTACGATCCTAAATTTGAATGTCTTCTTAATGGCCGCCAGGTAATCGGAAGGTGTCCTATTCAGGGCTGTCAGTCAGAAAAGGCTTACGCCGATGAATGTGATTTGGGACATCAGTATATGCCAAGCGAGCTTATCGATCCTAAGAGCACTCTTTCAGGGCTCACACCTGAATTAAGAGATGTGACAAACTGGTACTTTAAGCTTGAAGACTACATCGAGCCTATGCAGGCAATGGTGGATGATTTAAGACAGAATTCCAATGCAAGAAAATATATGCTCACCACCATCGAGGAATTTTTAAAGCCTCCGTATATCTACGTACAGAAGAAATTCGTTGAAGATTTGGATGCCTTTAGAAGGAAATTCCCAGAGCACGAGGTAATAGACGATAACAAGAATTCCTACACCTTTGTATTCAAAAATCTTGATGACAGAGATAAGGCAAGAGAAGCTTTAGATTCTCTTAATATAAACTACCGTACAGGCAAGACCCTTGTTCCCTTCAGACTTTCAGGTAACATCGAATGGGGCGTAAGCCTTCCTGAAACAGAAGGCTTAAAGGATTTAACCTTCTGGGTATGGCCTGAATCCCTTTGGGCTCCCATTTCCTTCACAAAGACTTATTTAGAAAGCAAGGGCTTTGACGAAAATGAATGGAAGAAATACTGGAACGACGAGGATGCAATGGTATATCAGTTCATCGGCCAGGATAATATTTATTTCTACGGAATAGCCCAGCAGGCAATGTGGGAAGCTTTAGGGCTAAAGAAAACTTTCCTTGTACCCAATAACCATATCTTATTTATGAACAAAAAGGCTTCAAGCTCAGGCTCCCTTAAGCCACCTATGGCAAAGGACCTCCTTGACTACTACACTCCCGAGCAGATGCGTATGCACTTCTTAAGTCTCGGTCTTGCCAATAAGAGTGTTTCCTTCGACCCTCAGGTTTATTTACCCAAGGAAGAACGTCAGGGTGCCGATCCGGTTTTAAAGGACGGTAACCTTTTAACAAACGTATTTAACAAAATCTGCCGTTCCTGCTTCTACACCCTTCAGAAGGACTTTGACGGAAAGCTTCCAAATGTAGAGCCCTCAAGTGAAGTGATGGCGGAGGCAAAGGAAGCAATTCTTACCTACGAACAGAACATGTATGACCATCAGTTCCACAAAATTACTTACGTACTTGACACCTTAATCCGCAACATGAACAAAAGATGGGTAAACGGCATGAGAGCTGCCGAGGCTGAAGGTAATGCAGATGCCAAGGCTTTGATTGTTGCAGACACCTTCTACGGTGTGAGAGTTGCCCTGACACTCTTACATCCAATCGCTCCAAAAGGCGTTGAAAACGTAAGAGAATATTTAAACGTAGATGAACGCATATACAGCTGGGACTACATTTTTAAGCCCCTTACATTCTTCTTTGAAGATAAAGAAAAGCACAGCTTTAAATTCCTTGAGCCCCGTGTTGACTTCTTCACTCTTCATGAATGCCAGATTGCCGCTCTTTTGGCAAAAGAAAACTAAATCAAAACCCGCATCCTGAATTTTAGGATGCGGGTTTTTTTACCCTATTAGAAATTGCGTTTCAATTACCTGTAGGTTAAAAAGGCACTGCGTGCCAAGGATGCGCACTCGTGCGTAAGGAATATGTCGTCTTAGCGACCGCGCTCGGCGCTTTAGCTTCACAAGTGAAACTCTTTTTTAAATTAATCCAGTTCTTTTTTACCGGTGTAAAGCTCGTAATATCTTCCCTTCATATTAAGAAGCTCCTGATGGTCTCCTCTTTCAATTATTTCACCGTGTTCGAGTACAATAATCGCATCTGCATTTCTTACTGTAGAAAGTCTGTGAGCAATTACTATTGTGGTGCGGTCCTTCATAAGCCTGTCCATACCATGTTCAATATGACGCTCGGTACGGGTGTCAACAGAGGATGTAGCTTCGTCTAAAATAAGTATGGGAGCCTTTGAAATTGCAGCTCTTGCAATATTTAAAAGCTGACGCTGTCCCTGACTTAAATTAGCGCCGTCTCCTTCAAGAACCGTATCATATCCGTTTTCAAGTCGCATGATAAAGGAATGTGCGCTTGCTAACTTTGCTGCCTCAATTACCTCTTCATCGGTTGCATCCAGGCGTCCGTATCGGATATTTTCTTTAACTGTACCGCTGAAAAGATGGGTGTCCTGAAGCACCATTGCGATGTTCCTTCTTAAATAGTCTCTTTCGTAATCCCTTATATCAACGTCGTCCACGGTAATGGAGCCTGAATCGATATCGTAAAATCTTGTAATCAGATTTGTGATGGTGGTCTTACCTGCACCTGTTGAGCCTACAAGCGCAATCTTCTGACCGGGTTTAGCATAGAAAGAAACATTCTTTAAAATCGTAGTGCCCGGTACATAGCCAAAGGTGACCTCATGCAAGGCGATTTCACCGCGAAGGCTTTTTGGAGCAATTGCATTTTCTTTATCCGGAAGCTCCGGCTCCATGTCCATAATATCAAATACACGCTCTGCACCTGCAAGGGCAGAGAAAATTTCAGTTACCTGAGAGGAAAGCTCGTTAATGGGGCGTGAAAACTGACGGGAATAGTTTACAAAAATTGTTAAGCCGCCGATATCAAAGCCTCTCAATACACACAGAATACCACCAAGCATTGCAGTAATTGCATAGGACACCTGGCTCAGATTACCCATTACAGGTCCCATAATGCCTCCAAAGAACTGAGCATATAACTGCTTATTGCGAAGGTCTGTATTCAAGTATTCAAATTCATCGTTGGCTGCTGCCTCGTGATTAAATACCTTTACTACCTTCTGGCCGGAAATAGTCTCTTCAACGTAACCGTTAAGAGAGCCTAAGGCCGCCTGCTGCTGCTTGTAATATTTTCTTGAGCGTCCCCCTACAAGAGTTGCTGCCTTAATCATTAAAGGCGTCATGACGATTGTGACGAGCGTAAGCCAGAGGTTTGTATAGCACATTAATGCAAGTGTACCGATTAAAGTGATAACGCCTGAAATAACCGACACAATTGTATTATTTAACATATTGCCTACCGCATCCACGTCGTTTGTAAAACGGCTCATTACGTCACCGGTTTCATTGGTGTCGTAATAATTTAGAGGAAGTCTGCTTATTTTTTTGAATAATTCTTCTCTGATTGTAGCAAGAGCGTTTTGCGAAATTGTCACCATTATGCGCTGATAGATGTACTGAGCTAAAATTGAAACGGCATAGATTAATGCCATTGCGGCAATACCCTTTGCCAGTATTTCTACAGTGCCGTTACCTTCAGAAATTGAATTAATGACAGGTCTTAAAATATATGAGCTTGCCAGGCTCGCGCCTGAGCTTGCCAATACTAAAAGCATTACAAGCATAAGCTTCCAGGCGTCTTTCTTAATATAAGAAAACAGTCTCTTTAAGCTCTTCTTTGTATTCTTAGGCTTGCTACCGCCAGACTTTCCGCTAGTACCGCCAGGGCCACTTGCTCCCTGCCTTCCTTTCCTGCCGCCAGGTCCTCCAAGGCCACCGGGACCTCCCCTCATCATATCGTTTTCATGGGCCTTCATGTATTCATCGTTTTTCTTTTTATATTTGGCATCGAGGCGTGCAAATGTTTTATCATCCATCAGGCAGTCACCTCCATATCCATCTGTGAATAATAAATTTCCTTATAGGCTTCACAGCTTTCCATTAATTCTTTATGATTGCCAAGGCCTACCACCCTGCCATCATCCAGCACCACGATTTTATCTGCTTCAATTACAGAAGAAATACGCTGAGCAATGATAAGCTTTGTGGTCTCAGGGCAATATTCCTTTAAATTTGCTCTGATGCTTGCTTCCGTTGCTGTATCAACAGCTGAAGTAGAGTCATCAAGGATTAAGATCTTAGGCTTCTTAAGCATTGCTCGTGCTATACAGAGTCTCTGCTTCTGACCGCCTGATACGTTTACGCCACCCTGACCCAAATCCGTATCATACCCTTCCTTAAAGGAAGTGACAAAGCCGTCAGCCTGAGCCATATCGGAAACCTTACGGATTTCATCCATGGTAGCTTCCTCTGCACCCCATCGTAAATTTTCTTCAATGGAGCCTGAGAAAAGCACGTTCTTTTGCAGCACCATTGCTACAGACTCACGCAGATTGTAAAGAGAATAGTCCTTAACATTGACGCCATCTACTAAAATCTCACCTTCATCGGTGTCGTAGAGTCTTGGAATCATTGACACAAGCGTAGTCTTACCAGAGCCTGTGGAACCGATAATACCAACCGTCTCGCCGGATTCAATTTTAAAGCTTACCCTATCAAGCACGGGCTCACCGGAATTTTTAAAATATCTAAAGGATACATTTTTAAATTCTATAGAGCCTGAGTCAACAGTCTTTTCAGGGCATGCCGCATTGTCATCGTTAATGTCCGGCACGCAGTCAATCACTTCATTGATACGCTTTGCGCTGGCAATTGCACGGGCGCTCTGAAGTATAATAAATGACGTCATTACTAAGGATGTAAGAATCTGAGTTACGTATGTAATAAACGCTGTCAAATCACCCACCAGCATATCACCCACCAGAATCTGATTACCGCCGTACCACACAACTGCAAGAGTTGTAATATTCATGGCAAGGCTCATGATGGGCATTGTGGTAATGATTACCTTAAAGGCTCTTAAGGAAGATTCCTTTAAGTCGTCGTTAACCAAAGAAAATTTTTCTGTTTCATAATCACCTCTCACAAATGACTTTATAACGCGCACATTTGTAAGTGATTCACGGATTGTTGAATTTAATTTATCGATTTTTTCCTGTAAAATCCGGAATTTAGAGAATGCCGTCTTTACAATAAGAGCAATCATTACAAGCAAAATCGGAATGACGATTAAAATAATTACCGCCAGACGGGCATTCATCATAAACGCCATGATAACCGCACCGATCAACATGCCCGGAGCTCTAAGCATCATTCGAAGCATCATATTTACCAGATTCTGCACCTGCGTAACATCGTTTGTAAGTCTTGTTACCAAAGACCCTGTACTGAAAGAGTCTATGTTGGCAAAAGAAAATTTCTGTACGTTCTGAAAGGCATCCCTACGTAAATCTGCCGCAAAATTAATGGAAGCCTTGGCTCCGAAATATGCGCCGCCCACTCCGCCAAGTGCCATAAGCACTGCGGCAAGTGCCATTGTTAAACCGATTTTTACGATGTATGCAGCGTCACCGTTAGCCACACCGTTATTGATAATTAATGCCATGAGCTTAGGCATTACGATTTCGCCTATTACCTCCACTATCATAAGTAAAGGACCTACGATAAATGAGAAAAGATAAGGCTCAATATACTTCCAATATCGTTTCATTTACATTCCTCCAGGTTAATACCTTAAATTTTAATTTTTGTATTTTTTAAAGTCAATCGGTAAATCCCATTGTTTATTTAACTTTTAGAAAATGCATGCTTTATTTAAAATTTCATTAACGGCAAAAGAAAAAGACTGCCCATAATTCAGACAGTCTTAAGCTTCTATTTTAACAATAATTCAATTTCATCTTTATAGGGCGCATGGGATTTTTTAGGATTCGTCTCATCCTTAATATAAGGAGTCTCAAGACACTTTGGTATATTAATTAAGGCAGGATGTTTTACGATCTTCTTTAAGGCCTCCAAACCAATGGTACCCTTTCCGATATTTGCGTGTCGATCCTTCATGGCACCACGCTCATACATGGAATCATTTATATGGGCGCAGGCTATTTTTTCTTTACCCAGTTTAGCTTCTATTTCAGTAATAATTCCGTCAAAATTATTTTTAACGTCATACCCGGCGTCGTTTAAGTGACAGGTGTCCACACAGACTCTTAATCGTCTGTTATCCTTAACACCGTCAAAAATTTCCTTTAATTCATCTATGCTTCTGCCGATTTCAGAGCCTTTTCCAGCCATTGTCTCAAGGGCAATAAAGCCGTGCTCTGAATTGGCAACGACCCAGTCAAGTCCTTCTATAATCTTAGCAATGCCTTTTTCTGCAGGCTCTCCAACGGATGAACCCGGATGCAGCACCATTATTTCAGAGCCCATGGCATAGGCTCTGTCAAGCTCAAGCTTTAGCTGTTCTTTACCTAATTTAAAGATATCTTCGTTTACAGAATTTCCTAAATTTATAATATATGGCGCATGCACTATGAATTTATTTATATTTTCCCGTTCCATCAAAGCCTTGGCTTCTTCAATTCGTAATTCTTCCAAGGGCCTTCTCTTAGAATTCTGTGGTGCCCCGGTATATACCATAAAGGTGTCTGCGTTATAGGAAAGTGCTTCCTTTACGGAGCCTAAGAACATTTCCTTTCCGCTCATACCCACATGTGAACCAAGTAACATGAAAATTTCCTCCGCATTTTCTTTCTATTTATAATAACATAAAAATTTTAAAATTAGTTTTTTTATATCAAAATCTATGTTAAAATATAAAAACACTGGGGAGTGTTGATAACTATAGGTCACTATTTGTGGGAGTACAAAAAGGCGGTTATAACCATGAAAATTGCCGTACTCATCTGTGGTCTGGTATTTGATAGCCAGAAAGCTTTCATGAAGGGCATAGAAAGAAAAATCAGAGATTGGGGCGATATTGCTTCTGTCTTCTGTTGTCATGTTAACATTACCGGGGATGACACCTACACAAGAGGTGAATATTCGATTTTCGATCTTCCCGATTTATCTCGTTTCGATGGTATTGTGTTCGTGCGTAATACGTTTCAGGATGTTACCACGAACAGAATGCTTTATGAGCGTATCAAGGCTACTGGCGTACCCTGCGTATGCATCGACAGCTATTCACCTGATTTTGTCAATATAATAAGCGATGAAAAGGGCATCACGGAAGAAGTGGCCCTGCACTTAATTAAGGCTCACGGCTGTAAAAAGCTTTATTTTCTGGGCGGTCCCAAGGCTAGTATGGACACAGGCCTTAGATTTAAGGGCTTTAAGACGGCTTTAAACATGAACGGTCTTGAATTTAAGGATGAATGGTGCCTATATGGTAATTTTGAATTTAACAGCGGCGTGCTTGCTGCGGATTATTTCATCAATCTCGATCTGACTCTTCCCGATGCCATTGTGTGCTGTAACGACGAAATGGCTATCGGTCTTATTACCGAATTAAGACGTCGCGGCATTAAGGTACCCAAGGATGTAAGGGTAACAGGAGTGGATTATGACTCGGTTTCAAGAGTATTTTCACCCCGTCTTACTACCGCCAAGCGTCAGCAGTATCAAAAGGGTGTAAATGCCATCAACCTTTTACATGAATATATACAACATAACCCCGGGGAAACCATTACTCTTCCCAGCGCTTTATATTGCGGTGAGACCTGCGGCTGTAAGCCAGAGGATGATTCTAAAAACGACCCTACTACCGCAAATGCTCTTGCCTTGGATCGTTATGCCCAGTCAGAGCTTACCCAGACAGTAAAACGTATGACTGCCGAATTAATGGGCAAGCGTGAATATTTTGATTTGCTGGATGGATTAAAGGAATACGGCTGTAAATTAAATGCTGATGAATTATATCTCTGCATGAATGTACGTCCCGATTATTTAATCGATTATTCGGATTATGCCAAGGCACTTTCTTTAATAGACAGAGACAATCAGGAGGATTATTCAGACGAAATCCTTTCGGTAGTGTCTATAATAAACGGTAGCATTCCAAAAGACGATGAACGTGAATATTTTGAGCGTTATGATTTATTCCCGCCTATAGCAAAAGGCGGTCGCCATGGCGGCACCTACTATTTTATGCCAATCCACTACATGAACCGTAACTTTGGCTACACGATTTTAGGTACAACCGGTGAATTAATCCGTAACGACTTTTTCCCTAACTGGTGCACTCTTGCAAGTAACGCCCTTGAAAATTCAAGAAAACGAAGCGTTATGGAGCAGATGATTGCTACCCTTGATAAAATGTGGATTTACGATACACTTACAGGTATTTACAACAGAGCAGGCTTCTTTAAGCTTTCTGAATCAATTGTCAATGGTGCAATTAAGGACGGTACTCCTCTCTGCGTAGTCTTTATGGACGTAGATGGTCTTAAGGATGTAAATGATAAATTCGGCCACGACGAGGGTGACAATTTAATTAAAAGCATTGCAGACATCCTAAAGGACAAAAAGCGCCACGGAGAAATCATCATGCGTTACGGTGGCGATGAATTTGTATTGATGGCATCAGGCTACACCGATGAAGATGCAAACGCAGTAATTGATACCCTGCAGACTGCAATGGATTCCTACAATCAGACTTCCGGCAAGCCTTACGAGCTTGAAGCTTCCATGGGCTACTGTATCACGGCAATTAAGACAAACGAAGAATTAAACGCTTTAATCGAAGATGCCGATCATGAAATGTACAAAAAGAAATACGTAAAGAAGGCACTCAAAAATAAAGTGGTAAGATAAAAATGCACTGCGTTCCAATTATGCGCACTCGCACGTAAGGAATAGGTCGCCAAGGCGACATTATTTAAAGCCGCCCCGAAGGGTGGCTTTATTTGTTTTCATCCCAGAAATCTTTCATTTCTGAGATTAAAAAATCCAGATTTACTCTTTTAAAATTGCTCCATTCCTTTGGAAACATTCTCACATATCCTGGCTGTAAGAAGCGTTCGTCAAGCAACAGTACTGTTCCAACATCCTCTTCCGTCCGGATTACTCTGCCAGCAGCCTGCAATACCTTATTCATGCCAGGATATTTGTAGGCATAATCATAGCCATCCACTTCTTCAGAATCAAAGGTGTCCTTCATGATATTGCGTTCCAAACACACCTGCGGAAGGCCAGTACCCACAATAATGGCACCAATTAAGGACTCCCTTGCTAAATCGATTCCTTCTGAAAAAATACCGCCCATAACACAGAAACCCACAAGGGAGGCAGGCTTGTTTCCTTCAGAATCTGAATCTGATTCAATATCAATTTCAGCATCTATATTTTCAAAAACAGTATCAGGATTAACATTTCCTTCAAAACGCCTTAAGAAGGCATCTCTTTTATCTTCCTTCATGCCCTGAGACTGCATTAAAATCTCGATATCTTTATTATAAAAGCTTAAATCAAACTGCTTTTTTACCTGCTCCATGAAATTATAGGAAGGGAAGAAAACCATGTAATTGCCTGGTCGGCTTTTAACAGCTTCATTTATATATGCGGCAATTTTATTAAATTCCTTTTCATTGCGCCTTGTATACTTACTTGTCACATCCGTTGCGATGAAAAGTCCACGCTTTTTTGGATTAAACACAGACTCTGCGTATACTTCGTAATCCTCCTTTTCTCCCGCCAGCAGATTCTTATAATATTGTATGGGAAGAAGTGTAGCACTGAATAATATGCTTGAACGTGCCAGGCTCATGCATTCTGATAAATTTTTACGTGGGTTTACGCAGAATAATTTTACGTAAAAATTTTCTTCCTCCGTATAGGCGCAGTACACCGAATAATTTTCATCCACCAGTTCATACATTTCTAGAAAGTGACCGATTTCAAAATAAAGTTCTAAAATTCCGTCCTTTACTTCCTTTGAAACCATCAAAAGCTCTCTGGTTTTTTCTTTTGGCTTTCTTTCTTCCTTTAAAAATTTTTCAATGGCGGAATAAAGCCTTAACAGGGAATTTGTAAAGTCCCCGATTAAAGGATTTATCAAAAAATCACCGCACTGATGACGGAGTATAAGCATTTCCTTATTGCATTTTTCTATACGTTTTGAAATACCCGGAAGTTCCTTTTCTGTCTGCTTTTTAGCATATAAAAACTGTTCCTTTATTAAGGTTGCAGAAAACATTTCGCGGGCTCTGTCCACTAAATTATGAGCTTCATCAATTAAGAAAATAAAATCTCCCGCTCTTGTTTCATCTTCAAAATAACGCTTTAATTTCGCCCTTTTGTCAAAGGCATAATTATAGTCACAGATTATGGCATCGGTAAATAAGCTTGCATCAAGACTCATTTCAAAAGGGCATACCTTAAATTTTTCTGCATATTTTAAAACCGTTTCCGCAGTTATTTCTTCTTCCGTTGTCACCATTTCATAAACGCAGTCATTTACCCTGTCGTAGTGACCTTTTGCATAGGGACAGCCTTCAGGGTTACATTCATGGCTTTCGGTTAAGCATATCTTTTCTTTTGCGGTAAGAGTGATGTTCTTAATCTTAAGTCCGTCCCGTCTCATCACGTTAAAGGTATCCTCTGCAACAGTCCTCGTGATGGTTTTGGCCGTTAAATAAAAGATTTTGTTGCCTTTATCCTGACCCAGTGCCTGAACCGCCGGATATAATGTTGCAATGGTCTTGCCTACACCGGTAGGGGCCTGTAAATATAATTTCCTTTTATGTAAAATGGTAAAATACACCTGCTTAACAAGCTTTTCCTGCCCCTTACGATATTCAAACGGAAAAGGAAGCCCCTTAATTGAACTGTTTCTTATATCCTTCCATTCAGCCTCCAGGCGTGCCCACTTTACATATTCATTTATAACGCCAAAGGTAAATTCCTTAAGCTCCTCTCGTAAAAAGGTGTAGTTAAAATAACGGGTTTCCTCCGTATCGATATTTACATAGGTAAGACGGATTTTTATTGAAGGTAAATCCTTCCTTTTGCTGATAATATATGCGTAAAATTTAGCCTGTGCCAAGTGAAGGGGCTTTGGTTCCTTGTAGCGCATAACGTCTGCATAGGTAGTTTTGATTTCATCGACCGTAACTATAGTCTCGTTTTCAATGACGCCGTCCGCCCTGCCTTCAACTAAAATACATACATCCTCAACCGTAAAATCAAGCTGCAAGGGCACTTCAGCCCGGTAATCGGCACCTGCCATTTTCTGAAGCCTGCGGTGGATTTTTGCTCCCTCCTGCATCGCATCCTCTGAAAACGTCCCAAAGCGGTTGTCAATGTCACCCGAACGTAAAATAAATTCTATTAAATTTCTAACGCTGATACGAACAGTAATCATAAAAAGTAAAACTCCCAAATCCTATTGTACTCTAAACAACCGAAATGTTTAAGTCTTCTTTCTAGAATAAGTATTAAGCATAGCGCGCTTCATTATAGGCTTGCAAATTTGTCTTAAGTTAAGCTGTAAAACCGTCCCAGGATACAGTAAGAGGTCTTAACGTATCTTGTCCATATACCAAAACGCTTGATTTTGAATCTGCAACAAATTTTTAGGTTTTTGCAGTTTATGTGCTATACTAGAACAAAGAAAGGAGCGAAAAATGTACAAATATATACTTTTTGACTTAGACGGCACTATATCGGATTCTCAGGAAGGAATCTGTAAAAGTGTGCAGCACGCACTTTCAAAATACGGAATTGAGGTTAATGATATAAAGACTCTTACACCCTTTATCGGCCCCCCTTTAAGGGATTCCTTTAAAAGCTTTTACAATATTCCCGATGAAAAGCTTGAAGAATGTATAGCCTTTTACAGAGAGCGCTATTCAACGATTGGTCTTTTTGAAAACGTAATGTATGATGGCATCCCGGAGCTTTTAAAGGATTTAAAGGAAAACGGCAAAAAGCTTGCCATTGCTTCAAGCAAGCCTCAGCTTTTTGTAGAAAAAATCTTAGACTATTTTGGAATTTTAAAATATTTTGATGTAATAACAGGCTCCACCTTTGACGGTTCCTTAGAAAAGAAAACGGATATTATCACAATGTGCTTTCAGAAATTATTCGTAAATGATGATTGTAACAAAGCTGAATGTGTCATGATAGGGGACAGGAAATTTGACATGGAAGCCGCCAATGAATTGTCTATTCCAAACATCGGCGTTACATATGGCTTTGGAGACAGGGAAGAGCTTGAAACTTCAAAGGCTTTATATATAGTAGATACGGTTAAAGAATTATATGATATTCTGATGTAAAAATTCTTATTAACGGGCTTTCATCTTTGATACAAGTAACCGAGATGAAAGCCCGACTGCTTAAAGTAAAAAAGAATCCTGCTTGCAGGATTCTCCGCCTGTGGCTGGTCGCATTTGCGATATTGTTCAACTTAGAAGCAGTGCGATCCTTGCGCGAAAGTGTGCATCATTAGCACGTAGTGCTTTTATCGTATAGGAAGCTTCGTTCCCATACGACAAAAACGCTTCGCAATTATCGCATTATAATAACGTTATGTTTCTATCTGTCAGAGCCTTAACGGTTTCTTCAGGCCACAGCGAACACTGCACCTCGCCGATATGACACTTTCTTAAAAAGAACATACAGATTCTGGACTGTCCTATACCACCGCCGATAGTGTAGGGAAGCTCGTTGTTTAAAATGGCCTTCTGGAAGGGAAGCTTTGCTCTCTCTTCACAGCCCGCCTTTTTAAGCTGCTCTGCCAATGCCTTATCGTCTACTCTTATACCCATTGATGAAAGTTCAAGAGCAATATCAAGCACGGGATAGTAAACAAAAATATCTGCATTTAAAGCCCAGTCATCATAGTCGGGAGCACGTCCGTCATGACGCTCGCCGTTTTCCAAGGTGTCACCAATCTGCATAATGCACACAGCGCCCTTAGCCTTGGTGATGTAATATTCTCTTTCTTTTGGTGTATTTTCAGGGAACATATCTAAAAGCTCCTGAGAAGTAATAAAGAAAATATCGTGAGGTAAAATTTCTTCAATGTAATCGTATTGAATGGCAAGGTATTTTTCGGTTTTTCTTAATACCTTGTAAACATCGTTAACAACGTCCTTTAAGGTGTCGAGGTTGCGCTGTTCTTTATATATTATTTTTTCCCAGTCCCACTGGTCTACATAGATTGAATGAACATTATCGGTTTCTTCATCACGGCGGATGGCACTCATATCAGTATATAAGCCTTCGCCGTAGGTAAATCCGTATTTCTTTAATGCATATCTTTTCCACTTTGCAAGAGAATGAACGATTTCTGCATTGTAATCATCCATTTCCTTGATACCAAAGGTAACAGGTCTTTCTACACCATTTAAATTATCATTAAGTCCCTGTGCCGGATCCACAAATAATGGAGCCGATACTCTTAAAAGGTTAAGTCTCTCTGCTAAAAGTGACTGAAACGAATCCTTCACTGTCTTAATGGCAATCTGTGTGTCATGTAAGTTTAAAGCAGGAGTATAGTCCTTAGGAATATATGTTTTTTCCACCGCTTTATCCTCCTAAGCCCATTCGGGCATTTATTGGCAAGAATGCTTGCCCTATATTTTACTTATTATTTAAACCACAAAATCTTTAATTTTGCAAGAATTTTTGTAATTCTTCGTATCGCTTTTTTGCATCCTCATACCCTACCCTGTAATAGCTTCTTAATATTTCAGGGTCTGATTCGTTGTTGGTAAGAGTGATGCCTTCTGGCCTGAATACAAAGGCTTTACCTTCTTTTTCCATTTCTGAAAGTCTGTCAAGGTTTTCGTTGTATTTGGTGGGACGCTTGTCTATTGCTGCTAAAAGTCCCTTATATTTTCTGTAAATACGCTTTACAACGTTTGAATTGTAAATATCACCCTTAGGACTCTTACGGTAGGAAGCCTCACGTGTCACCACCACGATAAGCTTTTCCCATTTTTCTTCCTCTGCCTTATCAAGGGGAATTGCATCTGCCATGCCACCATCCAGCATTGGTACACCGTCAATGCAGCCTACCTTTGCCAAAAGTGGAAGTGAATTTGCCACACGGCATATATGTAAGAATTCGTCTAAATCCTTAAAATCATCATAATAAACAGGCTCACCGGTCTCACAGTTGATAGTGCTTGTAATAAATTTCTTGCCGGAATTTTTGAAGGCTTCAAAATCAAAGGGACATTCACCCTTTGGAATCTTTTCAAATAAAAGCTCCATATTGAAGAAGTCACCTGTCTTGATAAATACCCCTAGGCCTAAAATCTTATTTGTTTCCATAGGCTTAATAACGGAATCAAGTATCCTGCCCTTCTGGCCCGATACGTAATTCATGCCGGCATAAGCCCCTGCGGAAATTGCAATTACATTTGGAATGTCGATACCCTTATCGAGAAAGAAATCCATGATGCCTGCAGTATAGATGCTGCGCATGGCTCCCCCTTCAAGAATAATTCCTATCTTCTTATCCATAAATAACGCTCCAGGTTCCTCTGTTAATGCACAAAACACAGAATTTATTTTACCATAATTGTGTCATTAAGTCCAAAGGAATATATAAGAAGAGCTTCCGTTTCAAGACCTGTAAGCTGTTTAACCGCATCCCCATAATATTCAAGCTGGGTTTTATAGCGCTTAACAAGCTCATCACCTGCTTCAACTCTGTCAGTCTTATAATCTAAAACAGTTACCTTTTCATTTTTAATAAAATAAACGTCAATGACCCCCTGCACCAGCAGCGTCTCGCTTTCAGGGAAGGAAGCCTCTACGCTTGAGGCAGGCACACCAATTACAAAGGGCTGTTCCTTGAAAAGTTTATTTTCCTTATCTGCAAGAGACATTTCTCTTGCAACGTCACTCTTTAAAAATTCAATGATTTTTGTGTCAAATACCTTATCTTCATCTTCCTTAGACATGGAATGTTCATTAACAATACGTTCTTTTTCTTTATAAAGATAAGCCCAAAGTGCTTTTTCGTCTTTATCAAAGGGAAGCGCTTTAAAATCAAGAAGCTGTAATAAATTATGATAGGCCGTACCTCTGTCTGTACCCTTTACCTTAGTTTCGCCACCTGCAAATTTCGGAACATATTCACTTCTTTCAATTTCCTTAAAGGGCGTCACCGCATCAGTTTCTTCATGTTCAATTGCTGCCATCTTTATTTCAGAAACGGTAGTCTTTGTATAAAGAGTCTCTAAGCCCTTATATTTATAATCAAATACAAATTTATCACGTATTTTTTCAGAAAGACTTAAATCATCACAGTTATCCATGTTTTCAAGAGAAAGTCTTAAAGCCTCCCGATTGATGGTCTTTTCAACGACTGCTGCCGTAATGTCTGTTGCATAAATCTTCGTAATCTTAAATAAATCAGGATTTTTGCATACTGTAGCCTTGATTAAATTAATATAATTAGAGGTGCTTCCAAGCTTTAAATCAAGCTCCCATTCATCTGGGTCTTTTTCCCTTGTAACCAAAATAAGCTTTTCTTTGGCTCTGGTCATGCCTACATATAATATTCTGATTTCTTCACTTAAGGTGTCGGCCTTACCCTTTCTGCAGATAAGCCTGCGCTTAATGGTGTCTCTCTTATAGCGTTTTTCAGGATTAATGCATAATGCTCCGATACCGTCGTCAATATCAAATACAAAGGGCTTACTGTAGTCTTTCATATTAAAGTCATCATCCATACCCCCGATAATACACACAGGGAATTCAAGACCTTTACTCTTATGGATACTCGTAACCCTAACCACATCCGATTCTTCGTCAAAGGCCTGAGCCTCACCTTCTTCGGTTTCCGTTTTCTTTAAAAGCTCTACGTAACGCAGGAAATGAAAGAGCCCGTAAAAGCTGGTGCTTGCAAATTCATTAGCCTTGCCGATTAAAAGCTCTACATTTGAAAGTCTGTGCTTACCGTCAGGCATGGCTGCGATTATGTTTCTGTAATCCGTCTCATCCAAAAGCCTTGAGATAAGCTCGTGAATGGGCAGTACTTCCGAAAGCTTTCTGTATTTGTTTATTAAGCCAATGAAATTTTCAAGCCTCTCATTGCCTTGGTCAAATTCAAGATAGTCCTTTAGGGTGTCCCACAAAAATCTGTGCTCCTTACCCTTTTTCCCTTTATATAAAGCCAAATCCTCATCTGTAAATTTTCCAAAGAAGGATGTTAAGGAGGCGTAGAGCGAAATGTCATCCAAGGGATTGTTTAAAACTCTTAAAAAGCTTATCACCTGACTGATTTCAAGGGTATCATAAAAGGCTCCCACTCCGTCAAGGCAAAAGGGAATCTGATATTTATCAAAGGCATTTTTAATTGCATTGCGCCAGCCTGAAGGCGACCTGAATAAAACCGCCACGTCCTTAAAGGTGGCTTTTCTTGTTATTTTTTCTTCTTTATCGTATACCTCGCGGTTTTTTATTTCATCCAGTATCTTAAGGGCAATTGCCTCCGCCTCTGTATCCTTTGAGTCTGCTGCTTTACTCTTTCCTTTTTCTATTACCATTACTTCCGTTTTATTATCCTCTTTATCAGGACTGAAGGTAGCACCAAAATAAAGCATGGCATCCTCGTCATAGTTAACGCCGCCCTGTTCTAGGCTCATAATGTCTTTAAATACCGCATTTACCGAATCTATTACAGATTTTCTGCTACGATAATTGGAGCGTAAGCATATAAGCCTGTTTAAAGAATCGGGACATTTATCATAATATGCCATTTTCCCCATAAAAATTTCTGGGCGTGCCAGTCTGAAACGGTAAATCGACTGTTTAATATCACCTACGCAGAAACGGTTTTTGTTTTCTTCTTCATCTTCTCTTGAAACTGCCTTAATAATAAGCTCCTGAACAAGATTAGAATCCTGGTATTCATCTACCATTACTTCCTTATAATGATTGCGGTAGTCTCCTGCCACATCCGATATTTCAAAATGATATTCATCCTCATAATTTTTAACAAGGATTTCAACCGCCATGTGCTCCATGTCTGAAAAGTCGATAATATCCCTGTCACGTTTTGCTTTATTAAAGGATTCATATAAATCTATTGTTAAATCAATAAGCTTATTTACTACTCTTCCTGCTTCTTTTAAATCCTCATATTGAAGAGATAAAGGAATTAAAAAAACTGACAGACAGTTATCCTTCACAAGCTTTTTGGCTTTTTCTCTTAAGTCCTTAACAATGTTTGTAATGTTAGGATCTGCAGCCTTGCCGGCCCTTCCTATATTAGGTGCCTCATAAACCTGCATTACAGACTCTAATGCATCAATATTATTAGTTTTTAAAGTATTTAAACAGGATTCATAAAATTGTAAATCTTCAGTTAAAGACTTTTCATAGCTGTAAGGGCCGCCTGGTAAAAGGGCGTATCGTTTTGCTTCTTTAGTTATATAAATCGCAGTTTCAAAGCTCTTTATCATAAAAGCCTTTAAATCAGACAATAAAGTGCTTTCGTAAAAGTCCTTAAAGGTTTCAAATTCATAGTCTTTTCTTTTATCATTAAGCCACTTTACAGGCCATGGATATGAGCATGCAAAATTATATAGATTTAAAATACTCTCTTCCAATGTGCCGTCACTGTCCTTTTTGGAATAGCAGTCTACTATATGATAAAAGTCTTCGTCTTTGGACGCATAGGCGCGCTTAATAACATCCTTTAAAACGTCCTGTTTTAAAAGCTTTATTTCACCGGTACTGCCCACTCTGAAGGAAGGGTCTACATTTATTTCAGAAAAATGATTTTTAACTAAATATAAACAGAAGCTGTCGATTGTTGTAATCTGTGCAGAATGAATTAGGGTAGCCTGCCTCTGCAGGTGTTCGTTAAAGGGATCTGATAAAAGCATTTCATTAAGCTTATTACCGATTCTTTCCTTCATTTCCATTGCTGCAGCGTTTGTAAAGGTCACAACCAGCACTCTGTCTATGTCAATTGGATTATTTTCATCGCATACAAGCCCTACTATACGTTCTGTTAAAACACTTGTCTTACCGGAGCCTGCAGCTGCAGACACTAAAATATTTTGTTTTCTAGCTTTAATTATGCTTTCCTGATCAGGAGAAGGAGTAAACGCCATCTATAGCACCTCCAAACACTTTTTCTTTTGCAGCCTCGTCGGTTATCTCTTTGCCGTCACGCTTTTTAAAGCCTGGTAGCTTTTCATCAAAACGGCATATGGTTTTATATTCACAATATTTACAGGCATCCTTTTTGCCTGCAGCAATTGGATTAATTGCAATGTCACCTGCATAAATTCGCTCACCAATGCTCTTTGCCATTGCTTCAACGTAATCAAGCATACCAATCATTTCTTCTTTGGTGAAAGCCCTTTTTAAAGAATTTGCATCAAGATTTTTATCCTTTTTAATTTTAATTGGAATAACCAAAGAATCCCCCTCTAGATTTTCATCATAAGCCGTTAAATTCTCTGTATCCTTTTCAAAAACGCCTTTGAATTTAAGTTCCTTTCTGATTTTTTCAGTAATAGCTTCATCAGATTCCACGCCTTCAATGTCTATGTAGGGATTTGAAATCGTATAATACAGCAAAGCTGAAGGCACCACTTCTTTACCGGGATTTGTTTTCTGTTCATGGTAAACTGCTTCCGCCATATAAAGAGCCAGCTGCTGTTCCACCCCGTGATATACGTTTGTAATGTCTATGTCCTTGTCGCCTGATTTGTAATCCACGATTTTAACATAAATCTTATCATCGGTTTCAAACAAATCTATTCTGTCCACCTTGCCGTTTAAATGCATTTTATGATTGTTTTCAAGGTCGATTTCACGCTCAAAATTATATTCATGGCTTTCAGGCTTAAATTTTCCTTTCTTCAGCTGGAATTGAAGAGTATCAACAGTGCGCTCCATGATGCGGGTGATTTTATTTACTGTGTAGGCACTCTGTTCATCATCCGATAAAAGCCCCTGCTCGTAGTTTTCACAATAATCCTTAACCGCTTTTTTAATCATTTCACTGCCGGTTTCCTTATCAAAGTCAAACCAGCTTAATTTGTTACGTTCAAGCTCTGAAGAAAAGCAGTCTAAAACTCCGTGATAAACAGAGCCAAGGTCTGCTGCCGCAAATTCAAATTCCGCATTCTTCTTAAGCCCCATTCCGTATTTTAAAAAGTGAGAATAAGCGCAGCCTGCGTAAAGCTCCATACGGCTGATGCTTGCATAAAGCACATTTCCGTATATAAGCCTTATAATGTCTTCAGATATGGGACGTGCAAAATATTGAATAAAGGCAGCGTCCTTAATAGCTGCAATCCCGTTTGTGTTTTCATCCTTGTATACTCTTAAAAGGCTCTCTGTTAAAGCTTTTCCTTCTTTATTAAGGCTATCACTTACGTAGTCTCTTAAAAGGCTTGCAAAATAGCGCTTACTGTCTGAAAGTGACAAAAGCTTATTTAAGGTAACAGTTGAGTCCTTTTTATTAATCTGCATTTTGGGATAAAGCTTTTTCAATACATCGATTAAATAAGAAGGTCTTAAACCCTTGCCCTCGGTGTCCGTACCGCGATAGCTTATAAAAAGCTTATCCGTAGGCTTACACATATTCATGTAAAGATACAGACGCTGTGTATACATTTCTTCTCTTGGAGCAGGGGCAAGGTCATAATTAAGGCTTTCTAAAATTTCTCGCTCGGATACGGATAAAAGACCGCCTTTATCTGCCGCCTTAGGAATATTTCCATCATTAACTCCCGCAAAGAATAAAACCTTCACTTCCGAAAGTCTCGTTCTTTCTATATCACCTACTACAATTCTGTCAACGTTTTTAGGAATTGTACCGACCTTTATTTCACTGATACCGGCTTCAAAAATGCGGTAATATTCCGTAAGATCCATCTCTTCATTGCCGATAAGTGAATCAATTGTATCTAAAAGTTCCATGACGCACTTGTAAATCTGTGAATATTCCTTAGCACGGGATAAATCATTTTCTTTTTCAAAAAAGCCTTCGTATTCTAAAAGCTTTTCATAGGAATTATTCAAGGTTAAAAATTCATATAAAGCGTGAGTATATTCACCGGCGGTTTTATTTGGTCTTAATAGAGGCTCAAAGCTTTTTGCAAATTTCACCCTGAATTCTTCATGTTTAATTAAATCTGCATCGGCGCGCTTAACATCCTTAAGCCCCTTTTCACGCTTTTTAAAGGGTCTGAAATAGGTGTTTTTCCCACGCAGGTTAAGACTCGATACGTATCTGTCAAATCTGTCGATTTCGTCTGTATCAAAGCCCGTAAAGCCGCTTCTTAAATAATGAAAAACGCAATCATAGGAAAAATCCTTAATAAGAATTTTCAGAGCGCTCTTTAAATATTCAATAAAGGGATTTAATACAATACTGTTGGTGCGGTCTATAAAGCAGGGGATATTAAGTTCCTTAAAGCGTCTCTCAAAAACAGATCCGTAGGAAGACAAATCTCCCGTTATAACAGCAAAATCCCTATAGGCATAGTCTCCCGATTTAATAAGCTCAAATATCTTAAGGGCAATATCCGATACCTCCGTATCAATATTGTCACAGGCAGTTACCCCTATATTTAAGGGAGCCTCAGTGTATGCTCTGGCCGGATATCT
Organism: Lachnospiraceae bacterium; assembly: GCA_963643225.1. Lineage (GTDB taxonomy): Bacteria > Bacillota > Clostridia > Lachnospirales > Lachnospiraceae > UBA1258. The sequence continues at coordinate 105,230 of CAVIIX010000008.1, forward strand.
GAATAAATTTTCTTCAAGATGAGAAAATTCCATATTGTTTTTAAAGCGGCCCTTACTGTTGTCAGGAATAATAAGGTCCTCTGAAATTTCTATATTTAAATCCGAGGCAAAGGTCTTAAGACGGTTAGCGCTCTTTCGGCTTAAATAAAATAGTTTTTCTTCAGCCCCTGTTTCTGCAGGGCCTTCAGGCTTTGATAAATCAAAGGTAAGAATAACCTCTTTTGCATATTCGCACAGCTTTAAAATTACCCTTTCCTGAATGGGTGTAAAGCCCGTAAAGCCGTCAAAGCAGATAGTGGAACCCTTTATAAAATCAGCCTCCGGAATTTTAGCGCACAATAAGTCAAGAGTCTCTTCATTAGTAATGAATTTATCTTTATTAAAGTCCATAAAGGCCTTATAAATTACGCTTAAATCTTCAAGCTTGTTTTTAAGAAGGCTTGGCTTTAAGCTCTCTGAAAGCTTCTCAACATCCTTAACACTTAAGCCGTATTGCATAAATTCAGAAAGCGAAGATTTCACTTCATGAATGAAGCCTGTTTTATTTAGATTCTTACCGATATAGGGCATTTTGGGCGCAACCTCCCCTGCCACTCTTCTTAACACAAGTGATTTACCCGTATCGTCTAAAATCGGAGTTTCAGCCCTTCCGGTAACGGAAAAGACTCTGTAGGAAAGACGTGAAAAGCTAAGTACATCGATATTTAAAATGCCTTTATTCGGATGCCGTTTAACTATGTCCATCTGAGACTGCATGGTAAACTGATCCGGCACAATGTAGAGAAAGTTTTCTTTAGGCGCCTTTAAAGATTTATCAACTAATTCACCCTGCACAAGGGTGCTCTTCCCGCTGCCTGCTGGACCAAACAAAAATTTAATACTCATATTTCATCCCCCATAACGGCATTATAACATATAATTTCATTATGTCAAACATATGTTCCTAAAATCGATGTTTTCTGTCAATTCATGAAAGTTTTTTAAGTTTATTGCACTTTTGCGTAAATAATGCTATTATTATCCTAAATTTTAACACTCAATTGCAGATGGTGATTTTAGGTTTAGGTGCAAAAGGCATTATAATGCATTTTAAAACTGACGGCACATTTGCTTCCTACAGGATTGGAAAATATAAAATATGAAAGAAAAGCTTTATACAATTCCCCTTAACGACGCCATTAATGCCTTGGACGAATGCCCCTTTTGCTACATTGAAAGAAACGTTGAGCAGGATTTACTTGATTATGTTTTGGGTTCTTCAGCCTCCTACATGGAGGCTGACACCCGTGAAATGACCGATAAGTACGGCTTTTGCAGAGAGCACATTCGAAAAATGTACGATTATGGCAACACCCTTGGCAATGCCTGGATTTTAAAAACCCACTACCGCCGCACCATTACTGAAATGCAGGAACAGTTTAAAAAATATTCACCTGCAAGGATCTCCTTTAAAGAAAAATTATCAAAACCAAACGCTTTAAAAAACCCCATTGCAGCCTGGACTCATTCTATGGATTGCTCCTGCTACATCTGTCAGGAATTTGCTAAAATGTACGACAGGTATCTTGACACCTTCTTCTATCTATACAAGGAAGATCCGGAATTTAAAGCAAAGGTCGACTCAGGCAAGGGGTTCTGTCTCCACCACTTCGGGGATTTGTGCGAATACGGCGAACTGCATCTTTCGGATAAAGAAAAGCAGGAATTCTACCCACGCATGTTTAAGCTTATGGAAGACAACATGGAACGCTTATATGAGGACGTAAGCTGGCTCATCGAAAAATTTGACTATCGAAATAAAGATGCGGACTGGAAAAATTCCCGTGACGCCGTAGGTCGAAGCATGCAGAAGCTGCGTGGCTCCTACCCCGCAGACCCCCCTTATAAACAGAAAAAATAAGTTAATACTTCAAGTGACATGGTACCCAAATCTTGGACACGTCAACCCCTTATGCTGCGAGCAGGCTCTGGCCATACTCATATGGTGTCATCTCGCCAAGTCCTTCCTGATATCTGTTGTACCAATAATCATGTATATAATCCTCAAGCTGCTTCTCGATTTCTTCATCCGTAGCATCCTTGTCGAATTCCATTTCCTGCTTCATGTGGCCAAAGAACGACTCCCTAGCAGAATTATCAAGGCAATTGCCTCGGCGGCTCATGGACTGCTCCAGGCCCATATTTGCCACCTTATCTCTAAATGCCTTTGAAGTATAATGAACGCCCTGGTCGCTATGAATCATAGCCCCTTCCGCGAAATCATACTTCGCCAGCTTATCCAGCGACTCAATTACAAAATCCATCTTCAAAGAAGTAGATATCGCATGGGCAACTGGTTCCTTTGTCTGCGCATCAATAATCATTTGCAGATAAGTAAAATGATCTTGATGCTTGATATAAGTTATATCTGTAAGAAACAGTTTTCTTGCTTCACCCGTTTTGAAGTTGCGTTTTACCTTGTTAGGAACAATTTTATCTTCTTTAGTAGCCTTCCACATATCCTTATAAGGATTCTTAGTTTTCATCGGGCAAACAATGCTATATTTCCTCATAATTCGTCGTATTTTCTTACGACTATAGTTTATATAATAATCCCTGTGAAGCACCATTCTGATTGATCTTGCGCCTTGTTTACGATACTTGCAAGCGTTGAATGCTTCCTTCACAAAGAATAA